>NZ_JAFCUP010000001.1:0-603928 GCF_049896585.1 Flavobacterium sp. DSR2-3-3
TTTTAACTGACAAGAAAAATTTGAAGTTTTTTTGAAATAATTTTTATCTCATTTGCCTCTGCTTTTCTTATCAATCTGTCAAGGAACTTTGCTTGTTTTGCGGGGTGCAAATGTAACATCCGTTTTCTATTCTCACAAGCTTTATCGAATCTTTTTTAGAAAATAAATTCTCTAATCTAATTCGTTGTACTTGCCAGTCTGTGAAAGAACGTCTGCGTCATTGCGGGTGCAAAACTACACCCTTTATTGGGTTATTCAAGCTTTTTAAACACTTTTTTTTGACCTTTTCTTAACTTTATCTTTAACTAACTGATATCATGTTTTTTGAAAGAACAAGTTTTTTAAACAAATCTACAATCAAATATACCTTAAACTCGTTTTCTTGTCAAAATCCCCTATTCCACTAATGAAAGATTACCTTCATAAGCATTTCTTTGCTTAGTACATCTTTCAAAATCTAAACAGTATTGCATTATTTGTAGCTCATCGGTACCCTTTGCGACTTCAAATGTTACTTTCGTGCTATTATTCAAAAACATGATTAAGCTAACTAATGGTTTTGTCCGATACATTATATTGTACAAAATTGTACTGTTACTTTTTCACTCTTATATATAAGGTATCATAATATTCGTAAAAACAACAACAAGTTATAGATTACCGAGGTTCGCGTTAGGGATAGCAGCGAAAAGCCCACAGGAAAACGAAATGAAATGGAGTTTTGCGAGGACTTGCGGCGAATAGCCCGACCGTTTATAAAAAAGAGGCTATTATCGATATCGATAATAGCCTCTTTTTTATAAACGGTAACGCCCAAATGAAAATCTAATCGAAACGTATGGCTTTGACTGGTGAAATTTTGGTTATTATATAGGAAGGAATTAATAGTATCAGGAAACAAACGGTCACGGTAAGCAGGTTTAATAAAAGAATGTATCCCCAATTTAGATAAACTGGCGCTTGATTGACGTAATAGTTCTCTGGTGGAAGTTGGATTATACCAAATTGTTGTTGGATTAACAATAATAAGATACCGATTAGGTTTCCCCAGAAGAGTCCTCTTACTATAAGATAGAAGGCGTTGTACAGAAATATTTTTCGTACTAACCAATTATTAGCCCCTAACGCTTTTAGAATTCCAATCATTTGGGTTCGCTCGAGAATCAGCACTAATAAAGCTACTACCATATTGATTGTGGCGACAAGAATCATAACTACTAATATAACAACGATGTTGAAATCGAATAGTTGCAGCCATTCAAATATATAACTGTATTTCTCGATTATAGTTTTAGTATCCAACGTTGATGCTATTTGTGCATAAACCTGCTCACCAATTGATTCTATAGCATTAAAATCATCCACAAAAATCTCGAAAGCACCTATTTGATCAGGGGTCCATTTATTGATACGCTGCATGTGACGAATATCTCCTATTATATAGGTAGCATCGAATTCTTGAAAACCAGAATTGAAAATCCCAACAACATCAAAATTCCTCAGGTTATACCCTTTCTCTTTCATAAAGAAAGTGTTGAATGCATCACCAACTTTTAAATTCAACCGATTTGCAATAAACTGAGATATCACAACTTCTTCATTTAACTTTCCTTTGTTATTTGGAATTCTACCTTCAACAATGTATTCCTTTATATTGTCCCACTTATAATCAGTTCCCACGCCTTTGAAGACAATTCCTTCGAAAGTGGTTTCGGTTCTAATAATACCAGCTTTACTGGCAATGGCCTGAATATGTTCTACTCCACGAACTGAAGTAAACTTTGGATAAAAATCCTGTTTTTTAGAAATTGGAACTAATGTCACTTCAGATTGATTGTTATCGTAATTTGAAATAATGATATGTCCATTGAAAGCCGAAACTTTCTCTCTAATTTTTTGCTGCAGCCCAATTCCGGTCGCTACTGAAACAATCATCATAATCATACCGATGGCAATTGCTGAAATAGCGATTTTTATAATTGGAGCAGAAATGCTACTTTTATAATCTTTAGCAGTAATAAGACGTTTGGCGATGAAATATTCTAAATTCAATTTAATTACTTTTCTAATTTGGATTTGCTTCGCCAGTCTGCGTTGCTTAAGCCAAAAATACAGCTAAAACACGAATTACACTAATTGACCTTAATTTTATTTGCTCCTATATATGAACTCATTTTTTAAAATATCTTTTAATTTAATATTTCTGATAATCATTTCAACTTCCTATTCTGCCAGAAAAACCGATACAATGGGAAATATAAAATCGAATTTAGACAAGGCTGATACCAATTTACAAATAAGGACAAAAACCGGAGCAGATAATTATAATAACTATTTACCATTGTTAAAAAACAAGAAAATTGGAATTGTAACAAATCAAACCGGTATTCTCTCTAATAAAATACATTTAGTAGATTTTCTTTTAGAAAAAAACATAGCCATCCAAAAAATATTTGCACCAGAACACGGTTTTCGCGGAACTGCTGATGCGGGCGAACATGTCGTTGACGGTAAAGATTCTAAAACTGGACTTTCAATTATTTCGCTTTATGGTGACAATAAAAAACCAAAACCACAACAACTTTCAGGAATCGACATTATGGTTTTTGATTTGCAAGACGTAGGCGCACGATTTTACACTTATATCTCTTCGTTACATTATATAATGGAAGCCTGTGCTGAAAATAATATTCCGCTTTTGATTCTTGACCGACCAAATCCTAACGGAAGTATTGTTGACGGTCCAATTCTTGAACAATCATTCACCAGTTTCGTGGGAATGCATCCAGTTCCTTTACTTCATGGAATGACAATTGGAGAATATGGAAAAATGATTAATGGTGAGAAATGGCTGAAAAATGGTCTACAATGCAAATTGACTGTTATTCCATGCATTGATTACACACGAATAATGAAATATAATTTACCTGTAAAACCTTCACCAAATCTTCCAAATGATCAAGCCGTGAATTTATATGCAAGTTTATGTCTTTTTGAAGGTACAAATGTAAGTGTAGGACGAGGAACTGAACTACAGTTTCAAATTTATGGCTCTCCATATTTACCGAAAAGTACTTTTAGTTTTATTCCGAAACCAAATTTTGGCGCACAAAATCCCGTTTACAATGGCATCGAATGTTACGGAGAAGATTTATCTGCGACTGCGAAGGTAAATCGACTGGAACTAAAATGGTTAATTGAAGCCTACAGGTCGACAACTGACAAATCAAAATTCTTCAATCCTTTTTTTACAAAACTCGCAGGAACTAAAAAACTACAACTGCAAATCGAAGCAAGAATGCCGGAAAATAAAATAAGAGAAAGTTGGAGGAACGGGTTAGTTCAGTTTAAGGAAATGAGATCGAAATATTTGATTTATTAATCCTCATCCCAGTACTCTTCAAAGAAGAGGAAGACGATGTATAAAATTTTTAAAGAATCAACTTCTTTTTCATTTCTTCGACAATATTAAAAGCAGCTGGACATATAGCTACGTTTTTCAATGTTAAGTCCGTGATTTGTTGAAACTTTTTTCTATCCGTATGCGGGAACTCTCTGCATGCTTTTGGGCGAACATCATAGATCAAACAGGCATTTTCCTTATCCAAAAAAGTACAAGGCACACTTTGTAACACATAATCCCTGTCTTCATCGATGCGAAGATATTGCTCAATAAACTTTTTTGGTTTTTGACGCAAATATTTTGAAACACGTTCAATATCTGCATCTGTAAACAATGGTCCTGTGGTTTTACAGCAGTTCGCACACTTTAAACAATCTGTTTTCTTGAATTCGGCGATATGCAAATCTTCCATTATGTAATCCAAATTCTTTGGCGTCTTCTTTTTCAGCTTATCAAAATACTTTTTATTTTCGATATGCTTATCTTTGGCTTCTTTAGGAAGATTGTTTAAAATAGTGTTCATTCGCAGGTTTGTTTTTTCGTTTATTCGATAAAACATGTCGCGAAATTACTTAAAACAAATCAACAAATAACTAAATTAACACATCAACTATAATGAAAGACCTTCTTGGCAAAGCCATACTTGATTTTCAAACTAATAATTCCCCAGAAGATTTAATCACGGAAACCTCAATTTCAGAAGAAGATGAAATGAGCGTTGAATATTTATTTCGTTCTTATGCCGAAATGCCAAAACTAGAACAGAAAGCCTTAATACTTGCGAAGGGGAAAATTTTAGATGTAGGCTGTGGCGCCGGAAGTCATAGTTTGTATTTACAAAACGAAAGGAATTTCGATGTTCATTCGATTGATATTTCTCAAAATGCAGTTGAAGCCTGTAAACTTCGTGGATTGAAAAATGTTCAAGTTCAAAATATTCTTGAAATGGATTCTACTAATCCTCAAAATAAATTTGACACTATTTTATTATTAATGAATGGTACAGGCATATTTGGAACACTAAAAGATACCACTAAATTTTTAATAAAACTAAGAAGCTTACTTAATCCAAACGGACAAATTCTTATAGATTCTTCGGATATCATTTACATGTTTGATAATGATGAAGATGGTGGCAAATGGATTCCCAGCAGTGGTTATTATGGCGAATTGACTTTTACAATACGTTATAAAAACGAAAAAGAGGACCAATTTCCTTGGCTTTACATGGATTACAACACTTTGCAAAACGCGGCTTTCGCCAATGGATTACAAAGCGAGTTAATTCTCGAAGGGGAACATTATGACTATTTAGCAAGACTTTCGATTATAAACAATATTTTATAGTATGGAAAATATTATATTAGAAAAATTACGATATCCAATCGGAAAATTTATCGTACCGGAAAGTTACTCCACCACGTATCTCACTGCTAAAATAGCTGAAATTGCAAGTTTCCCTGAACAATTGAAAAAGGAAGTGATCCATTTAACCGAGGAACAACTCGAAACACCTTATCGTCAAGGTGGTTGGACAATTCGACAAGTGATTCATCATTGCGCTGACAGTCACATGAATTGTTTTATTAGAATTAAATGGACGCTGACCGAGGATCATCCCATAATAAAATTTTATCACGAAGATCGTTGGGCTGAATTAGATGATAATTTAACAATGCCCATCCAACCTACTCTTTCTTTTCTAGAAGGTTTACACTTTCGCTTGGCGTATTTAATGAATGGGCTATCAGAAGCTGATTTACAAAAATCTTTTATTCACCCTGATGCAAACGCGGTATTTCAAATAAAGGAAATAATTGGAACATATGCATGGCATGGCAACCATCATTTAGCACATATCACGGAATTAAAAAAAAACAAAGGCTGGTGATTCTTGTGTCTACTTTTTTGTTTTTAATGAAAAATCCCAAATACAGTTTTAAACAGCATTTGGGATTCTTAATTTTTTTAAGGAATATTCAAATATTTATGAGTCTGCAATGAAACGCGCCATTTGGGATTGTTCATTACATAATCTACTATAAGCGGTGTCATTTCTTCTTTTTTACTCCATTCTGGCTGCAAGAATAAAATCGCATTATTATTCACTTTTTCCGCTTGCTCTTCGGCAAAAATAAAATCATGCTTGTTGAAAATAATCACTTTCAACTCGTGTGCATTATCGTAAACCGTTTGTGTTGGTAATTTATTTTTTTTGGGAGACAAACAAATCCAATCCCAATATCCAGTAAGCGGATACGCCCCAGAAGTTTCTATATGAACTTTTCTATTGTTTTCTTTTAACTTTTTCGTCAGCAAAGACATGTCCCACATTAATGGTTCACCACCAGTTACCACAACAGTTTCTGAATACTTACTGGCATTTGCTACAATTAAGTCAATTGCTGTCGGTGGGTGTAATTCTGCATTCCAACTTTCTTTCACATCGCACCAGTGGCAACCCACATCACATCCACCTATTCTAATGAAGTATGCAGCGGTACCTGTATGAAACCCTTCTCCTTGAATGGTATAGAACTCTTCCATTAATGGCAGCATGGCGCCTTTATTAACTTCTAACTGTATTTCTTTTGATAACATTCTATTATTTTAAAGTGCAAAGATAGTTAATTTGAAAAGAGATAATTTGAAAACAGTGACTAATATAAGAAACTTTGAAAGCACCGAAGAAGTTTACCAACTTAATGAAATCAATAGTTACGAGAATATAAATCATCGCAAAAAATTACTGCCTTCAAATACTAACCACAAAAAAACCGATAGCCACTAGACTATCGGTTTCCCATTTTAAATATTTAAATCTTTATTATTTTAAAATTTTTAAAGATTCTAAAGCATAACTATTCGCCGGGTCTAATGCTAATGTTTTTTTAAAATATTCTTTAGCTTTAGTTGTATCAGTGTTAGCGAAACTTGCGGCCATATTATTATAAGATTCGATAAACTTCGTCTTAACTGCTGGTTTTGCTAACTCCGCTGCTCCTAACTCAGTCGTTTTGGCAACATAATCTTCATAATTTTTTACCATTGCATCATCTTTTTCAAGCAATCTATTTGTTCTTGCTCGGTATAGATAAGCTTCTAGGTAAGTTGGTGAAGCTACCAAAACTTTTTCGAAAGCTGCATCTGCTTTTTGTAAAGCTACAACATCAACTTTTACATCTTTTCCTTTGTTAGTGTTCGCATAATAATTTGCTAAACCATAATACACATTGTCATCAAGGAAATTTGAAGATTCTTTAGTATTTGCTCCAAATTCAAATATTGCTGCTGCTTCATTATAAAGTTTTTGTGTAAATAATTTTTTACCAACTTCACTTAAATCTTGCACCGCTAAAGGTTCCATTTCAATGGCTTTTTTCACATCTATCAAACCTGCACTAAAAGCAGCCGGATCAATTGATAAACCATCAGCACTTGTTCCTTTTTTGATTTTTGTTAATCCTAAATATAAATAATCTAAAGCAATCGGTTTATTCGCTGGAGCATTGATAAAACTCTCTAAAGATTTAATAGCAACATCCACATTTCCATTTTTATAAGCTGCATAACCTAAATAACGGTAAATCCTTGGATTAACTTTGTCCAACTCAATCATTTTATTAGCTTCAGCTTCAAGAGCCACATAATCTTCTATCAAAATAAGAAAATCGGCACGACGCATTCTAGAATTAATAGAGTAATCAGTTAATGACATGTATTTATCATAATATCCTAGTGCCGTTTTATAATTAACAGCAGCTTGAGATGGCTTATTACGTGCTATTTTATAATAGGTCTCAGCTAATTCTCTGTAAACTGGACCATAATTGGGATTTATAGCAATTACTTCATTGTACGCTTTTGAAGCTTCATCATAAGATTTAGCACCTTTTAACAAAACACCTAATTGCATTTTAGCTCTCAATAAAGTATTATCTAATTGAAAAGCACTTCTATACGCTACGTAAGCTTCATTTTGTTTCCCATCACCATAATATGCATCACCTAATGCAAGTTGCAATTGTGCATCTTGAGAATTGTTTATTGCTGCACGAGTCAAAATTGCAATAGCCCCTTTATAATCAGGTTTGTTTGCATTCATATATGCTCTGGCTACATAAACAAATTCTTGAACATCTTTTTTTCTCATGTCTTTGGTGGCCAATGCAAATTTAGCTTGTGCACCAGTAAGATCATTTTTATTCAAATCCATCTGACCTAAACCGATATAATTTAGTTTAGCATTCTCAGACGCATTCAATCCTTCTTGAAAATAAATTTTAGCAGAATCCTCTACACTTTGAGTAAGGTAAACATTTCCTAAAGTAAAGAAAGCCGCTCCATTAGAAGGTTTTGCTTTAATAATTGATTTTAAAATCGATTTTGAACTTTCAAACTGCTCCGCGTCGATAGCTTTTCTAGCTTGATTAATATCTTGTGCTTGTGTCGTAAAAGCAGAGGCCATTAAGGCAACGCTAAAAGTTGTAAATTTATTCATTTTCATTGTAGTTAATTTATTTTTCATCATTTTAACTTTTCGTTATTGTAAATTTTCTTGTAGGAATACGTACAGGTAACAATCCAGATTTTAAAATTATCCTTTGCCCGATATCTCCACCAACAAATGAGGCAAAGCCCATTCCTAATCCAGAGTATCCTTGACAATTTATTATATACAAATCACGTGCCAAAGGGTATTTTTTTTCTGCGATATTGTTTTGTGAAGGCATATAGTAGTTATCTCCGTTCACTCCTTTTACACTTAAAGTATTTACTTTATCAACATACTTTTGCATATCAGGTTTTGGCTGAGAAAGCCAATTGACGCCCACCACACCTATCATTCCTTCATTGGCTGAAACATGTTTTATAACCTCATCATTTGTCTTAAATGAAAAAACGCCCTTTTCAGGAATCGTTTTAATCCTTGCCAACGATTTTAAATAACGAACCGTACTTGAATTTAAGTTATCAAAAACTAAACCTTTTATTGAAGAAACTGGATTTCCTTGCATAAAACTGATAACATCGTTTAAAGCTATAAGAGAATCTTGACCATTTCTATTAGCGACAAAAGCAATTGCATCGGTACCAAAAGGTGTAATCTTAGGGTTAATTTTTCTTTGTTTAAAAATTTCAAGTTCTTCAGGCGTCAAGTTTCTGGATAAAATTGCTATTGCACTTTTTTTATTAAATAAAGAATTAACTGTTTCCGATTCTGATTTTGAGATCAGGCTAATTTTGGCCTCGTATTTATTCTCGAATACTGCAACTTGGTCTTCAATAATTGGAGTTAAAGTTTCATCTACATAGATAGATGCTGAGCCTTTCAAAATAGTTTCTTCTTCTTTTGATTTATTTCCTTGATTACAAGAAACTACAAAAGCGATTGCTAAGAAGAAAATCAAATACGGAAGTTTAGCAGAATTTTTCATAATCTAATCATTATTATCATTAATAATCCTAAAGAATCTAAACGAAGCATAAGCAATCAGCAGAACACCAAAAGCGACTCTATAAATAGGCTGCATATCTAAAGGAAAATTCTTCATAAAGATAATGAATAAACCTAAAACAAGATAAACCAGAAAAAACAAAATTCCTAAAACAAGAAGAAATCGCTCTCTAAGCGATTTCTTCTTAATATTATTAAGTATGTTACTCAGCATTACTCTGCAGATTGAATGGTTATTGGTAACGAATAAAGTACTCGAACCGGTTTACCATTTTGTACCCCAGGAGACCATCTTGGTGATTTTTTCAAGACACGAATAGCTTCTTTTCCAGTTCCGTAACCAATATCTCTAATTACTTTAATGTCAGTTAAGGAGCCGTCTTTTTCAACTACAAAAGTTACATAAACTTTACCTTTCAACCCTTCTTCTTCAGGAGTTACATAATTACTACCTACAAATTTGTAAAATTTCTCGATACCTCCAGGAAAATCAGGTTTAACTTCAATACCAGCAGTGTTATAAATCTGGTTATCAACCTCTTCTACTACTGCGGCAGTTCCAGTACCAACTGGTTCAACAGTTAAAACAGCATCTGGATCTCCTTTTATAGTTTCAGCACCTAATTTCTTATCTTTAATTTCGACAGTTTTTGGCGGTTCTTCAGTAACTTCATCTGCTTTTGCAACCACAGGTTTAACAAATTTAACCTGATCCACTTTTGGTGGCGGCGGCGGCGGCGGCGGTATGTTTTTCTTTATTTCTTCTTTTGGTGGTAACTTGATACTAACAATTTTAGTATCTAAGGTGTCATCAGCTTCTGTTGAATTAGGAAGTAAACGTAATATTAGTGGCATACTAACAGCTACAGCGAAAACAATTGCACCTAAGATAAGTGCTCTAACTGTAGTTTTGTTATTTGATTTTCGTAACTCATAAGCTCCATAAGCTTTGTTACGACCCTCGAATACAATATCAAGCCATTGGTTTGTGAATATATCTAATTTCATTTTTCTTAATTATTAAGTTATTGAGCAATAAGAAAATCTTATTTACCTTCTAACAGTTTTAGTTCCTCTGGAGAAAAATCATTAACAATTGCATTTGAAGGTACTCCAACAATTGCCATCTCGTCTAGTATGTCTACTAAATTACGATAATTTGATTTTTTACTTGGTTTGATAATTACGATCAATCCTTTGTCTTTATTCCCGGTATATTCAACTACTGATATTTTTCTTTTCAATAGTTCTTTACGGATACCCTCTTTACCATAAGAAATGTCTTTAGGACCTGCAATTGGAGTTGCTAATAAACCCATGTAATAAACCATCTTATCATTGTCTCCTAACAAAACAGTCAAGGTACGATTTTCATCAACTTTAATCGGTTTTTCATTAGGATCATCTTGCTTATCAGGCAAACCCAAACTCATGGATTGGGGTTTAGACAATGTAGTGGTCAGCATAAAGAACGTAATCAACAAGAATGCCAAATCCACCATAGCAGTTAAATCTACTTTTGAATTGGATTTTTTACTTCTTACTTTACCACTTTTTTTGCCTCCACCGTCACCGGTATTTAATTCAGCCATTATAGTGTATGTTTTTAGTTATTTTTGTGTTGCTCTTAAACTCGTAACCAAATTAAAATTATTGATTTTTTGATCTTGCAAAATATCCATAACTCGTTTAATTGCAGGATACTCTTCTTTTGAATCCCCTTTTATAGCGATTTGCAATTCCTTGTCATTCACATCAATATTTGCTATACGAGAATTGTATATCCAATCTTTCAATTGATTATCCAATGAATCTTTAGGAACTCCCGGCTGCAAACCTGGTTTATTTCTATCCGCAGTCTTCATTGCAATAAGTTGCTTTAAAGCTGTAATAGGCACTCCTACACCTTCCATCAGAGAAAATGTTTCCAATTCCTGTTCTGTAAATGCAACACTATATTTTTGCCCCATTAACTCCAAGGCTTTTTTTCTAACTTCTCTACCTTTTAGGTCAAAGAAAACTTTTCCTTTTCCAATAGTTATAGTAGCTAAATTATCTTCCGGTAATTTAGTTTGCACCTGTGATGCAGGTGTATCTACTGGCAATGCTTCCGGTATCTTTGCAGTTGCCGTCATTACAAAAAACGACAACAAAAGGAAAGCGACGTCACACATAGCAGTCATATCCGTAGACCCTGCTTTTTTTTGCATTTTTATAGCCATCAATTTTTTTTTTAAATTTACTAGAAAATAGAAACCAATTAAGAGAATCTATTTTCTTGTAAATTAAGTTGTTAATTATTTTTGTGTACTTCTGAAGTGTCTGTACGTGTTTACAATTGTATTACCTGCCTCATCAATAGAATAAGTCAAAGTATCAATTTTAGACGTAAAGAAGTTGTAAGCTACAATTGCTAAAGCAGAAGTTGAGATACCTGTGGCTGTATTGATCAAAGCTTCAGAAATACCATTTGCAAGTGCAGCTTGATCTGGAGTACCAGCAGCAGACAAAGCACTAAATGCTTTAATCATACCTGTAACCGTTCCTAACAAACCTGCAAGTGTCCCTAATGAAACCATAGTTGAAAGAATTGTCATGTGCTTTTCTAACATTGGCATTTCCAATGAAGTAACTTCTTCTATTTCTTTGTGGATTGTTTCAGCAGCAGCTTCGCTATCTAAACCCTCTCTTTTAACTTCCTGGTATTTCAATAAAGCTGACTTTATTGGATTTGCAACAGAACCTTTTTGTTTGTCACATGAAGCAATAGCTCCTTCAATATTACCATTTTTAATATCATTTTGTACACTTGTCATGAACTTATCAAGATTTCCTGTACCTGCCGCTTTCGAAATTACAGCATAACGCTCAAATGAAAACACAACAACCATTAATAAAAAGCCTAATAATACTGGTACAATAGGACCTCCTTTGTAAACCATTGCCAACATATTCCCTGGTAATGGATGACCTGTGTTAACACCACCTTCAAAATTAGCGCCATTACCCATTATAAAATTCCAAATTAACCATCCAACAAAAATACATGCTACAATAATGATTCCTGAAATCATTCCTCCTCCGTTTGCTGCTTTTTCTTTTTTAACGTTTGCCATTTTTTTTTAATTTTAATAGTTTTAAATAAATTATCTTAGTTATATTAAACTTGTAGTGGAGCAAATTTATATTTTTAGTTCAAATAAAAAAACTTTTTTTTATTATATTATATATAAATTTATTTCAAAAACATATTTACAGATTACCCTCTTGCATTTATATCAATATACGCAAACAAATAGCACGTTTTATAAAAAATAACATATTTTTTTAAGAAAAATTAACACAATATTTCATTTCCAGCCTGTTTAGCAGGAAAACTATTATTTTGTGATATTAACAATAAAAAAGCAGGAAAACTGCGGTATGCACTAAATTTGTTCATTTTAGAAAAATATAATATCTTACAAATGTTTTAAATACAAACTTATTATGAGCAGAAAAGAAGACTTCACCAAGCATATCTCTGAAGGATACTTTTTTAAAGGACAAAGCATTATTTTGGGCGGTGCTATTTTAGATGGAGAAGCCATCCCAGATGCTCACGTGAAGATCCCACTGAAAACCTTTAATCGCCATGGATTAATTGCTGGTGCTACCGGAACCGGGAAAACCAAAACCATTCAAGTCCTGTCCGAACAATTATCAACTTTTGGAATTCCTGTTTTAATGATGGATATCAAAGGCGATTTTAGCGGAATTGCAAAAGAAGGCGAAGAAAAACCGTTTATAACGGAGCGCCACACTAAAATCAACATTCCTTATTCAACTGCTCGATTCCCTGTTGAATTAATGACATTATCAGAACAAAACGGAGTTCGGCTACGCGCAACAATATCTGAATTCGGACCAGTATTATTCTCTCGAATCCTTAACTTAAACGATACTCAAGCTGGCGTCGTTTCAGTTATCTTCAAATATTGTGATGACAATAAAATGCCTTTATTAGATTTAAAAGACATCAAAAAAGTAATCAATTATATTACGGAAGAAGGAAAAGACGAAATAGAAGAACATTATGGTAAAATTTCTACTTCCACAGCTGGCACTATTCTTCGAAAAATAATTGAGTTAGAGCAGCAAGGTGCCGATTTATTCTTTGGTGAGATGTCATTTGATGTGGAAGATTTAATGCGAATTGATGAAAATGGAAAAGGATATGTCAACATAATACGATTGACTGATATACAAGATAAGCCAAAGTTATTCTCGACCTTTATGTTGAGTTTATTGGCTGAAATTTACCAACAAATGCCTGAAAAAGGAGATTCTGACCAACCTGAATTGGTAATCTTTATTGATGAAGCTCATCTAATTTTCAATGAAGCCAGCAAAACTTTATTAGAACAAATTGAGACCATTGTAAAATTAATTCGTTCGAAGGGTATCGGAATTTATTTCATAACACAAAATCCGATAGATATCCCAAACGGCGTCTTGGCACAATTAGGCTTAAAAATACAACACGCTTTGCGAGCATTTACAGCAAATGACCGAAAAGCCATCAAACAAACTGCAGACAATTATCCAACATCCGATTATTATAAAACTGATGAAATCCTAACCAGCCTTGGAATTGGCGAAGCACTCATTACTGCATTAAACGAAAAAGGAATTCCTACACCGCTCGCTGCGACGATGATTCGTGCCCCAATGAGCAGGATGGATGTTTTGACCGAAAGCGAAATTCAGGAAATCAACAATAAATCAAAATTGGTAAAAAAATATAGCGAACTGATTGACCGCGAAAGTGCGTATGAAATGCTAAATAAAAAAATCACCATTATAGAACAAGAAGATTCCGAACAAGAGCAAAAACAGGAATCTCAAAAACAACAAAACCAACAGCCAAGTACAGCTAGCGTCGTAGGAAAATCAGTTTTGAAAGTATTGACTAGCGCTACGTTCATCAGAGGTGCATTTGGTGTGCTAACAAAAATGTTTAAAAAATAAGATCAATCATGAAAAAATATTTCATTCAAAATACTCCTTTCATTGTTCCGACTAACGATGGAAAACTAATCGAAGAACATCACGGAAAGGCTTCGACAGATAATCCGGAAATCTCCATAGCTCACATGGTTGCACCACCTAAATGGAGTGAACCTTTTCAAACTCCTGAATTTGAAGAGTACACCTATGTCATAAAAGGTAAAAAGCAATTCATCATTGAAGAGGAAATTATCATTTTGAAAGCTGGACAATCGATAAAAATCGAGAAAAATACGCGCGTTCAGTACTCCAACCCGTTTGACGAACCTTGTGAATACATTGCGATCTGCAAACCTGCCTTCGATTTTACTAAAGTACATCGCGAGGAATAAACAACTTCAATAAAAGGAAAACATTATCTAAATATATTCAAGTCAATAACGCCTACAAAATTATTGCAAGAGCTCATGAATTTTATTTTCAACGGCTTCTGAATCCCATATTTCGTTAATGTTTTCCATTTTCAAAACTTCTTCCATAATGGCATTTTGATAATCTCCTATAGCCAAGGCTTCAGCATAAGGACGATCACTAAAAGTAACTCTGCTGTAAAGCGGAATCCATTTTTCAGGGTATTTATCTGAGAATGCTTTTTCAATTTTCTTTTGTAAAAGGAAATTTTCATCAGCTGTTTTCGAACTCATTTCTAAAAAATTACGATACGAAAGTTCCGCAATAGCATCTGCGTTAGGTTTGCGGGATTTTTGATATTCAGAGAAAATGGATTTCCAGTCATCACCATACTTTTCCATCATTTCATAAAGCACCGAAATATCTTCAAAACCAGCATTCATTCCTTGACCATAAAAAGGAACAATTGCATGACTGGCATCACCAATAAGTGCAATTTTATCTTCATAAGTCCATGGATAACATTTCATCGTCACTAGCGTGCTGGTCGGATTTTTAAGGAAATCTTCCGCTAATTTTGGAATTACATCAATAGTATCCGGTAAGTTTTTTTCGAAAAAAGCCTCTACTAATTTTATGTCTTTTAATGATGCAAAAGAATTTTCTCCTTCAAACGGCATAAACAAAGTACAAGTAAAACTGCCGTCTAAATTAGGCAATGCAATCAGCATATATTCTCCGCGAGGCCAGATATGAAAGGAATTTTTATCTAATTTATGTGTTCCGTCAGGATTTGCAGGAATGTTTAATTCTTTGTAACCAATAGGCAAAAATTCTTGTGAATAATCAAACATACTTTGGCGTTGCATACGGTGACGAATTCTTGAGAAAGCACCGTCAGCGCCAAAAACCATATCGTATTTTTTATCTTCCCAAGCGCCACGTTCTGTTTCACCAATGTGAAGCGTTGCATCATCAAGTGTTACATCCCATATTTTATGCTCAAAAAAGAATTCAGCACCTGCGGCTTCCGCTAAATCAATCATTTCCCTATTCAAAAGCCCCCTAGAAATAGAATAAATTGATTCTCCCTCTTGACCATAATTTTGGAAATTAAGTTTGTCTACCAAGTGAATCGCGCGTTTTTCCATAGGAATAGCGATTTTGCGAACCTCATTTCCTATTTCAACTCCATCTAAAGCTTTCCAGCCGCGGTTAGACATCGCTAAATTGATGGAACGACCTGAAAATTGTATTTTACGAATATCTGGACTTCTATCGTAAACATGAACTGTATGACCTGCTTTACGAAGATAAATAGCTAATAAAGATCCGACTAACCCAGAACCTACAACCGCTATTTTTATGGGAGTTTGCATTATTTTTTTATCAAAAGTTAGGCAAAATTACTGAATTATTATCTTCGGCACTTTAAAAACAATTATTTTTTACGTGGGGTAAAAACCAATTTTGTTGCAGTTCTGACAATCTCTTCTTTATTTAGCTTCATCCTCCTGAATTTACCGGCATTATACAACTCCGCTTGATCGCTGTAATGCGCGCTCATTGGGTTCCCAGACTGTCCAGTTGGTAGTATGCTCCAGCTGTTTTCTATATCAGAGAAATCTATAATTCTTCTTGTTGAAGGGCCTCCTTTTACGATGTAATTCCCATCATCCGTAAAATCAAAAAACAGGTTATTGATTACTTCAGTAGAACCAGAAACTTCAAAAGGGCCAACATTGAAGATACTCCTTAAGGCCGCTATTTTTCCCAACGGATGCTGATGTTCGACAGTATGCACTTTATTCCAAGTCCAATCCGAAACAGAACTTCCTAATTGTTTTTCTAACGCTATTATCGATTCTTTGAATGATTTTGAGACAATCTGGCTTCTCGTTTCTTTCTCCTTTTTAGTATTAACATTATCCCACCAAAGTGATTTTTCATTCGTGATTTGTTTTGCGATAATTTGCTTCATGATGTGTGTTCCTAAAAACATCTTGAAATTTTCAGCACCAAGTTCATCTTCAAAAGTGTTTTTTAAATAATTAAAAATCCATTTATTATAAATTGTTGGAGCCACATCATTGAGATTATTAGATCCTTTCCAGTCCTTTAAAACGATAAGAGCCTGTTTTTCATTTGCAGAAAGGGATTGCTGATTTATATTTGAAATTAAATCCTTAACAACTTTTGGTGCCACAGAAGATGTATTATCGAAAATCATTTTTCCAACCGCAACCATATCCCAATCTGATTTTGGATTTAATAATTGCGTGATTCGTTTGGCACGATCTTCTGGAAGATAATAACCGGGATATAAGAAACCGTTAATAGGTTCGGGCTGATTGTTGGCGGAATACACATAATTCCATCTTGGGTTCACCGCCGAAGGATTTTTGGAGAAATCTAAAAATTCTTTTATATCATCTTTGCCACTGGCTCCATCCAGAATAAAATTAGGATTCACTCCTTCTTTGTGCTTGTATAATTTTCCTGTTGCCCACCAAGCCACATTTCCTTTGGCATCGCCATACATTACATTCAATCCCGGCGCAGCGATAAGCGAAACTCCTTTGTGAAAATCCGCTTTATTTTTAGCATGCGAAAGTGCATACACCGCATCGAGAATTTGAATGGGTTGTTGCGTATAAATCCATGACATTGCAACAGGTCTGTCTTGTTGTAAACCAACAATCAAGTCGTTCATAACAGGTCCATGGCGAGTAATTTTCACATTCAAAACAACGTCAGCTGAATCTTTTACTTTGATTGTTTTTTTTCGTATTTTATAGGCACTGAAGCCATTGGGTATTTTGTAAGAATTGGCATCAGCCGGATTATTCTCTTCTTGGTACAAATCAATATCATCATTTTCGAACATAGTCAAACCATACGCATATTCTCTGTTGTGCCCCAAAAGCGGATACGGAGTTCCCGCTAAGTAGGAGCCGTACAACTCGAATTCCGGAGTAACAATGTGCGCTTCATACCAAGTTCCCGGCTGCGAAAACCCAATATGTGGATCGTTAGCAAAAATAACTTTTCCGTTTTTCGTTTTCTTTGGAGCAATAACCCAACTATTACTTCCTATAAAAGGCGAAATTGGCGACTGCTCTAAAAGTTGTGCTACAGATTTTGAAATAGCGGCGTATTCTTGCGGTCGGTCTTTGGAATTTTTAATTTTTGTCGTGTTAAAAGAACCATCAATTCCAAAATCCTTGAGGTATTCCATTCCATATTTGTTTCGAATATCAGTCAATAACGGATCAGATTTTTGCGCCATTGCAAAACTAAAAGACATGTATCCAAAAATATTATAAACGTCTTTAATCGTAAATTTTTCTTTTTTAACGCCCACCAAACTGAACTCTATTGGCGTTGTTCCTTCATCCATATATTGATTAATCCCATCTAAATAAGCCATTGTCAATTGGTAACTTGGACTGTTTTTATCCAAAGCCGTGATTGCTTTTGCGGAAGCTTCTTCGATTCCCAATCCCGCAAAGAATTTGTCGCTTTTCAGTGCAACCGAACCAAATATTTCTGATAATCGTCCCGGCGCAATACGCCGCATCAATTCCATTTGCCACAATCGATCTTGCGCGTGCACATAACCCAAAGCCACCATTGCATCCTTTGAAGAAACCGCATAAATATGGGGAACGCCAAATTCATCGAAATATACGGTAGTTTCATTTTGAATATTTTTCAAGCGCAACTCACCTTCATATTTTGGTTTTAAATAAAAACCATAGATAAGAACCGTTACCACTAAAACAAAAACTAACGAGACTAAAACGAGAAGTAATTTTTTAAGTATTTTCATCATTGGATAAATTGAAAAACAAATATATAGGATTTGGAAGTGAATTAAAACTATTTATTTCAATGTACTATTTCAAAATCGATTTAATAAATTATTGTAATATTTTGTTTAATTTATTTCTTATTTAATTAAACAAAAAGTATATTTGTTTCAAATATGACTACACATGAAACACATTTCTAGAGACGCTATTTCTCAAATGGAAAAAATCGAAAGATTAAATTTAATCAATTCCTGCACTGGTTATAAATCGGCTAATTTGCTTGCCACAAAATCCCTTGACGGAAAATCAAATGTTGCCATTTTTAGCAGCGTGACCCATTTGGGAAGCAATCCTGCCATGATCGGATTTATCATGCGCCCCACAACTGTTCCCAGAGATACGTACAAGAATATCAAAGACACAGGATACTTTACCGTAAACCACATAACGGTTGATATGATTGAGGATGCGCACCACACTTCTGCAAATTATGAACTGGGCATTTCCGAATTTGACAAAACAAATCTGGAAGAAGAATATAAAAATGATATTAAAATCCCTTTCGTCAAAGGAAGTCCGGTGCAATTGTATTGCAAATATTTAAATGAATATTACATTAAAGAAAACGACACAATTCATGTGATTGCTTCGATTGAAAATCTATTTTTTGAAGAAGAATTAGAACATAAAGACGGCTGGTTACAAATTGACAGAGGAAATGTTGTAGCATTAAACGGACTTGATGGATATTGTTTGCCAAAATTAGTGGATCGTTTTCAATATGCCCGAAAAGAAATTCCCACTACTTCATTTTTTAAAAAATAGTAAATGCAAAAATTACGATTAATCCTTGGCGATCAATTAAATACAGAACATTCATGGTTTCAGGAATGTGACAAAGACACGATTTATCTTCTGGCAGAAATGCGTCAGGAAACGGATTATGTAAAGCATCACATTCAAAAAGTAGTGGCATTTTTCATGTCGATGAGAAATTTTTATTCGACTGTAAAAGCAAATGGCCACCAAGCCGTCTATTTTCAAATTACCGATGCAGAGAATCCACAGGATTTAGAAAAATTAATTGCCGTTTGTATCGAAAAATATAATATTGAAAAATTCGAATACCAATTACCTGATGAATATCGACTTGACCAGCAATTAAAAACGATTTGTTCCAATCTAAAAATCGAATCAGAAGCTTTTGACTCGGAACATTTTTATACCACACGCCACGAATTATCCGATTTTTTTGAGGGAAAGAAGTTATTACTGATGGAGAATTTTTATCGCAGCATGCGTAAAAAACACCATGTGTTGATGGATGGAGCAATTCCAGAGGGCAATCAATGGAACTTTGACGCTGATAATCGCAAAAAATACAAAGGGGAAGTTCCAATTCCGACGGAAAAAAGTTTCCACGCCAATGTTTCCGGAATTGTCGCCCAAATAAAAGAAGCCGGAATAATCACTTTTGGAAACATCAATCTTGATAATTTCAGTTGGCCTACTTCCCAAGAGCAATCTTTGGAAGTTTTAAAATATTTCTGCAAAAATCTGTTGAAGCATTTTGGTGATTATGAAGACGCGATGCACACCGATGAGAAATTCCTTTTCCATTCCCGTTTGTCTTTTGCCATGAACAGTAAAATGCTTTCGCCAAAAGAAGTAATCGAGACCGTTATTTCATTTTATCATGCAAATGAAGCTGAAATAACACTCTCACAAGTAGAAGGATTTGTAAGACAAATTTTAGGCTGGCGCGAATACATCCGGGGAATATATTGGAAAGAAATGCCCAATTACGCTCAAAAGAACGTCTTAAAAAACACAAACAAGCTACCTGATTTTTTCTGGACGGGTAAAACCAAAATGAGTTGTATGAGCCACGCAATCAATCAAAGTTTAGACGAAGCTTACGCTCATCACATCCAACGCCTTATGGTGATAGGAAATTTTACGTTATTGACACAAATTCATCCTGATGAAGTAGACGCATGGTATCTGGGAGTGTATATCGATGCGATTGAGTGGGTCGAAATGCCCAACACCCGCGGCATGTCACAATATGCTGATGGTGGAATTATTGCCACAAAACCGTACGTTTCCTCTGGAAGTTACATCAATAAAATGAGTAATAATTGTGCCAAATGCCACTACAATGTAAAGGAAAAATTTGGTGATAATGCGTGTCCTTTCAATACGCTGTACTGGAATTTCCTAGATGAGAAAAAAGAATATTTCAAAGGTAACCAACGCATGGGAATGATGCTGAATTTATTAAAAAAAATAAATCCCGAAGAATTGTATAAAATTAAAGTAAAGGCAAACGAAATTATTGAAAACATGGATTCCTATTAAACGAAAACCAGCCAAAAAAAAAGAGTGTTTAAATTCTACATGAACTTAAACACTCTTCACTATCTACAAAAAATAAATCTATTCTTTTTTGCTTCCGTCTATAATTGCTCCGGTTCCGGCACCAATTCCGGCACCTGCAACACCACCAATTATAGCTCCTTGCACTTTTTTCTTGCTGATTATAGCTCCTGTTGCAGCTCCAACTCCTGCACCAATTACGGCTCCTTTAGCGGTACTGCTCCACCCTTTCTTTTTTGTAGTCGTAGCACTAGTAGTCGTTGTGGTAGAACTTGGCGATTGGCGATTAACTACAACAATTTCTTTTTGAGTTTCTATTTTGGCCTCTTCAATTTTAGCCATTTCAACCTGCATAGAATCAATAATTCTTTGCTTCTCCATTTCAACTTTCATGGAATCTACTGTGGCTAATTTTGCTTTTTCAATTTCCATTTTTCCTTGATTTTGACAAGAAACAATAACTGCAGTAATCAGTATAAAATATAATGCTTTCATAATTTTAATTTTTTTTTAAATTTGTAACTCAACAAAGTAACGGCTAAATTGGCAAAATGTAATTACATTTTACCAATTATTATTTACATTACTCAAAGACCTGCTTTTTCCAAAATCCCTGTTTTCAAAATTTGACCAAACATATACATATCTTCAAAGGACGTGTATAATGGTACCGGCGCCAATCTGATTACATTAGGTTCACGCCAATCTGTAATTACACCATTTTTCATCAGATAATCAAAAATACTGCGCCCTTCTCCATGAAGTAAAACTGATAATTGCGAAGCTCTTTCCGCAGGATTTGCCGGTGTTATAATTTCAAAACTACTATCCACCTCTTTGTCTATTTCGTGTAGAATAAATTCTAAATAGGAAGTAATCGTGTCTCTCTTTGCGATTAAAGCGTCCATTCCAATCTCATCAAACATGTCTACTGATGCTAAATAAGGCGCTAAAGAAAGTACCGGAAGATTACTGATTTGCCAACCATCGGCTCCGTGTATGGGATCAAAAGTCTGTTCCATTTTGAAACGACGTTCTTTATTATGTCCCCACCAACCCGCAAATCTTGGCAGATCGTTATTGTTATGGTGTTTTTCATGAATAAAACATCCAGAAGCATTTCCAGGACCTGAATTCATGTATTTATAACTGCACCAAGCTGCAAAATCCACATTCCAATCGTGTAATTCCAGTTTTACATTTCCCGCAGCATGCGCTAAATCCCATCCTACATAAGCTCCCGCTTGATGCCCTGCGGCGGTTATGGTTTTCATATCAAATACTTGTCCCGTGTAATAATTGACCCCGCCAATTAAAACCAAAGCCAGCTCTTCGCCTACCTCTTCAATTTTCGCTAAAACATCTTCTAAACGAATATTGTGTTCACCATCGCGACGCTTAATTTCCACAATTGCATCTCCAGGTCTATAACCATGGAAATGAACCTGACTTTGAAACATATATTGGTCCGATGGAAATGCCTTTTCTTCACAAATAATTTTATATCTGGTTTTTGTAGGTCTATAAAAAGAAACCATCAATAAATGAAGATTTACTGTCAATGTATTCATCACCGTAACTTCGCTAGGAAGCGCACCAACAATTTTACTCAACGGATTTGCAAATCGTTCGTGATAATCCCACCAAGGTTTTTCACTGTAAAAATGTCCTTCAACTGCGAGGTTTGCCCAATCATTCATCACTTCATCTACATACGCTTTAGTTCGTTTGGGTTGTAATCCTAACGAGTTTCCGGTGAAATAAATCACCTTTTTTTCATTTACCTGTGGGAAAATAAATTCATCCTGGTATTTGTGTAATTGATCTTGTGAATCCAGTTTTTTTGCAAATTCAAGAGTATTTTCGAATGTCATGATTTGTATTTTGATTTGTAAAAGTAGTAAAAAATGACCGATAGATAAAAGACTTTAAGGCGATTGACAACTCATACAAGAATTAATATTTCGAGTGTAAAAAAATAGTAATCCAATACGATTTGGAATTAAGAAACAACTCATTATTTGAGTATATTTGATTGAATTTAATATTCTTAGCCATGCTTAAAAACAGTTTAAACGTCATTATTATTGCCATCGCAGTGGTAATTTCCTCCTATTTATTTTCGAATGCTTTTCAGAATCGAAATAAAAGTAATGATACCATAAGTGTTACCGGATCGGGGAAGAAAGATTTCGTATCGGATCTGATTGTTTGGAGCGGCTCTTTTTCTAAAAAAAGCATGACGTTGAAAGAAGCTTACGCGGCACTTGATGCTGATAGAGAAAAAATAAAAAGTTATTTATTCGGCAAAGGAATTGCGCCGAATGAAATGGTTTTCTCAGCGGTAAATTTCAACAAAGATTTTGAAACTACGTTTAATGAAAACGGGACTACAAGACAGCAAATTTTTACTGGTTTTACATTGACACAAAGTGTAAGCATCCAATCTAAGGAAGTGAATAAAATTGAAGAATTATCGAGACAATCCAGTGAACTGATTAACTCAGGTGTGGAATTCTATTCGTCTCCACCAGAATATTATTATACAAAGCTAGCCGAGTTAAAAATAAAAATGATTGCCGAAGCCACAAAAGACGCCAGCATTAGAGCTAAAAGTATTGCTGAAAATGCAGATGCGAGTTTAGGAAATTTAAAAAAATCGGATATGGGTGTTTTTCAGATTACGGATCAAAACTCATCGGAAGATTTTTCTTATGGCGGTTCGTTTAACACGCAATCCAAAAACAAAACAGCTAATATCACCGTGCGATTGGTGTATCAAGTGAATTAGATTTAAGGTTTCAGAATACATGATAAGTCGAGCGCAGTCAATACTCCTTGTTGAGTCTCGACCGCGCTCGACTTGACAAAGCGAACGACTTACACAGTGTTATTCAATTATAAAATTTAAATACAGTTTTAAAAATTTTTAATGGATACAAAAAGTTTTCAAATTTCCAAAACGTTTTGTGTGAGGGATGGAAGCGGCATCCTTTATTTTTCTTTCTTTAAGAAAATAAAGATACAGCGTACAGCCCGACCCGCTTTTTCCGCGGGGCATACCCTAATCAAGCTTCGCATAGAATAAAACAAAAAAATCTCGCCATTACTGACGAGATTTTGTTATTTAGAATCTGAACTGAATTCAGATTAAATAATTAACATCGCATCGCCGTAAGAATAGAATTTGTATTCTTTTTCGATTGCTTCTGCGTATGCTTTTTTCATTAAATCATGTCCGCAAAATGCGGAAACCATCATTAATAAAGTAGATTTTGGCGTGTGGAAATTGGTAATCATACACGTTGGAATCGTAAATTCATGAGGAGGAAAAACGAATTTATTTGTCCATCCATCAAAAGGATTTAACGTGTTTTGTGAAGATACTGAACTTTCAACTGCACGCATAGAGGTCGTTCCCACGGTACAAATACGTTTCTTTTTAGCTTTGGCTTCATTCACAATATCACACGCTTCCTGAGTAATTTTTAATTCCTCAGAATCCATTTTGTGTTTTGATAAATCCTCAACCTCAACTGGATTAAAAGTTCCTAAACCTACGTGAAGGGTTACTTCGGCAAATTTAATTCCTTTAATTTCCAGTTTTTTCAATAAATGTTTCGAGAAATGCAATCCTGCAGTTGGTGCTGCAACAGATCCTTCTTCTTTGGCATAAATAGTTTGGTAACGTTCCGCATCTTCCGGAGTTACGTCTCTAGAAATGTATTTTGGAATTGGAGTTTCTCCAAGTTCTGTTAATTTATTTCTGAATTCTTCGTAAGAACCGTCGTAAAGGAAACGCAATGTTCTACCACGAGAAGTTGTATTGTCGATAACCTCAGCCACTAACGAGTCGTCATCTCCAAAATATAATTTGTTACCAATTCTGATTTTACGTGCCGGATCAACTAAAACATCCCAAAGTCTTTGCTCAGAATTCAATTCTCTAAGTAAAAAAACTTCGATTCTTGCTCCGGTTTTTTCTTTATTTCCATATAATCGCGCTGGAAAAACTTTGGTATTATTTAGAATTAAAACATCTCCGTCATCAAAATAATCGATAACATCTTTGAACATCTTATGCTCTATAGTTCCTTTCTTACGATCAATAACCATTAGACGAGCTTCGTCTCTGTTTTCAGCTGGATATTCGGCAAGAAGTTCTTTTGGTAAATCAAATTGAAAATGTGATAATTTCATCTTAAAAAGTTATAAGTTATGAATTATAAGTTATGAGTTAAGCCTCAATAAATTATAATCGTGTGCAAATATACGATTGTGAGATAGGCGTTGTCAAGTGTTTTGCTGTTTATTTTTAAAAGGCGCCTGCCACAAAGGCGCAAAGGCACTAAGTGAAAATTAATTTACAAAATTTCAAACACATTATATCCTAACTTCTTCATGTCTTCCCAAAAATCAGGGTATGATTTAGAAACTACTTCTGCATTTTCGATAATAATTGGTACTTTTAAAGCTAATGGTGCAAAGGCCATCGCCATCCTGTGATCATTATAGGTGGCAATTTTAATATTAGGATTAATTTCTTCTGAAGCCACAAGCGTCAAGCTATCATTGGTCACGGATATATTCGCTCCTAGTTTTGTAAGCTCAATTCGTAGTGCTTCAAGTCGGTCCGTTTCTTTTATTTTCAATGTATGAAGTCCTGTGAGATGGCAGCCAATTCCTAATCCAAGGCAAGTAACGACAATTGTTTGGGCAATATCGGGCGTATTATTTAATTCTAAGATTAAAGGTTTAGGTTTAAAATCAGACTGTTTCACCAAAGTCATTTTGTTTTCTTCAAAATGTGTATCGACGCCCAATTGTTTGTAGATTTCAACCAAAGCCGAATCACCTTGCAAACTGGTTTGTTTATAACTGGTCAGTGAAATTCTTGCATTTTCAGCTAAAGCAGCCAAACTAAAAAAGTACGAAGCAGAACTCCAATCGGATTCTACAATCATTACTTTCGATACCACTTCCTGTTTTGGATAAACAGTAATTATATTTCCTTCAAAACTGGTTTTAATATTCAAATCATTCAGTAAAGCCAATGTCATTTTGATATAAGGAACCGAAGTGATTTCGCCAACCAAAGTGATTTCGATACCGTTTTCCAGTTTTGGCGCTACTAATAATAATGCTGATATGTATTGACTGCTCACATTTGCAGGGATAGAAACTTTAGAAGCCGTAATTTTTTTTCCGCTGATTCGAATGGGCGGATAACCAATTTCTTTCTCGTAAGAGATTTTCGCGCCTAATTGTTCCAAGGCTTCCACCAACACTTTTATAGGGCGTTCCGTCATTCTTTGAGAACCAGTCAAAACTACTTCGCGACCTTCGTTTAACGCAAAATAAGCCGTCAGGAAACGCATTGCCGTTCCCGCATGATGAATATCTACTATTTCCTCATTTCCTTTTAATGCTTTTTGCATCACTTCGCTGTCATCAGAGTTTGAAGCATTAGCCAAAGTGATGTTGGGGAACAACGCTTGTAATAATAGCAAACGATTGGTTTCGCTTTTTGAGCCGGTGATATTTAATTGTGAATTATCAATTGTGAATTGTGAATTCGTGCTTAATTTTAAATTCATGTAGGTAATTATGAGTTGTGAATTATGAATTATGAGTGGTATAATTCAAGTTCGCAATTTACCATTCCACATTTATAATTCATAATTTATACTTGACAAATTATTTGAGTTTTTCGTTGTTTTTGTGACGGTCTTTGTCTCTAACGGACTTTAATTCCATCTTTTTATCGAAAGCGGCTTGTAAATCGATTCCGGTTTGATTCGCCAGACACAACACCACAAAAACCACATCGGCTAATTCTTCGCCAAGATCTTTGTTTTTGTCGCTTTCTTTTTCGGATTGCTCTCCATAACGACGGGCTATAATTCGGGCTACTTCCCCCACTTCTTCAGTAAGTTGCGCCATATTGGTCAATTCGTTAAAGTAGCGAACGCCGTGTTCTTTGATCCAAGTGTCAACGTCGAGCTGGGAATTTTTTAAGTTCATGGTTCAATTTTTTTAAGTATAATTTTCTCGTTCTGTTTATCAATAATTTTTTGAAAAAAACTTTTTAAATCATCATAGTACTCTGCTGACAAAATTGCTGCATTTATTTCCTTTGCAATAATAATTTGAATTTTATTTCCGTCTGTTTGAGCATTAATTACAAACGAGAGCACCTTATCTTCAGATACTATCTTCATCGCTTTGGGAAAGGAATCTACCATATATCCCTCAGGGATTTCCAGATTTATAGTGTATTTTTCCTGCTTTGGATAACCAAAATAAATTGGCATTTCCCTTTTCTCCTGCACAAATGGATTTTTCTTTATTGTAAAAAACAGCAGTGGATCAATAAACATTTTGCCTCCTATAATTTCACAATGATTCTCAGATGCAAAAGTAAAAGTTTCTATAACTGGTTTTGACATATCAGTATCTCTATTTTCGATACTGTAGTCTTTGATTTCTATGCCGTCCCAATTATTTTCCGCTATTTCCAAATAATTATCTTCATTTTGTTTGGCATTCTTTTCTCTAAAACGATATGCTTCGTAGTCCATTTTTTGAACTCTAAACTTGCCCGTGATTTGGCCTGAAGGATCAACTTTTGTCATCAAGGTGTAATAGACTTTGGAGGGTATTGCTGGGACAAGATTGATCTCTTGAGAAGTCCCGTCTTGCTTAATGAGTCGCCCCGTCCAATTTAAGGCATGCAATGGCAAGATATTCTGTGTGGTATATTTATGCGTTGCATCTAATAGAATTTGTTTTCCCTCTATTTCTGCCGCAGCAATTACATAGTTAAACACTGTCCGGTTAGGAAAAGAAGGAATGCCGTGCGCTATGGTACTTATTAAAACAGGATCAGCATTTATTCCTGCTAATTTCAACATCGCAATTAAAATAAAATTTATTTCAGCCACATTACCTGTTTTGTCTAGATAGGCCTGTTTTACTCCTTTTTCAGTAAAATAGCCGTATTCCATATTCCAGTTCATTTTGCTTTGAACAAATTTAAAAATGATGCTTAACTTCTCTTCTTGAGATACGGAATTTTCAAGTATTATTTTAAGATCTTGAATAAGATATTGTCTTTCAGCCAGTTGCTTACCGAAATCTTTATTTTCAAAAATGATTTTGGCAACCCCTTCCCAGGTTATGGAATAATCTTTGACAGGTTGTTCCGGAAAACGAGTTCTTTCTAATTCATTTTGAATAGAGGATGTATAGTTTTTAAAATTATCAACATAATCTTCTTCTTTTATTGCTGGTATATTTTCAGTTACAAAGGTCGTATTAATTTGTCTGTAACTTAAACTGGCCGTTCTTTTGTACTGATCATCATAGCTTTGATTTCCATTGACGAATTTTGCATCTGATTTGACCTTTAAGTTCCCCTTTAAAACTGACTTGTAAATAAAAATTTCCGGGATTTCAGTAAGGTATTCTGAATAGTTAACAGGAATGTCGTACTGATTTTCAAAAACGGGAAATTTTACAATGTTTTCAGATTTCAGGATATATTTAAATTCTACGACCGAACCTACTTTTACATCTGGCATAGATATCGTGGCTTGGCTCCAATATTCGTTTACATTTTGCTTGAAAGAGCCTTCATTATTTAACTTCGTTTTTACTACAGCATCATTCTCTAAGTTATACGTTACTGCATTAGAAAATTTTACAGATTCATCATTCAAATCTTCATATCCTACATAATAAGGAACTTGGAAATTTGCCCAACTCAAGCCTTCTTTCTTATATATTTTGATGCGATACCAATATTCATGATTTACCGTAAAACCATTTTTTAAATTATAACTATAAAAAGTCCTTGCCTTTTTTGTCAAAATGGCAGCAGTTGCGGTGGTATCCTGGGGATGAAACTTTTCTGAAAGCTCTTTAATTGATACTTTTCCGATTTCAAAATTCTGAGCTTTTGTCTCGGGTGTAAATGTCACCAAGAATAGGGCAAGAACAACTTTGATAATTTTCATTGGATTATACTTTTCTAAGTACTATTTTCTCGTTTTGCTTTTCAATCATTTTTTGATAAAATTGTTTTAACATTGGATAATAATCTGCAACAACGATTGGTACGTTTATTTGATGCGTTACTACTAACTGAATCGAGTTGCCAGTTGTATTTATCATAAATTTAAATCCTCCCAAATTATCCTCCATATTTAAAAGTAGCGGAGCAGGAATTGTTTCGACTTTATAACCTTCTGGGATTTTAATTGTAACGGTATATCTATCGATAAAAGGAAATCCATAATCCACAGGATAAGCCCTGTTTTCTTGTTTAAAAGGATTTTGTTCTTCAACAAAAAACAGCAGTGGATTTATATAAATTGCACCACCAATGTTCTCACTAAAATTTGAACCCGAAAATGAAAAATTTTCCACAATTGGAAACTTTAAATCATTTTCATTTGTTCTTGAATACTCACTTATCTCTATTTTATTGTTATCATTCTCTAACTTCTCGAGATAAGCATCTTCTGTAACATCCTTAATATTTTCTCTGAAAATAATCGCATTATAATCTGTTCTTTGACGTTTCAACGTTCCAGAAACTTGTCCATTAGTATCAATCTCGTAGTTCATCATTACTACATCATTTGATGGCGCTTTAGGAATTAAATCTGCTTCTACCGAAGTACCGTCATTCCGTATTAGTCTTCCTACCCAATTCAAAGCCCTCAAAGGTAGAATATTTGGAGTTGAAAAGCGATCCGTAGCATCCAGTAATACCAATCCTTTTGGCGTTTCAATTGCAGCAATAACATAATTAAAAGCAGTTCTATTAGGGAAAAATGCAATTCCGTTAGAACGTGTACTCACTAAAACAGGATTTGCAGTTAAGCCCGCATAACGCAACATGGCTGTAAGCATCAAATTAATTTCGGCTACATTACCTATTTTGTCTTTATATGCTTTTTTCACCCCATCGTTGCAGGAATAACCATAATAATCATTCCATTTTACAGTTTCTTTTACATAATTAAAAATTGCTAAGAACTTTTCTTCTGGTGAAGAAAGCCCTGCAATAACAACCTTTAAATCTTCCTCAAAATATCCCGTTTTATTCAATTCAGCCCCAAAATCATCATAATCATAAATTGTTTTAGTCACTGATTCCCAATCGGTAGATAACGTCTTGTAAGGTTGATTCGGGAATTTTACAACAGAAAGTTCATGAGAAACACTTGTAGTGTAGTTTGCAATATTATTCACATAAGCTTCTTCTTTCATCGCAGGAAGATTTTCTGTAACATAAGTAGTTCTCGTTTCTGAAAATTCTAACTTTTCTTGGGAAGAAGAACTACCCAATCTCTCTCCCGGACTTGCTTCTGGTCTGTAAGCATAACTTAAAGATTTTCTGCTATTCTCCTTGGTGATTTTCGGAGAAATAAAGCCTTTTATGTTTGGATTGTACACAAAATACTCCGGTATAAAAGTTTTAAATTCAGAGTAGTTCACAGGAATACTAGATTGAAAACTCCATTCTGTTAATTCACTAGAACGGGATGAACGAATTTTATATTTAAATTCAACCACGGAGCCTACTTTAACATTTGGCATAGTGATTTTTTTTCGTCTCCAATATTTATTAACTTGTTCATCAAACTCACCATCACTTTTTAGTTTTGTCTTTTCAATCTTACCATCTATTAAATTATAAGTAATAGCATCCGAGATAAAAACCGTTTCTTTCGCATTAGCTCCAATGTAATACCTTACCGCTTTATTTGCCCAATCGTATCCTTCTTTTTTATAAATTTTAATACGAGTTGTAACCTCCGTAATCATTATAAAACCATCATTTTGATTATACTCAAAATTAACTGCTCCTTTTTCGAAGAGAATAGCAGCTACGGCAGCAGAATCTGTTGGATGATTTTTCTCTTGAAGCTCCTCAACTGAAACTTTTCCTAGTTTAAATTCTTGCGCTTTGCCATTAAAAAAAGATAAAGTAAAAAAAAGAGTCAACAATAGTTGGTTACATTTCATAATTTTATTGGTTTTGGGTTAGAATAATTTTGGCATTATCATTTTTAGAAATATTTTCTATAAAAAGACGGTACTCATCATATTCTTTATTTGAATACAATCCTTTTTTGACGAATAAGGTTCTTTTATAAACTAAATCAGCGTTATCCTTTTTTATAATCTCCGTTTTATAATTACCGAATTTACTGTTCAGTTCATAATTGCCAGGCAAAAATTCAGTAGAAAAACCAGAAGGAAGAGTTATAATTATCTCATCCTCGTCCAAAAAACCTCTTTGTATTTCTAAAGGATTTTTACGGTTTCTTATTCTCTTGATATTAGCATTTGTCTGGTTGAACGCGTTTACAACAAATATTAATTTATTCGCTGAAAGGTTACCATAATTCACTGCATTAATTTCAATATTTTCAGCTAACCGAATCTTATCTTTATCATTCGAAAATGATATTTTGTTGATTTTCAAATTATTGATATTATCCCAATATTCTTTATAATGTGCTTCCTTTTCCGTTGGCTGTACATGTTCAATAGGTGCTTTTTGACTATATTGTGATCCCTCTGAAACAATTACTATTTTTCCAGAGAAATCTCCCTTTGCTGATAAAGCATATTCTCCTTTGCTAATTTGAGTATTTCCATTATCTTCATAAACTTTGGTTCTAACAATTTCGCCTCCATCCGGTTTTATGACTAAAACCTCTCTGTCGTCTGTAAAAATGCCTTGATATCCAAAGGGATCATCTTGACTGGTACATTCTAACCAAGTATAATTATTCCCATTTGGAATAGACAAAATAACGTGATTGCCTTGCATGGATACAAAATCAGACTGAATGCTTAGTTTTTTCCTATCTCCATAAAGAATAGTGTAATAAGATGGCACATTTACCACATCCAATAAGGCCTTAGTATAATTAGTCAATGCTTTACAATCTCCATATCCCAAACGATCCACATCACTTGCAAGCATAGGTTTCCATCCGCCAATTCCAACTTGAATACTTATATATCTTACTTTTTGTTGTACAAAATTGTAAATTAATTTTGCTTTTTTAATTGGGTCTTTTTCATCTCCAACAAGAGCTTTTACTTTGATTTTAGTTTCATCTGGCAAATCAGTTGTTCCAAATAAAATTTTATCAGAATACCATTGTCCAAACTCCTTCCAAGTCGTTGCATTTCCGTCTACTCCTTCAAGATGAAACAACTCTAATCCCATCATCACTTTTGGAAAAATAGAGCTATAAACAGGACTGTAATCTTCTTGTTTTTGAGCGATCATATTAGTGGCAGTATATGAAAGTTGCGTTGCAGTATCAATGGTTTTATCAATTTTGGAATTAGAAAAATTGAATTCCATTTTCTTAAAACCTAAATTATCAGGATATTTTACATTCAAAATACTTTTTTCAACACTTACAAAATAATCGCTTGAAGGATACCATTTCGGAATAAAAGCCGTACTAGAAGTTTCTATCTCGCTATCAAAAACTACTGTAAACGGATATTGGACAGGAGTATAATCTAAATAAAGATAACGGTTATCCGAAAAAAGGGTACCGCCATCAACTGCACTTTGGTCTTTAAAATCTTTACGCTTAATTTTTTTGATTTCTTTTCCTGAAATATCATACACAGTTGCCTCGATATTTCTGATATTGGTCCTTTTATCATAACTTTCAGTAGCGTCAATTGCACTAAGACCTTTTTCATTCAGAACCAAAATCACTCTTTTAGTGATGATATTCATGCTTCTTTGTGAAGCAATAATTATGTCTATTTGATTTAGACGAACAACAGCATTAGCATTTTCTTTTAAGCTATCAGAAATGTTTAAAGATTTATAATCAATCTTTTGAGCAAAAACAAAAGAAGTAAAAAACACAAATAGAAAAGAGATATTTTTAAAGATCATAAAATTCTTTTTGTCAAAAATATAAGAATTTTTCGATTAAAGAAAACTTATTCTCTGTTTTTACTGTCAATTACTATCGTTACAGGACCATCATTTAACAAAAGTACTTTCATATCCGCACCAAAAACGCCAGTTTGTACTTTTTTACCCAATTCTTTTTCTAACTGAATTACAAAATTTTCATATAATGGGATGGCTGTTTCTGGTTTTGAAGCTTTAATATAGGAAGGTCGATTTCCTTTTTTGGTGGAAGCATGCAACGTAAATTGACTTACAACAATAATATCGCCGAATATATCTTTGACAGATAAGTTCATCACGTCATTCTCATCTCCAAAAATACGTATGTTGGCTATTTTTGAAGCTAACCAATTACTGTCTTCTTGATTGTCTAAATCTTCAATTCCAACCAAAACCAATAATCCTTTCTGAATATCGGCAACAATTTTATTATCGATTGTTACGGAGGCTGACGAAACTCTTTGGATTACTACTTTCAAAATAATTATAAATTATGAATGATAAATTATGAATGGTGAATATTCATGATTATTTTTTTAAATTATTTTTGGTTGAAATAATTATGGAAGCTAGGATTTTATTAATCCCCATTATATCAGAATTTAGAGATTTAAATTGAGATTCACTTAAATATTCGGACTGAAACAATAATTCAATCCAATAATCACTCTCATTAGCCTCTTTTTGTGCAATAGAGAGTTTATGAATAAAATCTGACTTACTTTACGCGTGTTCTGACTCTCTTCCTAGTGCACCAATTGAAGTACTACTGCGTAATAATTGTTTACTTAAAACAAATTCCTTCTTTTCAGTACTTAAAAATTGATATAATTTTACAATTCGTAAAGCAAAATCAAATGATTTTATTTTTATAATATTACTTGCCATAATTCATAATTCACCATTTACAATTCATAATTATTCCCTGGTTTTATCACTAATTATTCTATCTTCATTGTGAATATCCGTTCGGTAATTTTCATCATCACCTTCCAAAATTTTCAGATAACTTCTGTAACGGGACCAGGCGATTTCATCTTTTTCTAATGCAGCTTTGATTGCACAATGCGGCTCGTCTTTATGCAAACAATTATTAAATTTACATTGCTCTTTCAATTTGAAAAATTCCGGAAAATAACCACTGATTTCGGCTGCATCCATATCGACAATTCCAAAACCTTTGATACCTGGTGTATCAATAATTTTAGCATCAAAAGATAAATCATACATTTCTGCAAAAGTCGTCGTGTGTTGTCCTTGCTTGCTTGCTTCAGAAATTGTCTTCGTTTTTAAATGTAAAGAAGGTTCCATCGCATTTACCAAAGTCGATTTTCCAACACCGGAATGTCCGGAGAACATACTCACTTTGCCAATCATCATTGCTTTTAACTCCTCAATTCCTTTCATTTCTGTCGAAGAAACACGCAAACACTTATACCCTATTTCCTGATACACATGTTGCATGTACAATTGTTCATCCAGCGTGGCGTCATCAAAAGTATCAATTTTATTAAAAACCAGTATGGTTTCAATTCCATACGCTTCGGCAGTAACCAGAAAGCGATCAATAAAATTAAAAGTCGTTGGCGGATTATTAATAGTAACTAACAAAAAAACCCGATCAATATTAGACGCAATAATATGCATTTGGTGTGATAAATTCACTGATTTCCGAACGATATAATTCTTTCTGTCATGAATCTTATGAATGGTTCCCGTAACAGTATCGGATGATTCTTCCAGTTCATAATCAACAAGATCACCTACAGCAATAGGATTGGTGCTTTTGATTCCTTTTATTCGGAATTTTCCTTTCATACGGCATTCAATAAAATCACCTTGTTCAGATTTTACGGTGTACCAACTTCCTGTAGATTTGTAAACGAGTCCTGTCATAGTGCAAAGGTAAAATTTTGTTTTAAGTTTATCCCGACACTTCAGGATAAAGTGCAAAGTTTTTATTTTTGTCTTTAAATAGAAAATCCCCGCAACATAAAAATAAGCTGCAGGGATTTATTTATTTTTAAAAAGTACTAATTAAGCATTCAATACTTTTTCTTGGTGACCAATACTTTCCTGGTGAATCGCTTTGAACATTTTCAATACAAATTCTTCCGTCAATCCTTTTTTCTCACCTTCCAAAATCATTTTTCCAAGGATTTCATTCCAACGCGTATTTTGAAGAATGGCAACGTTAGCGTCTTTTTTTACTTTACCAATTTCTTCTGCTACTTTCATCCGTTTTCCTAGTAAGTCTAACAAATTCTCATCCAAGATGTCGATATTCGTTCTCAATTTCGTCATTTTTTGAGTGAATTCTACAGATGCATCATTTACTTTTCTTACTTTCAAATTAATAAAAATTTGTTTCAAAGCATCTGGCGTCACTTGTTGTGCAGCATCACTCCACGCATTGTCCGGATCATAATGTGTTTCGATGATCATACCGTCATAATTCAAATCCAAAGCTTCTTGCGTTACTTCAAGAATCATCTTACGATCTCCCGTAATGTGAGACGGGTCAATAATTAAAGGCAAATCAGGGAATTTATTTTGCAATTCGATAGGAATCTGCCATTCTGGAATGTTTCTGTATTTTGTTTTTTCGTAAGTAGAAAAACCTCTATGAATCACCCCTAATTTTTCAATTCCTGCATTGTACAAGCGCTCAACTCCACCCAACCATAGCGAAAGATCTGGATTTACCGGATTCTTAACCAATACGATTTTTTTAGTTCCTGCTAAAGCATCTGCAATTTCCTGCATTGCAAAAGGATTTACGGTCGTTCTGGCACCAATCCATAATACATCGATATCATATTCCAAAGCTAATTTTACGTGAGCCGCATTTGCCACTTCCGTTCCCATCAGCAATCCGGTTTGTTCTTTAGCTTTTTTCAACCATTTCAACCCTATTTCTCCCACTCCTTCAAATCCTCCCGGACGCGTTCTTGGTTTCCAAATTCCTGCTCTAAAAACACTCACATCTGAATCTTTCAATTCATGGGCAATTTTCAATACTTGCTCTTCTGTTTCAGCACTACAAGGTCCCGCGATCACAAATGGATGAGTCAAATTGAATTCATTCAACCAATTTCTCATTTCTTTCTTATTTTCCATCTTTTCTAATTTTTCCCCACCCCAGCCCTCTCCGAAGGGAAGGGAGCTGTAAATGGATGATTGTTACTATTTAATTGTTTTATTCTGTGTTGTTATTTTTTACTGTAAACTGTGACTTAACACTGATCACTTTTTTACATTAATTCCGTTTAATATTTCTTTTATTTTATTGACACTTTGCATTTCATTGTAAATTGCTTCGTAATCTTCTTTTTCTAATAATTCTTTAAATTTTGATAAATTCGAAATGTATTCCTCCAATGTTTTTACAACCTGCTTCCTGTTTTGTTTAAAAATAGGCGTCCACATCGCCGGGGAACTTTTGGCCAAACGAACCGTACTTTCAAAACCGGAACCCGCCATATCAAAAATATCCTGCTCGTGTTTCTCTTTATCGATTACCGTTTTTCCAAGCATAAACGCACTAATATGTGATAAATGCGATACGTACGCGATGTGCTTATCATGTGATTTTGGATCCATGTACCGAATTCTCATTCCCAGTGCTTTAAATAACTCCAAAGCCCTTTCTTGTAATTTAAAAGTGGTCTTCTCCACCTCACAAATAATATTTGTTTTGCCTTGAAACAATCCTTTTATCGCCGCCGAAGGTCCTGAAAACTCCGTTCCTGCTATAGGATGCGTGGCTATGAAATTCCTCCTTTTGGGGTGATTGGCAACCGCTTCGCAAATGGGCATTTTAGTAGAACCAACTTCAAAGACAATCGTATTATCCCCGATTACATCCAAAACTTTTGGCAAAACTAGCAATGCAACATCCACAGGAACCGAAACAATTACAAAATCTGCATCAAATAAATCATCAAATGTTGCACCAGCATCAACAACTCCTAAAGCTATGGCTTCCGCCAAGTGACTTTGGTTGTTATCAATCCCGTAAATTATTGCTTCCGGATGCAGCGTTTTAATGTCCAATACCATCGAACCACCTATCAATCCTATTCCTATTACAAATACTTTCATTTCTTATTTTTTTGTAGCTAATCCTGCTATCCGTTGCAATCTTTCTAGTCCTGAAACAAGTTCAGGACTAGAAAGGATTTTCTCTACTATCAGGGCTAGGGCATCTCGTTATTCAGACGTTTATTTTTCCTAAAACAGCTGTTTTTTAAGTAAATCTGTCAATAGCTTCCTGTACTTTTTCTTCTTTTACACACAATGCAAATCGAATATATCCTTCACCATTACTTCCAAAAATTGTTCCCGGCGTAATGAAAATTGATTTGTCATACAAAATTTCGTCAATGAATTTCTCCGCCGATGTGATTCCGTCCGGCAATTTTGCCCAAACAAATAATCCAACTCCATCTTTATAAACTTTACAGCCTAATTTCTCCGCCAGTTGTTCTGTTAGAATTCTGCGTTTTCTATAAATCGCGTTCATCGATTCAAACCAAGATTTGTCACTTTTCAAAGCTTCAATTGCTCCTTTTTGAATCCCGTAAAACATTCCGCTGTCCATGTTGCTTTTTACTTTTAGTACAGCATCAATACAAGCTGCATTTCCTACAACCATTCCAACTCTCCAGCCCGCCATATTAAACGTTTTACTCAACGAATTTAATTCTAAAGCCACGTCTTTTGAGCCTTCCACTTGCAACAAACTCATCGGATTATCGTTCAAAACAAAACTATACGGATTATCATTCACCAACAAAATATTATGCTTTTTGGCGAAAGCCACCAACTTCTCAAACAATTTCAAACTTCCTCTTGCTCCAGTTGGCATGTGTGGGTAACCAATCCACATGATTTTTACTTTCGATAAATCTAATTTCTCTAAAGCTTCAAAGTCAGGCTCCCAGTTGTTCCCCGCTTTTAAATCATAATAAACTGGAACAGCTCCCACAAGATTAGTCACCGAAGTATACGTTGGATAACCCGGATTAGGAATTAATACCTGATCTCCTTCATTCAAGAAGGCTAATGAAATATGCATAATTCCTTCTTTGGAACCCATTAAAGGTAAAATTTCATTAGCTGGGTTCAACGCTACTTGATAGTTGTTCTGATAAAATTCAGCCATTCCCTGTCGCAATTCCGGCAATCCCTGATAACTCTGATATTGATGCGCATTTTCATCTTTCATAGCAAGAACCATTGCATCAATAACCGCTTGTGACGGCTGTAAATCTGGACTTCCAATTCCCATATTGATAATTGGTTTACCCTCAGAAGCTAGTTGTCTTACTTCTCTTAGTTTTGAGGAGAAATAGTATTCTTCAATTATATCGAGACGTTTTGCTGTAGTAATCATTTGTAAATTTTAAAATTCTTTTGACTTTCAATTTTGTAACTGTCCGCTAATTATAATTTTGTATTTTTATATTCGCCTAATACTTTGAAATACTCAGCCATGATAATCAATAGTGACTTTGCTTTTGCATAATCTTCATATTTTTCGAAAGTAACATCCACAAAAAACGAATATTTCCAAGGCGTTTCTATTTTTGGTAACGATTGTATTTTGGTCAAATTCAATTTGCAATCGCTCATTACATTTAAAACTGCTGCTAAACTGCCTCGTTTGTGATCCAATTCAAATTTAATGGACGCTCTGTTGATTTCGTTTTCCGGAACAAATGAATTCTCCTTTTTGATAATCACAAAACGTGTCATGTTGTTTTTAATCGTTTGAATCTCCGGAGCCAAAATTTCCAAATCATACATTTCAGAAGCTGTTTTACTAGCGATTGCGGCAATTCCTTTCAATTGTTTTTCCTCAATTCTACGCGCCGTTTCGGCAGTATCTTTATCTTCGACTAATTTTATATTTGGATATTTTTTAAGGAATTCCATACATTGCAAAATAGCCATAGGATGCGAATGTACTTCCTGAATATCTTCCATTTTTTGGCCTTTTAAAGCCATTAAATTTTGGTGAATTATTAAATAATGTTCTCCTATAATGTGTAAATTATTTTTGTCGATCAATGCGTAATTCGGAATAATTGGACCCGCAATCGAATTTTCTATTGCCATAACTGCCTGATCGGATTTGCCGGAAAGCAGGTTATCTACTAGTTCTTCAAAGGACAAACATTCATCAACAACAACATCCTGATTGAAATATTCTTGTGCCACCTGATGGTGAAAAGAACCCGTTATACCTTGTATTCCAATTATTTCATTCATTTTACACGCTTTTAAGCAAAAAAAAATCCCGATTTTCATCGGGATTGTATATTTATAGTATCAATTTAATTTTATAATCAAATAACCATATAACAATCCCTTTCTACTTTCCAGAAGAAATAATAAGAGTTGCTAAAATAAAATCGGTTACTCAACATGACAATGTTTTTTTGTATTGATTGCTATGCGAATGTATTAATAATTTCCAGTTAAGCCAAAAAAAAAAGAGATTTTATTGAACAAAAAGGGGATTCGCTAAAAAACTGGTTATTAATTATATAATGTTTAAAAAAAAGACTTTTAAAATCCTTTTTGGTTAGTCCACATTTGAGATTTTAAAGAAACAAAACATTATTTCTCCAAAATTCATCTTTGAAAACAAACTCAAATTATGCTGCTAATTTTACAGCAAGCCAATTTTTCCCTTCAGAAATTCTCGCTACCACCATTGCCGAAACCAAATCGCCATTCGCATTCAGTAACGTTGCCATAGGATCTACAAGGGTTCCCACGATCATTGCTGCAGGAAGTGCCTGTTCCATTGGAAATCCATAAACGGTTATCGCCAGAATTTCTCCGATGTAACCTCCATTTGGAATGCCGCCTTCGACTACCGAAACAATTACAGTAATTCCTAATGCGATTAGTATCGTATTAGGATCCGTTAACTCTTTTCCAAACATTGCAAAAATAACGGCAATTTTTATAATAGACGACATACTCGAACCATCTTTATGCAAAGGCGCACCAAGAGGAATAACGAGATTTCTAATATGTGCAGGAATATTCATTTTTTCGGCACCTTCCAGATTGGCAGGAATTGTTGCAATGCTGCTGCAAGTTCCCAATGCCGTTAAGGAAGGCGTAATGTTATTTTTCCAAAACACTATAAATCCTAATTTTCCTCCAGCGATAAAAGCGTACAAACTAAAAAATACAATAAAGTAAAAAGCACAAACCGCATAATACAGGCCTAAAGGTTTTGCATAAGCACCAAATAATTGCGGTCCAAAAATCCCAACTTGATACGCAAAATAAGCACCAAGACCTATTGGAGCCGTTTTCATAATCATATGGAGCAATTGTTTCATCACTTCGTTTCCTGAATTCAAGAACCGACTAAAATCTTTTCCTTTCTCTCCCGAATGCAAACTGGCAAATCCTATTAAAAAAGAAAATATAATAAGTGCTAACATATTTTTACGAGACAACAGTTCAAAAAAGTCACTGGCAGTAAGCAACTGGGTAATTTGTGAACCCGCAGAACTTTCCTGAATGCTTTCCAATGGAAGTTTGGAAATTATAATGTCTTGCTGAATAGGAAATAACAATACGCCAACGAGCATCAAAACGGCCGAAATTAATACTGTACTTAAAAACACGCCAATGACAATTGCAAACAATTTACCAAGTTTCTCTGATTTTTCTAAATTGGCAATTGAAGATGCAATCGTAAAAAATATCAACGGGATAATTGCGGTAAACAATAAATTCAGAAATATATCGCCCAAAGGTTTAATCGATTCTACACCTTTTCCAAAAACTAAACCCAATATACTTCCTGCCAAAATTCCGCCGAGAAGCAATAAAATGCTTTTGTAGTTTTTCAAGAAACTGTCTGATCGTGTAGTTTTCAAATTCATGTTCATATATTTTATGGTAAATATATAAATCTAAAATAGAATAAAATCTTACATGGTAAACTTTGACGAAGGTCTTTTATTTATTGAGTTACAAAAACAACAAATCAATACTTTTTCTGTTTACTTTTGCAACAAATAAAATTCCATGTCAATAGCAGTTAATAACATATCCAAAAGTTACGGTTCCCAAAAAGCACTGGATAACATTTCATTTTCCATTAATAAAGGCGAAATTGTTGGTTTTTTAGGTCCAAATGGAGCTGGAAAATCGACTTTGATGAAAATATTGACCACGTATATTAGTGCCGATGAAGGTTCCGCTTTAGTAAATGGAAACGATGTAAACACCCAACAAAAAGCCGTTCAGCTTTCAATTGGTTATTTACCGGAGCACAATCCGTTGTACTTGGATTTATATGTACGTGAATATTTAGCTTTTAACGCTGATGTGTACAAAGTCGCAAAATCCAGAATTGAAGAAGTAATTACGCTTACCGGTTTAAGTACCGAAAGTCATAAAAAAATAGGACAATTATCCAAGGGATACCGTCAACGCGTAGGTCTTGCCAACGCTTTATTACACAATCCTGATGTTTTGATTCTCGATGAACCAACAACTGGTTTAGACCCAAACCAACTAATGGAAATTCGGAATGTGATTAAAAATGTAGGGAAAGACAAAACCGTTTTCCTTTCTACACACATTATGCAAGAGGTCGAAGCCATTTGTGACCGCGTTATTATCATCAATAACGGTAAAATTGTTACCGATAAAAAACTAGATAATTTAATTTCCGAAGATAAGGAGCAAGTTATTGAAGTAGAATTTGATTATAAAATAGAGGAACAAGCTATTTCTAAAATAGAAAATCTTGTTTCTTATAAAAACACGCATGATATGATTTGGGAATTGACTTTCCAAGCGGACAAAGACATGCGTCCAGCTGTTTTTGATTTTGCCAATGCCAATGGTTTGAAAACGCTGCAGCTCAATCAGAAAAATAAAAATTTAGAAGCTGTTTTTAGAGAGATCACGAAAATATAGTAATCAGTGTTCAGTCGCAGTTTGCAGATGAAAAATACTAGCCATTTATACTATTTATACCGTTTGATTTGTCATTCCGACGAGGGAGGAATCCCATTCGGTGAGATTCCTCTTTCACCTGAATGACAAATTTACGAGAATTTGGAATGGAAAAATATATTGATAACCATAAAATCCCTAGCCCAGATAGCAGTGAAAATCCTTTTCTTGTCTCGTTTTTTGAGACAAGAAAAGATTGTAACGAATAGCTGGAAAAAGCTCCTAAAAAACCTTACTCGCTATTTGACGAATATTTTCTGATTTCCCCATAGAATAATAATGCAACACGGGAACGCCGGCCGCTTTCAATTCTAATGATTGTTGGATAGCCCATTCGATTCCCACTTGTCTGATGTCAGCATTGTTTTTGCACTGATCAACCGCCTGAATTAAATCTTCCGGCAAATCAATTCGGAAAATTTGTGGCAATACTTGTAAGTGTCTTTGCACTGCAATAGGTTTGATTCCTGGAATAATAGGAACGGTAATCCCCATTTCTCTGGCTTTGGCAACAAATTTGAAATATTTTGCATTTTCAAAGAACATTTGTGTCACCACATAATCCGCACCTGCATCAACCTTTTCTTTCAGTCTTTTTAAATCTGAAATCAATGACGGCGATTCCAAATGTTTCTCCGGATATCCCGCAACTCCAATGCAAAAATTGGCTTTGTTATCAACATCCATCACGTCATGTAAGTACTTTCCGCAATTCAATTGATCAATTTGTTTGACCAAATCAACGGCAAAATCATTTCCTCCTTGTTTAGGAACAAAAGACTGCTCATCCTTCATCGCGTCACCTCGCAAGGCCATCACATTATCAATTCCCAAATAATGACAATCGACTAATAAATACTCCGTTTCTTCTTTGGTAAAACCTCCACACAGCACATGAGGAACTGTATCTACATTATACTTATGTTTTATGGAAGCACAAATCCCAAGCGTTCCAGGACGCATTCTGGTCAATTTTTTTTCTAATAATCCGTTCCCTTTATCGACATAAATAAATTCTTCGCGAGAAGTAGTAACGTCTATAAATGGTGGTTTAAATTCTATCAACGGATCTATATTGTCGTATAATTCCTGAATGCTTTTGCCTTTTTGAGGCGGAATAATTTCGAAAGAGAATAACGTTTCTCCTTTGGCGTCTTCAATATGTTGTGTTACTTTCATCTTAAGTCTTAAAGTTTGAATGTCAAATGTCGAGAGTCACGTCCTTTGGACTTTATGACTTTTGACTTTATGACTGTGTTTTTAATCTGCTATATTCGGGCTTAACCATCTCGTGGCCACTTCGGTTGAAACGCTTCTTCGTTTCGCATAATCAATGACTTGGTCTTCTTTTATTTTTCCGAGTCCAAAATACTTACTTTGCGGATTTCCAAAATAATACCCAGAAACCGATGAAGCCGGCCACATTGCCATACTTTCAGTCAAAGTCACTCCTATTTCTTGTTCTACATTCAGTAATTTCCAAATCGTTGGTTTTTCTAAATGGTCGGGACAAGCTGGATATCCTGGAGCCGGACGAATTCCTTTATAATCTTCGGCAATCATAGCCTCAGTACTTAAAGCTTCATCAGACGAATAGCCCCAAATTTCTTTTCGGATTTTTTCGTGCAAATATTCCGCGAAAGCTTCCGCAAAACGATCCGCCAATGCTTTGACCATAATCGAATTGTAATCATCTAAATCTCTTTCGAATTCAGCCGCCCACTCATCAACACCAAAACCAGTCGTGACGCAAAATGCGCCCATATAATCCTTTTTTCCGCTATCTTTCGGGGCAATAAAATCCGACAAGGCAATGTTTGGAGCACCTTTTGTTTTTTGTGATTGTTGACGCAACGTCAAAAATTTCTCTAACACTTTTCCGTTTTCATCACTTAACTCAATGTCATCATCGTTCACTTGATTGGCAGGGAAAATTCCATAAATTCCTTTGGCTGTCAGTTTCTTTTCTTTCAAAATAACTTCCAACATTTCTTGTGCATCTGCAAAAACGGAAGTAGCTTGTTCCCCAACAACAGTATCCGTTAAAATCGCCGGATATTTTCCGAACAATTCCCATGTTCTAAAAAACGGCGTCCAGTCAATATAAGGAACCAACACATCCAGATCAACTTCGATAGTTTGTTCTCCAATTACATTTGGTTTTACAGGAGTAAAATTCTCCCAATCCAACTGCAATTTATTTTTACGGGCTTGTTCAATAGTCAAGAAGTTTTTGTCGCGCGAACGATTCAAAAAGGTCTCTCTAAAAGCGTCATAATCAGCCCTGATGTCGCTTGCATATATTTTTCTATCCTTGTTCAATAAATTTCCGGCAACCGTTACGGCTCTCGAAGCATCATTTACATGGATAACCGTTTCTCTGTATTGTGGTGCAATTTTCACGGCAGTGTGCGCTCGTGAAGTGGTTGCTCCCCCAATCATTATAGGAATTTTTATGTTTTTTTTGTCTAATTCCTTGGCCAAATAAACCATTTCGTCAAGCGAAGGAGTTATTAATCCGCTTAATCCAATGATATCTACATTGTGCTCAATAGCTGCTGCAATAATTTTCTCAGGAGTAACCATAACCCCTAAATCGATGATTTCATAATTGTTACAGGCCAAAACAACCGAAACAATATTTTTCCCAATATCATGCACATCTCCTTTGACAGTCGCCATTAATATACGACCGGCAAAACTGGAGACTCCATCTTTTTCAGCTTCAATAAAAGGCAGTAAATAAGCCACCGCTTTTTTCATTACTCGGGCTGATTTTACCACTTGAGGCAAAAACATTTTACCTGAACCAAATAAATCCCCAACGACATTCATTCCGGTCATCAAGTTAATTTCGATAACTTCAATAGGTTTTGTTGCTGCCAATCGAGCTTCTTCAACATCGATTTCTATAAATTCATCAACTCCTTTTACTAGCGAATGCGTCAATCGTTCCTGAATAGTTCCTGAACGCCATTCTTGAACTGCTTTTTCATTGTTCTTTAAATCCCCTTTTACATTTTCGGCAAAGTCCAACAACCTTTCGGTGGCATCATCACGTCTGTTTAAAATTACATCTTCAACACGTTCCAAAAGTTCCTTTGGAATTTCATCGTAAATAGAAAGCATCTCTGGATTTACGATCCCCATCGTCATTCCGTTTTGAATAGCATGGTACAAAAAAACCGAGTGCATCGCTTCCCGAACCGTGTCATTTCCTCTAAACGAGAACGAAACATTACTTACCCCACCACTTATGTGCGCATGCGGAAGATTTTCTCGAACCCATTTGGTTCCTCTAAAGAAATCCAAGGCGTTCTCGCGGTGTTCTTCCATTCCTGTTGCTACCGGGAATATATTTAAATCGAAAATAATATCCTGCGGAGGAAAACCAACTTTATTTACCAAAATATCATACGAACGCTGGCAAATTTCTACCCTACGATCGTAATTATCAGCTTGTCCCGTTTCGTCAAAAGCCATAATAATTGCCGCAGCACCGTAGCGCTTAATCAATTTGGCATGATGAATAAATTGCTCTTCGCCTTCTTTTAAAGAAATCGAGTTTACAACACTTTTTCCTTGCACCACTTTTAAACCCGCTTCGATAATATCCCATTTCGAGCTATCAATCATAATTGGAACTCTCGAAATATCAGGTTCAGCAGCGATCAAATTCAGGAATTTTGTCATGGCATATTCGCCATCAAGCATTCCTTCATCCATATTAATATCGATGATTTGCGCACCGCCCTCCACTTGCTCTTTAGCAATACTAAGTGCTTCCTCGTATTTTTCTTCCTTGATTAACCGAAGGAATTTTCTAGAACCAGTAACATTCGTTCGCTCGCCAATATTTACAAAAACGCTTTCTGGCGTAATGATTAAAGGCTCTAATCCTGATAATACAAGGTTTCTTCTCTTTTCTGCGTGTGCCATTTTTTATTTTATTTGATCCTGAAAGGTTTTATAAACCGTATCGGAGTAACTTATTCTTTTTATAATTTGGGCGTGACCCAAAAGGGTCGGGCTATTCGTTCCCGCTCTTTTCCTTCGGCTAAAAAGCCTAAAAAAAGGAGCTCCACTACTATCCCTCACGCAGTTTTGTAGTTTTAATATCATTGCGAGGAACGAAGTAATCTCATCCAGTAAATCCTGCAACGTCATTCTCTTTTTTGTCATTCCGCTCGCGATAACTGAGGTTGAACTACTGTAACATCTCGCAAACATCTATTTTTAAACATACCTACAAGGTTTGAAAAAAACCTTGCAGGAAATTTAATTACATGGTCGCAGTCGAAACTCTAGGTTTGTACTCTTTTGCAATATCAGCAATCAATTTGATATGTTCCGGCGTTGTTCCGCAACAACCGCCTATGATATTGACTAAATTATCGTCTAAATATTCTTTGATAAAGGCTTGCATCTGTTCCGGCGTTTCATCATACTCTCCAAAAGCGTTGGGTAATCCTGCATTAGGATGAGCCGACACGTTGAAAGAAGTATTTTGTGATAAGGTTTGTAAATACGGTTTCAGCAAATCAGCTCCTAAAGCACAATTAAAACCTACGCTCAACAACGGAATGTGCGAAACCGAAACTAAGAAAGCTTCTACGGTTTGACCTGAAAGTGTTCTTCCTGATGCATCGGTAATGGTTCCGGAAACCATGATTGGAATATCAATATTGCGTTCGTCTTTGACTTCTTCAATAGCGAAAAGTGCCGCTTTGGCATTTAACGTATCGAAAATGGTTTCCACCAATAATAAATCACTTCCTCCTTCAATCAACGCTTCCACTTGTTGTTTGTAAGCAATACGTAAATCATCAAAAGTTACCGCTCTGTAACCCGGATCATTTACATCTGGCGACATACTCGCCGTTCTGTTTGTTGGTCCAATTGAACCGGCTACAAAACGAGGTTTATCTGGATTTTTGGCCGTAAATTCATCGGCTACTTCTCGGGCAATTCGTGCCGATTCGTAGTTAAGTTCATAAACAATATCTTCGAGATGGTAATCTGCCATTCCAATGGTGGTTCCAGAAAAAGTATTAGTTTCAACAATATCTGCTCCCGCTTCAAAATAGGCGGCGTGAACTGCACGAATCGCTTGTGGCTGAGTTATTGACAATAAATCGTTGTTTCCTTTTAAGGAATGTGGAAAATCTTTAAAACGTTCTCCACGGAAATCCTCTTCAGAGAAATTGTAACGTTGCAACATGGTTCCCATAGCTCCATCGAGTATGAGTATGTTTTTTTTGATGGCATCATGGATAAGCCCCTTAGCCCCCGAAGGGGGAACTCCTAAACTATCTTTTAAAATCTTTGACATAACTTTTATTTCTTGCAAATCTCGAGACCTATCGAGATTCGTTCTTTTGATTAATAAATACAAAAGTTCACTATTTTAAATCTATAGCCCCGATTGCAGTGGTATCCTTTTTTTATTTTACCTTATTAGGGTTTAAAACCCTAATAAGGTAAAATAAAAAAAGATATAGCGTAAAGCGGGAACGGTACTGGCAAAAAAACGCCAATTGTTCGCTCCTGATACTTAAAATAATTCAGCAGGCTAAAAATATATGTTGTCAAGAAAAGGTTTGAGAAATACTGGGTGAGTATTCGTGTGTTATCTATCTTTGATACTGAAACTGGTTCTGTATAAAGTAGAATGTAGCACCTTCTTTAAAGATAAAGGGTTGCTAAGGTTTCATCGGGTCTTTCCCTCCGCCTTTCGTGATAACTTTCAATAAATATAGGAACAGTGCAAAGTAAAGACAAAGCGCTAATACTTGCAAGTATTAGCGCTTTATTTTTTAACTAGTTTGTACTAAGTTGTTAAACTATGGCTTTAACCACGGCTTTTGGAGCTTCTTTACGAGTTCCGTCAAATCCGTCAACACCAGAAACTGTAGTATATTTCAATACATATTTTTTCCCCGGATTGATGATTTGGTAGGCTGCCTGACACATCATAGTTGCTTCGTGGAATCCACAAAGAATCAATTTCAGTTTTCCTGGATAAGTGTTTACGTCACCAATGGCAAAAATTCCCGGAATATTCGTTTGATAATCCAAAGCATTATTTACTTTGATGGCATTTTTTTCAATGTCTAATCCCCAGTCTCCAATAGGACCTAACTTTGGAGTTAATCCAAAAAGCGGAATAAAATAATCCGTTTCTATAGTACGATGCGCTCCATTTTCCTCAATATCGATTGACTCCAAATGTTCGGCTCCATTCAAACCAACAACTTCTGCCGGCGTGATCATTCTTATTTTCCCTAAATCTTTTAACTCCTGCACTTTTTCGACCGAATCCAAGGCTCCTCTGAATTCATTTCTACGGTGAATTAAAGTCACTTCGGAAGCAATATTCGACAAGAAAATACTCCAGTCTAAAGCAGAATCTCCTCCACCAGCAATCACCACTCTTTTGTCTCTAAATTTTTCCGGATTTTTAATGAAATATTTGATTCCCTTATCTTCGTAAAATTCGATGTCTTCTATCAATGGTTTTCTGGGTTCAAAACTTCCTAATCCACCAGCAATCGCAACAACTGGAGCATGGAATTTTTTACCCTTATTTGATGTTACAATGAAACTTCCGTCCTCTTGTTTTTCAATCGTTTCTGCACGTTCTCCAAGAGTGAATCCTGGTTCAAATTGCTTGATTTGTTCCATTAAATTATCCACCAGATCTCCCGCCAATACTTCTGGAAAACCCGGAATATCATAAATAGGTTTTTTAGGATACAATTCAGATAATTGACCGCCCGCTTGTGGCAAAGCATCTAAAATATGGCATTTCAATTTCAATAATCCTGCTTCAAAAACGGCAAATAAACCTGTTGGTCCGGCTCCTATTATCAGTATGTCTGTTTTAATCATTTTTATATTCTTTTATTCCTCCCCCCAGCCTCCTCCAAAGGAGGGAGAGACTTGGTAGAGTTTCTTTTGTTATACTTATTCTTACTTATTATTATTTTTACAAATGAACGAATGATTCTCTCAAAAATAAATGATAAATATCAGTCGAATTCTTTATTGTTTATTCTATTCTCTTGGCTCTTTATTTTTTAACGCCTCAGTGATTTCATTCATTTTTTGAACTTTTTCTTCAAAATTCCCCTTGAGTGTTTTGCGATATTCATTTAGGTTTTCAACCATTTTATTAATATCGTCCGGAATTATTTCTTCAAAAAACTCTCGTAATCTTTTGGCTGTTGTCGGTGATTTTCCGTTAGTTGAGATGGCTATTTTTACATTTCCTTTGGTTACAATTCCGCCCAAATAATAATCACATAATGGCGGTGTATCCGCAATATTACAAATCAAATATCTTTTTCGGGACAAATCATAAATCCTTTTATTGACGTTTAAATCATCTGTACAAGCAATGACCATGTGGCGTTTGCGAAGCATCCACCGATTGAATTTTCTGTAGGTCAATTTTACCGAAGGATGTTTTGCGGCCAAGCTTTCCAGCTCTGGCAGAAACTTTGGCGCAACCACCTCAACATTGGCGTTTGGACTTGATTTTAAAAGAAATGATAATTTTTCTAAACCCACGTTTCCTCCCCCCACAATAAGTACATTGAGGTTGTGTAATTTTAAAAAAACAGGATATAATTCGTTTCTTTCCAATGTTATTGTATTTCTTTTGCTATAAATTCTTCATAAAATCCTTTCAATTTATTGCTTTCTTTAACTACTTCTCCAATGACAATAATCGCAGGGTTACTTAATTTATTCTCCGCCACAACTCGCTGAATTGTATTAATTGTTCCCACACCAATTTTCTCCTGAATCGTAGTTCCGTTTTGAATAATTGCAACGGGAGTCTCTCCTTTGGATTCATTCTGGAATAGTTCAATAATCTGAGACAACTTACTCATTCCCATCAATATCACAACTGTTGCCGATGATTGCGCTGCTAAAGCCACATCATTTGACAATTTCCTGTCAGAAGTTGTACCTGTAATTACCCAAAAACTTTCGGAAACACCTCTTTTTGTCAAAGAAATACCTTGATAAGCGGGAACGGCAATCGACGATGAAATTCCAGGCACTACAAATGTAGGTATCCCAAAACTTTCTACAAAGTCTATTTCCTCACCGCCACGACCAAAAATAAATGGATCGCCACCTTTTAACCGAACCACATGTCCGTAGGTAAGCGCGTTATCTACAATCAATTGGTTGATTTGGTCTTGTGTATATTCATGACAACCTTTGCGTTTGCCTACAAATATTTTAATTGCTTTTTTAGGTGCATAACTTAAAATTTCTTCGTTTGCCAAGGCATCATACAAAACGACATTGGCCTCAGCTAGTGCCTTTGCACCTTTGATCGTCAACAGATCCGGATCACCTGGACCCGCACCCACTAGCGTAACTGTTGGTTTTATATTTTTAAGCATCGGCTAAATCTTTTGCTCTATATTTCTCTATTGTATCAAAAAACGCAACGCCTTGTTGGATGTATTTTTGTGCAAATTCTGCCGAAGGCTCATTCGATTTGATTTGATAAACCAAATCTTTAAAGCTTGAATCCAATTCTATTTTTTTGCTTTCGATAAAAACAGTATCAAATAAATCGATAATCCCAGCGTGGTGATTTGTTTTTTCGTTTTCAGCCAATAATATTGCTTTGGCACCGTTTACAAAACCTGCGTACGCCAAGTAAATCGCATCTGCCCATTTTTTATCTTCGAAAGCTTCTTGCGCGAAAGTCATTTTATCTTTGGCTTCCAATATTAAAGTAGCCACCAAATCAATGACAACGCCAGCGCATTCTCCTACTCCGACTGCTTTTACGTAATTATCAGCATTCCCCCAATCTACAAAATCAGCCTCCGTAAGGTTTGTTATATCAGCCAATGGCTTCAAAAATTCATAGAAATATTTCTCCCCTTTGGCAACATAATAATTCAAGAACGATTGTCCGTTTCCGTTTGCCTCAAAATCATTTAAAATATAACGCAACGCATCAGGTCCTCTTCTGCTTGGAATTTTGATTACTTTATCCGAAAATCTTCCGTTTCCGTTTCCTAAATTCCCTCCACCTAATAAAACCTGAAGAGCCGGAGCTACCAACTTTCCTGCATTAATGGACATTCCTTGGAAACCTATTTCGGACATATTATGCTGTCCGCAAGCATTCATACAACCGCTAATTTTTATGGCGATTTGCTGATTGTTGCTGTATTGTGGATATTCCGTTTTTAATACTCTTTCTAATTCATCTGCTATACCAGTACTGCTAGCGATACCTAAATTACAAGTATCGGTACCGGGACAAGCCGTGATGTCTCCGATAGTTTCATAGCCTAAAGTAACAAAATCCAATTTGGCTAATTCTTGGTAAAAGAACGCTAGATTTTCTTCTTTGATATTACGCAAAACAATGTTTTGTCGCAATGAAAAGCGCAATTCATTCGCTCCGTAATTCTTAATCAAATCTGCTAGCAATTTTGCTTTGTCTGTATAAAAATCTCCTAAAAGCACTTTGATACCAATAGCTACATATCCTGTTTGTTTTTGTACAATCACATTTGATTTTGTCCAAGCTTCAAAAGCTTCAACATCATCAATTGTGACTGCTGGCACTGCCAATAAAGGTTCTGTAATTGGACCTTCAAAAGCGGTAGTGTCAATTTCATAAGAATGAAAAGGCAAGGCTTTTTTCTCTTCGTCAACCAAACGTAAAAACTCCTCACGACCCAGGTCTTTAATTAAGAATTTCATACGTGCTTTCAAACGTTTTGTTCTTTCTCCAAATCGGTCAAAAACCCTAATTATCCCTTCGGCAGTTGGAATAATTTGATTAACAGGTACAAATTCCGAAAGCAATTCAGCATGACTTGGTTGAGAACCTAAACCTCCCGCAAACATTATTTTGAACCCTTTTTCGCCATTTACAATTTTTGGAATAAAACCTAAATCGTGCACGTAACTCAAAGCAGTGTCTTTATCAGAAGAGGAGAATGATATTTTGAATTTACGTCCCATTTCCTGACAAATTGGGTTACGCAATAAATATTGGAATAGAGCGTGTGCATACGGGGATACATCAAAAGGCTCATCTACATCTACGCCCGCTAATTCACTTGCCGTAATATTACGCACGGTGTTTCCGCAAGCTTCTCTCAGAGTGATATCATTTTTGGCCAGCTCAGACCAAAGCTCAGGTGTTCTGTCTAAACTCACATAGTGAATCTGAATATCCTGCCTGGTGGTAATATGCAAACGTCCTGTCGAATATTTATCCGATACTTCAGTAATACGCTTCAATTGCTCACTAGTCACTTTTCCGAATGGCAATTTAATACGAATCATTTGCACGCCTTCTTGACGTTGACCGTAAATACCACGTGCCAAACGAAGACTGCGAAAACGCTCATCGTCAATTTGTCCACTTCTGAAAGAATGAATTTTTTTCTCTAAATCGATAATCTCTCTTTGGACAATCGGATCTTCTATTTCAGTTCTAAAACTTTGCATATTTGTTATATTTTTAGCAACAGCTAAGTTTAGTTTATAAAACCAACTCCTGCAGTTGTATTGGTTGCGGCATCTATCAAAATAAAAGCACCGTTTGACTTGTTGTCGTTGTAAGCATCAAAATATATAGCCTTACTCAACTTAATATTCACTTCTCCTATTTCATTAATTGCTAACTGAGTTGCCGGACTTGAACCCGAATAATCCGTTGCAATCACATTTTTTATACTTTCAATTTTTGCTAAAACTCGATTCGTGTTGTGTTGTATAAAATATTTTGTTCCCGGCACTAACTTTTTACTGTCCATCCAACAAACTGTAGCATTAATATCTTTTTCGATTCTTGGAAGCTCATTTGACTTGACAATCATATCGCCTCTAGTTACATTGATATCGTTTTCCAGTTCCAAAGTAACAGAAGCGCCTGCTGTAGCTGCATCAAATTGCTGATCAAAAAAGTGAATGTTAGTCACTTTAGATTCTGTCAAAGAAGGGAGAACCGTTACCGCATCGCCAACTTTAATAGTGTTACCATATAGTTTTCCGGCATACCCTCTAAAGTCATGATACTCTTCCGTTTTTGGTCTGATAACGGTTTGAATCGGGAAACGTGCTTTTCCTGTTTCAAAAACATCTTCTGGTTCTAACGCTTCTAAATGTTCCAAAACCGTTTGTCCAGTATACCATGGCATGTTCTCTGATTTATCCGCAACGTTTCCTCCGTTAATAGCACTCAACGGAATGTAACTTACGTTTTGCTCTTTAAAAGAACTTTTACTGTTCAATGCCTGAAAATCAGCTTTTATTTTATTGTAAACTTCTTCCGAATAATCCACTAAATCCATTTTGTTTACCGCAACAATCACCTCTTTTACTCGCAGTAAATTATTGATAAAAAAGTGACGGTATGTTTGCTCAATAACTCCCTTACGAGCATCAATCAAAATGATTGAAACTTGCGAAGTAGAAGCTCCGGTAACCATGTTTCGTGTATATTCTACGTGACCCGGAGTATCGGCAATAATGTAACTTTTTTTAGCAGTCGAAAAATAAATATGCGCAACATCAATCGTGATTCCTTGTTCTCTCTCAGCAACCAAACCATCGGTCGCCAATGAAAAATCCAAGTAATCGTATCCCTTTTGCTTACTGCTTTTTTCTATTGCTTCAATTTTATCTGTAGTCAACGATTTTGTATCGTATAATAATCTTCCGATTAAGGTACTCTTTCCGTCATCTACACTTCCTGCTGTTGCTATTTTTAAAACTTCCATATTACCGTTATGTATTCCCCTCCCCGACCCTCCCCGAAGGAAAGGGAGACGAGTCTGGCATTTATTTAATTAAAAAATCAATTTTTTATCTATTTTACTACTTTATAAAACCCTCAACCAATGGACACTTTTTATCCGGCTATGGCTCCCTCCCATTCGGGGAGGGCAGGGGTGGGGATTTTAAAAGTACCCTTGTTGTTTTCTTTTTTCCATTGCAGCTTCCGAACGTTTGTCATCAATTCTGGCACCTCTTTCTGAGATCGTCGAAGATCTAATTTCGCCTACTACTTCTTGAATCGTTGCTGCATAAGAATCAACAGCTGCTGTACAACTCATATCTCCAACGGTTCTAAAGCGAACAATTCTTTCTTCAATTTCTTCATCTTCTTCCTGGTACACAAATGGAGAATGGGACCAAATCATATTGTCTCTCCAGAATACTTTACGTTTGTGTGAAAAATAAATCGATGGAATTTCGATTTGCTCTTGTTCAATGTAACTCCACACATCTAATTCAGTCCAGTTCGAAATTGGGAACACACGAACGTTTTGACCATTTTCAATTTTTCCGTTCAAAATATCAAACAATTCCGGACGTTGGTTTTTCTCATCCCATTGACCAAAATCATCACGAACAGAAAAAATACGTTCTTTAGCTCTTGCTTTTTCTTCATCACGACGCGCTCCGCCAATACAAGCATCAAATTTAAATTCTTCGATTGCGTCCAAAAGTGTAGTCGTTTGCAAACTGTTTCTGCTGGCATACTTCCCTGATTCTTCTACAACTCTACCTTCGTCAATAGCATCTTGTACATTACGAACGATTAATTCCAATCCTAATTCAGCAACTAATTTATCTCTGAAAGCAATAGTTTCCGGAAAATTATGACCTGTATCAACGTGCAACAATGGGAAAGGAATTTTCGCAGGAAAAAATGCTTTTTGTGCTAATCGAACTAATGTGATCGAATCTTTTCCACCAGAGAAAAGTAAAACTGGCTTGTCAAATTGAGAAATCACTTCTCTAAATATGTATATCGCTTCGCTTTCTAAAGCGTTTGTTTTTAATATTGAACTCATTTTTTTTATTTAAAAATTTAAATAATTGAAAAATTTAAAGATTCCAACAATCATTTATAATTTATAATTCATAATTACTTTTGGTGCAAGCCACACTCTTTATGACTTGATTCCCACCACCATCTGCCCGCTCGTATATCTTCATCAGCAGTAATTGCTCTGGTACATGGAGCGCATCCTATACTTACAAATCCTTGTTTGTGCAATGCATTTTGTGGCACATTATTGTGATCAATATATTTTTTAACTTCTTCTAAAGTCCATTTCAATAATGGATTGAATTTCATAATGTCGAATTTTTCATCGTACTCAAAAAGGTCTAAATCATTTCTGTTTTCTGATTGCTCTGCTCTTAAACCGGTAATCCAAATCGAATTTCCTTTCAATGCTTTAGTCAAAGGAGCCACTTTTCGAATAAAACAACATTCTTTTCTGTTCTCCACCGATTCGTAAAAACTGTTTGGACCTTTTTGATTTAACAAATTTTCTACTTCAGAAGCCTCCGGAAAATAAACCTTAATTTCCTTTTTATACTTTTTTAATGTCTTGTGAAAAACATCATATGTTTCTTGAAATAGTCTTCCTGTATCTAAGGTAAAAATGGTAATTGGTAAATCATTTTTTGCAATTAAAGCCGTAATCACTTGATCTTCCTGTCCAAAAGAAGTAGAAAAAACAACTTTATCTTTGTATTCATTAGCCAAAAAAGCAAGTGTTTCCTCGATGGATAAGCTTCTTGTTTTTTCTAATAAAGTATTGGTTATCGCTATGCTCATAATTTCGTTTCTCTTTATAATAATTTAGACAGTGTTTTTAAACTTAAAATAATAATTAAAATTCCAACCAAAATCATCATAGGTTTTCTCTTTATTTTATTAACTAAAATAGCGGCAATTGGAGCAGCAATAACACCTCCTAAAATCAACCCTATAATCACTTGCCATCCTTGAATTCCTCCAAAAAGCATGAATGTTACACCGCTGGCAAAAGCTACCGCAAACTCAGCTGCATTGACAGATCCAATCGTATATCTGGGATTCCTACCGCGTCCTAGCAAGGTGGAGGTCACAATTGGCCCCCAGCCACCGCCACCAACTGCATCCATAAAACCTCCAAAAGAAGCTAAAATATTCAATCGTTTGGTTTTCTTTTTAATGATGTTTTTTTGCATCGCTTTTCTGATAATTATAATCGCCAAGGCTATCATATAGACCGCAATAAAAGGTTTTATCGCATCACCGTCAATCACATCCGAAAGTAAATAAGCACCTGCAATAGAGCCTAAAACCCCCGGAATTAACAAATGTCTCACTAGTTTTTTATTGATATTCCCAAATCGATGATGAGAAATCGCAGAAGCTCCGGTTGTAAACATTTCAGCAACGTGAACACCTGTACTACTAGTCGCTGGTGGAATGCCATACGCCAATAAAAAAGAAGTTGAAGTCGCCCCATATCCCATTCCTAATGTTCCATCTACTAATTGTGCAAAAACACCGATACAGAAAAAAATTAAAAATTCCTGATTAAATCCCGCAATAAAACCATCCCAAGAAAATTCTGTATAATGATTGTAGACCAATGTAGAAATTAAACCTACCAATAAAATAACTGGAATAATAACCCATAAGCGTTCTTTAAAAGTCGTTTCCGATTTTACATTAATATTAATGGCTTTCAATTCTTGGCTCATGCTTTTTTTATTCAACTGTTTTTACTATTTAAATATATTACCCCATCGGAATAGTAGATTACTATGCAAAAGTAAAACTTTTAACTTAACTACAAAATTTATTTTGTGATTATTCTCTAAAATGCAATGTCAGCCAAGGTATTACTCTCTAAAATTTTCAGGGTGTTATCACGAACTTCAATCATTAGTTTCCGAACAGCACAAGTAGCTTCATCCGAACAGTCCACACAACGCTCATAAAAATTATGGCTGGCACAAGGAAGTAATGCAATTGGCCCTTCGAGAATGCGATATACATGGGCCATATTGATGTCTTTGGGATCTTTTATCAAATAATAGCCACCGCCTTTTCCTTTTTTGGCTCCTAAAAAACCTGAATGACGCAGCAACAATAAAATACTTTCTAAAAATTTAATCGAAATAGTCTCGCTCTTGGCTATCTCCGCTATTTGTACAGGAGAATTGTCTTTTTGGCGTGCCAAAAAAGTAAGCGCTTTTATTCCGTATTTTGTTTTCTTTGAAAGCATAATTAATTTTTGATTGAAGGTTAACGATTTTTGATAGCAAATTTAAAAGTAATTTGAAATCAAAAAATCAGCCCTAATTTAACAACAAAAATATACTTTTTGAACGAAGATTAACAATTATAATTACACAGAAAATCTGCAAAGTATAATCGTTAATCTTATCCAGAAGCTTAAGGACTGAAATCTTTACGAAAGGCCCCGCTCCAAATCAGCGATTACATCTTTTACAGTTTCCAATCCTACTGAAACACGCACTAAACCATCGGTAATACTGACCGCCAAACGCTCTTCAACAGATAATTTACTGTGTGTTGTTGATGCAGGATGCGTGACAATTGTTCTGGTATCCCCCAAATTTGGTGATAAAGAGCATAGCTTTAATTTATCCAAAAAATTTCTGCCGGCTTCAAGACCGCCCTTTATTTCAAAAGCTACAATGTTGCCACCCAATTTCATTTGCTTTTGAGCAATTTCGTATTGTGGATGCGATTTCAAAAATGGGTATTTTACACGATTTACGTTCGGATGCTGCTCTAAAAACTCCGCTACTTTCAAGGCGTTTTCACAATGTCTGTCCAAACGAATCGCCAAGGTTTCAAGGCTTTTCGACAATACCCAAGCGTTAAACGGCGATAAGGAAGGCCCTGTAAGTCGAGAAAATAAATAGATTTTTTGAATCAATTCAGCATCACCAACTGTTATTCCTCCCAAGACTCTACCTTGACCGTCCATTAACTTTGTAGCGGAATGCACCACTAAGTGCGCGCCCCATTTTATAGGTTGTTGCAAATAAGGTGTTGCAAAACAGTTGTCAATTATCAAAATCAAATTGTGTTTTTTGGCAATCGTCCCTAAAAGTTCCAAATCGATAATATCAACAGCCGGATTGGTTGGTGATTCAGCAAAAAGAATCCTTGTATTTGGTGTGATAAAACTTTCAATTGTTTCCGGCTTGTTAATATCAAAATAGGAGGTTTCAATATTCCATTTTGGAAAATAATTGATAAATAAAGAATGTGTCGCTCCAAAAACACTACTAGAAGAAACAATATGATCTCCAGATTTCAATAAAGCTGCCAAGGTTGAATACACTGCTGCCATTCCTGATGCGAAGGCAAAACCAGCTGGCGCCCCTTCCATTTTGCACACTTTATCAACAAATTCATTCGTGTTTGGATTACTGTAACGGCTATAAATATTCCTGTCTTTCTCTTCGGCAAAAGAAGCACGCATATCTTCGGCATCCTCAAATACAAAACTTGAAGTTAAGTACAAAGGAACCGAGTGCTCTAAATATTGCGTTCTTTCTAATTGGGTACGGATGGCTAATGTTTCAAAACCAAATTCTTGTTCGTTCATTCTTTTTTAGTTTAAAGTTTAAGGTTTAAAGTTGTTGGAACATTAAATCCAATCACTTTGCTTAAACTACAATGGTTTATTATTCAAAACTACTTTATAATGTATGGTCGCTGTTGGCTCTAATGTTTTAGAGACCGAACAGTATTTTTCAAAAGAAAGTTGTGCGGCTCTAGCTGCTTTTTCTTCATTGATAGGTCCTTCCAAAAAGAATACTACTGTAATATCCTTGAATGGTTTCGCTTCTCCTACTTGTACACGCTCTCCTTCGACTTCAGCTTTGAAAGAAGTGATTTCCTGACGCTGTTTTTTCAAAATCGAAATCATATCAATGGCACTGCAACCAGCAACACCCATCAATACTAATTCCATTGGACTTGCGCCCATATCGTCACCCCCAAATTCTGGTCGACTATCTACGTTTACTATATGCCCACGGTCGTTTTTTAATTCAAAGTGGAAATTGTCGTTTACTCTGTTTAATGTTATTTTCATATTATTCCCCTCCCCAACCCTCCCCGAAGGGAAGGGAGCCAAGACTGGAGGCAGTCCCTTTTTAATTAATTGTATTTGTTTGGACGCGGATAAAACGGATTTTCAAACGCGAATTTTACTTTTAAATATCTTAAATTAAAATCGTTACCCGAGAGCTTGCTCGAACTGGCGAAACAATCTGCAATCTTAAATCATTATCCTTTATCCGATAACCTCAAAATATCTCCAAAAACACCTCTGGCCGTTACTGCTGATCCGGCCCCTGCGCCTTGAATTACAATTGGTCGGTCGCCGTATGATTCGGTGTAAATTTCGAAGAAAGAATCAGAACCTTTCAATCCGCCTAAAGCAGTATCTGATGGTACCGAAACTAGCTTTACTTCCAGATTTCCTTTGTCATTTTGCAAATCGCCTGACAATTCGCCTATGTATCGCAACACGTGATTGGGCTTTTGGTCGGCTTTTATTTTAGCATAAATTGGATCAAACTCCGTCAGTTTATTTAAAAAATCAGAAACATCTCCTTCGCGTAAATGTTCGGGAATTAAATTTTGAATATCAATCTCTTCAAATTCATTTTGCAAGTCTAATTCCCTTGCCAAAATCAATAATTTTCGACCTACATCATTCCCGCATAAATCTTCCCTTGGATCTGGCTCGGTATATCCGTTATCAATAGCTTCTTTCAATATTTCACTGAATGGAGCTTCTTTTGCAGAAAAATTATTGAACAAATAACTTAATGTTCCAGAGAAAACACCTTTAATCTTCGTGATATTTTCTCCCGAAAGGTGCAACAATTTAATCGTATCAATCAACGGTAATCCCGCTCCAACATTCGTTTCATAAAGATAACTTTTTTGATTATCCGTTAATACTTTTCGCAATTTTTTATAAAAACTATAACTTAATGTATTAGCTACCTTATTAGAAGAAATCAAATCAAAACTGCTTACTGCAAGTGGAATGTAATTTTCAACAAATGTGGCACTTGCCGTGTTATCAATCGCAATCAAATTCTCCAAATGATGCTCATTTGCGTAAGCAATTACATCATCGATAGTGTAAGAGAAACCATTATTTTGGATTTCATTTTTCCAATTTGGAGTAACACCATTTTTATTCAGTAACACATTTTTTGAATTGGCAATCGCAAAAACATTCAGTTTGATATCTTTTCTTTTCTCAATAGTTGCAGCCGATTCCAATATTTGGTTAATCAAGGTTCCGCCAACTAATCCATGTCCGAAAATAGCGATATTGATTTTCTTAGATACTCCAAAAATCTCTCCGTGAATCACGTTTAAAGCTTTGTTCAGTTGGGATTTTTTGACAACCAAACTCACGTTTTTACCAGTTACCGTATTATTAAAAAGTATTGGGACAATTTTATTTTTTATCAACGCTGTATAAGGCTTGTGAAATGTACTCAAATCCTGCCCAATGATAGAAATTACCGAAACATCATCCGTCACCGTGATTTTATTTACATCTTTTGAATAGAAATCATTCTCGAATTCTTTCTCTAATTCAATCATGGCCTTTGTGGCCTTATCCGCGGCTACAACTAAACCAATTCCTCTTTCTGAAGAACCCTGAGAAATGATGCTTACGCTAATATCATTGTCGCCCATTACTCTGAAAATACGGGCATCTACACCAGTTTTCCCTAGCAATCCTCTTCCTTCTAAGTTTACTAGTGACACATTCTCCAAGACTGAAAGCGTTTTAATTCCTTCCTTGTTAGAATTGGAAGTAATTAATGTTCCTTTGTTTTCGTGATTAAATGTATTCAAAATACGAAGTGGAATGTTTTTTTCCAATAAAGGAATGATGGTTTTGGCATGAAGAATGGTCGCACCAAAATTGGCTATTTCATTAGCTTCATTAAACGATAAATGATCAATTTTCTTTGCATCAACTACTAAATCAGGATTAGCGGTATAAATTCCGTCTACGTGCGTATAATTTTGTAATTCTTCTGCATTCAAATAATTCGCAATCAACGAAGCGGTATAATTACTGCCGTTTCTTCCTAAAGTGGTTGTATCATTATTATTGTTAGAACCAATAAAACCTGTAATAATATTTACCGTTGTTCCGTTATTTTGCTTGAAATAATTGATGACATTTTTCTTAGAAATTTGTTCCAAAGGTTGCGCATTACCAAATTGAGAATCGGTTTTTATCAATTCTCTAGTATCAACAAAACAAGCATTTATTCCATTTTCAAACAGAATAGCGGTCAGTAATTTTGCAGAAAGCAACTCTCCTTTTGACAGAATCTGATCTTTAATTTTATTGCTGTAATCGCCAATTAAACTTATGCCTTCGAATAATTTTTCCAAAACGGTGAATTCCTCAGACAAATCAACGCTTTCATATTCGTTTTGTTGGTATTTTTTGAAATCCTCAAAAAGCGGTTTATAATCCCCATTTTTAGATGCAATACTTAAAATTTCTTCTAATTCATCCGTAGCATTTCCTCTTGCCGAAACCACAATGGCAATTTCTTCACCCTGATTTACTTTATCGGTTATTATTGCGATCACCTTATTTATTCCGTCGCCATTCGATAATGATTTACCCCCAAATTTTAATATTTTCATTGTGTACTGTTTTTTGGCTTAGAATATATCCTGAAGCAAATTGTGCAATTGTTTGTATTCTATCAAAAAAGCATCGTGTCCGTGAATGGAAACAATTTCCTGATAGGTTACATTATTTTTATATTTTTTTAATTCCTCGTAAGTTGCTTTATTTTCATTTGCAGTAAAAAACAAGTCTGAATTGATTCCTATAATATGAATCTCTGCTTCAATTTTTGAAGTTATCTCTTCGAATGAAGCGCGGTTTCTGGTAATATCGATCGTTTTTAACAGTTGATTCATCATTTTATATGACGAGATCTGAAAACGTTTCTGCAATTTTTCGCCGTGATGCAACAACCAGCTTTCTACATTAAAAATTGCTAATTCTTCATTGGTTGTTCTCTGAAATTTTGCCGCAAAAGATTCCGGAGTTCGATAACACAGCATGGCATGAATTCGAGCGTCTTCAATAGGTTTTGAAGAGTTTTTCAGGATTTGTTCCTGCAAAAAGCAATTGGCAATCAGCCAATCCGTCGATTTCCAATCGGTTGCAATAGGAATTAAGTGTTGTGTAATTTTTGGCTCTAAAGCAACCATTTCCCACGCGATTCCTCCGCCAACAGAACCGCCAATAATAGCATAGGTTTTTTTAATTTCAAGAAAATTAATCCCTTCAATAAAAATTCTGGCAATATCTCTGGTAGTAAAGTCCGAATAATTTTCGATAATCAAATCATCAAAACCATTTCCGGGAACATTAAAAGCGAGTATCGTATATTTTGTGGTATCTATAGTTTTATTTGCACCAATTAAATCATTCCACCACCCCGTTGATCCAACAACTTGCGAATTTCCGGTCAATGCATGATTTACCAAAACGATTGGCGCGGTATGTAATTCTGGTCCAAAAACTTGAAAACTTAAGTTTAAGGCAGCATAAAAAGCGCCACTTTCAGTGGTGAAATTTTGTAATGTAATGGATGTTGGTTTATTTTCCAATTGCAAATCTTTTATGATTTTTGACTTGTGTCTGGAAATATTAGAAAGAAAGCTAGGAGTTATCTAGACAAATTCTTAGTGTTATCTTTCCACGTTTGGCGTGGTAGAATGCAGCACCTTCTTCGATAAATCGAAGGGTTGCTAAGGCTTCATCGGGTCTAATCCCTCTGCCTTTCTTTATAACATTTCAATACGTTTGTGAACTTAAAGATGCAAATTAACCACTATTTTTTGAAATAACCAAATTTTTGTACGCAATCGATTTTTTGTTTGATTTAAATAAAAGCGTGATCACAACAAACATACAAATGTTATTTTGACGAAGTATCATAAAGCTAATTAGATTTTTTACTTCGCCAAAACAACAATTTTAAATACTTTTTTGAAGATCTCAAAACCGAAAATAAATTCGGATTTCTTAAATAAAAAGCACTTCATTCTCTTGGGAATACATTAGAAAAAGTAATGAATTTGGCACTGTTTTTTGTGCCAAAGCATCGTTTTTTGAAATTTCGAATCTAGGGTGAATCAGTTCATTTTTAGAACTGCTCTCTTTTTCCTTTTTCCTCTTAAAGTCAATACTTTTTAGTACTTGAAATGTCTTGGTAAAATACTTCGTTGCGCTCATAATTTTTAGGTATTAAATTTTTAAACTCATTTTTGATTTCATTGTAATTATTATTTTAAAATTTAAAAAGCTTCAGAAAAACAAAAAACCCTTTTAGACACATATCCAAAAGGGTTTTAAGTTATCATACTAACTTATACTTTTGGAATCAACTGACGCAAATACGCATAATGGCCTTTGCATTCATCACATTATTGACTGTTGAACTATTTGGATGCTGGAATTTTTGGTTGTTCATGTATGCTACTATTTCTGTAAAATTATTAGGTTGTATTCAAAAAAAAAGCTTCCCGTTATTTGGGAAGCTTTTGCTATATAATTTAATTTAAAATTATGCAATGAGCGACCCTAAGGAATTGTCCTGCGCGACTTTAAACATAGTGTAAATATTAAATTTCATTTTTACTTTTTTAGAGAATCAAATTTGCAAATTATTTTTTAAATATCCAAATAAGTTTCAAAAAAAAATAATAGCCGTAATGCTCCAGAAGTTATTTTTTACTTTAATTAAACCAAAAAAAGATTTATCAGCAAAAAAAAGTTAAGATTAATTTGCAATTCAAAATGGTTTCATACATTTGCACCCGAATACAAGAGGAAAAATTTGAACTGATTGCAACCTCTTCATAATGAAACAAATTCATTATGAATACTGATAATTTTTCAGTAGAAAAAATGCTAAAGCAGGAACTCTCCTTTAGTCCTTTTCAGCAATTATTTTTTCTCGCTTAATTTAAAAATAATATTTATTATGGCCTATTTATTTACGTCAGAATCTGTAAGCGAAGGACATCCAGACAAAATTGCAGATCAAATTTCAGACGCATTAATTGATAATTTCTTGGCATTTGACGCTGACTCAAAAGTAGCATGCGAAACTTTAGTAACAACTGGTCAAGTAATTTTGGCTGGTGAGGTAAAATCAAATACCTATTTAGACGTACAACAAATCGCTCGTGACGTAATCCGAAAAATTGGTTACACCAAAAGCGAATATATGTTTGAAGCCAATTCTTGTGGAATCCTTTCTGCTATTCACGAACAATCTGCTGACATAAATCAAGGTGTTGACAGAGCAAATCCTGAAGAGCAAGGCGCTGGTGATCAAGGAATGATGTTTGGCTACGCTACTAATGAAACCGAAAATTACATGCCATTGGCACTTGATTTATCTCATAAATTATTGCAGGAATTAGCTATCTTAAGACGCGAAAACAACGAAATTACGTATTTACGTCCTGATGCTAAATCTCAAGTAACTTTAGAATACAGCGATGACAACAAGCCAACTCGTATTGAAGCTATTGTAATCTCGACACAACATGATGATTTTGATGAAGAAGCAACAATGCTTGCGAAAATCAAAAAAGATATTATCGAAATATTGATTCCAAGGATCATTGCAAAAAATCCTGCGCATGCGCATTTATTCAACAATGCAATCCAATACCATATCAACCCAACCGGGAAATTCGTAATTGGAGGGCCACACGGAGATACTGGACTTACAGGAAGGAAAATTATTGTGGATACTTACGGTGGAAAAGGGGCTCACGGTGGTGGTGCATTTTCTGGAAAAGATCCGAGTAAAGTAGATAGAAGTGCAGCTTATGCTACACGTCATATCGCTAAAAACTTAGTTGCAGCGGGTGTTGCTGACGAGATTTTAGTACAGGTTTCGTATGCCATTGGAGTTGCAAAACCAATGGGTATTTTTATCGATACGTATGGTACTTCAAAAGTGAATTTGACTAATGGAGAAATTGCCAAAAAAGTTGAAGCTATTTTTGATATGCGACCTTACTTTATTGAGCAACGTTTGAAATTAAGAAACCCTATTTACAGCGAAACTGCTGCTTACGGGCACATGGGACGTACTCCAGAAACGGTTACCAAAACTTTCTCTGCTCCGGGTGGAAACGAAAAAACGGTTACTGTTGAATTGTTTACTTGGGAAAAATTAGATTTTGTTGACCAAGTTAAAACCGCTTTTGGATTGTAATCATCTAAAAATATTTATATCTAAAACCCGAAATCCAATTGAATTTCGGGTTTTTTTTAGCCCTGATGGAAATGGAAATCCTTTGCTGAAAAAGATTCATTTTTTCTTGTAAAAAAAGAGCGACCAACGGAAGCTCCTTTATTTATTTAGAAAAATAATCTTTTTCAGCAAAGATTGAAATGTACAGCAGGATTAGCTCCTACAAATTATACTTTAAAGAGAAAATCACATAGCGTGGCTGAACAGTATATTGAGAAGTTCTGGTGGCAAATTGGGTAAAACTATCATCATTTAATGAGGTTGTATTCAATAAATTTGTTCCGCTTACTTTGTATTCTAGCTTGCTGCCTTTCTTTTGATAAATTAAACTGGCACTCAAGAAATCATATTCATTATTGACTGTTTTAGCATTGTTGTAGTAATGATAAAACTCATATTCCGCTACAAAAGAAAAACTCCTCAAGAAGAAATAATCCAATTTAGCAAAGGGTCTTTCTGTATAAAAAGTAGCGTTATTGTAATCATTCGTAACCACATTATATCCTAATTCCAGATTAGGCATAATCTTGTAATTCGTTGATGCTTTAAAAGTATAGTTTTGGGTTAAACTCTCGTTTGTTGACAACACATTATTCTGAATGTTATTGAACTTAGACCAATTTAGAGAAGCTGCCAAAGAGGCTTTGTAATTCTTCAGAAAAGAACGTCCGTACGAGCCAGTTCCTGAAAGTGTTTCATCAGCAAAATCAGAGTTGAACGGCGATGAAGTTTGATTCACTCCATTGAATACGGCACTAGTTTTTATCGCGTCTACTCTTTTAGAATAGGAAGCTACCGCAGTAATATTCTCGAAATTAAACATGTTGTATTTAAAATAACGCAACGAATGCTCTTGTACAGTTGCGTTCTCTAAAAATCGGTTTCCTTTGGTCAGGCTATTGTAATTAGAGAAAACAAAACCCTCTGCTAATCTATTTATATCAGTAAAATTATTGGTATACGAAAAATTATAAGTTAATGTTTCCGATTTTTTGATTTGATAAATCGCCAACAAATCCGGCAATGCTCTGAAGAAATTTTGACTGTTACTGGTTCCTAATTGCTCATTTGTCATGTTGTAACTGTGCAGACTTACTCCGGGAGTAAACGTGAATTTCCCGCTCAAAATCTTATAATGCAACCCCAAAAACGTGTCGTTGAAATTGTAAGTCACATCATTTGTGTTGGCATTATTAGTCAGATTATTGACTCTTTCATTATCCAAAATCTGAAAAATACTGGAATTGAAATTTTGATGGGAATACGTATTTCCTAACGTCACATTGATGTTGCTTTTTGGGGTGACCATGTAATAATAATCCAATTTAGCGTCAATTTTATTAGTTTTTACAAAGCGACTCTGGTTGATGTTATTTCTGTTTTGTCCAGCCACATATCCCGCAAAACTGAATGGCTGCGATTGCAAATTAGCATTATAAAAAGGATCTTCTTCTTGAAACAAATGTTGCATTTCGAAAGCAAAAATATTTTTGTCGCTTTGTGTGAAATACAAACTTAAGTTTTGATTTACCGAAATTGGATTTTGATTTTTTATCGTATTAATGTTTTCTATTTTGGAATTATTGTTGACAATAGATTCTCTTAACAGTGAATTATTCTCGTCCTGTTTGGATAATTTGGTTAAAACATCATAATCAAATTGAAACCTCGCACTAGGTTTATAGCTGGAGCTCAATTTGAATAATCCTAAATTACTTTTTTGGTTTGTAATTTCCTGACGGTTCTCCGTAGAAAAAATCTCCGAAGAATTAGGTTGTAAAATATTTGTTTGTGACGATGTTTCTAAATCTGTTAACGAAGAGGAAAGAATCCCAAAACCACTTAAAGTCCACGCTTTATTTACATTGTAGGCAAAATTTGTGGCTCCAAATTTAGTCTCAATTTCCTTAGCTCGGTTATTCCTAAGCAGTGAAATTCCTAAATCATTCGAAGATACATTAAAACTGGAACCGCCTTTTTGCATCATCCCACGAAAACCGCCGGTGAATTTAAAATAATCCTGAACCGTCAACGGCAATTCTCCAATATTATTAAAATTCGTGATTAAATTGATGCTGTATTTTGGGCTGTAATAAAATAATTTTGGATTAATCAAATAGCGACTTTCCTCGTGCGCCACTCCAATTCCCGCGGTCATATCCCCGAACCAGAAATTTTTCTTTCCTGATTTAAGTTTGATATTCATTGCAATATTATCCTGATTGTTCTCTACACCTTTTAGCGCTCCAATTTCGTTGTAGTTGCGCAACACTTGGATTTTATCAATGGCATCTGCCGGAATATTTTTGACTCCTAGCTTTGTGTCGCCATCAAAAAAGTCTTTTCCTTCCACCATTAATTTAGTTACTCGTTTCCCTTCAACTTCAATTTCACCATCAGCATTTACCTCAACACCCGGTAATTTTTTCAGGATATCTTCCAGTTTCCGTTCCGTTCCTGATTTAAAAGAATCCGCGTTATAAACAATGGTATCGCCTTTTATAGAAACTGGCATTTCACGAACAATTTCGACTCCGTCCAGTTCAATTCCGCCTTCTTCAAGTGCAATGTTTTTTATGCTATTTTCTGAAGTTGTAGTGATTTCCAACTCTTTATTCTGCATTCCCAAATAACTGATTTTTATATTATATGCTGTATTGGGTTTTAGATTTAGAAGGAATTTTCCTTTGTCATTTGTTATGGCGTAGGCATCCATTGCTTTTGTGGCTTTATTTACCGCCATTACATTGGCCATTTCGAGACCCGTAGCTTTTGAATCGGTAATTAGACCTTCTAATTTAACGGATTGTGCAAAGGAAAGTGAGGTAATAAAAAACAGGGCAACTACTACTACTATTGTATTTTTCATTTATAAATTATGGATGAAATATAGAGAACTTATTTAACACACAAATTTGATTTGAGTTTACCCTCCAATTCTCATTCTTATTCCGCCATTTCCGCCACGTCCTTGGTTCATCTCTCTAAACTCTTCCATTTTTTTCAAAACGGTTTCGTCAAATTCTTTCTGAGTGGTTATTTTTCCTTTTGTTGACGCTTTTATTTCGGTTTTAACTTTAGGATTCAAAACCACTTTTGAACATAAAATAACCGTTTTACCGTCGTTTACTTCCAATATTAAACCGGGTAATCCCCAGTAATTTTCCGGTCCTTGACTCACTGGAATTTCCGGCGTATACCAAGCCGTAATTATAGTTTCTTTTGGCATATCCAATTCATCCAGAAGACTTGTTTTCTTGGCTGCATCAGCTGGTTTAGTTGCTGCGGCATCTTCTTTTTTTGGTCTGAAGTTTCTAAAATCTGTTTTGCTCGCAACACGTACAGCGGTGGCTTTAAAACAATTGTAGCCCCCAATAACCCGGGTTTCCCCTTCCATTTTCCACTGTAAATTAGGTAAAGAGTCCTTTATCAGAAACTCTTTCCCCATAAACTCTTTATCAACGGTATAGGACTTCTCTTTTACATTTTTATAATATGTTCCGCCGCCGCCAGTCATAGACATCATCATTCGCATTCCGCCACCACCTTGACCTGGAGCTTCCAGTTTTTCTTCTTCTTTGTATATTGATGCCGATTTATCAAAATTAAGAATGAATGTTTTTTCGAACATTTTCTTCATACTTTCCTCGATCCTTTTTTGCATATCCGGAGTCATGTCCTTATTGCCTTCCATTCGTGTTTTAAAATCGGAGGTGCTGGTTTTCGATTCGTACACTGCCATTCCTTGAAATTCCTGAGCTTGAAGTCCCATAAACGATGCGACTGCTATTACTAACGTGAAAATTACTTTGTACATACTTTTGGATTTTAGTGAATAAGACTGGAAAATACTGTTTTTGTTACAATCATTCTGTTAAAATAATAGTAAGACACTCATAATTGTAGAAGGTTTAATTGTAATTTCGCTTTTATGAAGAAAGTAATGCTAATGCTATTTATCGCCTCGTTTTCGGTTGTTTTTAGTCAAAACCAAAAATTAACAGCTGTTAAAATAGATTCTATTCGTTTTGATGGAGATCAATTTCTGGGATATGATCCATTTGGTTTTTATTACACTGTCAAAAATAATGTCTTTTCTAAAATTAACACGCAAGATACTTTAGAATATAAAAACATTTCTTTAGGAAAAATCACCAAAGTTGACCTACAAAACCCGCTTAAAATTGTTTTGTTTTACGAAAATTTCAATACTGTTATCGTATTGGATAATCAATTGAATGAAATCCAAAAAATAAATTTTTCAGAAAACATAATTCCAATCGTAGCAACTGCAATTGGAATTGCAGCAATGAATCAGTTGTGGATTTACAACAGCATGAATCAGCAACTGGGACTTTATGATTATTTAAACAAGGAATACAAGACCATTTCAGTTCCTTTTACCGAAAGCATCAAAAATTATTCTTCAGATTTCAATGTCTTTCATTGGATTGACTTAAAAAACAATTGGTACACTTGTGATATTTTTGGAAGAATAACAATTAAAGGAAAAATTCCTGATTTTGAATCGATTGCAATCATAAATGAAAATCAGTTGATTTATTCAAAAGACTCCCGTTTGTTTCTGCAGGATTTAGAAAAAGATAAAAAAACTGAAATTGAAATTTCGGAAAAAACGTTTAAAAAATTCTATTACAGGGACCAAATTTTATCTATTTTTACATCCACAGGAATTACAAATTATAAAATCACAATACCATAATGCACATAGCAATAGCAGGAAACATCGGCTCTGGAAAGACAACTTTAACACGTTTGTTAGCAAAACATTTTAAGTGGGAACCGCATTATGAAGACGTTGTCGATAATCCATACTTAGATGATTTTTACCATCAAATGGAACGTTGGTCATTTAATTTACAGATTTATTTCTTGAATAGCCGTTTCCGTCAGGTGATGCAAATCCGTGAAAGCGGTAAAAAAATCATTCAAGACAGAACTATTTATGAGGATGCGCATATTTTTGCACCTAACTTGTATGCGATGGGTTTGATGACCAATCGTGATTTCCAGAATTATTCTTCGCTTTTTGAATTGATGGAATCTACAGTTAAAGCGCCTGATTTATTGATTTATTTAAGAAGTTCAATTCCTAATTTAGTCGGACAAATACATAAAAGAGGACGTGAATACGAAAACTCAATATCCATTGATTATTTAAGCCGATTGAACGAACGTTACGAAGGCTGGATTCAGACCTATGACAAAGGAAAATTATTAATCATTGATGTTGACAACATTAATTTTGTTGACAATCCCGAAGATTTAGGAACTATTTTTAATAGAATCGATGCGGAGCTGAATGGGTTGTTTTAGAATCCTCTCCCCAACCCTCTCCGAAGGAGAGGGAGTAGAAACTGGAGATAAAAACACACATAAACAAAAATGCCTCGCAATCGCGGGGCATTTTTGTTTATAATAATTATCTGATTATTTCAAAGCATCAATTTTTGCTTGAACTTCTTCATCTGTTCCTTCAAAATTTTGAATGTCTTCTTTGCCGTTGATATTTGTTTTAATAGTAGCTTTTACTTTTCCATCAACATTGGTTTTTTCGATCATCACTTCTTTAGAAACCATTTCAGTGGTTGCTCGAAAAGGTGCTTTATCCGAAATAGTATGACTTCCATTTCCTAAAATCGGGGCAATTACAAGTCCTATCAAACAGGTCAATTTAATTAAAATATTCATAGATGGTCCAGAAGTATCTTTAAACGGGTCACCTACAGTATCACCAGTGATGGCAGCTTTATGCGCATCAGAACCTTTATAGGTCATTTCACCATTGATTAAAACTCCCGCTTCAAATGATTTCTTTGCATTGTCCCAAGCACCACCGGCATTGTTCTGAAAAACTGCCCAAAGCACACCAGAAACGGTAACACCTGCCATATAACCTCCTAACATTTCGGCGATCAACTGATTATTATCTCCATAAACTAATTTACCCAAAAGTACAATAGCAATTGGAAAACCAATAGTCAAAATGCCCGGCAACATCATTTCGCGCAAAGCGGCTTTTGTAGAAATATCGACACATTTAGCATATTCCGGTTTTCCAGTTCCTTCCATAATTCCAGGAATCTCTCTAAACTGGCGGCGTACTTCATACACCATGTCCATCGCGGCTTTTCCAACAGAATTCATGGCCAAAGCCGAGAAAACGACAGGAATCATTCCGCCTACAAATAGCATCGCTAAAACTGGCGCTTTAAAAATATTGATCCCGTCAATTCCTGTAAAGGTTACATACGCGGCGAACAACGCTAGGGACGTTAATGCCGCCGAAGCAATAGCGAATCCTTTTCCGGTTGCAGCAGTGGTATTTCCTACTGAATCCAATATATCCGTTCTGGTACGCACTTCTTTTGGCAGTTCGCTCATTTCTGCAATACCTCCAGCGTTATCAGATATGGGTCCGAAAGCATCGATCGCTAACTGCATGGCCGTTGTTGCCATCATCGCCGAAGCCGCCAAAGCTACCCCATAAAATCCAGCAAACGCATACGAAGTCCAAATCGCTGCTGCAAATAAAAGTACTGTTGGAAATGTAGAAATCATTCCTGTCGCTAAACCCGCAATTACATTAGTCCCAGCTCCAGTTGACGATTTTTGTACAATTGCCATAACAGGTTTTGTTCCTAAACCAGTGTAATATTCCGTTACCGATGAAATGATTGCGCCTACTCCTAAACCGACAATTGTAGCATAAAAAACGCGCATTGATGAAATTTCTTTAGTGCCTTCGCCGAAGAAATCCATTTTCATCGTTTCTGGCAACATATAATCAACTAAAAAATAACATGCAATTAGGGTTAATCCTATTGAAAGCCAGTTTCCCATGTTTAAAGCGCTTTGAACTTGTGCTTCTTTTGCATTATCATCTGAAATTTTCACAACCATTGTTCCTATAATCGAAAATAAAATTCCAAAACCAGCGATTGCCATCGGTAATAAAATAGGCCCTATTCCGCCAAAAGCATCTTGAATATTTCCGCCCATGTCTTTAATCACATAATTTCCTAAAACCATGGCCGCTAAAACTGTCGCTACATAAGAACCAAATAAATCAGCACCCATTCCGGCAACATCGCCTACATTATCTCCTACGTTATCCGCAATTGTAGCTGGATTACGAGGATCATCTTCTGGAATTCCAGCTTCTATTTTCCCAACTAAATCAGCACCAACATCGGCCGCTTTGGTATAAATTCCACCACCTACTCTGGCAAATAAAGCGATAGATTCTGCTCCAAGCGAAAATCCGGCTAATGTTTCCAATACAATGGTCATGTCTTCCGTAGAAGTCCAAATCCCATTCATAAAAAAGTGAAAGAAGAAGATAAAGAAAGTCGTCAAACCCAAAACGGCTAAACCCGCCACGCCTAATCCCATTACGGTTCCGCCGCCAAAAGAAACTTTTAGTGCTTGTGGCAAACTAGTGCGTGCGGCCTGAGTGGTTCTAACATTAGTTTTTGTTGCGATTTTCATACCCATATTCCCCGCTAACGCCGAGAAAAAAGCACCAAAAACAAAAGCAACAACTATTAATATATGTGTAGTAGGAACGATAAATGAAATTCCGGCTAAAACGATACTTGCTCCAATTACAAAGAAAGTCAATAACCTATATTCTGCTTTTAGGAAAGCCAAGGCTCCTTCGTAAATGTAATCCGAAATCTCTTTCATCTTACCGTCACCCGGATCTTGTTTTAAAACCCATGCTCTCTTGGTAAACATAAATGCCAGTCCAATAAATGCCATGGCTATTGGCAAATAAATCATTATTGTATTCATAATTTTGGTTTGGTTTTTGGTTAATGTTAATAGTGTAACAAAACGAATTTAAACAAAAAAGCAATACTCTTTACAGAATATTGCTCTTTTTGTATAAATTATGATGTTAAATTATTTAATACTAAATAATCCTTCTGGTTTGTTTTCGATTTGATTAAAACGCTCCGTACATTTTCTGATTATCTCGTATGCTTCATTTACATCGCCCCATCCTCCTACATCAACTTTCTTGTTTTCAAGATCTTTGTACACTTGGAAAAAATGTTCAATCTCTTTCAACAAGTGTGGATTCATATCGGATAAATCATTTAGTGAATTCCAGATTGGATCTGAAACAGGTACACAAATTACTTTTTCATCCGGACCTTTATCATCTGCCATGTGAAAAACACCGATAGGTTTTACCTCCATTACGCATCCAGGAAAAGTTGGTTCGTTTACCAAAACCAAAACGTCTAATGGATCTCCATCTAATGCTAATGTTTCCGGGATAAATCCGTAATCAGCCGGATACATCATGGACGAGAATAACATTCTGTCAAAACGCATTCTTTTTATTTCGAAATCATATTCATATTTATTTCTACTTCCTCTCGGTATTTCGATTAAAACATCGAAAGTTGTTAATTTGTCTGCAGTCATTTTAGTTTTTCTTATCTATATTATGGTTGCAAAAGTAAGGAAACTATACGATTACACAATACGAAATTTATGTTATCTCTTAATTAAATTTTAACACACCGTACTTTAAAAAACGACCGTTCTATTTCGTTTTTTCAAATAATGGTGCCACAAAATATAGGTAGCAAATGAACGATACGGACTCCATTTTATTGCGTGCGCTTCCATGGCACCTTTATCATGAATATCCAGCAATTCCTTGATGGTATTTATTACCGCAATGTCTCCTAACGGCAATAAATCCGGGGCTTGCAGACAAAACATCAAATAAATATCAATAGTCCAGTTTCCTATTCCTTTGATTTTGATGAGTTCTTCCCGCACTTGCTGAGCTGTTTTAGTTGGCAAACTTTCTAAATCAAGATCTTTATTTAATATAGCTGTAGCCAAAGCTTTTATATACGACGTTTTTTGACGGCTTACGCCAAGATTCTTTAATTCGGCATCGGAGAGATAAAGTAGTATTTCCGGCGTTACTGTTTTTTGACTGGCTTTTATTTTTAAAAAAGTCGCTTTCGCCGAATCGATAGATACTTGCTGCTCTAAAATCAACAATACCAAAGTCTCAAAACCTTGCGGCCTTTTGGGAATGACCGGCATTCCGTATTGCTCAATAATAGCTTTAAAAACGGTGTCTTTTTCTATAAGATAATCGATGGCTTCTTGCATAATCTGATATTTTTTAGCCCAGATGGAAACGGCATCCTTTTTATGAGGCGATTTTTTTTTCGCCTTATAAAAAGATATAGTGTACAGCTGGAATAGCTCCTAGAAATTAAACCCAAACGATCCTTTTACAGTAAAACGATTCGTATCCGGCGTATTGAGATAATTGCCTCGCCAAGCGAAATCGATTCGAAATACTTTGAAGATATTCCCAATTCCGGCACTGTATTCCCAATACACTTTTTCTGGTGCATTGTAAACTAAACCCGAAGCATTAATGGCTCTGTTCTCATCCGATATACTACCATAAACCCCTTTTACTGAAACAATTTCTCTCCAGTTGAGTTTTCGCATAAACGGAATTCTGGAAAAAAGTTTGCCATTAAAATTATGATTCCACTGCAAAGTCGCATATTGATCGGCTACAAATTCATAGAAATTAAGGTTGCTAAAGGTGTTTTCAAGCAGGAAAAAAGTTTGATTACCCGGAATCACACTCATCAATCCTAAGGGAACTGTTCCAAAGGTTTTCCCTGCTTCCATAATAATATTGGTTCTTCCTAAAGGTCCTATAATGATAGGTTGTTTATAAAATAACTGTAATTTATCATATCTAAAATCGCTATTCAATAATCCTTTAAAACCATGGCTGTAATTGACAAAAAAGCGACTGTAGGGACTGTCTACATTTTCTCTTTCTACAGCAAATCCAATTGTTTTTCTCTTCGGAGTATATTCAACCTGTAAGTTAACTTCTGATTGTTTCACATCACTTTTTGTGACAGCATTGGCAATATCTGTGTAATAATCAAGACTGAAAGTTGGTGATGCAGATTCAAGGGTACGATAGGAAATTCCGGTTTGGAAAATCAAATTTTTAACGGGCTCTATTTCCACCGCAATATTACTCAGGTTGATGTTTGTCAATTTTCCATTATTTCCCGATGAAAATACAGATGACGAAGCAAAACTTCGGCCCAAAATATCGTATGTTGTCGTCAGACTCGCACCAATTTGTTCAATATCACGCCTGTTACCACCGGACAAAATGATTCTTTTTTTCTTATCGACCATCCATTTTCCGGAAAACCCATATTTGAATTTATCATCTTTAAAACCATACGCAGTGTAACCTTGTATACGCCAAGTGTCGTTGGTGCCAAAATACGTTCGTCCGCCTGCCCGCAATCTCACCCCTTCAACTTCGTTATAACCGAAAGTTGAAAAAAGAGGACCATAATCAAAATTCCCAAACTGTAAAAAACCGCTCGCCAAAACCTGTACTGTACTGTAAATTTGCTTGAATTTTTTGACCGTCTGCAACGTATCCAGCATTTTATAAACTCCCAGTTCGTCCTTGGTTAAGTTCTCAAATCGGTTATCGTCCCAATATTCATCTGATTTATTGAAAACATCCGGGTCCATGTAATTGACCTCATCTTTATAAAAAGCAACCGGTTTTTCGTTATTGAACTGATGATTTCTATAATAAGTGGTTCGTTTTCCATAAACACCTTTTGATTTTTCTTTTTTGTTTAAAGCAAAGTCGGACATCAAATAATCCTTCGTTAATAAGAAAACGGAATCGCTTACCACTTCAAATTCCTGCTCAAGATAAATGTCTTTTACCCAGTTGATGTTAGCGCTTTTAGTCACCGCCATATTAATTTTCTTGATGGCAAATGTGGAATCATTGACCCAAAAATCTCCTTTAAAAGTCAATTCGTTTTTACGTCTTGGATAAAAAACAATATTGAAACACCATTTTTTATCAATATACGCACTGTCTTTCAATACATAATTGTAAACATCAATCCCTGTTTTAGATAACGGACTGGTGAAACTTTTGTCAAAAAAAGTTAAGTAATTATTGTAAATATCATAATTGGAATATAAATCTTTAACAAAAGTCAAAATTTGTTGGTTCCCATTAAAACCGGACGTTTTACTGGCTTTCAGTTTCTCTTTTAGTTTTTTCAGTTTATTATCTCCGTAAACGTCATTTAACGATTCGTTTACAAAAATGGGTAAATACGTTTTACCGGTAATTTTGGAAGTATCCATTTGGTTAAAGATAAACTCCATCCCTTTAAAAAGTTTACTTTTCATAAAAGCACTATCAATAGAATTCATGTCAAATTCTATTTTCTCATACTTCTCCATTTGGTATTGATCAAACAAATACAAGCCATTTTGACGTTTTCTTTCCCAAATTTTTCGAAGAATATCCAGCGCAGGATTATTCTTTTTCGAGGTTTTACCGGCAAAAATCACTACCTCATTTAAACTCTCGGCTTCGTTTAGCTGAATTTTTAAATTGTAGTTAACTAATTTCTCTAACGTAATTTCTTTTTCGGAAAACCCTACTGCAGTTATTAATAATACCAAATATTCTTTAGCAGATTCCAAATAAAACTTACCGTCTTCATTGGCAACAATTCCTTCGCTCGAGTTCTTAAAAACCACATTAGCAAAAGGAATCGGCTGATTCAATTTGTCTAGCACCACGCCACTTACCTTTGTTTGTGCAAAAACTGCGTTAGCCATAACAAACAAAAAAAACAAGAGAAACAAAATATTCTTTTTCATAATCATTCAAAAAAAAACCTCATCAAATAGAAAATTGATGAAGTTTCAAATATAGTTAATTAGAACGTTTGATTATTCGATATTTAGAATCTGGATTGTTAATTTTTATCTAAAGTCAAATTCATCAAAACCACTATTTTTTATACATTACTTTTTTAACCGCTTTCACAACATCACCTGCATTTGGCAACCATTCTTTCAGTAAAACCGGAGAGTAAGGCGCAGGCGTATCCGCTGTCGTGATACGTTGAATAGGTGCATCCAAGAAATCAAAAGCGCGTTCCTGAACAATATAGGTAATTTCAGAAGCGACACTTGCAAAAGGCCAAGCTTCCTCAAGAACTACTAATCTATTTGTTTTTTTAACCGATGTTAAAATCGTCTCATAATCCATAGGACGTACGGTTCTCAAGTCAATAATTTCACAAGAAATGCCTTCTTTCGCCAATTCGTCAGCAGCAATGTGCGCCTCTTTGATAATTTTTCCAAAAGAAACAATTGTTACATCCGTACCTTCACGTTTGATGTCAGCAACTCCAAGTGGAATGGTATATTCGCCATCCGGTACTTCGCCTTTATCACCATACATTTGTTCTGATTCCATGAAAATCACAGGATCATTGTCACGAATAGCCGCTTTCAACAAACCTTTAGCATCATAAACCGTAGAGGGAACTACCACTTTAAGACCCGGAGTATTCGCAAACCAGTTTTCTAATGCTTGGGAGTGTGTCGCTCCTAATTGTCCTGCCGAAGCCGTTGGACCACGAAAAACGATAGGAACATTAAATTGTCCACCAGTCATCTGACGCATTTTGGCAGCGTTGTTTATAATTTGGTCAATCCCAACTAAACAAAAATTGAAGGTCATATATTCAACAATCGGTCTGCATCCATTCATTGCTGATCCTACTGCAATACCAGTAAAACCAAGCTCAGCGATAGGAGTATCAATAACTCTTTTTTCGCCAAATTCAGCAAGCATGCCTTTAGATGCTTTGTAGGCACCATTATATTCTGCAACTTCTTCACCCATTAAGTATATGGACTCATCGTGACGCATTTCTTCACTCATCGCTTCGCAAATGGCCTCTCTAAATTGTATCGTTCTCATATTATATGTTGTATGTGTCTAATTTTCGAACAGCAAAAATAAATATTTTATATCACTTAAAAGCATAAAGTATCCAAAATTAATTCAGGATTTACAGTGATAATTTTCAGGAGCTATTTCCGGCTATCTGCTGTATCTTCCTGTGGCTAAAGGAGCCACAGGAAGGATGCCGCTGCTATCCGGGCTACGAAAACGTAGTAGTTAAGTAAAAATATTATGCATGCATAGTATATTATTCAAATTAATATTTTAAATTTGTAAAAGAAATTACGAATAATAAAAAATATAAGTATGAAAATATTAGTTTGCATCAGTCACGTTCCTGATACTACTTCAAAAATTAACTTTGTTAACGGAGATTCTGAATTTGACACTAATGGAGTTCAATATGTAATCAATCCTAATGATGAATTTGGTTTGACACGTGCCATTTGGTTTCAAGAACAACAAGGCGCAACCGTTACTGTTGTAAATGTTGGAGGACCAGAAACCGAACCTACCTTAAGAAAAGCATTGGCGATAGGCGCTAACGAAGCCATTCGTGTCAACGCTACTCCTACTGACGGATTTTTTGTAGCCAAACAACTTGCTGAAGTAATCAAAAACGGCGGTTACGATGTAATTATTGCCGGAAAAGAATCTTTAGACTATAATGGCGGAATGGTTCCTGGAATGATAGCCGGAATTTTAGGATACAATTTCCTAAATTCTTGCACTAGCCTTACTGTTGATGGAACTAGCGTAAAAGCAGTTCGTGAAATTGATGGTGGAAAAGAAACCGTTGCTACAACTTTACCATTAATCATTGGTGGACAAAAAGGATTAGTGGAAGAAAAAGACTTGCGCATTCCTAACATGCGAGGAATTATGACTGCAAGAACTAAAGTATTGACAATTCTGGAACCAGTCGAAGCCACTGTAAATACAAAAGCAGTAAAATTTGAAAAACCAGCTCCTAAATCAGCCGTGAAATTAATTGCTGCTGACAATTTAGATGAATTAATCAATTTATTACACAACGAAGCGAAAGTAATCTAACTGTCATAAAGTCGAATGTTGAAAGTCAAAAAGATAGAAGTTTACACTAATTTCCCTTTATGACTTTGGACTTTAAAACTTTAAGACTAAAATAAAAAATTATGTCAATATTAATATACGCAGAATACGCAGAAGGAAAATTTAAGAAAGTATCATTCGAATTAGCTTCTTACGCAAAAAAAGTGGCTGAAACATTAGGAACTACTGTTACGGCTGTAACCGTTAATGCTGGAGATGTTTCGGAATTATCAAAATACGGAGTAGACAAAGTATTAAAAGTAAGCAACGATAAATTATCAGGATTTACGGCTAAAGCGTACGCCGATGTAATCAAACAAGCAGCTCAAAAAGAAAACGTAAAGTTAGTTTTACTTTCATCCACTACGGACAGTATTTACCTTTCGTCACTTGTTGCAGTAGCATTAGAAGCTGGTTATGCATCAAATGTGGTTGGACTACCGGTTTCAACTTCACCTTTTCAAGTAAAAAGAAATGCGTTTTCAAACAAAGCGTTTAACATTACTGAAATTGCCACAGACGTAAAAGTTCTTGGACTTGCTAAAAACTCGTATGGTATTTTTGAAAATGCATCAACATTGACTGAAGAAGATTTTAACCCAACGATTGGAGACAATGATTTTGGTGTAAAGGTAGAATCAGTTGAAAAAGTTTCTGGAAAAGTTTCTATTGCTGATGCTGACATTGTAGTTTCGGCTGGTCGTGGACTAAAAGGTCCAGAAAACTGGGCGATGATTGAGGAATTAGCTTCTGTTCTTGGTGCCGCAACGGCATGTTCTAAACCGGTTTCTGATTTAGGATGGAGACCTCATGGAGAACACGTAGGACAAACGGGGAAACCGGTTGCTACCAACCTTTATATTGCGATTGGAATTTCAGGAGCTATTCAGCACATTGCAGGTATCAACTCTTCTAAAGTTAAAGTTGTAATCAACAGTGACCCGGAAGCACCATTTTTCAAAGTGGCTGATTACGGAGTTGTAGGCGATGCTTTTGAAATTGTTCCACAATTGATCGAGAAATTTAAAGCTTTTAAAGCTCAGAATTCTTAATTCTAAAAATTCTCTTTAAAAATTATAGCTGCCAAAAAATAAGATATTCGTATCTTTGCTTTTGTGCAGTTTTTTTGTGTACTTTTTTTCATTAAGATCGCACCCTTTTTTTATTAAAAAAGTACCATGTACTTTCCCATAACAACATTATGAGCTTAGTTAAATTATCCATAAAAGGAATTTCATATAGTCAAACTCAAAACGGAGCTTACGCTTTGATCTTGAATGAGGTTGACGGCGAAAGAAAATTACCCATCGTAATTGGTGCTTTTGAAGCCCAATCCATTGCGATCGCATTAGAAAAAGAAATAAAACCACCGCGTCCTCTGACCCATGATTTATTCAAAAATTTCGCCGAACGTTTTGACATCGTAGTCAAACAAGTCATTATTCACAAATTAGTCGATGGTGTTTTTTATTCAAGTATTATTTGCGAAAGAGATAAAATTGAAGAAATTATTGATGCCAGAACTTCAGATGCAATTGCATTAGCATTACGTTTTAACGCGCCAATTTTTACTTATAAAAACATCTTGGACAAAGCCGGAATTTACTTAAAGTCAAATCCTTTAGATTCTGATAAAGACTCTCAAGAAATTGACGATGTGCTTTCTAATCCAGATACTTTTGGACGCGCAGAAGAAAGCAATCAATCTGGTGAAACCTATGCTAAACATAGTTTACAGGAGTTAAATGAATTATTAGATCAAGCAGTTTCACATGAAGATTATGAAAAAGCAGCTAAAATTAGAGACGAAATCTCTAAAAGATAACTTTAATTATGATTTTCATTATTGCTTTAATTGATAAATAAACGGTTAACCACATAAAAAATGCAGTTGCAATTAATGCTGCGCTCCAATATATATTTTTATTGACATCTGTTATAAACTAATCTATGAAAACAAAATTTGTCCTTATTGCCGTAACCTTATTCATTTCTACAGTCGTATTTTCTCAAGATTATTATTTACACTGCGGAAAAATTCTAAACACTCAATCTGGCAAAGAGCTATCCAACCAAACCATAGTTGTTTCTAAAAACAAAATCACGAAAATACAAGATGGGTTTGTATCTAAATCCAACCCAGAGGATATTATAATAGACCTAAAAAACAAATATGTATTACCAGGTCTTATAGATTTACATGTACATATTGAAGGAGAACATGACACTAAAAGTTACATGTCGAAATATTTAGACAACGAGGCTGACATCGCATTTCAAGCTGTACGTTGTGCAGAAATCACCCTACTGGCCGGATTTACCACCGTACGTGATTTAGGAGGAACAGGCGTTAACATCTCCATTAGAAATGCTATTAATAAAGGAATTGTAAAAGGTCCAAGAATATATACTGCAGGAAAATCGATTGCCACAACAGGTGGTCATGCTGATCCGACAAACGGAAGCAATCGAAAACTTGTAGGCGATCCAGGTCCACATGAAGGCGTAATTAATTCTCCTGAAGAGGCAGTAAAAGCAGTAAGAGAACGTTATAAAGAAGGTGCCGATGTTATTAAAATCACAGCTACTGGCGGTGTTTTAAGTGTTGCCAAAAGCGGTAAAAATCCTCAGTTTTCTTTAGAAGAAATCAAAGCTATCACAACAACTGCCAAAGATTACAATATGCTCACTGCCGCACATGCCCACGGTGATGAAGGTATGCAACGAGCTATATTGGGTGGTATAAAAACCATTGAACATGGCACCTTTATGAGTGAAGAGACAATGGAATTAATGAAAAAATATGATGCTTATTTAGTTCCCACCTTAACGGCTGGAAAAGAAGTAGAAAAAAATGCAGAAATTACTGGTTTTTATCCTGACATCGTAGTTCCAAAGGCCAGAGAAGTTGGTCCACAACTAAAAGCTACTTTTGCAAAAGCATACAAAAAAGGAGTCAAAATTGCTTTTGGAACTGATGCGGGTGTATTTGCCCACGGTACAAATGCAAAAGAATTTGGCTATATGGTTGAAGCCGGAATGCCTGCATTAGCCGCTATTCAATCTGCAACAATAACGAATGCCATGTTATTAGGCATAGGAAATGAAGTAGGTCAAATAAAAGAAAACTTTTTTGCAGACATTATTGCAGTTGATGAAAGTCCTTTAAACACGATCAAGACGCTGGAAAAAGTCGTATTTGTAATGAAAGATGGAAAAATATACAAAAACTAAACCGGCTTACAGCAAAATAGCATAGAGACACAATGAAGCAATATTTAGATTTAGTGCGACACGTGATGGAAAACGGTTGTCAAAAAGGAGACCGAACAGGAACAGGAACAAAAAGTGTCTTTGGATACCAAATGCGTTTCGACTTGAATGAAGGTTTCCCAATGGTTACCACCAAAAAACTGCATTTAAAATCTATTATTTATGAATTACTTTGGTTTTTAAAAGGCGATACCAATATCAAATACCTTCAAGAAAACGGCGTTAAAATTTGGGATGCTTGGGCTGACGCCAATGGCGATTTAGGACCTGTTTACGGGCATCAATGGCGCAACTGGAATAGTGAAGAAATTGATCAAATCTCGGAATTGATAAAAGAATTAAAAACCAATCCTAACAGTCGCAGAATGTTGGTTTCAGCATGGAATCCTTCGGTTTTACCAGACACTACAAAATCATTTAACGAAAATGTAGCCGACAATAAAGCCGCTTTGCCTCCTTGTCACGCCTTCTTTCAGTTTTATGTATCTGATGGCAAGTTATCGTGTCAATTGTACCAGCGAAGCGCAGATATTTTCTTAGGTGTTCCTTTTAACATTGCTTCTTACGCATTACTCACGATGATGATAGCTCAAGTTTGCGACTTACAGCCAGGAGAATTTATTCACACTCTTGGAGATGCACACATTTATAATAATCATTTTGAACAACTCGAATTGCAATTGTCCCGTGAACCAAAACCATTGCCTAAAATGATTTTGAATCCCGATATAAAAGACATCTTCGCATTTGATTTTAATGATTTTACCCTTGAAGGTTACGAACCGCATCCACTGATAAAAGGAAGTGTTGCGGTTTAATGAAATACAAAACGGATTTTTCGTCTGCCCGCTAAAACTTTGTTTTCAATTCTTACAAACTCGTTCCATTCGAGAAAAGTAGTTTCCGGTTCATTGACAGATAAACCGTCAATCACGTATTAAAATACTAAGTCGCATCTTTATTGACAACGAACGCAACCTTGAAAGTACTATTTTTCAATTTACTAAAAGCACATTGAGCCACATTCCGATTTTTGAAATCGCCAACAACATAAGCTTGACTTGCTTTTTTTGCAGCTTCAGAAAAAGTAATCTTACAAACTGGTTTTGTTTCGCAAATCGCTGTTTCATTTCCATAACTTGTTTATTTACAAACTAATGTTATAATGCAACTTAAATATTTCAGACTTTTAATAAGGCTTTAAAAGATTTAATTAAAAACCACAAAATATGTTAATCGATAAATAATTTAACAATTTAAACAAAGCTAAATTTACTATAAAAAAAAAGAAAACGTATTCTCAGGGAATAATTCTGAACCACAATACTGACTTTCCAAAATAAATTTTATCTTTATAAGCTAAAACCGGATCGATGGAAAAAGAATTGCACGAACAATATGAGTATGCGAGAAGAAGAATAAAGCAAAAGAAGGGGTTGTATTTTCATTTTGTTCTTTTCGTTTTAGGGAGTTTACTGCTATTTATGGCACATAATTTTCTTGATAGCACCGTAGTGTCCAATTGGTACCTTTGGATTATTATCATTTGGTTGTTCCTCTTTATATTGCATTTTATAAAAATTTTTATTACAGATCGTTTTATGAATAAAGATTGGGAAAGAGAGCAAATAGATCGCCTTGTGGCTTTGCAAAAAAAGAAATTAGACCAATTGCAAACACAAGTATCGAACGACGAACTTAAACAATAGCTAAAAAATTATGATAATAATAATCGCGGCTGCTGCCGAAAACAATACGCTTGGTAAAAACAACGAGATGGTTTGGCATTTACCAAATGATTTCCAACGATTTAAGTCCCTTACATCAGGACATCATATTATAATGGGAAGAAAGACATTTGAAAGTTTAGTAAAACCGTTACCAAATAGAACTCACGTTATTATCACTAGACAAAAAGAATATCATGCTGAAGGCTGCATCGTTGTGGACAGTATAGAAAAAGCACTTGAAATTTGCCCAAAAGATGAGGATTCCTATATAATTGGCGGTGGTGAAATTTATGCATTAGGACTTCCTTACACAGATAAGTTAGAAATCACGCGAGTACATCACAACTTTGAAGGCGATGCGCATTTCCCTAAGATCAATGAAGATGAATGGGAAATGACAGACGCAGAGTTTAATGAAAAAGATGAAAAGCATCGCTACGATTATTCTTATCAGACATACATTAGAAGATAAAACAAAAAAACATCCTTTTCAGGATGTTTTTTTTTAACCATTGATTAAGAGAAATGAACTACTCTTGAAAGAGTATTTGATAACATAAAATAAAAATTACAAACACTAATAATACTCCAGATACGGAGATTATAATATTTGAAGTTTTTTGAGAATACATCTCAAAAAAGCCTTTAATACCAAATACCACGAAGGTACTAAAGACGAAAAAAATTAAAATTTCCAAAAACAAATTTAATCCTAAGAACGTATGTTGCGTTTTAACTAAGGTACTGCTTTGTGAAACAGCACTTTCAAAACAGCTAACAAGAACAAATGAGATAACTAACGCAAAAAATATCCATTTGATTTGGTTCACTGACTCTCTTTTAATCATTTAATATGGTTCTTTCTTAAAGAACAAATTTGTACAATAAAATTTAGAGATGCAATACCCACTTTTAGTGATATTTCAAAAAAAATGATTTTTTTTCATTTTCTTGTTTTAAGTCCATTTAGTAAAAGAAATTTGGGTTACAATAAAACTTAATTCAAATTCGTCAAACTCATTTTAAGTCCATCAAGTTTTTCTTATATTTGTACAAATTAAAAAAATGTCAGAAAAGATAACGCCCTATAAAGATTCTGCCTTAGGCAAAAAAGAACAAGTTGCGCAAATGTTTGACACTATTTCTGGAAATTATGACAATCTAAATCGTGTCATTTCTTTCGGTATAGATATAAAATGGCGAAAAAAAGTATTGCAAATGGTTGCCAAATCCAATCCGAAACTCATATTGGATATTGCAACAGGAACAGGAGATTTAGCCATATTGATGGCGCAAACTAATGCTGAAAAAATTATTGGTTTAGATATTTCTGCTGGAATGCTAAAAGTTGGAGAAAAAAAAATTGTCGATAAAAATCTTTCTTCTACCATTGAAATGATTTTAGGAGACTCTGAAAACATGCCTTTTGAAGACAATTACTTTGACGCAATTACCGTAGCTTTTGGCGTACGTAATTTTGAAACATTAGAAAAGGGATTAGCTGAAATCTTGAGAGTCTTGAAGCCAAATGGCATTTTTGTGATTTTAGAAACCTCCGTTCCTGATAAAACACCTTATAAACAAGGATATAATTTTTACAGCAAAAACATATTGCCTTTGATAGGAAAAATATTCTCTAAGGATAACGTGGCTTATGGTTATTTATCGGAATCAGCTGCCGCATTTCCGTATGGCGAAGCGTTAAACAATATTTTGAGAAAAACTGGGTTTATAGATGTTGTAGCTTTGCCGCAAACTTTTGGTGTAGCTACCATTTATTCAGCTTCTAAAAAATAATATGAAAAAAATAATTGTCTTGCTGTTTTTTGCTTTTATTCTAAACGGATATGCTCAAAGATCTAAAAACATATTTAGCAGAGACCCTATTATTAATTTAGAAAATTTTCAAAAAAAAAGAGTCTATTATGGCTTTTACTTAGGTTTTAATTCTTACGATTTTAAAATAGATTACAAAACGGAAACACCAGACATTCTCGTAAATAAAACCACAGGTTTTAATGTGGGAATTATAGGTGATTTAAAACTTCAGGAATACATCAACTTGCGTTTTGAACCGGGACTTTATTACACAAAAAGGGATTTATATTATCCGAATTTCAGTAACAGCGGCGATGCGTTAAGAGAAGTAAACAGTACTTACATTCATTTCCCGCTATTACTAAAGTTATCTTCGCTAAGAACCGGCAATATTCGCCCTTATGCTTTGGGAGGATTATCGGCTACTTTAAACTTATCCAGTAATTCAAAACTGATAGATGATAATTTACAGCAACGCTTCCGTGTACAATCGTGGACTACAAACTACGAATTGGGTTTTGGGATTGATCTATTTTCAGAATATTTTATATTTTCACCATCAATAAGAGGTGTTTTTGGAATTAACGATGAATTAATTCGAGACAACGATCCAAACAGCCCTTGGACAGGAAATATTGAATCTCTAAAAACTAGAGCTGTATTTATCAACTTTTCTTTCCATTAAAGAATAGTTTTCAGTTCTCATTTGCAATATTCAGTTCTCATTGTAATTTATGACTAAAAACTGAATACTAACCTCGACGAAACTCACTTAAAAAAATAGCAGTCGCCGTCGCTACATTCAAGCTTTCTGTTTTTTGAAGATTTCCAAAACGAGGAATTGCGAGTCGGCTGGTTACCAACTTTTCGAGTTCGGTTGAAATTCCGTTCGCTTCGTTCCCCATAATAATTATTCCCTCTTTGGGCAACACCGATTTATAAATATTCGTGCCATCCATAAACGTACCGAAAACCGGTAATTTAGTCGTTGCCACAAAAGCGTTTAAATCTATATAATTGATATTGACCCTCGCTACAGAACCCATTGTAGCCTGCACCACTTTAGGATTATACACATCAACCGTTTCCTTTGAACACAAAACTTGTTGTATTCCATACCAATCACACAACCGCAATATAGTCCCTAAATTTCCCGGATCCCGTATAGAATCGAGCACAACAATCAAACCGGTCTCTATAATTGGTTTTTCTGGTGGCATTTTAAAAACAGCTAAACAAGAATTCGGCGTAGCCAATGCCGTTAATTTTTTTAAATCACTTTCCGAAACAATGGTTTTTTTTTCCATGGAAACCGCGTCAAAATCATTTTGGGTGGTATACAAATGCTCCAATACAAAATCAGAATCCAAGAGTTCCTGAATCCCTTTCACACCTTCGGCAAAAAATAATTTATTGGCTATTCTATATTTTTTTTGCTGCAAACTCGTTATAAGCTTTATTTGGTTTTTACTAACCATAAAATAATGTACTTTTGAATTAAATATTTTAGGACACTTGAAAAAAATTTCCACAAAAATAACTGCATTTATTGTAATTGCAATACTAATTTCCGCATGTAACGCTGTAAAAAGAGTTGCAGACGGAAAACTGCTGCTTACGAAAAACGAAATTACCGTAAATGATAAGACAATTAAGGATGAAAATGTTTTTAATCAACTGTATCAAAAACCAAACAGCACTTTACTGGGATACCGATTGCGATTGAATCTTTACAATTTAGCAAACCTAAATCCAGATTCAACATACCAAGCCAAATTCACCAACAATCCGGAAAAATTCAGACGAAAATCAAAATGGTTGTCAGAAAAACAAGTGAACCGTCTGGGAAAATCTTTCTGGTATCACGGAATTCACGATTTCTTGAAAAGAACCGGTGAACCTCCAGTAATTATTGATGAAGACAGAGCCGACAAATCATTATTGCGTTTGAAATATTACTATTTCAACAATGGATTTTTTAATGTAAATGCCGCTTACAATATAGATACGTTGGCTCTAAAAAAAGCCAAGATAAAATATGCTGTAACTTCCGGAAACGCTTACTTTCTAGATTCTTTGAGGACTACTATCGCAACACCAGCTTTGGATTCGTTGTACCAAACCAACAAATCTAACACGTACATTAAATCTGGGAATCAATACAAAACAGATGATTTTGAAAATGAAAAAAACCGCATTACCACTCATTTCAGAAACAATGGAGTGTATTATTTTCAGCCCAATTATGTGACTTTCGACATTGACACCATTAAAAAAGTGAATCTGGCAAACATTAATTTGATCGTCAATAATTATTCCTATCAAGAAGGGGATTCAACTAGAATTGAACCTTTCAAAATTTATAAAATAAGCGATGTAAATATCTACACTGATTATTCTCCAAGTAATAACGCGCTAAACATTACAGATAGTACCAATTATAAAAACTTTAATCTTTATAGTCAGGAAAAATTAAAATACAAACCAAAAGCAATTACCAACGCTATTTTTATTACAAAAGGAGGCCTGTATGCTGATAATAAAACCGTTTTGACCACGCGGTATTTGAACAATCTTAAGATTTTCAATTATCCTTCGATACAATATGAAGTTGATAAAAGAGATACAACTGCGCAGTCATTGATTGCGAAAGTATATTTGACTCCAAGAAAAAAATATAGTTTTGGAACCACATTGGATGTGACCCATTCTAACATTCAGGATTTTGGTATTGGTTTAAGTGTTTCTGAAACAATCAGAAACGTATTCAATGGCGCAGAAACACTTGAAATTGCAGCACGTGGAAACATAGGTGCGTCAAAAGATTTAGCGAATCCAAAAAATAATTTTTTCAATGTTTCAGAATATGGATTGGATTTAAAACTAAATATCCCACGAATTTTCATGCCGTTTAATACCGATAAAATCATTGCCAAAAGCATGATTCCATCTACTCTAATTACCGTAGGTTTTGCAAAACAAAGAAACATAGGATTAGACAAAGAGAATTTTACGGGCGCGCTTTCTTATAATTGGACTCCAAAAATAAATCACACGGCTAAATTTGATCTTTTCAGCACTCAGTTTGTTCGAAATTTAAATCCTAAAAACTATTTTAATGTTTACGGTTCTTCTTACAATGCTTTAAATGACCTCAGCAAAGAATATAACACAAATTCTTCCTATTATAACAATTACATAGACAAAGATTTGCTGATTGAACAAGGAACAGCCGGTTTTACAAATGATGTTCTTACAGGTAACGCCAACTTTTTAAAACCATTAAAACCTGCCGATATTGAGGCGGTAAGAAGTATTGAAGAGCGACGATTGAGACTTACGGAAAACGACTTTATTTTAGCAACCAGTTTTACTTTTTCAAAAACAACTAAAAACGATTTAGCCGACAATAATTTTTACCTTTTCAAAACGAAAATAGAATCTGCGGGAACGATTTTATCCGCTTTTGCTAAGACTACCAATCAGAAAAAAAATATCAATGGGAATTATGAAATATTCAATCTGGAATATTCTGAATATATAAAAACAGAATTCGATTACATCAAACATTGGGATTTATCCAAAGAAAAAATCTTTGCATTCCGAACCTTTTTTGGAATCGCCATTCCGTTTGGAAATTCAAATTACATTCCTTTTTCCCGAAGTTACTTTTCAGGCGGATCGAATGACAACAGAGCTTGGCAACCATATGGTTTAGGACCAGGGAGCAGCGGAGCTTTAGACGATTTTAATGAAGCTAACATGAAAATTGCCATCAGTGGAGAATTTCGATTTAAACTTTTGGGTAGTTTAAAAGGAGCTGTTTTTGCGGATGCTGGGAATATTTGGAACGTACTGGATAATGTCGTGGATGAGAAATCTACCTTTACCAACATCAGCGATTTAAAAGACATCGCATTGGGCACAGGATTTGGAATCAGGTACGACTTGAATTTTTTTGTAATTCGTTTTGATCTAGGATTTAAAACCTACAATCCCGCCAATGAAACCAACAAAAGATGGTTTAGAGAATACAACTTTGCGAACTCCGTTTTAAATTTTGGAATAAATTATCCATTCTAATGCTAATTAATTCTTATTTTTGCAAAACTAAAAACTAAAAAAAAACAACTAAAAAAAGTACAATGACACACAACATAAAACCAGGCGTAGCTACAGGAGATCAGGTTCAGGAAATTTTTAATTATGCCAAAGAAAAAGGATTTGCACTTCCGGCAGTAAATGTTACGGGGTCAAATACGATCAATGGTGTTCTTGAAACTGCAGCAAAACTGAATGCTCCTGTTATTATTCAATTTTCTAACGGAGGAGCACAATTTAACGCTGGAAAAGGACTTTCGAATGTAGGAGAAAAAGCTGCAATCGCCGGTGGCATAGCTGGTGCATTACATATTCACACTTTGGCGGAAGCTTATGGAGCTACTGTAATTTTACATACTGACCACTGTGCAAAAAAATTATTGCCTTGGATTGACGGTTTGTTAGATGCTTCGGAAGCACATTTTGCTAAAACTGGAAAACCTTTATATTCGTCTCACATGATTGATTTATCTGAGGAGCCAATCGAAGAAAATATCGAAATTTGCAAAGGCTACTTAGAACGAATGAGCAAAATGGGAATGACATTGGAAATCGAACTTGGAATTACTGGTGGTGAAGAAGATGGTGTAGACAATTCAGATGTGGATAGTTCTAAATTATATACACAACCTGAAGAAGTTGCATATGCATATGAAGAACTTTCTAAAATAAGTCCAAGATTTACCATTGCTGCTGCTTTTGGAAATGTTCATGGCGTTTACAAACCTGGAAATGTGAAATTGACTCCAAAAATCTTAAAAAACTCTCAGGATTTTGTTCAAAACAAATTCAATACAGGACACAACCCAGTAGATTTTGTTTTTCATGGTGGTTCCGGTTCTACATTAGAAGAAATAAGAGAAGGTATTAGCTACGGTGTAATAAAAATGAATATCGATACTGATTTACAATTTGCATTTACCGAAGGTATTCGTGATTACATGGTAAAAAATATTGACTATTTGAAAACTCAAATTGGCAACCCAGAAGGTGCTGATGCTCCAAACAAAAAATATTACGATCCAAGAAAATGGTTGCGTGAAAGCGAAGTTACTTTCAACACAAGACTTGAACAAGCATTTACTGACTTGAACAACGTGAATACATTATAAAAATAATGGTCAGTTTTTAGTGTTCAGTTCTCAAATACTGATAATGGAACACTAAAACTGATTACAAAACACTGAATACCTGATTACTGAACACTGAATACTAAAGAAATGGCTTGGTTTAAAAGAAAAGAAAAAGGGATTACTACTGCTACCGAAGACAAAATGGACATTCCAAAAGGACTTTGGTACAAATCTCCAACTGGAAAAATTATTGATGCCGATGAACTCGCTCGTAACTTATTCGTAAGTCCCGAGGATGGTTTTCACGTTCGAATTGGAAGTACAGAATATTTTCACATTTTATTTGACAACAATGAATTTGTTGAATTAGATAAAAATATGACTTCCAAAGATCCTTTGAATTTTGTTGACACCAAAAAATATGCAGATCGTTTGAAAGATGTAATGGAAAAAACCAAACTCAAGGATGCAGTGCGCACGGGAGTTGGAAAATCAAAAGGTAAAGATTTAGTTATTTGCTGTATGGATTTTGCCTTCATTGGTGGTTCTATGGGTGCAGTTGTAGGTGAAAAAATTGCGAGAGGAATTGATCACGCAATCAAAAACAACATGCCATTTGTAATGATTTCTAAATCCGGTGGAGCAAGAATGATGGAAGCCGCTTATTCATTAATGCAATTAGCAAAAACATCTGTAAAACTGGCTCAGCTTGCTGAAGCAAAATTGCCTTATATTTCGTTATGTACAGACCCAACAACTGGAGGAACAACTGCTTCATACGCGATGTTGGGTGACATTAATATATCTGAACCAGGCGCATTAATTGGATTTGCAGGACCAAGAGTTGTAAGAGACACAACAGGTAAAGATTTACCAGAAGGTTTCCAAACTGCTGAGTTTCTTCTTGAACATGGTTTCTTAGACTTTATCACGCCAAGAAAAGAATTGAAAGACAAGATTAACTTGTATATCGATTTGATCCAAAATAATACTATCCGATAAATGAAAACCCGTGCAATTGGTTTTTTTGATTTATAATTTTTTTAAATTAAACACAAAAAAAGCAGCTTCCAAAAATATCGGAAGCTGCTTTTTTTGCATTTTGATATAATTAATTTCCCAAAAAGGAATTCAAGTTCGTTCCAGAAACTGAACTGCATTTATTTACATTCCGGTTCTAATTGCCTCAACAGGATCTAATTTAGAAGCAGAAATAGCTGGAAGAATTCCAGAAATCACACCTACAATAATTGACAATCCTGAACCAATCAATATATTCCAAAAACTCAAAACGAATTCAAAATCCAACACACTAGTTAAAAGTACGGATAACAACCAAACTATCAATAAACCAATTGCTCCACCAATAACACATAAAATAATAGCTTCAAATAAAAATTGAAAAAGTATAAATCTATTTTTTGCTCCTAACGATTTTTGAATCCCAATTAAATTGGTACGCTCTTTTACTGAAACGAACATTATGTTAGCCACTCCAAATCCACCAACTAAAAACGAAAAAACACTAATCAAAATTCCGCCTCCACGCATGGCACTAATGATTCCATCTAACAAATCTGTAAATCCGGAAAGAACATTGATGAAAAAATTATCAATTTCATCTATTTTCATACCGCGATAATTTCGTAGTTTTTGAGCCAGTTCTGCTTTGAACGCATCCATATCAACCCCTTTTTCAGGCTTGACCAGAATTACCGGCGTCAACGCATCATTATTGTCCCCGTACAACTTCCTTAAAAAATTAACCGGAATGAAAGCTGACGTATCATTACTATCGCCAAACATTCCTGCACCTTGTTTTTTCAACATCCCTATAACGGTGAAACGCTGCCCATATAGACGCAGATTTTTCCCGATTGGTTCGCTTTCGCCAAAAAGACTCTTAGCAATATCATATCCTAAAACGATTACAGGAGCTCCAGAATTAGATTCAGATTCATTATAAAATCTTCCCTTTTCAAACTCAAGCCCTTGAATTTCTATAAATTCGTGAGAAACTGGAACAACGTTCACATCACTTACGGATTCCGATTCGAATTTAAGACTTTCTCTACCCACAAAAAACTGATACGCCATTTGATCTAAATTGTTCATTGAGCTTTTTAGATATTCATATTCATCATATTTGACATCCGGAAACTGTTCCCTTTTCCACTGCGGAATTTCGGAAGGACCAAAAGAAAATCGCATTAAATAAATAGTATTTTTATCCAAACTGCTCAAATCTTTTTTTATTTTTTTATCCAAAGAATCTACAGCAGCCAGTACAGCAATGATAGAAAAAATACCGATCGTCACTCCTAGCAAAGAAAGCAAAGTCCGTAACTTATTGTTGCGCAATGCATTCATTGCAAACCCTAAACTCTCTTTTAATAATCGAAGATAAACTAACATACAATCTGTTTTGTGTTAAAGTAAAATTCTATAAATATTATTCAAAAACCTAACGAAAAATCATTTCGTTGCCGCGCTACTCCATTATTTTATGTCCGCCAATGGAACAGCATTAAAAATTACAATTATCTCAATTTCAAATGGCTTTATTTTAACATTAAAAAACTATTTTTGCATTTTATAACTATAACTACACAATGAGTACAACTAAAACAATTCAATCTGCTTTAATCTCTGTCTTTTCAAAAGAAGGATTGGAACCGATAGTAAGACAACTAAATAGTCAAAATGTTACACTTTATTCTACTGGTGGTACAGAGGATTTCATAAAAAACTTAGGGATTCCCGTAATACCCGTAGAAGATGTGACCTCCTACCCTTCTATTTTGGGCGGAAGAGTTAAAACACTTCACCCAAAAGTTTTTGGAGGAATATTAAATCGCCAAGACAACGAGAGCGATGTGCAACAAATGCAAGAATTCAATATCCCCCAAATTGATTTGGTAATCGTGGACTTGTACCCTTTTGAAAAAACAGTTGCATCAGGGGCAAGTGAAGCTGACATCATTGAAAAAATAGATATTGGCGGTATTTCTTTAATTCGTGCTGCCGCAAAAAACTTTAAGGATACTGTAATCGTTGCTTCGGTTGAGCAATATAGTTTACTTCTGGCCATGATTACAGAAAAAAACGGTGGAACAACACTGGAAGACAGAAAATTATTGGCGACAAAAGCATTTCATGTTTCTTCCCATTATGACACTGCAATTTTCAACTATTTCAATACTGATGAAACAATATATAAACAAAGTATTGCAAATGGCCAAGCCTTAAGATACGGCGAAAACCCACATCAAAAAGGATTTTTCTTTGGTGATTTTGACGCTATGTTCAAGAAAGTTCACGGAAAAGAATTATCATACAACAATTTATTAGATGTAGATGCTGCTGTAAATTTGATTAATGAATTCAAAAATGACGGACCTACATTTGCCATATTAAAACATAATAATGCTTGTGGTTTAGCCACTAGAAAAACAGTAAACGAAGCATATTTAGCCGCATTGGCCTGCGACCCAACATCAGCTTTTGGAGGCGTTTTGATTTCCAATACTAAAATTGATGTTGCAACTGCTGTCGAAATCAATAAATTGTTTTGCGAAGTTGTTATTGCTCCGGAATTTGATAAAGAAGCTTCAGCCATTTTACAAGAAAAGAAAAACCGAATTATATTAGTTCAAAACGAGGTTGAATTGCCACAAAAACTCGTACGAACATGCTTAAACGGAATTTTAGTTCAGGAAAGAAATAACATCACAGATACTAAAGAAGCATTAAGAACCGTTACTATAAACACGCCATCAGAACAAGAAATTCAAGATTTGATATTTGCTTCTAAAATTTGCAAAAACACAAAATCAAACACGATTGTTTTTGCAAAAAACGGCACACTTCTTGCTTCCGGGACAGGACAAACATCACGAGTTGATGCCTTGCTTCAAGCCATTGAAAAAGCTAAAAATTTCGGTTTTGATTTGCACGGAGCCTCAATGGCAAGTGATGCTTTTTTCCCTTTTCCGGATTGTGTGGAAATAGCTAAAAAAGCAGGAATTACGGCCGTAATCCAGCCTGGTGGATCTATTAAAGACGAATTAAGTATCAATTATTGCAATGAAAATAAAGTTGCAATGGTATTTACGGGAACGCGTCATTTTAAACATTAATTTGTTTAACTTTGTTCGTTTCAAATTTATAACATTTTAACCCTTAAAAAACTTATGGGATTTTTTGATTTCATGACCGAGGATATTGCGATAGACCTTGGTACCGCTAACACTTTAATCATACATAATGATAAAGTTGTAATTGACAGCCCATCAATAGTTGCCCGCGATAGAATATCTGGTAAAATAATTGCTGTAGGTAAAGAAGCCAGCATGATGCAGGGTAAGACACATGAAAACATTAAAACAATTAGGCCTTTGAAGGATGGTGTAATTGCTGATTTTGATGCTTCTGAAAAAATGATAAGCTTGTTTATAAAAAGCATTCCAGCATTAAAGAAAAGAATGTTTACACCAGCATTAAGAATGGTTGTTTGTATTCCTTCCGGCATTACTGAGGTTGAAATGAGGGCGGTAAAAGAATCATGCGAAAGAGTTAATGGTAAAGAAGTTTATTTAATACACGAACCTATGGCCGCTGCAATAGGTATTGGAATAGACATTATGCAACCTAAAGGAAACATGATTGTTGATATAGGTGGTGGAACAACTGAAATTGCAGTGATTGCATTAGGTGGAATCGTATGTGACAAATCAGTGAAAATTGCTGGTGATGTATTTACGAATGATATTGTATATTATATGCGTACCCAACATAATCTTTTTGTTGGAGAAACTACCGCTGAAAAAATAAAAATTCAAATTGGTGCCGCTATCGAAGATTTAGAAACTCCTCCAGAAGACATGTCTGTTCAAGGTAGAGATTTACTAACAGGTAAGCCAAAACAAGTTGAAGTTTCTTATAGAGAAATTGCAAAAGCATTAGACAAATCCATACAACGTATCGAAGATGCGGTAATGGAAACTTTATCTCAAACACCTCCAGAATTAGCTGCTGATATTTACAATACCGGTATTTATCTGGCTGGTGGAGGATCAATGTTAAGAGGTCTTGACAAAAGAATTTCGCAAAAAACAGATTTACCTGTTTACATTGCTGAAGATCCTTTAAGAGCAGTTGTTAGGGGAACAGGTATGGCGCTTAAAAATATCGTTAAATTTAAAAGTATCCTTATAAAATAACAAAAAAATGAATTCTAAATTCTACTTTTCATTACAAGTTGTCAGTGAAATGGGATTTAGAATTTGATTTTTGATTTATTTAAATATTCAATTTTAAACAATGCAGCAAATATTTAATTTTATTTTTAAAAACAGTAACAGAATACTGTTTTTGCTGCTTTTGGGTATATCGTTAACACTTACGATTCAATCCCATTCCTTCCACAGAAGCAAAATAATTAGTTCTGCAAACTTTTTGAGTGGTGGTGTTTACGAAAAGGTAAACAATCTAAATGAGTATTTAAACTTAAAAACTCACAACGACGCACTTGCACTTGAAAATGCTAAATTAAAAAGCCTTTTATTTAATCGTGAAGATACAACTGCTGTTAAAAAACTAGACAGTCTGAAAGGGGTTAAACCTGATGATATACTTGTTTCAAAAGTCATTAAAAACTCCTATAACATGTATGAAAATTACCTGACTTTAAATTCAGGTAAATTAGACGGCGTAAAACCCGACATGGGAGTAATCAACAGTTTAGGTATTGTAGGAATCATTGAGAATACTTCCAAAAACTATTCAACTGTAATCAGTATTCTGAACAAAAGATCGCAAATTAACGCTAAAATTAAAAAATCAAATCATTTCGGCTCGCTAAATTGGAACGGAAAAAGTACTGGTTTTGTGCAATTGACAGATCTTCCACGATTAGCATTAATAAAAATTGGTGACACTATTGTTACAGGCGGACAGTCGGTTATTTTCCCTGAAAACATCAACATTGGAACAATCGCTAAAATTTACAGAGATAAGCTAACCAACTATTACACCCTTGATGTCAAACTTTTTAACGATATGACTAATTTAGGCCATGTTTATATCATAAAAAGTAAAGATCGTGAAGAAATTATAAATTTAGAAAAAAGAGAAAAAGATGAATAGCGCCTTGTTAGTCAATATTTTCCGATTTATTCTGTTGTTGGCCATTCAAATTATAATATTCAATAATATGAATTTTCTGGGCTACATCAGTCCATTTCCTTACATCTTATTTATAATATTGTATCCCGTAAATGGAAACAAATCAGCACTTGTGGTTACCAGTTTTTTACTTGGAATTATAATGGACTTGTTTAGCAACTCTGGCGGGACACACGCTACGGCGTGTTTAGTTTTAGCATATTTCAGACCTTCTATTTTTAAATTTGCATTTGGTTTAAGTTATGAATATCAAACCATAAAAATTAATGATGTTTTAACGCCACAACGATTTTCTTTTATATTATTGTCCGTTGTGATTCATCACTTTACGTTATTTTTATTGGAGGCATTTCAGTTAAGTTTTATTTTGGACACGTTGATTACAATAGTATTAAGTACCATATTTACAATCATTATTTGCATTATCATAATCTATCTTATTAAGCCAAACAAAAGATGAGAAAAGTCTTGTTGCCTTCCTTAATTATTCTTGCTACTTTTTTACTCGTGATGCGAATATTTTATTTGCAGGTTGTTGATGATACATTAAAGTTGAAATCTGAAAATAATGCGATTAAAAAAAAATACGAATATCCTGAAAGAGGCTACATCTACGATCGAAAAGGAAAGTTATTAGTGGCCAATCAGGCATCCTATGACATCATGGTAATACCTCGTGAAGTAAAAAAAACCGATACCTTAGAATTTTGTCAATTACTGAATATCACCAAAGAAGATTTTATTAAAAAAATTGAAAAGGCTAAAATATACAGTCCTAGATTGCCCTCTGTTTTTTTATCGCAACTGAATAAAAGTGAATTTGCCGCTTTCCAAGAGAAAATACGAAAATACGAAGGTTTTTATTTTCAAAAGCGTTCTCTTCGTGATTATGAAGTGGCTTTTGGCGCTAACGTTTTCGGGTCTATCACTCAGGTAAATGAAAAGCTAGTAGAAAAAAATCCATATTACAACAGTGGCGATTTGATAGGCCGACAGGGAGTTGAAGAAAGCTACGAAGATCTTTTGCGAGGAGTAAAAGGCGTAAAATATTTTCAGAAAGACAAATACAATCGTGAAATTGGTTCGTATAAAGATGGAAAATATGACACTATTGCTGTTCAGGGAGAAGACATAAATCTTACCATAGATGCTGAAATCCAAAAATATGGAGAAGAATTAATGATCAACAAAAGAGGTGGAATTGTTGCAATTGAACCCAGCACGGGAGAAATTTTAGCATTGGTAACAGCACCTTCCTATGACCCTTCAATATTAGTTGGAAGGCAACGATCAAAAAATTACACTAAACTTTATCGCGATTCAATCGCCAAACCGCTTTACGATCGAGGTTTATTGGCAGAATATCCTCCTGGATCTCCTTTCAAAATTTTGACTGGTCTTGTCGCACTTCAAGAGGGTGTTATTGATGAAAATACGACTGTTTTTTGTAATCGAGGATTTAGTTATGCAAGAGGTCGTTTTATGGGGTGTCACTGTCATGGAGGTGCACTTCAGTTACATAGAGGTATCTTTGAGTCTTGTAATTCCTATTTTGCGACGGCGTATATGAAAACGATAAATAAATATGCCAAACCAGCTCAAGCGGTTGATGTTTGGAGTAATCACGTAAAAAGCTTTGGCCTTGGACAATTCATGGGTTACGATTTACCCATTGGTAAAAAAGGTAAAGTTCCAGATTCAAAAACGTATAAACGCATTTATCCGAACGGCGGTTGGAGAAGTACCACTATTGTTTCTAATTCAATTGGTCAAGGAGAAGTTTTAATGACACCAATACAACTGGCTAATATGATGGCAACAGTGGCAAATGAAGGTTATTATTACACACCTCATATCATCAAAAGAATTAAAGGTCACACTATTGACAAAAAGTTTACTACCAAACATGTAACCACAATTGACAAAAGACACTTCAAACCGATGATCAGTGGCTTATTTGACGTGTATAACCTGGGGACAGCGAGTGCTTTAAAGGTTGAAGGAATTGATATTTGCGGTAAGACGGGTACTGCAGAAAATTTTGCGAAAATTGGTGGGGTACGAGTAAAACTAGAAGATCATTCCATATTTGTTGCTTTTGCACCAAAAGACAATCCTAAAATTGCAATTGCAGTTATGGTGGAAAATGGTGGCTATGGCGCAACAATAGCGGGGCCGATTGCCAGCTTGATGATCGAAAAATACCTTCGACAAAAAATCACAAGACTTGATTTAGAGAAAAGGATACTTGCAACCAGCTTACAAAGTAGATACGCTAAATTAGGCGGCCTCTCTGAAGAAGTAAAATTACAATTACGAATTAGTGATTCTCTTCTGAAAAAGAAAACAATGAAGACTTCAACTGTAAAAGCAAAAGTTGACACTATCAAAGAGACCAAACAAGCTATTTAATTCCGATGAAAAACCAAAGCGTAACAAATAATATTGACTGGATAAGCATAATCATCTATGCGTTATTGGTTATTTTGGGCTGGCTTAACATCTATTCCTCCTCGTTATCTTCTATGGAAGATACTTACGAGAAGCAGTTGATATTTATAGTATTAACTATTCCTTTAATTTTCGTAATACTCTCCGTTGATGGGAAATTTTATGAAAAATACGCTAGTATTATTTTTGGAATTTCACTATTATCGTTGGCAGGATTGTTTTTATTTGGAAAAACAATAGCGGGTCAACGTTGTTGGTATGCCGTAGGAAGTTTTACCATTCAACCTTCTGAGTTTGCAAAAGCAGCAACAGCTTTAGCTTTGGCAAAATATCTGAGCGACACTCAAATTAATCTAAAAGATGTGACCCGCCAATGGCAGGCACTTGCGATAATAATTTTACCCGTGCTGCTCATTTTACCACAGCCCGATCCTGGAAGTGCTTTGATTTACAGCATATTCATCATTGTCTTGTACCGCGAAGGACTTCCGGCTTGGTATGTATGGACCGGTTTTATAACCATTCTTCTGTTTGTATTAACGCTGGTATTAGAACCTCAATATGTAATCCTAATCGGATTGTTGGCGCTATTAATCATACACTTTAAATCTAGATTAGCCGATAGGAATATCATTTTGAGCAGTATTCTTTTTGTGTTGCTATCAGGATTTGTTTTATCTGTGGACTATGTTTTTGACAATGTATTTAAACAACACCACAGGGATCGTTTTAATATCCTTTTAGGGAAAACAGTTGACTTGAAAGGCATTGGATATAATACCAATCAATCCGAAATTGCTATAGGATCTGGAGGTTGGTTAGGTAAAGGATTTCTTGAAGGCACTCAAACAAAAGGTGGCTTTGTTCCAGAACAACATACGGATTACATTTTCACTACTGTAGGCGAAGAATGGGGATTTGCCGGTTCTTTGGTCGTAATAGCCCTTTTTACAGGTCTATTCCTAAGAATAATTTACTTAGCCGAAAGACAAAAAACAAAATTCAGCAGAGTTTATGGATATTGTGTTGCAGGAATCTTATTCACACACTTCTTTGTAAATATTGCGATGGTGGTAGGTATTTTTCCAACAATTGGGGTTCCGCTTCCATTCTTTTCATACGGAGGTTCTGGGCTTTGGGGATTCACTATCTTATTGTTTATATTCATAAAAATGGATGCGAATAAAGTGAACGAATGGTAATTTGAAAGCTTTAAGCCAAGGAAATTCGTTACGACCAAAGTGTTAATATAACTATGAGCTTTTGATCAAAGAGCAAGATTTTAAAGGTATTCACCCTATTGACTGTTCAACTAAATCCTATAGCTCTGAATTATTAACCAAAAGTTCGGCCACTATTTTGACACAAATCCGTCCATTAATTGCTTGTATTTCGGCAAATTAAATTACTCTGAATGATACACAAAGAACATTGATTAAAATTTACTTAATTATCTCCAAAAGTTATATTTAAACGAAAACGATGGTTATCAAAATAAAAACGCCCTGTAAATCTTTTGAATTTATAGGGCGTTTTAGTTATTATTGTTCGAAAACCTTATTCTTACGATTTAGCTAATTTAGCTTTTTTAATTTTTACTGGTATATTCTTTCTAGAAATTACTTTAGATTGTAAATCATCTAATACATTAAGTGCTTCTTCAACATAAATATCTTTGGATAACTCATCATGCCATCTCTCTCTTTTATCTTTTAAAGTAACATCTTTACTCATGGCATCCGTTTCATAAGGCAACGAAGTAAATATGAATGAATTTTTATAATCTACAATTGGTTTGTATTTTTTAGCTTTCTCCTCTATCTCTGATTGAGCAATTTTAAATTTTTCAATATTTAAACTGTACACATTCTCCTCGCTTCTGCTGTCAATCCATTTCGCATTCTCTTCAATTAATTGAAATTGTGCGTTTTGAGCGATTCTATTTTTACTATTTGTAATTGCTTGATTAAAGTTGGAATTATTATTCCATATTTGATAATCAGCTTTATCTATTTTATCCCAAGGCATCGCATTGTCAACATCACGCTCTCCCATTTTTAGATAAGCATATCGGTCCGGCATCACAACATCGCTGCTTACTCCTTCTAACTGAGTAGAACCTCCATTTATTCTGTAAAACTTCTGCGTTGTTGTTTTGATAGCTCCTAAATCCCCAACAGAACTACTGCGCACGAATTGGTTCAAATCAATTACATTTTGGACAGTTCCTTTACCATAGGTTTGTTTACTCCCTATAATAATTCCTCTTTTATAATCTTGTATTGCTGCCGCTAAAATTTCAGAAGCAGATGCGGAGAAACTATTTACCATAATTACCAACGGTCCGTCCCATTCAATTTTTGCATCTCTGTCGTACAGCACTTCTTTTTTTCTACCCGCAGATTTTATCTGAACGATTGGCCCTTGTTCTATAAATAATCCTGCAATGTCAACAACCGTTGACAAAGATCCTCCACCGTCATCACGAACATCCAAAACAATTCCGTTTACTCCTGCTTTCTTCAATCGATCCACTTCTAAAGCAATATCTTTTCCGGCATCTCTACCATCTGCGTTTTCGAAATCAATATAAAATTTTGGCAAATAGATTACTCCATATTTCAGCCCGTTTTTGTTTACGATACTGGACTTCGCATACGTTTCTTCTATTTCAACAATATCTCTTACAATAGAAATAATCTTAATTGTCCCATCTACTTTTTTTACAGTAAGGCGCACTTCCGAACCTTTAGGACCTTTTATTTTCTTCACTACATCATCAAGACGCATTCCAACTACATCAACCGCTTCACCATTTCCTTGCGCAACTTTCATTATTAAATCCCCTGCTTCTAATTGTTTTCCTCTCCAAGCAGGACCGCCAGAAATAAGCTCTGAAATTTCCGTTAAATCATTTTTCTTTTGAAGGCGAGCCCCAATTCCTTCTAATTTCCCGCTTATGCTTACATCAAAACGCTCTTTTTCTTCAGCTGCAAAATAATTTGTATGTGGATCAAAACGTGCTGTAATGGAATTGATGTATACAGAAAACCAATCGTTTCTGTCCAAATCTTTTATAAATCCAAAATACTCATCAAGCGATTTTACCGAATTTTCTCTAGTTTCTTTTTCTAAAACATTAAAAGATTTAACAACATAATTTGCATCATTTTTCTTTTTATCCTCCTCTAATTTTTGTTTGTCAATTAAAGACGACAGTGCAGACAATTTAATTTGTTTTCGCCATTTATCATTAAGTTCAGCATCGTTTTTAGGGTAAGGAGCTTTTTCGTAATCAATATTGAAACTTTCATCAATAGTATAGTCAAAAGGTTTGCTCAAAACATCTTTGTAGATTTTAGTACTTTCGTTCATTCTTTTAATCAAACGCTCATAAGTCAAATTAAAGAAAGACAAATCTTTATTTAATAACTGGTCATCTAGTTGCAATTCGAATTTTGAAAATTCATCAATATCAGATTGCAAAAAGAATCGTTTCGACGGATCCAAAGCCTCAATATAATCTTTGTAAATCCCCTTCGAAAAAGTATCGTCGATTTTCGCTGGACTATAATGGCCTTTTTCAATTACAAAAGTTAATAACTCCAAAAGCAGCTTGTCCTTTTCAGGATCATTTGCTTTAGACGCATTCATTTTGAAGGCAAATAATGTTAGCGAAAGAAATACGACAACAAGGATAATTTTATAATTTCTTTTCATAAAGTTAAGAGTAGTATTCATCAATTTTTATTCTAAGTTACGGTAAAAACTATGCCAACGTCAGCAGGGCTCCCATAAATTTTTGTTAAAGATATAAAAATGTTTTTTTTTATTAACTTAAATGAATCAAGATAACATATTTTTATCTTTTGTTTACTTAATCCCATTTTGTGTAATTACATTTGCCATTAAAATCATAAAACCAACCTTTTTTTACCAAAATAATAATGAAAAAAACTAGACCTTTAATTTTAATAACGAATGACGATGGCATTACAGCGCCAGGCATCAGAGCCCTAATTTCGGTTATGGCAGAATTGGGAGAAATCGTTGTGGTCGCTCCAGATACACCACAAAGCGCCACGGGTCATTCCATTACCATCAACAGCACGTTATATTTGAATAAAATTTCAAAAGACACAGATCCTTTTTTAGAATACAGTTGCTCTGGAACACCAGTTGATTGTGTCAAACTGGCTGTAAACGAAATTTTGAAACGAAAACCTGACTTGTGCGTTTCTGGCGTTAATCACGGTTCAAATTCTTCGATAAATGTGATTTATTCCGGAACAATGAGTGCCGCCGTTGAAGCGGGAATAGAAGGAATTCCCGCTATCGGATTCTCATTATTGGATTACGACTGGAATGCCAATTTTGAGAATATAAAATCATTTATCCGCAAAATATCTGTAGAAGTTCTTGAAAATGGACTTCCGGAAGGCGTAGTTTTGAATGTTAATTTTCCTAAATTAGAACAAAAAGACATCAAAGGAATTAGGATTTGTCGTCAAGCGAAAGCAATTTGGGTAGAGAAATTCGATAAAAGAAAAACGCCTCAGGGGCGAGACTATTACTGGCTGGCAGGCGAATTTGTAAACCAAGACAAAGGAGAAGACACGGATGAATGGGCCTTAGAAAATGGCTTTGTATCAGTCGTTCCTGTACAATTTGACTTGACCGCACACCACGCCATACAACAACTTAATACCTGGAAATGGAATGAATAAAAAAGACTTATTATTTGGATTTTTATTAGGGTTTGCAACTACGCTGCTTGGATCTTATATTTTTATAACCATTTTTACGGAATTCAAATTCATCGCAGGAATTCAAATCATGAAATCACAGGGAAACCTAGGTAAAATAATCACTTTGGGATCAATTATGACGCTAATAGCATTTGGAATTTTACTCAAAATGAATAAAGAAATGATGGCGCGTGGTGTTGTTTTGGCAGTCATTGCCTTGGCGATTCTCACTTTATTTATTTAAGTTTATCTTTGCAGCAGAATAAAATGATTGCAGCAAAAATGATTTTGTCTGTTTGATTTTAAAAATTCCAAATCGAAAAAACATGAAATATTATATAATTGCGGGAGAAGCCTCAGGTGATTTGCATGGTTCTAATTTGATGAAAGAGCTATACAAAAAAGATCCTAATGCTGACATCCGTTTTTGGGGCGGTGATTTAATGAAAAATGTTGGCGGTATATTAGTGAAACACTATCGTGAATTAGCGTTTATGGGATTTATCGAAGTGATTTTTAATCTAAAAACAATTCTGAACAACATAAATATCTGTAAAAAAGACATTCTTAAATTTCAGCCTGACGTACTTATTTTCATCGATTATCCCGGATTTAATTTGCGAATTGCCAAATGGGCAAAAGCATTGGGAAAGAAAACCCATTACTATATCTCTCCGCAAATCTGGGCGTGGAAAGAAAGCAGAATTACAGATATCAAGCGCGATATTGATAAAATGTACGTGATTTTACCTTTTGAAAAAAAGTTTTATGAGGACAAACATCATTTTCCAGTCGAATTTGTTGGTCATCCACTGATTGATGCCATTCACGATCATTCATCAGTTGATCCCGTTCTTTTCAGAAAAGAAAACCAATTAAACGACAAACCAATTATCGCCATTTTACCCGGCAGCAGAAAGCAGGAAATTACTAAAATGCTATCTGCAATGCTCAGTGTGGTCAAAGATTTTCCGGATTATCAATTTGTAATTGCGGGTGCTCCAAGTCAGGAATTTTCTTTTTACCAAAATTTTATCACGCAGGAAAACATAAAATTCATCTCAAACAAAACCTATGATTTATTGCGAAATGCAACTGCAGCCTTAGTCACATCAGGAACTGCAACACTGGAAACGGCGCTGTTTAAAGTTCCCGAAGTAGTTTGTTATAAAGGCAGTTGGGCTTCGTACCAAATTGCGAAACGAATTATTACACTCAAATACATTTCATTAGTGAATTTGATTATGGATGAAGAAGTGGTAACCGAGTTAATTCAAGACGAATGCACTACAAAACGCATTAGGGAAGAACTCGAAAAAATATTAAAAACGAGTCATCGCGATACGCTTTTAAAAAAATATGCGTTATTAGAAGAGCAATTAGGCGGAATTGGAGCCAGTGAAAAAACGGCTGCATTGATTGTAAATGATTTAAAATAATCTGTAATTTATTTCCAAATTTTAAAATCATCTAAAAAAAAAACTCTTTTGAAAAGATTACTATACCTTCTGTGCCTTGGCATCTTTTTTACCGCTTGTAAATCGACATCCTCCATTGTAACTTCAAAAGAAAGAGAGTCAAAAGAGAAATTAACTCGATCCGAAAAGAGAAAAGCAAATCAACTAGCCGAACAATTAATCGATGCAGCTATTGAAAATTTGGGTGTAAAATACAAATATGCTGGCACAACAAAAGCTGGTTTTGACTGTTCGGGTTTAATGTACACCATTTTTAATTCGGAAAATATTAGTCTTCCACGGAATTCCTTTCAACAATCAAAAATTGGCATTGTTTTAAATCCAAAAAAAGAACAAGCCCAAAAAGGCGATTTAATTTTTTTTAAAACGAATAAAAACAAAGAAATTAATCATGTTGGAATCGTGATTGAAGCAACCGATGAAGAAATAAAATTCATTCACTCCTCCACTTCAAAAGGAGTAATTATTTCCTCGACCAAAGAACCTTACTACAAAAAAACCTTCGTCCAAATCAACCGTGTTCTTTAATTAGTTCTCTTTTGGGAAAGAATTTAGTTTTTCAAATTATAAAAAATCGAGAAATAATTATATCTGTTTCTTACTAAAAATGTGTACTTTAGAGTTATGAAAGTACTACAATTCCCACTAGCGAGAATTACATTCGGGTTTGTTATCGGTTTGCTTTTTGGACATTATTTCCAGCTCTCAATCAAGGCACTGTTTGTTGTACTTTTCATATTCATCTGTGTTTTTGTAATGCTGTATTTTTTATCCAAAAAAAACAGTAAATTATCGACCTATTTTGGAATCGGAACTTATTTACTTTCCGTTATTATCGGCCTTTCAACGCAAATCATTCATACCGATCTTTTCAAAAAAAACAACTACACTCACAACAAGGAAATTTTTGAACAACCGCATATCATTTCACTAACGATCCGAGAAAAGCTGAAAAGTTCAACGTTTAGCGATCGCTATTTAGCAATTGTTAATCATATCGACCAGAAAGAACAAACAGGAAGAATCATATTAAACATTCAAAATGACAGTTTGCACCACGTTCTTGAAGTTGGGAATTCTTTGTTGATAAAAGGCACTTTAGCAAAAAACAAACCGCCAAATAACCCAAACCAATTTGATTACAGCAAATACCTTGAAAATAAACAAATCTATGCGCAGCTGTATGCCGATGTTGACGAAATAAAAATTGGAACTGAAATAGAAAAAAACATTTGGTATTATTCTTCTAAATTGAGAACCCGAATTATTCGCAATTTAGAAAAAAACGACTTCAACAAAACCGAGTTGAATGTCGCCATTGCTTTAATAATGGGACAACAACAAGATATTTCACCAGACATAATTCGGGATTATCAATATGCCGGAGCAGTACATATTTTATCCGTTTCTGGATTGCATATTGGATTCATTCTGCTTTTTGTAACCTTTATTCTAAAACCAATTCCCAATACCAAGCGAGGTTCTTTTGTAAAGTTAATCACTATTCTTATCTCATTATCCATGTTCGGGATCATTGCCGGTTTAGCACCTTCAGTGGTTCGTTCCGTAACTATGTTTTCGTTTGTAGCGATTGGAAATCATCTTCGGAGAAGTGTGAATATTTATCACACATTATTAGTTTCTATATTGTTGATTTTACTTTTCGAACCTTCTTTTCTGTTTGATGTTGGCTTTCAATTAAGTTATATCGCTTTGTTTTTTATCATTTGGCTGCAGCCACTTTTATCTTCCATTTGGAAACCAAAATACAAAGTTTCAAAATATATTTGGGATATCCTTACCGTTTCTTTTGCGGCACAAATAGGCACTTTACCTCTGAGCATTTATTATTTCCATCAATTTCCCGGTTTGTTTTTTGTCACTAATATGATTGTTATTCCGATACTAAGCATCATTATGATTTTAGGTGTTTTGGTAATGCTTTTAGCAGCGTTCAACATAATTGCCTTATTCCTGTCTCAACTGCTGGAATGGAGTATTTATTATTTAAATAAAATCATCAACGCAATTGCCTCCTTGGAACAGTTCATTATTGAGGATATTCCACTTCACTTTTATCTTTTGCTTAGCGCTTATTTACTATTGTTTACGTTAATCATTTGGTTCAAAAAACCAAGTTTTAATAAATTGGCTATGGTCTTGATTTCCATCCTCATTTTACAATTTTCATATTTTACAATAGCGTATAAAATTCAAACTGAAGAGGAATTTATCGTTTTCAACAGCAGAAAAAGCACCATGATTGCGGAGAGAAATGGTGAAAACATTTTAATTTATGCCAATGACAGTATTTTGAAAACCGCCCAGCGAAACAATCTATTAAAATCCTATCGCATTGAAAACTTAAGCACTTTACAACAGAAAAAGCGACTTCAAAATTTCATCTTCTTTAATGGGAAAAAGATTTTTGTGTTAGACAGCTCGGGAATTTATCCAAAAAACATCAATCCGGATATTGTCGTATTGACACAATCGGCAAAAATAAACGCAGACCGTTTGATTCAAATAATGAAACCCAAATTAGTTATAGCTGATGCGTCAAACTTTAAAAACATTCAAAAACTATGGAAAGCCAGTTGTAAAAAACAGAAAATCCCTTTTCACGCAACTGCCGAAAAGGGATTTTATAAATTGAATTAAAAATTTTTATTTTTTCAGAAAACCATTTGCTACAGCTAACCAAGCTGAAGGTCCGCCGGCTACATAACCTGTACTTCCTATACCTTCAAAATTAACTTTACCATCTTTTGTGATGGCATTTGCAAGTACAATGGTTGGGAACCCTTGAATTCCAAAAGCCATTTGTAATTCACTATTTTGTTTTTTAATGTCAGGTGTCTGCGGCGCTTTCCTTGGATAATCCAATTCGACTAAAACTACATTTTCCTTGGCCCAAACCGCGAATTCAGGTGTTTTCAAAACTTCTTTTTGCAAACGAATACACCATCCGCACCAATCACTTCCGGTGAAAAACAACAATAATGGTTTCTTGGTTTCCTTCGAAATTTCCATTGCCTTGGTGACATTGGTTTCCCAAACTAGTTCTTGAGCATCGGCTGCAAATGAGCCGGCAAACAGTAATAAAGCAACTATAATTTTCTTCATGTTTATAATTTTATTGGTTTAAAATCAAAAATGATGCCTAAAGTTTAACGAACACCGTGCATTAGTTTTTTAATAACCGGAGTCATCGCTACAGAGAATAAAGCAACCACGATGGAAATGCTAGTCAACATCCAAAAGAAGTAACTCAATCCGTGTTCATTGGCGATTTTATCAATGTTTTCTCCAAACATACCCGCACCCTTCATACCAATTGCTACCGCCAAGTACCAAACACCAAACATGAAAGCGATCATGCGAGCCGGAACTAATTTACTCACATAAGACAATCCAACAGGAGAGATACACAATTCAGCCATAGTATGGAAAAGATAGACTAAAATCAACCAAATCATACTTACTGAAGCTGTTTTGGCACCAGCTTCAATTCCGCTTGCGCCAAAAGCTACACAAGCCATTCCAAGCGCTAATAATCCCATTCCGATTCCGTATTTTAAATTAGCAGAAGGATTGTATTTACTTTCCCACCATTTAGAAAACAACGGTGCTAATGAAATAATAAACAAGGAGTTTAAAGTAGAAAACCATGTAGCAGGAACTTCCGTTAATGCCGTGGTTACTTTGTCAATTTTCAATGCTTGCAAGGTTTCATCTGATAAGGATAAATATCCTGCGGTGTAATAATCTTTAGTCAACATCCAGATTGCTATTGCCCAGATAATGATAAAACTGATGCTTAGAATAATATTTGCAACAGCATACAACTTAAATGTTTGTTTGAATAATAAGAATAAAACCCAAGTAATAATTACTAAAGGTAAAATAGTAATCAATGAATTCATTACTAGGAACACTACGCTCCAATTGCCTGTTAAAACACGATCCGTATAATCACTGGCGAAAATAGTTAAACTGTTTGGTGATTGTTCAAAAATTGCCCAAAAGAAAATAGTCAGAAACGCAAAAAATGTAACTGCAATTAATTTCTCCTTAGTAATTTTAGAATATTGAGTAAATCTGTAAATCAATAATATAATAAATACAAATAATGCTGAGACAATTGCAATAGAATTTCCACTCGGTCCAAGGAAAGAAAAAACGTTTACTTTACCACCTGATATTTTAGAAGCAGGATCATTTACAAGCCATAATAATGCTAAAATAGAAGAGAAAGCAATTGCCGCTAACTGTATTGGAGTAAAAGGATTTCTTTTATCAGTGTCCAAAGCTTCCGCTTTTGCTTTACTTTCTTTACTTGGTTTCAAACCAATATCCCCAAAGATATCTTGAGACAACCAAAACTGTAACATTCCGAAGAACATGAAGATTCCGGCTAAACCAAATCCGTAAGTCCAACCTACTTTTTCACCTAAATAACCACAAAGTAAAATCCCGAAGAACGCTCCGGCATTTACACCCATGTAAAACAAAGTATATGCACCATCTTTCTTTTCAGGACGGTCTTTGTACATTTCAGATACGATGGAAGTCATATTTGGTTTAAAGAAACCATTTCCAAAAACCAACAATACCAATCCTAAATAAATTGAAAATTCAGTTTCAACGGCCATAGAAGCATGTCCTAAAGTCATTAAAGAGGCTCCAACAACAACAGCCCATCTGAAACCAATTACTTTATCGGCAAAATAACCTCCTAACATGGTTGATAAATAAACTAAACCTACGTACGAACCAAATAATGCAGAAGCATTTTCACGAGTCCATTCCCAACCGCCATCTGTAAAGGACGCAGTTAAAAATAATATTAATAAAGAACGCATTCCGTAGAATGAGAAACGCTCCCACATCTCTGTGAAAAACAAAACGAATAGTCCCGCAGGATGCCCTAAAACGGTGCTTTTAAAAAATTGATCTGTAGTATTTTGAGTCATATTATTAATTGTTTAATTCGTTATCTACTCCGTGCATTAATTTTTTTATTAGTGGCGAAAGTACTAATAGTAGCAATCCAAAACCAAGTCCTGTGTAAAATAAGTATTCAAAAAGTACTAAATAACTCTGTTTAGCCAAATTTAAATCCGGTGCTGTACCATTTGAAGTGTCAACAGAAGCGATATTCGCTAAAATAGAAGCTATAAATTCAGAACTGGCTGTTGCCAAGAACCAAACGCCCATCATGAACCCGACGATTTTTGCCGGAGATAACTTTGTCACTGCAGAAAGTCCTACCGGTGACAAACTCAATTCCCCACAAGTATGTAAAAAATAAGCTAATACTAGCCAGATCGCCGCTACTTTTCCTGCGCCAGAAAGATTTATCCCCATAACTAATGCTCCAAAGCCTAAACCAACGAAAGCTAATGCAAAAGCAAATTTCACGGCTGTATTAGGATTGTATTTTCCTAAATTTGGCCATATCCATGCAAAAACCGGAGCTAACAAAATTATAAACAACGCATTAAGACTTAAGAATTGTCCCGCAGATACTTCGTAACCAAATATAGTTCGGTCTAAAATTCTATCGGCAAATAAATTCATGGAGGTGTACGCTTGCTCAAACAATGCCCAGAAGACAATCGTAAATACAATCAAAATAGTTAAAGCAATCAATTGGTGACGTGCTTTACCATCGAGTTGCGTAACAGCATAATAAACGATATAAATAAAAGAAATTCCACCCGCAATTTTTAAAGCCCATGAAACTGCATCGTGATTTTGGACCATTTGCCAAAACAATAACGTTGACAAAACACTTCCGATGTAAATCAACCATTCATTTTTAAGTCCAAACGATTTTTTCTCTAAGAAAGATGGGTTGTTCGATTCTCCTTTTCCCATCAATAATTTTCTTCCAGAAATAAAAGTTAATAATCCAAAAAACATTCCAACTCCAGCGGCACCGAAACCATAACTCCAACCGTATTTTTCGCCAAGCCATACACATATCAGCGTAGCCATAAAAGACCCTAAGTTGATTCCCATGTAAAACAAAGTAAACCCAGAGTCTCTTCTTTTATCGCCTTTTTCATACAATTCTCCTACTAATGAAGAGATATTGGCTTTCAGAAAACCAACTCCAACAATAATTAACGATAATGAAAAGTAAAATATTTGTAATGCGGTTTCGTCCCGAGTAATTTCTCCAGTAATGGATTCTGTTGCGGCATTCCCTTCATAAGCCATTCCTATATGACCCAGCACCAACATAATACCTCCAAAAACAATCGCTTTTCTAAATCCCAGATAGCGATCCGCAATAAAGCCTCCCAAAACGGGTACTGCATAAACCAATGCTGCATAACTCCCAATTAGTAAGTTTCCAGAAGTATCCGAAAACAAATGGTACTTTGTCAGATAAAAAATCAGTAAAGCTTTCATTCCATAAAACGAAAACCGTTCCCACATTTCGGTAAAAAACAATATAAAAAGCGCTTTTGGATGTCCAAAAAACTCTTCTTTTTTCAATGCGTCGTTTGTCATAAAGCGCTGTTATAAATTTTCTTTGATAAAATTAGTCATTTTTGTATACAATTGAATTCTGGTTTTTCCACCGTAAATCCCGTGATTATTGTCCGGGTAAATTTGGGAATCAAATTGTTTATTAGCCTGAATCAAAGCTTCCATCATTTGCATGGAGTTCTGAACATGAACATTATCATCTCCTGAACCATGAATCAAAAGGAATTTTCCTTTTAATTTGTCCACGTGATTTATTGGTGAATTATCATCGTATCCACTTGTATTTTCCTGTGGTGTCTGCATGTAACGTTCCGTGTACACGCTGTCATAAAAACGCCAGTTCGTTACTGGAGCTACCGCAATTGCCATCTTGAAAACATCATTCCCTTTCAAAATACAATTAGAAGACATAAATCCCCCATAAGACCAGCCAAATATACCAATTCTAGCTTTATCCACAAATGCGTAATTTCCTATCACTTTAGCAGCGTCAATTTGGTCTTCCACTTCGTATTTTCCTAATTGCAATTGAGTCACTTTTTTGAAATCAGCTCCTTTAAAACCAGTTCCGCGTCCGTCAATACAAGCAACAATGTACCCTTGTTGTGACAACATCATGAACCAGTAATCATCGGTGCTGTTCCACTCATTGTTTACTTGTTGTGAACCCGGACCAGAATATTGGTACATAAAAACAGGATATTTTTTTGCCGGATCAAAATCTTTCGGTTTAATCATCCAAGCATTTAACTCATTCCCTTTTGCCGTTTTCAAAACAAAAAACTCTTTCGCCGGTAAATTATAGCTTTTTAGTTTTGAAGCCAATGATTCATTATTTTCAATAACTTGTATTTGTTTGCCAAATTTAGCATCGTTCAACGTATATGTCGTTGGTTGAGCCGCACTTGAAAACGTGTTGATATAGTATTGAAAATTTGGGCTGAATGTTGCCGAATTCGTTCCTGTATATTGAGATAAACGCACTTTGTTTTTTCCGTCAAGACCTATTTTGTAAACGTCTCTGTTGATAGATCCATTCTCCACCGACTGATAAAAAACAGTATTCGTCTTTTCGTCTAAACCATAATAATTAGTCACTTCCCATTTTCCTTTGGTCAGTTGATTTTTCAATTTTCCGTTTTTATCATATAAATAAATATGATTGAAACCATCTTTTTCGCTTGTCCAAATAAAACTGTTGTCTTTCAAAAAAGTCAAGTTATCCGTAACATCAACATATGCTTTATCTTTTTCGTTCAAAACTACTTTTGCAGCTCCTGAATTACCGTCGATAAACAACAAATCCAAATTATTTTGATGGCGATTCAATACCTGCGCAGACAATGTATTCGCATCATTCGTCCATTTTAATCTGGCAATATAAAAGTCGTTGTAATTACCCAGATTTATATTTTTTATCGCATTCGAATTTACATCATAAATATGTAAGGAAACCAACGCATTCTTCTCACCGGCTTTTGGATATTTAAACGTTTGCATTGTTGGATATAACTCTTTTCCAAACATTGACATCGAAAATTCAGGAACTTGACTTTCGTCAAAACGAATGTATGCCACCTTTTTGCTGTCTGCGCTCCAATCGAAAGCTTTCACAAAAGCAAATTCTTCTTCGTAAACCCAATCCGTAATACCGTTTATAATACTGTTTTTCTTTCCATCTGTAGTAATTGGAGTTGATTTATTAGAAGCTAAATCATATACATACAGATTATTTTCTTTGGCGTACGCTATCTTTTTTCCATCAGGTGAAAAAGAAGGTTCCTGAACCTGAAAATCAAACAACTTTTTTAATTTTTTACTGGCAATATCATACAAGTAATAATCCGCAGTAAACGAGTGACGGAAGATTTGATTGGTGTTGCAAGCCAATAAAATCATTTTCTCCGCAGCGTCAAAAGTGTAACTGTCAATCCCGTTTGATAGATCCTTGTGGGATTTTGTATCTATAAGTGTAGCTACTTTTTTTAATGTCGCAAAATCATACAAATCAATCTGCATGCTTCTGGACTGTCTGTCAGCATTCAAAACCGTATACTGATTTGTGTTCTTCAACGATTGCAATTCATCCATTCCCTGAGCGCGAAATGTGCCGTTATAAATTTCATCAATTGTGATTTTTTGTTGGCCAACAACCGTAAAACACAAGAATAAAAATAATGCTATAATTTTTTTTGAATACATACTATTTATTTAAAGATAAAAACCGTCAATTTTAGTGAAAAAATTACAATTAATGGTCATTTTATATGTTAAATGTAAAAAACAATATTAAAAATAACCTTTCACTGAATATAATTTGATTGTAAATAAAACGGCTAAAACCGTATCTTTGCAACTATCTACACCATAATCAATTGAGAATGAACAAGGCTATTAGCGGATTTTCTAAATTATCCAAAGAAGAAAAAATTAAATGGATTGCCAATCAATATTTTTCAACACCTACAGAAGCCGTCGCCTTGCTGAAGAACTATTGGAATTCTGATCAAAAAATACAGAAATTACACGATGAATTTATCGAAAATACGATCACCAATTTCTACATTCCGCTGGGAGTTGCTCCTAATTTCCTGATTAATGGAAAATACAGCACCATTCCCATGGCAATTGAGGAAAGTTCTGTGGTTGCCGCTGCCGCAAAAGCTGCTAAATTTTGGTCCACTCGTGGCGGGTTTAAAACAACTGTAATCAACACCGAAAAAATTGGTCAGGTTCATTTTATTTATAAAGGAGATGTTACTAAACTGAACTTATTTTTTGCCCAAAACAAAAACAAATTTTTCTCAGAAACAGAATCGATTACAACAAATATGCAGAAACGCGGTGGCGGAATTTTAGATATTATTCTAAAAGACAAAACCGATTTATTGCCTAATTATTTTCAGTTGCATGCCACTTTTGAAACCAAAGACAGCATGGGCGCTAATTTTATCAATTCGTGTTTGGAACAGTTTTCCAAAACCTTAAAAGAAGAAGCACACCACTATGATTTATTCACGGAAACAGAGAAAGACATTGAAGTAGTGATGAGTATTCTTTCGAATTACGTTCCAAATTGTATCGTAAGAGCCGAAGTTTCTTGCCCAATTACAGACTTGCAAGAAAAACACATTTTAAATCCTCAAGAATTTGCCGAGAAATTTGTGCAAGCTGTTCAAATCGCCGAAGTCGAGCCGTATCGCGCCGTAACGCACAATAAAGGAATTATGAACGGAGTAGATGCCGTAGTTTTGGCAACTGGAAATGATTTCCGTGCCGTTGAGGCAGGAATTCATGCCTATGCTTCCCGAAACGGAAAATACTCCAGTCTTTCCCATGCCAAAATCGAAAATGGCATTTTTACTTTTTGGTTGGAAATCCCTTTAGCATTAGGAACTGTAGGTGGATTGACTTCGCTGCATCCATTGGTAAAATTATCGCTTGAAATGCTAGAAAAACCATCCGCCAAGGAATTAATGCAGTTTGTAGCTGTAGCCGGTTTAGCCCAAAATTTTGCCGCTTTACGCTCCTTAACTACAACAGGAATTCAGGAAGGACACATGAAAATGCATTTGAACAACATCATCAATCAGTTTGAAGCCACTGATGAAGAACGTATTTTAATCCAGAAATATTTCAAAAAAAATACTGTTTCGCATAGCGCCGTAGTAACCTTTATTGAAAATTTAAGAAAATAACATTGATTTCCGACATCCCTGTCAAGGTTTAAAATCCTGACAGGGATTAAAATAAGACTAATGAAAAAAACATTCTACAGTAACGGAAAACTTTTAATCACAGGAGAATATCTGGTTCTCGATGGTGCAAAAGCCTTTGCATTACCCACAAAGAAGGGACAAAATCTCGTTATAGAAGATGGGAAAAACAACGAAATCAGCTGGAAAAGTTATGATTTTGATGGCAGCATTTGGTTTGAAGACACCCTTTTATTTTCTGACATTGTAAAGGAAGTCCAAACTGAAAATGACTCCGTAAAGTCAACACTTACGACCATTTTGCATGAAGCATTCAAATTAAATCCGGATTTTATTTTAAATTCAAACGGCTACACAATCACCACTGAACTTGGTTTTCCGAAAAGCTGGGGTCTGGGAACGTCGTCGACTCTGATAAATAATATTGCCCAATGGTTGCAAATCGATGCTTTTACATTGCTTAAAAACAGTTTTGGAGGCAGTGGTTACGATATTGCCTGCGCGCAAAACGACGCTCCTATTGTATATCATTTGGAAAAAGGTAATCCTATTGTTGAAAAAGTACGCTTTAATCCGGATTTTACAGACAATATTTACTTTATATATTTGAATAAAAAGCAAAGCAGCAAAAGCGCAATAGCAGCGTACAATATGAATAAAAAGAATAATCTGCCAAGTACGATTGCTATAAATGACGTGATAACCTCTGAAGTTTTGAATGCGACTACAATTCAATCTTTTGCTGCAGCAATACAAAAGCACGAAATACAAATGAGCATTATTCTGGAAACACAAACTATAAAAGAGTCTTTGTTTCCTGATTTTAATGGTGTGATAAAGAGTCTGGGAGCTTGGGGAGGTGATTTTGTGATGGCAATTGCAATTGAAAATCCAATTGACTATTTTATTTCAAAAGGATACAATACTGTAATTCCTTATGATGAAATGATATTATCCTAGTTTTTATAAATACATAACTTTAGACAAAAACTATATTAAAAACAAAATCCCGATACATTTAGCATGTATCGGGATTTTTATTGTCATTAATTACTTTTTGACTAGTAATTAAAATCTTGTCTGTTATCTTCAATTTTAGCGTTAGCTTTTAAGGCAGGAACAACTCTGTTCGCATCTGAAGCACTTTGTGCTTTCAATTTAGCAACGTATGGCGCATGGTTTTTCAATACTGGCGCTTTTAAAGTACTTTTATTTTGAACAACATATACTCCAGTATTTCCTTCAATTGGAGCAGATAATTTGTTAGCCGCTAATGCAAATGCATTTCCAACTACTTTTGGCTCTGGACCAACATTTGGCAACATCGCATTTTCCATAGTAAGACCAGTTGCTTGTTGTACCGTTCCTCCTACTGCTTTTGCAATTGCTTCAAGTGAAGAACCAGTCATTTTAGCTTTGATCAATGCTGCTTTTTTCTTGTTTTTAAGGATTGACTCTACATAAGGTCTCGCAACTGAAACGGCTACTAAACCAGATTTGTCAATACTCTTTAATTTGGCAATAACGTGACCTACATTAGCTACTTCAAATCTTTTTACAGCTCCTTCTTTAACTCCGTCTTCAAAAGCCCATCTCACGATAGTTCTTTGATTTCCTAATGTTCCAAAGTTCTCATCCATTCCTTTTACAGAGACAGCCGGAGCAACTTTAAGTCCCATATCTTTTGCAGCTTTATTAAAGTCTTTATCAGCAGCATTCATTTCTAACTTAGTTGACTGCGTAAATATTTTATCAGAAGTTGCTTCTGAAGCTTCTACTTTTTGAGCCACAGTAGCCAAACGAATTCCGTCTTGCTTATCTGTAATTTTAATAATATGAAAACCGAAATCAGTTTCAACTAAACCGACTTTACCAATCGCATTATTAAAAACAAAATCATTGAACGGCTTGACCATTTGGTTTGGACCAAAATAACCCAAATCACCACCTTGTTGTGCAGACGAATCATCCGAAGCTGTAAAAGCCAACATCATAAAGCTATCTGGATTTGCAGTTACCTGCGCCAAAATACTTTCTGCTTTTGCTTTTGCCTGTTCTTTTGTTCTTTTTTCTTTTTGATTAGGAACCTGAGTTCCTTCATAGCCAATTAAAATATGACTTGCTTTAGCATTTACACCTGGCTTCATTCCCATTGATTTAGAAATACAGTAGTAATTTCCAAAGATATATGGACCATAAACTTGACCTGGAGCAAGGTTAAACAATTTATCAGCATCTACAGCCGGTAAATCTTTTTTTGCAATGTATGTTGAATCGTAAGGAACATCTGAATTTGAATTTACGAAGTCAATTGCGTTCGTAGTAGTTCTAAATCCTGCTAAAGTATCGTTTTTACCTGTAGCTTGGTTGTACACTACACTTCCAGATAACAATGCATTAATTTTTGATTTCACATCCGCTTCATCCGCTGCAGATGCTTTGTCTTCAATCAAAACATATTCTACTTCACGGGATTCGTCTGCTTTATATTTCTTTTCATTTTTCTTCATGAAATCTACAATCTCAGAATCAGAGATTTTTACTTCACTGTCTTTTATGGTTGAATATAAACCGGCAACGTAAGCAAAGTTTACTTGGTTTGCTTCCATCTCGTATTTCATTTTACCTTCGCTTTCAGTTGTAAAAACTGCCGCTTTGATCAATGTGTTGTAGATTTGATATTTGGCATTTAAATCCGCATCTTTCTCTCTATCTTTTAAAAATTGGGCTTGTTCAGGATTAGATTTGAAATATTGTTTGAATTTGGCAACGTCAAAAACACCTGCAGCATTCAAAAACAATGGATTTCCACCAATATTTTGATCTGATTTTAAAACTTCCAATAAGTGTTTTTCCCCTACTCTAAGTCCTAATTTTTCAAATTCAGACGTCAACAAAGCGATAGAAACTTCTTGCTCCCAAACTCTGTTTGCTGCTTCAGTTGAAGTTATCCCTTGACCACCTTTTTCAACATTACTAACTTTAACTCTAAAATCCTCGAATGAAATATCTTTTCCATCGATGCTTCCTACATCTTTTGATGTACTGCTGAAACCACCACTGTTGAATATATCACCTATGATAAATGCTAATAAACAAAACCCGATAACGAGTATCAGAAGAAGTGAACGTTGTCTAATTTTTTGTAAAACTGCCATTTTATTGTTGTTAATTTATATATTCAGTTTGCGAAAATACAATTATCTAATTAATAATTATAGTAGTAGCGTTTTATTTTGCAAGAATTTTTATTTTCATAATAAAAATCACTCTTGCACACTCATTTTGACCAATTCAATTTTCTTATTTGTAGCTTCTTCAATGACAAAATGATAACAGTTTATGGTAATTACAGCTCCTTTTTGAGGAATTTCTTTTGTAAAATCGACAATGAAACCGCCAAGCGTTCCGTAAGAATCGCCTTCGGGAATCTGAAGTTTATAGGTTTGATTTAGATATTCCACATCCAAGCGAGCCGAGAAAATAAAAACACCTTCGCCCAACTCTTTTTCTATCAACTCTTCATCGGAATCATGCTCGTCTTCAATTTCACCAAAAAGTTCTTCCACAATATCCTCAATTGTAATGATCCCCGACGTTCCGCCATATTCATCCAAAACAACGGCTACACTTTTTCTCTTTTTGGTCAGCAAATTCATAGCGTCTTTTATGAATATCGTTTCAGGAACAAATTCAACCGGAATCACAATTTCCTTTATGTTACTTGGTTTTTTGAATAAATCGAAGGAATGTACATAACCAATAATATCGTCAAGCGATTTTTGGTACACCACGATTTTGGAATAGCCCGTATCAATGAACAGTTGCTTCAGTTCTTCGATCGAATCAAACACCTCAACCGCTATTATTTCGGTACGGGGACTCATCACATCCCTGGCTTTCACACCAGAAAACTCCAATGCATTTTGAAACATCAATATTTCAGAATCTACTAATTCATTATCCTCCACACTACTCATTTGTTCCGTAATATAATTGCCAAGTTCTATTTTACTAAAATATAACTGAATAGTATCGCCTTCCGTTTTTAAGAATTTCCGCAATATGAAATCAGAAATTCCTATGAAAAAAGTAGAAATAAAATAGAATAGTTTATAGAAAAGATAAGCCGGAACCGCAAAAAATTTAATAAACGAATTTGCATAAATTTGAAAAAAAACTTTAGGAAGAAACTCTGCAGTAATCAGAATAATTCCTGCCGAAATTAGAATTTGCAACAGCAGATTCACCCAATCTGAAAAATGATATCCCAAAGCTAGAAACCATCTCATCACCGCATGACTCATAAAAAAACCATAGACCACCATTGCTATAGTGTTTCCAATAAGCATGGCTACAATGAAGTTTGATGGTTTTTCAGTAAGTTTTGTAAGTATTTTTGATAGAAAGTTATCTTGTTTTTTTTCGATTTCAAGATATATTTTATTGGAGGAGACAAAGGCTATCTCCATTCCTGAAAAAAAAGCACTTAGTATTAGACACGATATGATAATACTAACTTCCATCAATTAAGAGTTTTTATTACGGTCCTCAAATTTTTTGGCAAATTTTCTTCTAAAGAAAAACATGAATATCGCCAATCCGGCTATCATGAAACTCAGCCAAAAATTCCCTGATGCAGGATCATTCAATTTAGTGACACCATCATAAATGAAATAGCCGCCAAAAACAAGATAAACGTATTGTGTGTATTTTAAATAATTCATAATATTGTATTTAATCGTTCGTTTCTACTTCGCCCGTTATTTTTTGAGAATAAATCACTTTAAAATCTTTACTGAAATCAATTCCCTGTCCGTTAGAGATTCCTTTTGGGTCCGTAAATTTAAACCTTCTTTCGGTAAAAAACCACTCGTTTTTTTGATCATAATATAACTGCTCAGTTTCCAGCGTCTGACCTTGTTCGGTGAATATTTTTACTTTTCCCTGTAAATCAATAATATTCGTGCCTTTGTAAGAAATGGCATAATTTGATTTAATAAAGGTTTTTTTATCTTTTTTATCGTACAAAGTAACGTCTATTCCTTTAGGAAATTCCGTAAAAGGAAATTCGACACTGGCATAATCCAGCATTTTAGTACTAACCAATATAGCGGTTATCCGTCCTGAATCCGTGTATTTCAGATTCACCATGTCCGCGTCACTACTTGGAACAAATTCAGAAAAGTTAATTTTTTGTACTTCTTTAAAATTACTTTCGCATCCAAAAAAGAGTGTCACAGCAAAAACTGTGACAATCCATTTAAGATAATATTTTTTGAATAAAGTCATACGTTGGACTTACAAAGAAGTTTTAGTAAAAAATCTCTTTTTAGTTGAATTTTCGTTTTTCAAACCATCTGTCGTTTAGTGAAAAACTCACACTTACATTTGCATAGTTTTCTTCGACCAATTTTGCAGCAGTTGTTCCTCTTTTACCAAATTCAAGACCTAAATTTACGTTTGAGAATGTTCCAGTCAATGGCAATCCAACTCCTAACGTTAGCGCCATATCTTCTATCGGCTCTGAATGAATTACTAAGCCCGTATTTTCAAACCTGAAACCACCACGATAAGTAATTCTTTTGGCATAATTTGAAAATGAATTGTAATTTGGAATATAATAACCACCAATACTGTATTTTGAATGTTTCTCGTAAGTAACATTATTAAGTGAATTGTAATTATTATTCAGCGAACCAGCCTCTTGAAATGTGTATCCAACACCTACCAACCATTTTCTGGTTTCGCCAAAACCTGCCTGCGCATTATATTTACTTGGTATTTTCAAATTCTTTTCTGTCTTTACATCGCCAAGAACGTCAACAATAACCAAATCAAAATTTGAACCGTAAAGTGCCGTAGCTATATTTCTGGTGTTTTCAGCTTTTAATGTGCTTTCTAAAGCGTAATTCAAACTACTGAAAAAAGATACTTTTTTGTTAATTTTAGTTTGGTACATCATCCCAAGATTAAAATTTACTCCTGATAAATCTACCGAATTTAACTCTCGTGTACCAATAGAAATATCAGTAATATACTCAAAATTATTAGTCTCAATTTTTCCGAAATTATAATTCACATCGGCACCAATACTAAAATTGGGAGCTATTTTAAAACCTATACCAAAAAAAGCTTTATTCAAACCACCTGATCCGTTAAATCGTCTGTTGTTTTGTGCTGGATCTTCTGACACAGATGAAATTTTATACCCAACAGAAGAATAAGGAATCAAACCAAAACCAACTCCAAATTTACCTAATGGCAAACCTATTCCAAGATAATCTAAGGTTGATCTGCGCGCATTTGATGATTCAGTATCGGTTTTCAATTTTGTAGTTGCGTATGTACCACCCAAAGTAAAGGTAGTCAACTTTAAATGTGCAAAACTCGCCGGATTTTGTAAGTTCATATGAATACTATCTTGTTCGATAGCGATTTCTCCCATAGAACGGTTTTCAAGTGTTCCTCTAAACCGTACATCTCCAATTCCGTAGAAGGAATATGGAGACGCTGTTCCTTCCTGTGCAAAAGACACTAATGATAAAAGCAAACATGCGCTTATTAGAATTTTTTTAATCATTTTTGATTTTATATTGAAATGTTTGGTTCAAACTTTCCAACAGAAAATTTGAATTGGCAAATATGGTATTTTTTAATCGTATAGCCAAAAAATCTGTGTCGCCCCCCGTTAAAATTATTATAAAATTTGAATATCTCGCTTTATATTCATCGATAAAACCGTCAATCTCATAAACGAAACCATTTACCACACCCGAATGAATCGATTCAGACGTAGATGTTCCTATTAGATCTCTTGGACTTTCTAATGACAACAAAGGAAGTTTCGCCGTAAAATTGTGTAACGATTCATAACGCAATCGCAATCCTGGCGCAATCGCTCCGCCTAAATAATTATTTTTATCATCAATAAAATCATAGGTAACACAGGTTCCCGCATCAATAACCAATCGATTCTGATTGGGAAACCGAAGCGTGGCTCCTGCAGCCAGAACCATCCGGTCAATCCCTAAAGTTTTAGGAGTCGCATAAGAGTTATGGAACGGAAAAGAATCTTCATGAGACAGAAAATGCACATTCAAAACATTACTATATTCTAAAAATGACTGTTTTTCGACATCTCCAACTGACGAAACAACTATATCAGTAATTTTTTTGAAATTTTTTAAAATATTTTGAATATTTTTTTGAAGTTCTATTTTCGAAAAAACAAAAATTTCAAAAAGGGTAGTATCCTCAAAGACAGCTGCTTTAATTCGGGTATTTCCAACGTCGATAACTAAAATCATAATTTGGTTTTTGATGTTGCGAAGGTACGAATTGATTTTTTTTAAAAAATGTTTTGGATAAACTAAAAATCATTCTATATTTGCACCCGCAAACAAGTTCATCGAACTCCTACTAAAATAAGAGCAAAGTGAGATAATAGCGAGGTACCTTAGCTCAGATGGTAGAGCAATGGACTGAAAATCCATGTGTCCCTGGTTCGATCCCTGGAGGTACCACAAAACCCGAATAGAAATATTCGGGTTTTTTCTTTTTAATCTATTTTTGAAAATGCATCGTCTTAATATTTTCTATTAAAAATCAGTTAATAAATTATATATTGGAGAAACGCACAACAGTAATGAAAGTATTATAAAAACACAATGAGCATCTTTACTCAGACTCATTTACAAAAAATGCTAATGATTGGGAAGTAGTTATTCTCATTAATTGCACGAACAAAAAAGAAGCCACTTTTCTACAAAAATCTATAAAGGAAATGAAAAGCAGAATTTTTATCGAAAAAATCATCGGCAATTCGTCCACTCTGACACATTTTTTAAAATACCCTACATTTTCCCAAATCAAAAATTTACATTAAAGATAGGTGAGAATTTTCAGTTTTTAAACTACCGCCGCAGCCCAAAACCTTTTCTTTAATTTCAAAAAAAGCGCACGTTTTGATTTGTTTTGAAGAATTATTTCACCAAAACCGCCTTGGATTCTGAAAATCAAACGTTTTCTACAAAGTACTTTACTTTACTAAAAACGCACCAATAATTGAACAAAAATAAAGGGTTCGTATTTTTTTTCTAATATTTTTGCGAAATTCAAATAACAATAGTTGCTAAATTACTATATTTATGCAAAATTTATATATATGGAGATTTTAACCTGCCCCAAATGCCAGAGCAATCACATTATAAAAAGCGGCATAATCAATAGTAAACAAAGGTACTTATGTAAAAAATGCAATTACTTCTTTACGGTCAATAAAATTGGAAAAAAGATAGATGATTATTATGTTACCAAAGCATTGCAACTCTATCTCGAGGGTTTGAGTTTTCGTGAAATAGAACGAATCATCGGGGTTTCCCATGTTACGGTAAGCAACTGGGTAAAAACCTTTAACATAAAAAAACCATCACACGCCAACTACCACCCTACCTATAAGATTTTAAGCCATTTAGAACTTATTGAATATATAAAAAACAAAGAGCTATTGTCCGGGGCTGGAATGATTATAACGGAGCTTGGTGATAAGTTTATGCTCATTAAATGGGAGCGATTCAAAGATTAACTATATACTTTACACATAAATATATCTAAATTTTTTTTCACAATAAAATAATAGAATTTGGCGCTTTATTAACCAACCATTTAATAACCAAAATTTTATTTATGAAAAAAATGTTTTTTACAGCGGCAATATTGTTATTGTCTTTAGAAGGTTTTTCACAAGGCTCTGTTGATTACGGTAGCGGAATGAAATTCAATTTGAACGAAGATGGTTCAAAATACATGCGTTTTATTGCATGGAACCAAATATGGTTTCGTTCCGGCCAAATGAACCCCGGAACAATGATTGGAAATGAAGCGGCTACAACTGGAACTGACATTGGGAACAGACGTCTGCGTTTTCTTGCCTACTCTCAATTATCCAAAAGATACATGATCGTGACACACTTTGGTATCAACAATCAAACTTTTACAAATGGAGGTGCCGCAGGATCTTCCGGAACTGGTGGGTATGGCGCCGGAAAAAAACCAGGAATATTTTTCCACGATGCCTGGAACGAATATGCATTAGTTTTACCTGAAAAAGACAAAAAATTCAGTTTGACTCTGGGTGGTGGATTGCATTATTATATGGGATTATCAAGAGCCACAATGGCCTCAACATTAAATTTTCTAACAATTGACGCTCCTATTTTTAACTGGCCACTAATTGAAAACTCCGATCAATTTGCCAGACAAATGGGTTTATTTGCCAAAGGAAAATACGGTAAATTAGAATACCGATTGAGTTACAATAAACCGTTCGCCACAAACTTAGTTCCTACCAATGTGACAACAGCAGATAATGCCGTAGCAGTTGACAACAGCGGAAACACAAAATGGTCAAAAGCTGGTTATTTCGAGTATCAATTTTTAGATCAGGAAGCTAATGTACTCCCTTATAAAGTGGGCAGTTACCTTGGAACTAAAAAAGTGTTCAATATTGGTGCTGGTTTTTACACGGCTCCTGACGCGACCAAATCTTCGGTAAATAACACCATCAGCAAACACAATATCAATCTTTTTGCAGCGGATGTTTTTCTTGATTTACCTGTTGGGAAAAAAGAAAACAAAATGGCTGTAACTGGCTATAGCGTTTTCTATGATTATGATTTTGGACCAAATTATTTGCGTAACGTAGCTATTATGAATATTGGTTCCGTTGACCCAAACTTCACAGGAAGCAGAGCATTGGCCGGCCCTGGAAATGCACAACCTACCATTGGATCAGGAAACATTTGGTACACGCAAGCCGGAATTTTATTACCAAGCAAAGCAGAGAAACCAAAAGTTCGCGTACAACCTTTTGGAGCTTTTACTTATAAAAACTTTGACGCTTTAGACAAGTCCAGTACCCAATTTGATCTTGGAACTAACTTTTTCTTGGACGGGCAACACGCTAAAATTACAGCACAATATTCAGCAAGACCCGTTTACACTTCCCCATCTAACATCTCAGGATCAAAAGGAGAATTCATAGTACAACTACAAATCTATCTATAAACTAATTTTAATAAAATATAATTTATGAGTACTAAATCAACAAAAGGAATTTGGAAAGTCATTTCCGCGTCCTCAATGGGTACAATGATCGAATGGTATGATTTCTACATCTTTGGAAGTTTAGCCGTTGTAATTTCAACAAAATTTTTCCCTTCAGATAATCCTACAGCAGCCTTCTTATCGACTTTGGCAACATTCGCAGCGGGATTCGTAGTGCGTCCTTTTGGAGCGCTTTTCTTCGGAAGATTAGGAGATTTAATTGGAAGAAAATACACGTTCATGGTTACTTTATTATTAATGGGTGGTGCAACCTTCCTGATTGGATGTATCCCGAGTTATGAAACCATTGGATTCATGGCGCCTTTATTAGTGTTAATTCTTCGTTTGCTTCAAGGTCTCGCTTTGGGTGGTGAATACGGTGGAGCCGCAACCTACGTGGCTGAGCATGCTCCCGTAGGACAAAGAGGATATTGGACTTCTTGGATTCAGACTACTGCAACAGTTGGATTATTCATCTCCTTGATGGTAATTCTAGCCACAAGAAACATCCTTACGCCTGAGCAATTTGATGAATGGGGATGGAGAGTTCCGTTTTGGGTATCGATCATCATGGTTGGAGTTTCGTATTTAATTAGAAAAAATATGGATGAATCTCCTGTTTTTGCTAAAGCAAAAGCAGAAGGAAAAACCAGTACTAATCCATTGAAAGAGAGTTTTGGAAATCGTTACAACTTGAAATTTGTATTGTTGGCTTTATTTGGAGCAACAATGGGACAAGGGGTCGTTTGGTACACCGGTCAATTCTATGCCATGAATTTCATGAAAACGGTAATGTCTATTGATTCTTCTCAGGTAGATACTTTGTTAGGAATCGCATTAATGCTTGGTACTCCATTTTTCATCCTTTTTGGTTGGTTAAGTGATAAAGTAGGCCGAAAATACATCATGATGGGCGGAATGTTGCTAGCAATTGTATTATATAGACCTATTTATAAAAGCATGTACGAAACTACATCGATAGCCAATAAAACGGAAATAGTAGAAAAAACAAAACTACTCGCTGAGCTGAAAGAGAACAAGAAGCAAACCATGGATTCTATTTACACCACGAACAAAGAGTATGCAGATGGAACAACATTAGTAGAAGTAAAAACTGTATCTTTAGAAAACGGCACGGTTAAAGTTGTGGACGGAAAACCAAAAATAGAAACCAAAACAACGATTAAAATTAACTCCAGTGACAATTGGGCTTTAATATTTTTAGTGTTTGTACAAGTCATATTTGTTACAATGGTGTATGGCCCAATTGCGGCTTTCCTTGTAGAAATGTTCCCCGTTAAAATTAGATACACATCTATGTCGTTGCCATACCATGTAGGAAATGGAATTTTTGGAGGACTGCTTCCTGCAATTTCAACCTATTTTGTTATAAATGCAAAGGAAGGCGGGAATCCGGAATTCTACCTTGAAGGACTTTGGTATCCAATTGTTATAGCTGCTGTCAGCTTTGTAATTGGAATGGTTTACATTAAAAATAAAGACAAAAACGCACACATTTAAAAGACACAGCTATGAAATGAGCATTACTGTAATTGGGTCGCAAACACCAATGATGATATGCGAATTACATATGACCGATAAAAAACAATAAATATCAACATATGAATCAAATAAAAAGAATTTTAGGATTAGTTTGGATTGCATTAGCAGCTGCAGCAGCCTATTTTTGCATCTTCACTTTCGGATTACCCAAATTTATGTCCGGTAAACAAGAGGATTTAGTATTCGGGATTATCATCTTATTCATACTTACCCCACTAATTGTTTTAGGATTAGGCACCTTTGGCTATTATGCCTTAATGGGTGATTACGATGAAAAAAACGATTAATTAAATGCACTCCTTAAAAACAATCTCTGCATGTTTTTGCAGAGATTGTTTATTTTTTAAATAAAAAACACAGATTCGAATACAGAATCTTTAAAAAACGAAAGCACATTCCGCTGCAAAGCAAACTGCATTTTCTTATGAAAAAGAGACATGAACAAAAGTTGGTAATCCTTTCAATGCTAATGCTATTAGCTTTGAACGTGCCGCTCTTGCTGTTATTTGACAGTTCGCAACCTCTTTTTGGATTTCCAATTATCTATATTTATATCTTCTCGGCTTGGCTGTTTTCAATCGCCATATCGTACTTAATTATAAAAAGATATTATGAATAGTATTGGACTCTTATTAATACTGGTGCTTTATTTGTCAATTCTTTTTTACATTGCCTATTGGTCCGAAAAAAGAAGCCATTCTAAATGGACAAATAATCCCTACATTTATTCCTTTTCACTAGCCGTATATTGTACCGCCTGGACCTATTACGGAAGTATTGGTGTTGCTGCAGAATCCGGTTTGAGTTATTTACCCATTTATTTAGGCCCTATATTAATTATCCCAACGTGGATGATTATTCTCAAAAAAATTATCCGAATTTCGAGAGTAAATAAAATTTCCAGCATTGCAGATTTTATTTCTTTACGATACGGAAACAGCAGATTTCTGGGAGCAGTAGTAACCATGATTTGTATTTTTGGAATCCTACCTTATATTTCTTTACAGCTAAAATCAATTTCAGACACTTTTCATATTGTTACCAAAACGCAGGCAAGCTCCAATATTTTCACTGACACAACAACCTATGTTTGCATGGCACTGGCTTTATTTGCTTCTTATTATGGTACTAAATATGTAGACGCTTCCGAAAAAAGACGCGGAATAGTAACCGCCGTCGCTATGGAATCCATCTTGAAGTTGGTTTTCTTTTTAATAGTAGGCATTTATGTTACCTATTTTGTTTTTGACGGTTTTGATGATATTTATCAAAAAGCGGCTGTCCTGAAAGATTTTGACAAGAAAAATACGATTGGCGGGATTACAAATGGAATCAACTGGTTCTTTCTTTGTATTCTATCCATGTTTGCTATTTTCCTTTTGCCAAGACAATTCCACACCGCAATTGTTGAAAATAATAAAGAATCTCATATCCGAACAGCGATTTGGCTTTTTCCGTTGTACTTGCTACTTTTCAACCTTTTTGTTTTCCCAATTGCTTGGGGTGGCAATATTCTTTTTCAAGGAAAAGGCCATAATTCTGACACCTACTCCTTATTGATTCCACAGCTTTTCGACAATAATGTATTGACAGTGATGGTTTTTCTGGGCGGATTTTCGGCAGCCATTTCGATGATTATTGTATCTTCAATTGCACTCGCTACCATGTTGAGCAACAACTTATTGATCCCGTATGGTTTCATAGGATCTTTGGAAAATTCTTCACAGAAAAAAAACAGCAAGCGAATTGTAAACAGCAGAAAAATAGGGATTTTTTCGCTTATCATTTTGGCGTATGCCATCTATAGAATATTCATTTTGGACTATTCTTTGGTTTCCATAGGACTAGTTTCCTTTGTCGTTATAGCACAACTGGCTCCTTCCTTTTTTGGTGCACTATTCTGGAAAAGAGGTTCTAAATATGGTGCGGTAACCGGAATTATTCTTGGATTTTTGACCTGTTTTTACACGTTGCTAATTCCGTACGCTATTGGAATCACGAAATCAACCAGCCTGTTTATTCAGGAAGGACCTTGGGGAATTGAATTGCTAAAGCCGTTTCAACTTTTTGGTTTGGATTATTTAGAACCCATACCGCATGCCGTTTTCTGGAGTTTATTAATTAACATTCTGAGTTATTCTGCGATTTCCGTGAGTTTCAAAGGCAATTATAGAGAACGTAATTATGCCGAAATGTTTGTGGATATTGACAAATACATTACCAATCATGAAAATGCTTTTGTTTGGAAAGGAACGGCCTACATCTCCGATATTCAAAAAGTATTGCAGCGATTTCTTGGTGAAGAAAGAACCAAGCGCGCATTGACTATTTTCAATTTAAAATACAACATTGATAAAGATATTACCACTGCCGATGCCCGATTTATAAAATTTGCCGAGAATTTATTAACGGGACACATTGGTACGGCTTCCGCCAAAATATTAATATCGAGTGTGGTCAAAGAAGACAAAATCAGTTTGCCCGAAGTGTTGCGAATTTTGGAAGAATCCAAAGAAAACATAATCATCAACAAGAAGTTGACCGACACTTCAAATGAATTAAAAAAAATATCCGAACAACTCAAAAATGCGAATCAGGAATTAGTAAATAAAGATATTCAAAAAGATGAATTTCTTGATACGGTTACCCATGAATTGAGAACGCCGATAACCGCCATTCGTGCCGCAAGCGAAATCCTTCATGACGATAACGACATTCCCGAAGAGTTGAGAAAGCAGTTTTTGCAAAACATCATTTCAGAGTCGGATCGATTAAACCGCCTAATTGACAAAATTTTGGATTTAGAGAAATTTGAAACCGGAAAACAAAAGATTTATTTGTCCAAAAACAACATTACAAAAACAATCAAAAACACATTAAATTCTCTCCAACAATTAATAAAAAATAGAAATATCGATATTGAATTTAATGATAGCTCCAAAGAGATAAAAGCCTTTTATGATGAAGAACGGATCATTCAGGTCATTCATAATTTAGTATCGAATGCTATAAAATTCTGCTCGGAAACAGATGGGAAAATAGTGATTTCCATTGATGAAAACAAACACAATATTGAAGTCAAAATACACAACAACGGCAAGGAAATTAAAAAGGAAGATTTTGAAGCTATTTTTGATAAATTCTATCAATCCCGAAATCAAAACGTAAAAAAACCAATCGGAAGCGGACTAGGTTTAGCCATTTGTAAGCAAATTATTGAACATCACAAAGGTAAAATTTGGGCTGAAGATAATGTTAAAGAAGGAGCCACTTTCATCTTTACATTACCCAATTATAATACAGCAGAAAATAGTTAAAAAAATGAAAAAGATTTTAATTGTAGATGACGAACCAAACATTGTAATGTCACTGGAATATACTTTCAAAAAGAACAATTTTGAAGTTTTCATAGCGCGTGACGGTCAGGAAGCACTGGATATTTTAAAAAAACAGCTGCCGGATGTGATCATTCTGGACGTTATGATGCCCATGGTGGACGGTTTTGCCACATTGGAACAAATAAAAAAAGACGAACGACTGAGGCATTGCAAGGTTATTTTCCTTTCGGCTAAAAACAAGGAAAAAGATATTGAAAAAGGACTTTCATTAGGCGCCAATTTATATGTTGTGAAGCCCTTTTCAGTTAAAAAACTGGTCGATCAAGTTCATGAATTAATGCAATAAGAAACAAATTCAACGCAATGACATACAAAGAAATTTATGAGGACAGCATTGAGCACCCAGAAAAATTCTGGGCAGAACAGGCTGATGCAATTGAGTGGTACAACAAACCGGAAACGATTTTGTCAAAAGACGAAAATGGATATCCGCTTTGGTACAAAGATGGAGAATTGAACATTTGTTACCTTGCGTTAGATAAACACATTCAAGATGGTTGTGGAGATCAGGTCGCTTTTATCTACGATTCTCCGGTGACACAAACCGTGAAAAAATACACTTTTTCAGAAGTAAAAGCCGAAGTGGCAAAACTCGCAGGAGGTATGCAATTGTTGGGATTAAAAAAAGGCGACACCGCTATAATTTATATGCCAATGATTCCTCAAACTGCATTTGCGATGTTGGCTTGTGCGAGAATTGGCGTGATTCATTCGGTTGTTTTTGGAGGTTTTGCACCAAATGAATTGGCTATCAGAATTGACGATTGTAAACCCAGAGCGATTATCACCGCTTCTTCAGGAATTGAAGTTGATCGTTTAATTGCGTACAAACCTTTGGTCGATCAAGCAATTGAACTTGCTTCACACCGACCAAAAAAAGTAATCGTTTTCAACAGAAAATTAGGCGCCCGAATTCCGTTTAAGAAATATGATGTAGATTATGATGCCTTGGTTTATGGTTCCGAAGAAACGCCTTGTGTTCCTGTGAATTCGAATCATCCGCTGTATATTTTGTACACATCCGGAACTACGGGAAAACCAAAAGGAATTGTAAGAGATACGGGTGGATACGCGGTGGCTTTAAAGTTTTCGATGAAATACATTTACAATGTAAAAGAAGATGAGACTTTTTGGGCGGCTTCGGATATGGGTTGGGCAGTGGGTCACAGCTATATTCTTTACGGACCGCTATTAAACCGAAATACAACCATAATTTTTGAAGGTAAACCGATAAAAACTCCAGATGCGAGTACGTTTTGGAGAATAATTTCAGAACATAAAGTGGGTACCATGTTTACGGCTCCAACCGCCATCAGAGCTATAAAAAAAGAAGATCCTGACGGAGAATTCATCAAACAATATGATTTAAGTCCTCTTAAAAATCAATTTTTGGCGGGAGAACGTTGTGATAATGCTACGCTGGAATGGTATCAACAACACATTCCTATTCCCGTAATTGACCATTGGTGGCAAACAGAATCAGGCTGGCCAATGATTGCTAATTCTCTTGGTATTGAAAAAATGCCGGTGAAATCCGGTTCTGCCACAAAAGCAGTTTGCGGATATGATATTCGGATTTTTAATGAAAACGGTGACGAATTAAACGCAAATGAAGAAGGTTTGGTTGTCGTAAAACTACCATTACCTCCGGGAAATATGTTGGGAATTTGGGAAAACGAAGCGCGTTTCAAAGCCGGTTATTTCAGCAAATTTGATGGTTATTATTTGTCTGGCGATGGCGGCTACAAAGATGAAGACGGTTATATTTTCATAACCGGACGAACGGATGATGTCATAAATGTAGCGGGACATCGATTATCAACAGCTGAAATGGAGGAAGTTGTTGCTTCTCACCATTCCGTTGCTGAATGCGCCGTTATTGGGATTCACGATGAGTTAAAAGGCCAAATTCCTTTGGCTTTGGTGGTAACCAAATCAGGAGATGAAATCGAACATTATCAATTGGAACAAGAAATTATTAAACTTGTTCGTCAGCAAATTGGGGCTGTTGCTTCGTTAAGAAATGTAGTAATTGTACAGCGATTACCAAAAACACGTTCGGGGAAAATCCTTCGAAAACTGATGCGCAGCATTACAGATGGTGCCGAATTCCAAATTCCGTCCACCATTGATGACGAATCTATTGTGGAAGAAATCATTGCAACATTAAAAAAGTATAAAATAGGCGTTTATAATATTTAAAATTTACCAAAATCATGAGTTACTATAAAATAAATAATTTAGAAGAGTACTTTAAACATTACAAAAAATCAGTTCGTGAGCCTAGAAAATTTTGGGACAAAGTAGCCGCTGAGAATTTTACTTGGTATCAGCAGTGGGATAAAGTAGTTGATTTTAACATGGCGGAAGCCGAGATAAAATGGTTTACCAATGCGAAGGTAAACATTGTAAAGAACTGTATTGACAGGCATCTTGCTAAAAAAGGAGATAAAACAGCTATCATTTTTGAACCAAATGACCCAACAGAACAAGCGCTGCACATCACTTACAATGAATTGTACGAACGTGTTTGCAAAATGGCAAACGTGCTGAAAGAACAAGGCATACAAAAGGGAGATCGCGTTTGTATTTACTTACCCATGATTCCTGAATTAGCGATTACTACTTTGGCCTGCGCCAGAATTGGAGCCATTCACTCGGTTGTTTTTGCGGGATTTTCCGCTTCGGCAGTGGCAGCAAGAATCAATGACAGCGAATGCAAAATGGTCATCACCTCTGATGGTGGATATCGTGGCAACAAAACCATCGATTTAAAAAGTATCGTAGATGAAGCCTTATCGAATTGTCCTTGTGTAAAGAACGTTTTAGTGGCCAAAAGAATCAACTCAACTATCAATATGAAAGAAGGTCGTGACCAATGGTTGCAGCCTCTTTTGGATCAAGCTTCGGATAATAATGTCGCTGAAATTATGGATGCCGAAGATCCTCTATTCATCCTTTACACTTCTGGTTCAACAGGAAAACCAAAAGGAATGGTGCACACTACGGCGGGTTATATGGTGTATTCCGCCTATACGTTTAAGAACGTTTTTAATTATGAAGACAATGATATTTTTTGGTGTACCGCTGATATTGGCTGGATTACCGGACATTCTTACATTCTTTACGGGCCGTTATTGAATGGAGCTACGACGGTAATTTTCGAAGGCGTTCCGTCTTATCCTGACTTCAGTCGCTTTTGGCAAACTATCGAAAAGCATAAAGTTACCCAGTTTTACACGGCGCCAACCGCCATTAGAGCCTTGGCAAAAGAAAGCATTGAATACGTGCAAAGGTACCAATTGACCTCTTTGAAAGTAATTGGATCAGTAGGAGAACCAATCAACGAGGAAGCTTGGCACTGGTATAACAACCACGTAGGCGATAAAAAATGTCCTGTGGTAGATACATGGTGGCAAACAGAAACCGGAGGAATTATGATTTCGCCAATTGCCTTTGTAACACCTACAAAACCAACGTATGCTTCGTTACCTTTACCAGGAATCCAACCCGTTTTGATGGATGAAAAACGCAACGAAATTGAAGGCAATCAGGTAACCGGAAGTTTGTGTATTAAATTTCCTTGGCCGGGAATTGCAAGAACCATTTGGGGCGATCACCAACGATATAAAGAAACGTATTTTTCTACCTTTCCAGGTAAATATTTCACTGGCGACGGCGCTTTGCGTGACGAAGTTGGTTATTACAGAATTACTGGTCGTGTAGACGACGTAGTTATCGTTTCCGGACACAATTTGGGAACGGCACCTATAGAAGATGCCATCAATGAGCATCCTGCAGTTGCAGAATCAGCAATCGTAGGTTTCCCGCATGATATCAAAGGAAATGCGTTGTACGGTTTTGTAATTTTAAAAGAAACCGGAGAATATCGCGATAGAGAAAACTTAAGTAAAGAGATCAACCAACACATATCTGATCATATTGGACCAATTGCAAAACTCGATAAAATCCAGTTTGTTTCCGGTTTACCAAAAACCCGTTCCGGAAAAATCATGCGTAGGATTCTGCGTAAGATTGCTGAAGGTGATTATTCTAATTTTGGCGATACGTCAACATTGTTGAATCCTGAAATTGTAGATGAAATCAAAGAAGGTAAAATTTAGTTTTTAGTTTTAGTTTGTTGTTGAAAACTGCTTCATTTCCGGAGCAGTTTTTTTTATACAAAAACGGCTGTCTTTTTAGGGACAGCCGTTTTTTCACTAATTCAACGTATTCTTAATTTTTCAACAGTTTCAATACCTTCATTCCATTATTTTCATCAAATGTTTTCACAATGTAAAGACCTTGGTTCAAATCATTAACCGAAAATTGATAGCCTGCAGATTGATTTGAATCAAAACTTTTTATTAATTGTCCTGTGATTGAAAAAATCTGCACTTTAGACATCGTTTCATTCAACGTAAAATAATTAGATGCAGGATTTGGATACAAAACAATCGTTGGTGACTTTTCGAAATCTGCTATTGCCAAAGAAGCTGTTTTGTTACCGTAGATACGGTAATCGCCTGCAGCAATTGTTATTGGATCATTTACATTATTAACGGTAATCGTTGTATTATCCATCAAATTATACCAAGTACCTGTATATGGAAATCCAGTAGCTACATTTTGAGTAGTCACATTGAAATTGGCTATTATCAAAACATCTTTGAGTTGGCTTGACGCCAAAGCACTATTGGTAATTTGGATATTTGGATATAATGAACTTGAATTGGCGATGGTTGCAGTTCCTAAAAAAACTGGCTCTACAGATTTCATCGTAATCATTTTGGACCAATCGTTGTAAATTTTACTTCTATTGGTGTCTCCAAGCCAATTATTGACCCATTGTGGTTGTTGTTTGGTATCTAATTTACAATCGCCCGCTGTTGCATCTGACGAAGTGTTTACCGTTCCATTATTACAGGCAAAAATAGAATTTTCCCAACCTAATTCGCCAAAATGCCAGATCATCTTTGGTCCTGGAACCAATAAAGAAACAGCTCCAACCGCTGACATTCGAGATAACGCAACATTTAATGTTTTTACGTTATGCGCAGGATTAGAAGTATTCCCAAATTGCAAATTTTTATACATCAGTCGTTCTTCATCATGACTTTCGGCATAACCCAGCAGCCTGTGAGCGGCAAAACCTCTGCTAGAACTATTCATGCGAGAAATATTTGCGGTGTAACCCATAGACAATTCATTGTATTGACTGGTCATTATTCCCCACATCATAATTCCTTTGCTTGGTGTTTCATTGAGTCTGTAATTAGCCCAAAGCTGTTCTTCATCATCATTCCCTAAATGTTCAAAAATAGCATAATGATTTGGATCTAAACTCCAAGAATAATCGGCATACTTTCGCAATACATCCACTCTGTCCTGTTGTTTAACTCCTGTACAGGCTTCTTGTCCTCCGGCTACGTTTGAAGGACAGTTCTGTGTAAAACCTTTGGTTAAATCCCAACGGAAACCATCAATTTTATATTCCTCTACCCATTGTTTAATGACACGCTGCACATAGTTTTGTGTTCTGGTTTGTTGATGATTAAAATCCTCTCCTACACTATAACTGTGCATCGCTGCGGTATTAAAATACGGATTTTCAACAGAAGGAGAACCCCAACCATCGCCGTCAGCATCATTCATCCACATACGTATCATTGGATTTCTTCCAAAAGCATGATTCAACGCAACATCAAGAATAACGGCTATTCCGTTTTGATGGCACAAATCAATAAACTCTTTTAACTTGTCAGAAGTACCATAAAATTTGTCTAAAGCCATGTGAAAAGAGGTATTGTATCCCCAACTTTCATTACCTTCAAACTCCATTACTGGCATCAACTCAATCGCATTTATTTTTAAATTTTTAAAATAGTCAATTTTATTAATTAAGTCCTGATAACTTCTGTTAGCATCAAAATCACGCACGAGCAGTTCATAAACTACCAGTTTTTCTTTAGCCGGTTTAATAAAATTAGTCGTTGCCACGCTCCAAACGTAAGCCGTTTGCCCAGTTTGTAATACCGTAACTTCACGTTCCTGACCTGCAGGATACACTGGGAGATTAGGATAATTTACAGATGAAATTCCCGGATCATCAAAAGGAGACAAAACCAATGTGGAATACGGATCGGCAGTTTTTACTAAAGAAGGCGTGCCTGCAATAGGCGTTGCATCAACTACCCAATACTGATACGTGTAATTAGCTCCGGAAACCAATCCATTTAATTCTAACCAAAACTTGCCTGAGGCAGGGTCCTTTTTCATCGCAAAAGAACCTGTAGGTTGATAGTTGTTGAAACTCCCTGATACATATACAAAATCTTTGAACGGCGCATCCAGCACTAAAGTTGCTTTTGTCGCATCAGCTGTATTGTAATTGATTCCGTCCAATAATCCAGCAGACATCGATTCATTGATAGTACCCGGATTAACAATTGCATTGAATTTTTTAGTAATTACAGTTGTTCCCTGAGTCACCTGCAATTCGTAATTTTGATTCCCGGTAATATTTGTATGGTTATAACTATAATTGGATGTACTTGTATTGGTATTTATATTATTTCCGTTTGCTTTCAATACATAGCTCGCATTTCCACCCGTATTGTTAGCAGCAATACTTAAACTTCCACCTGAAGCAATTATAGTTGCGCTATTTTCCGCAGGTGCTGTAAGGTTAACTTGATATGCTCCAACTTCAACAAAATTGTCTTGGGATTTTTTATCTCCCGTTCCATCCTTTGCTTTAATTAGAAAACCAATTCTACCGATTCCAGTTCTATTATAAAAAGCATTTGGGGTAAACGTAATTCTATAGATATCTGCACCTGCGGTGTAAACTAACTTATTAGCTTCATTAGACGCTGTCCATGAACCATTTGCAGGGCAATCTAAGCTGTTTGCATCATTCGTATCATAAGACCAAGCCCAGAGATACAAAGAATGATCAGAAATTCCCCAAGCAGCTTCGTCTACAGAACTTCCGCTAATAGTTATCGTAATCGATGTTGTTTCTTCAAAAGGGTTAGGACTTACAGTGCTGGTTACGGTTTGTTGCTGGGCCGAAGAGACTAATGACCAGAATATTAATAATAAAAGTATAGTTTTTTTCATAGCTATTTGGTTTTATAAAAAAAGGGCTATCCATAAGATAGCCCTTCTAACAGTAAAAAAATACTAATTTTTTGTAAGCGAATATTTGTAATTTCTAGGTGAACTTAAATCTAAGGTAATGGTGTAATTTCCAGCAGAAGGAACTTTGATGTTATCGCTATTCAATTCTAAAATTCCATCAGCACCTTTATCACCATAATTTATGTCCCAAGCATTGTTTGCTCTAAATTTCATCTCTTTTTGAGTAAGATTAGCAGTAAGAGTCCATACTTTAGTAGTTTTGTTGTAAGTCATAGCAGTACTATTATCCCATCCTCCAGGAGTTCCATCTCCGATGATTCCCCAGACAGTTGCTGTAGCTTTGTATGTTAATTTCTCCGTGTCAACTACAATTTGATAATAACCAGCAGTTAAAATTTTAAAATTAGCTCCCTTCGGATCTAAAGTTCCCGGAGTTGCTCCAGCACCATACTCACCTTTCCATTCTGGAAAGCTTGTAAATTTATATTCGGCGTTTGCATTATTAAAATTAATATATCCTTCAAAATCTACTTTACCAAATCCTGAAGCAGAAAGTTGTGGAGATGTAGCGGGATCCCAATCTTTAGGATATCCTGAAGCAGCAGCATAACCACCAGGAACCCATAATTTAGGATTTTCTGTGGTATAAGCTGTAACAACAATCCCTATTACACTAGAATACATGGCAGGTAAAGTTCCAGCAGTTGCTTTTACTCTCACTTCAAATTCAATTGGAGAAAAAGGAGTCGCTTTTAATACCAGTGCAGCTCCGTTCATAGACTCTACAGAAACAGAAACTTGATTTTCCGAAGGCAATGCACTTCCTATTTCTTTAGGAGTTTTAAATTCATTTCCTTTTTTATCCATTTCAACTACATAATTTACTTGAACGGCTCCGCCAAAATTAGCCGACTTCCAGGTAAAACGTTCTGCTTGTGCAGTGGCGTTTTCTGGTTTTAACACATATCCAGCACCAGCGGTTGGAGCAGTCAACATTGGAGAATCTATTCCTTCGATAACAGGTCTGTCCTGAACATCTTCAACGCTACAAGACAAAGCAACTACGGCAAATAAAGCAATTATTGATTTAGTTATATTTTTCATTTTTATTAATTTTTTAAATTATTTAATATCCTGGGTTTTGTCGTAATTTATTATTTGATGCTAACGCTGTAGCAGGAATTGGAAACAAATCTCTAAACGCTTGCGTTGGAGATCCACCGGCAGATCCACCTTTGAAAGGCCATAAGTAGCTTCCGCCAGAAAATTTACCAAAACGAATTAAATCCGTTCTTCTTTGTCCTTCCCAGTGCAACTCTCTAGCTCTTTCATCAAGAATAAAATTTAAGGTTAAATCCCCTTGAGTAACCGTAGGTCCTTTCGCTCTCGTACGCAATGCGTTCACATACGTTGCGGCAGTTGGCAATGTTCCGCCCGCTCCTCTAACAGCACATTCAGCATACATTAAGTAAGCATCCGCTAAACGGAAAATTGGAAAATCAGAGTCAGAGAAATTCCCTGCTTTATCTGAGCCTTGTTTCCCATTCACATCAACATTTCTAAATTTCTGAATTGCATATCCATCGGTAAAAGATCCGATGTTTTTGATTTCTTTCGTTTGCCCGTTGGTGTAAAACTTCCCACGAGTATCTGTTGTATTGGGTGCAAATTTATCGACAAAGGCAGCAGTAGTTCTGATTCCAGCCCATCCACCATTAATTCCAAATTCACTTGCATTCATACTTCCTCCTACCGGAGCATGTGTTAAGAAAGTTGTTCCTCCATATGTTTGGGTGTGAATACCATCAAAACCTATAGCAAATATGAATTCGTTTTGAGCACCGTTCTTGTCATTGTCAGCAAAAAACAATTGGTTGTAATTGGTATGCAAAGCATATCCTGATCCAATCACTTTAGTGATTAATGGAACTGCACCTGCGTAATTATCCGTTCCAATATATACCTTAGCATTCATGTACAATTTAGCCTGTAGCATCCAAGCCGCAGCTTGATCTACACGATACGCTTCATTTGCTTTTGGTGCTTTCAATTCACTAGAAATTGCTGTTAATTCCTCATCGACAAATTTGTACAATTCTGCTCTTGTAGCATATTCCGGGTAAAAGAATGTGCTTGGAGAATTTTCAGTGACTAAAGATCCACCACCAAACATATCGATTAAGTGCCAATACGTCAATGCTCTTAAGAAACGAGCCTCAGCTCTGTAGGTTTTGATCTCCGCTATCAAAGCAGCGTCAAGACCTCTGGAGGCTAATTTTTCATCTGTCGTTTGTCTTAAAAACTCATTACAGTTTACAATTTGAAAAGAGAACCGTGCAAAAGTAGCTGTGATAAAACGGTCCAAAGAAGTCCATGTTTGAGAATGAAGATCTTTAATAGTTCCATCATTCCATCCAATAACTGCTTCATCAGTAGTCAATTCTTGCATTAACCAAAATCCTCTTATATATTGACTTTCTCCTTCATCAATTCCGGAGATATCTGGAGATCCGGCTGCGGTTTGACCAGAAGTGGCAAATCCTGCATATAATTTAGCTAGATTTTGTTTGTACGACTCTGGGGTGCTAAAAAACTGCTCTCCCGGAATGGCATTGGCACTCTCTGGAGCTTGGTTCAAATCATCTGTACAGGATGGAAATATCATTACCAACAGTAACAAAGAAATACCCAATAATTTTATTTGTGTCTTTTTCATTTTTCTTGTTATTTGTATTAGAAATTAACGTTTAAACCTAACGTAAAGGTAATAGGTCTTGGATATAAATTTCCATCTATACCACTAGATGTTTCTGGATCTAACCCTTCATATTTAGTAATTATTAAAACATTTTGAGCTGCTAATGTTAGTTTAACTAACGAAGTAGCATTTGCTTTTTGATTAAAAGTATAGCCAACACTTACGTTGTCTAATCTAATAAACGAAGCATCTTGAATGTAATAATCGGATTCAAATCTTTTGGTATCCGTCGATTTAAAATTGGTCTCTAAAACATTGGCAACACCATTCGCCAAATCTGTATCTCTAATTAAAATATTATTAAAGGAACCTTTACTAGAATCTACATTGTTGTAATTGTAATTACCCCAAGATCCTCTCCAGTTCATTCCCAAATCAAAATTCTTGTAGGTTACGCTAGTATTAAAGCCATAAAAAACATCGGCTGCGGGTTTGTGAAAACGGTATTTATCTTGTTCAGTTATAATCCCATCTTTGTTTCTGTCGATATAAATATCGTCTAATGGTTTACCGTTTGCATCATAAGCTTGTTCATATACATAAAAGGAACTTGGCGCATACCCTACTTGATGGTTTTGAATAAAATTTCCCGTTGCTCCTTCATAACCTCCTACATTAAGGCCTGGAGTGTTAGGTAAGGCAGTGGTTAACTTCGTAATTTCAGAATTTTGGAACGTTACATTTCCTCCGATTCTCCATTCAAAATCCTCTGAACGAACAGGAATTACTTCCGCAGCAATTTCGATTCCTTTATTTTCTATAGTCCCAATGTTATAATTGTCAAAATTAGAAAATCCGAAGAACGAAGGATTTTGTGTTTTTAACAATAAATCTTCTGTAGTTCTCTTGTACAAATCAACACTACCAGTAATCCTATTATTCACAAATCCAAAATCTAAACCTGCATTAAGTGTTGTGGTTTGTTCCCACTTCAAATTACTATTGTAGGGCTCTGGTCTGTAAGTCGTGTAAAATTGATTTCCAAATTGGTATTGAGCAGCTGTATTAGACGCTAAATAAAATGGTATCGCGGGATAACTTACCCCAATATCTTGTTGTCCGGTTATACCCCAACCGCCACGAAGTTTTAGGGTAGAAATACTAGCAATATCTTTTAAGAAGTTTTCTTCATTTAATTTCCAAGCCAAAGCAACAGCAGGGAAATTTGCCCAACGGAATTCAGGTGTAAATCTCGAAGTACCATCTCGTCTGTAGGACAATGTCACTAAATATTTATCCGCAATACTGATGTTTGTTCTGGCAAAAAACGATTGCAAGTTGATACGTGAAGGAAAATTAGGATCGACAGTAATATTTTTACTTTCGAAATTATAATTTTTAGCATAGAGTGACTCTCTAAAATCTTGATAAGAATACCCTCCGGTAACATCAAAAACAGTATTGATAGATTCTACTTTTTTGTTATAATTTAAAAACAAATCCATCAATTTATTAAAACGCGATTGCGATTTTTCAAAAGTATTATTAAATCCCGAGCCTTTCAAACCATTACGATAATCGGCCGCGGTAACCTCATTGTAAGTACCCCTCAATTGATCGTACCCAAAATTAGCGACAGCTTTCAATTCCGGTAAAAAATGCATTTTATATTCAGTTTGAATATTTCCAATACTTCTGTATGCATTACCCGTTCTATTGATTTGATCAATCATAGCCAATGGGTTTGTTCCCGCTAATTGGTTGATTTCAGTAGGAGACGTATACCATTGAAAAAAGGTGCCATCAGGATTTCTTACTGCTTGTGTTGGGTCAAAACGAATAGCCGCACCAATTGCATCACGATTACTGTAAACACTATTAATAAGAGAGGTATTGTTATTCAATTCGATTTTTAAATGATTGTCTAGAAAGTTGCCTGTAACACCAATACCAAGCGTCGTTCTTTCCATATTATCTTTTTTCAAGATACCATTCAAGTTAGTATATCCTACAGAAGCTCTGTACACTACATTATCAGAACCTCCGCTTAATGCAATGTTATGATCTGTACCAACAGCGGTTCTGTATATCTCATCTTGCCAATCGGTATCTGCAGCACCAAGTAAAGCTTGTTGTGCCGCGTTACCATTTGCAGCTATAAAATCTCTGAATTGCATACTCGATAAAGCATCCACTTTGTTCGTGATTTCAGATACCTGAAAATTTCCGTTGTAATTTACTTGTAAATCGCCCGCTTTTCCTTTTTTGGTAGTAATAATAATTACCCCGTTTGAAGCACGAGAACCATAAATTGCAGTTGCCGAAGCGTCTTTCAATACTGAAATAGATTCAATGTTATTTTGATTGATTGTAGACAATGGATTCCTACTTCCTTCTACTCCACCAGCCGCGACTGGCACACCGTCAATTACATACAATGGATCGTTGTTAGCAGATAATGAAGATCCACTTCTAATTCTAATAGTTGCCCCTTCACCTGGGGATCCGCCTCCATTGATGATCTGCAATCCTGCTACTTTTCCTTGAATCATTTGATCCGCGGACGTTACAGGTCCTTTGTTAAAATCTTTTGTAGTCAATACCGTTACAGCTCCTGTTGCATCTTTCTTCTTAACAGTACCGTAACCTACTTGAATTATCACTTCTTGCAATTGATTTGCATCTTCTTGTAAAGATACATTTAATGAATTTTGAGCAACATAATCCACAACAGTATTCGTGTAACCGATGTATGAGAAAACTATTTTGTCGCCTCTTTTTACATTGGACAACTGATATTTCCCATCAAAATCAGTAGAAACACCATTAGCGGAACCTTGTACATTTACATTTACACCCGGAATAGGCTGTCCTGATGTTTTATCAAGAACAGTCCCACCAACAGTATTCTGAGCCAGAATACTAAAAGGGAGTAGCAGTAATAACATTAACAACTTTTTATAAATTGTTTTCATACTTTTTGTTTAAATTAATTTAAGTTTTTATTGAATTCTCAACCTTAACCATTACTTCGAATGTTAAATTTATGTAAATTTTGTCACCTCCGACAACAGCCCTTTTTAATTGAGTTACGAAAACGTAATAGTGTTGAAAACTTTCTGATTTATTTAAATTTTTATTCCTTTAATTACCATTTGTAAAATTAAATTTTATCTTTATTACGAAATAAAATTTTCACCACATCTTACCATGAAAAGGAAAATCACACTTAAACAAATTGCAAAAGAATTAGATGTATCTATTTCCACAGTTTCCAAGTCATTAAGAAACAGCCTCGAGATTGGTGAAGAAACCAGACTTAAAGTACAGGCGTTTGCCAAATTCTACAATTACAAACCGAACAATATTGCGTTGAGCCTAAAAAATCGCAAAACAAAAACCATAGGAATTATTATCCCTGAAATTGTCCATCATTTCTTCTCTACAGTAATTAATGGAATAGAACATGTGGCCAATGAAAATGGATACAGCGTAATCATCTGCTTATCGGACGATTCTTTTGACAAAGAAGTTCTTAACATGGAAATGCTGGCTAACGGTAGTATTGATGGTTTCATTATGTCTCTTTCCAAAGAAACCCAATTCAGAGGCGATTTTCACCACATCACTGAAGTCATCAATCAAGGAATGCCTGTAGTGATGTTTGATCGTGTTACCAATGATATTCTTTGCGACAAAGTAATTATTGACGATCAATCCGCAGCGTATGAAGCGGTTCAAAGTTTAATTGATAAAGGACGGAAAAAAATCGCACTAGTGACTACGGTTGATTACGTGAGCGTCGGCAAACTCCGTACTGACGGCTATATTAAAGCTCTAATGGATAATGATATTCCTTTCAATGAAAATCTAATAATCAAAATAGAAGATGTTGATACGTGCGAAATTACCATTGGAAAATTATTAGAAGACAAAGCTATTGACGCCGTTTTTGCGGTAAATGAATTGTTCGCAGTAACAATAATTAAAACCGCCAACAAAGTAGGTCTCAATGTCCCTAGAGATTTAGCTGTTATTGCCTTTACCGATGGTATTATTTCAAAATATTCAACACCTACAATTACTACAGTAAGTCAAAACGGAATAAAAATGGGAAATAAAGCGGCAAAAATGCTAATTGAACGACTCGAATCTGAAGAAGATGAAGAAGATGAAAACTACAAAACCGAAGTTATTGAAACGCATTTGATAGAAAGAGAGTCTACAAATTAAATTTTTAAATTTCATAAAGAGATTGCGGACTTTTAAAAATATTTATTTCAAGTCTAATTATCAATTTTGTAGACTAAAAAATCTAAGAACACTAAAAATCTAATTGATCTAAGTAGTCCATCCCGTATTAGATTCAGCACTACAACCTTGTAGTGAAAAATGTTTCTTATTATTTGTTTGCGAAAAACGTTAGTTTAAAATATATTTTTATATTTACGACATCAAACCTTAACTTTTACTTCGAAAATAAGATGAGTTTTGATAAGCATAGCGCTTATCGTTTAATTTTTTAAATTACGATAATGGAAAAGCGTAGATTAAGTTTCTGGCAAATCTGGAACATGAGTTTTGGATTTCTGGGGATTCAAATGGGTTTTGCGCTGCAAAATTCTAATGTTAGCCGTATATTTCAAACTTTAGGCGCAGACATTGACGACATTCCCATTTTGTGGGTTGCCGCGCCAATGACAGGTTTAATCATTCAACCCATAATTGGTTATTTCAGCGATAGAACCTGGACAAAATTAGGTAGAAGAAAACCTTATTTTTTAGCGGGTGCTATTTTTGCTTCCGCAGCCTTATTCATCATGCCCAATTCACCCGTTTTATGGTTTGCGGCAGGAATGTTATGGATTATGGATGCCTCGATCAATGTTTCCATGGAGCCGTTTCGTGCCTTTGTAGGCGATAACCTTCCAGAAAAGCAACGCACCATGGGATTTGCGATGCAAAGTTTTTTTATAGGAATTGGCGCTTATTTTGCTTCGAAATTACCGTTAATTTTGACACATTTCGGTGTTGAAAATACCGCTCCGCTGGGAATCATTCCTGATTCTGTAAAATACTCCTTTTATATTGGTGGAGTTGCTTTCCTAATTGCAGTCCTATGGACGGTAATTACATCCAAAGAATATTCTCCTGAAGAACTGGCAGCATTTGAAAACCATAAAAAAGACACCTTTGAAAAAGAAAACTATTCTACGGAATGGTATCAAAACAATGGCAAATCACACTTAAACAAAGGACTGATTTTCTTTGCTATCGGAATACTATTTGCTTTTGCCATTTTCCATTTTGAATTAAAGAAAGACTTATATGTATTGGCACTTGGTTTAATCGCATTACGTGGTCTAGCTATGATTATTTCGGGATTAATGCAAAAAGCAAATAATACCGAAAATGGATTTGTAACCATTATGAATGATTTTCAGTTCATGCCAAAAATCATGAAACAATTGGCCTGGGTTCAATTCTTCTCTTGGTTCGCCCTTTTTTCAATGTGGATTTATACCACTTTGGCCGTTACACAACATATTTACGGCACAACAGACACTACTTCAGCAGCCTACAATACGGGTGCAAATCAGGTTGGAGAAATGTTTGCAAATTACAATCTGATTGCCGCACTAGCCGCTTTCTTGCTTCCCTTATTAGCAAAAATAACCAGCAGAAAATTTACTCACTTCTTGGCATTAACATTAGGAGGATTAGGACTTATTTCTATTTATTTTATAAAAGATCCCAGCACTTTTAATATGGAATGGTTGCCAATGATTGGAATCGGAATTGCTTGGGCTAGTATTTTATCTATTCCTTATGCGATGCTTTCCGGAGCGTTGCCATCAAATAAAATGGGATATTATATGGGGGTTTTTAACTTTTTCATTGTTATCCCACAATTAGTTGCCGCCTCGATTTTAGGGTTTTTGGTCTCTCAATTTTTTAACAGTGAACCAATTTATGCGCTGCTAATAGGCGGCTTTTCAATGATTCTTGCCGGAATAATTGCACTTACAATTAATGATGAATCGAAAATTACAATCAATGACTAAAAAAGCATTTATATTCGACCTGGACGGAGTGATTGTTGACACGGCTAAATACCATTATTTAGCGTGGCAAAAAATCGCAAATGAATTAAATATCGAATTTACACACGAACATAATGAATTATTAAAAGGAGTAAGCCGCGTGCGCTCTTTGGATATTATATTAGAATTAGGAAAAGTGGAAGCTTCACAAGAAGATAAAGACCGATGGTTAGTTCAAAAAAATGAAGACTATTTATCCTATTTAGTCGATATGGATGAAAGCGAAATTCTTCCGGGAGTATTTCCAATTTTAAAATTTTTAAAGGAAAACAACCAACACATCGCATTAGGTTCTGCCAGTAAAAATGCTAGGCCCATTCTGGAAAAAACAGGACTACTCTCGTATTTTGACGCGGTTGTAGATGGAAATGATGTGACTAATGCTAAACCAGATCCGGAAGTATTCCTGATGGCTGCTAAATTACTGAATGCTACTCCCGAAAACTCAATAGTATTTGAAGATTCAGTGGCGGGAGTTCAAGCGGCAAATATTGGCAATATGACCAGTATAGGAATAGGTGATGCACGCACTTTGCACGAAGCAAAACACATCTTTAAAGATTTTACAGCTATCGATACCCACTTTATAGAAGAATTAATTAAAGAATAAAAAAACAAGATTCAAAAAAGCAAAAAAGGAACAGATTGTATGCAACCCACTACAATCTTTGAATTTTTTAATCATTGAATTTTTTAAATTAGAAAAGAATGAATCAAGATTATATAAAACCAGACAATTGGTCTATCATCGAAGAAGGATTTGATGCCGAGTGTGTGAAATCATCTGAAAGTCTGTTCAGCATTGGAAATGGTGCTATGGGACAGCGCGCTAATTTTGAAGAAACCTATACGGGAGAAACCTTTCAGGGAAGTTATATTGCTGGCATCTATTATCCTGACAAGACTAAAGTGGGTTGGTGGAAAAACGGATATCCGGAATATTTCGCCAAGGTTTTAAATGCTCCAAATTGGATTGGTATTGACATTGAGGTTAACGGAGAAAAACTGGATTTGAACAATTGTTCAGCAGTCAATAATTTTCGCCGTGAATTGAATATGAAAGAAGGTTGGTACAACCGCTCTTTTGAAGCTACGTTGAAAAACGGAACGGAAATTTCCGTAAGTGTACGTCGCTTCCTTTCTTTAAACTTAGATGAAGTGGGCGTGATTAATTACGAAATCACACCTTTGAACAAAGATTCAAAAATAGTTTACAAACCATATATCGATGCTGGCGTAACAAATGAAGATGCTAACTGGGAAGAAAAATTCTGGGAACCACTTGATGTAAAAAAGTCAGGAAATGAAGCATTTGTAACGGCACAAACATTTAAAACACATTTTAAAGTAACCACATTCATGCACAACAGCATTTTGAATAATGGTGAAAAAACGGCTATTTCTCCTTCTAATATTGATGCAACTGCTGATAAAATTCAATTCAGTTATGATCTAATTGTGGGGCAAGGCCAAAAATCATCGATCCAAAAAATTGGTGGTTACACAGTTTCCTTAAACCATGAAAATACCGTTAACGCTGCTGAGAAAGTAATTCAATCCGCTTTAGCATTAGGATATGACAAAATGCTGCAGGACCAAATTGATGCTTGGGCAAAAATTTGGGAAATGTCAGATATTACGATTGACGGTGACGTGAAAGCGCAACAAGGAATTCGTTTCAATATTTTTCAGTTGAACCAAACCTATTTAGGAAAAGATTCCCGTTTGAATATTGGCCCTAAAGGATTCACCGGAGAAAAATACGGTGGATCTACGTATTGGGATACCGAAGCCTATTGCATTCCTTTTTACATGGCAACCAAAGATCAGGAAGTAGCCAGAAACTTATTGACGTACCGCTACAATCAATTGGACAAAGCCATTGAAAATGCCGCTAAATTAGGATTTACTAATGGCGCTGCTTTATATCCAATGGTAACGATGAACGGCGAGGAATGCCATAACGAATGGGAAATTACTTTTGAAGAAATTCATAGAAACGGAGCCATCGCATTTGCCATTTATAACTTTTACAGATACACTGGCGACTACAGCTACATTCCTGAAAAAGGACTGGAAGTATTAATTGCAATTGCACGTTTCTGGCATCAAAGAGCGAATTATTCAACTAATTTGAACCAATATGTAATTCTTGGAGTTACCGGTCCAAATGAATACGAGAACAACGTAAACAATAATTTCTACACCAATTATATTGCCAAGTGGTGTCTGGAATATACGTACGAACAAATTCAAAAAGTGTCACTGGAATATCCTTCGGATCACAAAAGAATTACCGAAAAAGTAAAAATCACGGATTCCGAATTACAGTCTTGGAAAAAAGTTTCGGATAATATGTACTTCCCTTTTTCGGAAGAACATAATGTGTACTTGCAACAAGACGGTTTCTTGGACAAAGAATTGGTTTGCGTAGCTGATTTGGATAAAAGCCAAAGACCCATCAATCAAAAATGGTCTTGGGATAGAATTTTGCGTTCGCCGTATATCAAACAAGCCGATGTTTTGCAATGCTTCTATTTCTTTGAAGATCATTTTTCGAAAGAAGAATTAAAAAACAATTTTGAATTTTACGAATCTTTTACGGTTCATGAAAGTTCACTTTCGCCTTGTGTACACTCAATTCAGGCGGCACTGTTAGACAAAATGGATATGGCATACACATTCTATTTAAGAACTTCGCGTTTGGATCTTGATGATTACAACAAAGAAGTGGAAGAAGGCTGTCATATTACATCTATGGCCGGAACTTGGATGAGTATTGTAGAAGGTTTTGGTGGAATGAGAATTAAGGACGACACACTTCATTTTTCTCCAAAAATCCCAAAAGAATGGGAGGGCTATTCGTTTAAAATTAATTTTAGAAACCAAATTTTGAAAGTAGCAATCAATCATAAGGAAACTACATTCTCAATTATTGGCGATACCAAATTGGCAATCGTAGTAAACGGAAAATCCGTTTTGGTAACGCCAGAAAGTCTAGCTACCGTTTAGAAACGATTGTTAAAACGTATCGTTAATGCTGTCACTTGATCCAGATTTTCATAAGTAAAATACAATCCCAATGCACATTGGGATTGTTTATATGACACTAATTCTTATTGGAATTATCCCGTAAATAATTCGATGAAACAACACTGATTTTTTTATAATTCTCATTAAAATTTAATGTAATTAATGTATTTCACTATGAATAAAATTATTTCTTTACCTGTCCAAAATAGGAGTTTTCTAAAAAAAATAACCTTATTCCTTTTTTTTATGTCTGCAACGTTACACGCTCAAATCGACAAAGTTGAACCGCCTTTTTGGTATGCAGGAATGCAAAATCCAGAACTGCAGATTCTTTTTTACGGTAAAGACATTTCTCAATACCAAGTTACGGTTTCTAACGGCATAAAAATAACCAATGTTGAAAGAACGGAAAATCCCAACTACATTTTTATTACCATTGATACTAAAAAAGTTTCGGCCTCTGATTTCGTGTTTACTTTTAAAAACAACAACAAAAAAACGTTTACACAAAAATATTCTTTGCAGCAAAGAAGAGCAAATTCCGCGCAACGCAAAAGCTTTGACTCTTCGGATATGATGTATTTATTGATGCCGGATCGTTTTGCCAATGGAAACAGAAACAACGATAGTGAAAATGCTACCCAAGAAAAATACAATAGAGAATTACCGGGCGGAAGACACGGTGGCGATATTGAAGGAATTATAAAAAACTTGGATTACATAGCATCGTTGGGAGCTACAACGATATGGACCACGCCACTTAATGAGGATAATGATGCTGCTTATTCATATCATACGTACGGTCAATCTGATGTATATAAAATAGATCCGCGTTATGGAACAAATGACGATTATGTTCGGTTGGCTTCTGAAATGCACAAAAGAGACCTGAAACTGGTGATGGATTACGTCACGAATCACTGGGGAATTGAACATTGGATGATGAAAGATTTACCTACAAAAGAATGGATTAATCAATTTGATACTTTTACACAAACCAATCATAAAAGAACCGTTATCCATGACATTAATGCATCTGAAATTGACAAAAAAATAACGATTGACGGTTGGTTTGTTCCAACGATGCCCGATTTAAATTTGAAGAATCCTTTGACTTTAAAGTACCTGATTCAAAATGCAATTTGGTGGATTGAATACGCTGATTTGGATGGTTTCAGAGTTGACACCTACAATTATTCAGATCCAAAAGGAATCGCAAAATGGACAAAATCCATTACGGATGAATACCCAAATTTTAATATTGTAGGGGAAGTTTGGATGCAAAGCCAAGCGCAAATGGCATATTGGCAAAAAGACAGTAAAATTGCTGAAATACAAAATTACAACTCGTATTTGCCAAGTGTAATGGATTTCACCTTGTATGAGGCAACCAGCAAAGTTTTTAACGAAGACGAAGGGACTTGGGATAAAGGAATGGTGAAATTGTATGACAATTTCACAAATGATTTTCTGTATCCAAATATCAATAATATGTTGATTTTTGTAGAAAATCACGACACCAATCGTTTCAATCAAACCTACGAAAACGACATTAGAAAATACAAAATGGCAATGACTCTTATGGCTACCGTGCGTGGAATTCCACAGTTATATTACGGAAGCGAGATAGGAATGGCTGGCGATAAAAACAAAGGAGATGCGGACATTCGTAAAGATTTTCCCGGCGGTTGGGAAGGCGATAAAAACAATGCTTTCGTCAAAGGAGGAAGAACTTCGGGACAGAATGACTATTTTAATTTTACTTCTAAATTATTTAACTGGAGGAAAACGAAAGCGGCGGTACATTTTGGGAAAATGACACATTACATTCCGGAGAATAACATTTACGTTTATTTCAGATACAATACAAATGAAACAATTATGGTTTTGATGAACAATAGTACTGAAACCAAAACAGTAAACACAAATCGTTTTAGAGAAAACATCAAAGATTTTAAAACCGGAAAAGATGTTATTTCTGAACTTACCTTTGACGTTACAAACAAAATTACAATAGAACCTAAATCGGTTTTGATTTTAGAACTAAAGTAATTTGAACCAATTAGGTAATTTATACTCACTTACATGAACTTGTAATTCTCATCGGTTTCAAGAAAAATCAATCATTCAATGCTAAAAAAATGAAAAAATATTTAATCCCACTTTTATTATTCACCATGACAATCATAAGTAGTTGCTCCAGTACACAAACGGTTGCCGATAGTAACAAAACACCTTTCGTTTGGGAAGGTGCGAATGTTTATTTTCTAATGACCGACCGTTTTAATAATGGTGACGCTTCAAATGACATAAACTTCAACAGAACCAAAACAACAGGAAAACTTCGTGGTTTTGAAGGTGGCGACATCAAAGGGATTTCTCAAAAAATTGACGAAGGTTATTTTGATAAATTAGGAATAAATGCTATTTGGTTTACACCAATAGTGGAGCAAATACACGATGCCGTTGATGAAGGAACGGGTTTGAGTTATGCCTTTCATGGATATTGGGCCAAAGACTGGACGAACTTAGATCCCAACTTTGGAACAAAAGAAGATTTGGCTGCATTAGTTCAAAAAGCACACGCGCACGGAATCCGAATCATTCTTGATGGCGTGATCAATCATACCGGTCCCGTAACCTCCGAAGATACCGTTTGGCCAAATGATTGGGTGAGAACAGGACCCAATTGTGATTACAAATCGTTTGAAAACACAACCGCATGCACATTGGTTTCTAATCTTCCGGATATAAAAACAGAAAGCAATCAAGCTGTAGCGCTGCCTCCTTTTTTAATCGAAAAATGGAAAAAAGAAGGGCGTTACGAACAGGAAATTAAAGAATTGAACGCGTTTTTCGCTCGTACGGGATATCCAAGAGCACCAAAATATTACATCATCAAATGGTTAACGGATTATATTGCAGATTACGGAATTGACGGGTACAGAGGCGACACCGTAAAACATACAGACGAAACCGTTTGGGCCGATTTTAAAATCCAATGTGATTATGCTTTTAAAACTTGGAAGAAAAACAATCCAACAAAGGTTTTAGACAACAACCCTTTTTACACGATTGCCGAAGTGTACAATTATGGCATTAGTGGAGGACAAGATTTTGATTTTGGAGACAAAAAGATAAACTATTTCAAAAATGGTTTCAACAACATGATCAATTTTGAATTTAAATGGGATGCGCAAAAAGACTATGAATTTATATTCTCCAAATATTCAAACAAGCTGAATAATGACTTGAAAGGATATAGCGTTTTGAATTATTTGTCATCTCATGATGATGGCGGACCTTTTGATGGAAATCGCACCAAAACTATAGAAAGCGGAACCAAATTATTACTGAGCCCCGGACTTTCTCAAGTGTATTATGGGGATGAAAGCGCTCGTTCCTTAATAATCGACGGAACACAAGGCGATGCTACCTTGCGTTCGTTCATGAATTGGGAAGCCATAAAATCAAATCCTGCAACCCAAAAAACGCTGTTGCATTGGCAAAAATTAGGGCAGTTCAGAAGAAATCATCCAGCCGTTGGAGCAGGGATTCATAAGCAAATTTCGGCTCAACCCTATACTTTTTCCAGAACATTCTCTAAAGAGAATTATTCAGATGCGGTGGTGGTTGGATTGGATTTAGCGATTGGTACCAAAGAACTTGCGGTAGGTTCTGTTTTTAAAGATGGAACTAAAGTCAGAGATGCCTATTCCGGAAAAGAAGCAATTGTTTCGAATGGAAAAGTAAGTATTGATTCTGAATTCGACATCGTTTTATTGGAATTGAAAAAATAATTTTAACTCGTCGAATTTAATTAATAAAACTTCAATTAATATTAAAAAAAAACTAACCACATAGAAACATAGAAAAAGAGTAGGACGGCCCAATTCTTGGGTTCACATAGCTATGGTTTTCTTTAAAAAACTGCAACGGCTTTCAAAATTTATGATCTATGTTCCTATGTGGTTAAAAAAATCAATTAAATTGAATTATATCCAATAGGTTAATTTCAAAATAATTTCAACCAAACGCCTTTAGAAATGAAGGCGTTTTTTTATGTTTATCTTTACCAAAAAATAAAATAAAATGCTAAAAATTGCACATCGTGGCGGGAAAGGATACGAACCTGAGAACACCTTCGTTTCGTTCCAAAAAGCATTAGACATGCAAGTGGACGGCATTGAACTCGACGTGCATTTAAGTGCTGATGGCGAGATAATCGTTATTCACGATGAAACTATTGACAGAACGACCAATGGAAAAGGTTTTGTAAATGCATTATCTTTGCGCGAACTAAAAGCTTTTCGAATAAATGGAACACATGAAATTCCAACGCTGGCAGCGGTTTTTGATTTGGTAAACCAAGATTGTTTTATCAATATTGAGCTCAAAAGTTATGAAGTTACAGAAAAAGTAGTTTCGCTACTTGAAAAATACGTTACCAAAAAAGGATGGAACTACGACCGTTTTTTAGTTTCCAGTTTTGATTGGAACGCGCTGCAACAAGTGGCATTTTTAAATGATAAAATTCCAATTGGCGTTTTAACGGAAACCGATTTAGACTTGGCTTTGGCTTTCGCCAAATTCATTCAGGCTAAATCCATTCACCCGCATTTTCATTTATTGACACAAGAAAACACGGCGAAAATGCAACAAAAAGACTTGCAGGTTTTCCCTTGGACTATAAATGAATTAGAAGATATTAAAAAAATAAAAACATTCAACGTAAACGGAATCATCACTGATTTCCCAAATAGAATATGAACCAGAATTTTGATATAATAATTGTAGGCGGCGGCGCAGCAGGATTTTTTACAGCGATTAGTATTGTAGAGAAAAACCCAAAACTGAAAGTCGCGATTTTAGAACGCGGAGCTGAAGTGTTGCAAAAAGTTCGCATTTCCGGTGGTGGAAGATGCAACGTAACACACGCTTGTTTTGAACCGAATGAATTAGTGAAATTCTATCCGCGTGGCGAAAAAGAATTACGAGGTCCTTTTCATCAATTTGGTTCTGGTGATACAATTGAATGGTTTGAGAAACATGGCGTCGAATTAAAAATTGAACCTGACGGACGCATGTTTCCCGTTTCGAATTCCTCACAAACAATTATTGACTGTTTCCTAAAAGCCACACAAAAACTGGGAATTACAGTACTTACTGGACAAAGTGTACAATCAATTTTCAAGAAAGACGCTTTTTGGAAAATAGAAACCCAAAGCGAGAATTACATAGCCGAAAAGCTCGTTTTAGCTACGGGTAGCAATCCTAAAATATGGGAAATGCTACAGACTTTTGGACACGCTGTTGTCAGCCCGGTTCCTTCCCTCTTCACTTTTAATATCAAAGATTCCAGAATAAAAGAATTACCCGGAGTTGCGGCACAAGTAACCGTAAAAGTAAAAGACACCAAACTCAGCGCAACAGGATCATTGTTAATTACCCATTGGGGAATGAGCGGACCGGCTATTTTGAAACTCTCCGCTTGGGGAGCCCGCATCTTGCATGATAAAAATTATCAGTTTACCATTTTTGTAAATTGGTTGAATGATGAAGATACTACGGATGTAGAGAAAAAGCTAAAAGATTTAAAACAAGAACACGCAAAAAAATCGGTTTCAAAGAAATCTCCTTTCGAATTAACCAATAGATTATGGGAAAGTTTGGTGCTCGCTTCAGGAATTGAAGCGGAGACGAAATGGGCCGATTTGTCTAAAATTCAATTGCAGAATCTTGCGAATCAATTAACGAATGGCACTTTTCAAGTAAATGGAAAAAGTACGTTCAAAGAAGAATTTGTGACTGCGGGCGGAATTGATTTAAAAGAAATCAACTTCAAAACCATGGAAAGCAAATTCCATGAAAACCTGTATTTTGCTGGTGAAATCGTAAATATTGATGCGATTACAGGCGGATTCAACTTTCAGAATGCGTGGACTAGTGGGTTTATTGTAGCGAGTGCTGTTGGATAAAATTCTAAAGCAGTAAATTTTTATAAATCACTCAAAATCAAAAAGGAAGTCTAAGTTATTGAGTGAAAGTTTTTTGTAAATTTGTAAAAAAATAAGTTATGACTACGATAAGATTAAAAATAAATGAAAACACTAAAAAAGGCAAAGCCTTTTTAGAAATGGCTCGTGTATTTTTTGAAAATTCAAAAGAAATTGTGCTTATTGAGGAAGATGATAAAAGCCACTATAATCAAGAGTTTGTAAAAAAAATTAAAAAAGCAAGCAAAGAAAAAGGTAGAGTCATGGAAAGTGCAGAGGAATTATGGGAAAGTATCAAGTAATCATTAAACAAACGGCTGAAAAAGATTTATCAAAGCATAAAATATCTGGAGATGTTGCTTCTATAAAAAAAATCTTAAGAATACTTAATGAATTGAAAGACCATCCGTACACAGGTGCAGGAAAACCAGAAGAGTTAAAATATGAATTAAGAGGTTTTTGGTCAAGAAGGATTAATAAAAAAGACCGACTAATATATGAAGTTCAAGAAGATATCGTAACTGTTTTTGTAGTTTCAGCATTGGGTCATTATGCATGAATAAAATTAAGTCGACAGAGGTTGACGAAATGAAATATTTTGTAATTTTTTAAACACTACTAACACCTATTTTTCTGACTAAATCGTAAATATTGACGCGATTACAGGCGGATTTAATTTTCAGAATGCATGGACAAGCGGATTTACTGTGGCGAGTGCTGTTTAGAGCGAAGTCTTTCTAGTACAATACTTTAATTAAGAGAACTTTGGTTTTTGATTAACAAGATTTTACCATTTTGTTTTCATTTTGATGAAATTATTTAAATATGTTTGTAATCAAAATATTACGAATGAATAAAACCTACTTTTTTGTTTCCATACTCTTTTTTACACTTCAATCTGGTTTCTCACAAACTGAAAAATTAATTAAAGGCAAAGTTTTACACGAACAATTTCCTGTAGAAAAAGTTGAAGTTGCTAATTTCAATTCTAAAAAAGTCAGCATTACAAACTCAGCTGGGGAGTTTTCTATTTTGGTAAAAGCGGGCGACGAACTCATTTTTATCTCAAAAAATCATGACATCAAAAAAATTGTTTTGGATCAAAATACCATTAGCAGAAACAATCTTGTAATTTCATTGATCCTTAAACCGGAAGAATTAGAAGAAGTATTAATTACAAAAATGCCGTCAATAAAACTAAGTACTGACAAAGCATACGAACAAGGAAAAATTGACCAATTAGCTGTAGAAAAGTCAGCAAGAAGTTTAAAAACGGGCGTATACAATGGTAGTATTGAAAACGGAATGGATCTGATTCGAATTGGCAAAATGATTCTAAAGCTATTCTTAAAGGAAAAAGAGGCAGTTAAAAAAAAGGGTACTGAGATTGAATTTAAAGCATTGGCTACAACTACCTGCGATCAAAAATTTTATATCGAAACTTTAAAATTAAAACCAGAAGAAATAGCCCTTTTTCTTCAATTTTGTGATGCTGACCCAAAATCGAAAACACTTACAGAAAATAGTAATATTTTATCGCTGATGGATTTTTTATCTACCAAGAATATTGAATTTAAGAAGTTATGAGGCTTTAAAAAATTATACAACTTTTTTTACTCAGCAAACTGATCAATGTAAAACTGAAGACTGAACACTATCCTCTATTCAGCCACCATATACTTCCATTTAACACCGCGGCAAAACTTACCCACGCCAAATATGGAAGAAATAAATAGCCCGCAATTTTATTGATTTTGGCAAATTGAATGTACGTTTCAAAGATCATCAACCACAATACAATAATTTCTAATCCAGCTAACATCGGGTTGTGTAAGCCAAAAAATAAATACGACCACAATGCATTTAGTGCTAATTGTATCGCAAAGAAAATCAACGCTTTTTTCACGGCTTCTTTTTCTATTTCTATTCGGTCCCAAACTAAACCAGCCGCAACACCCATCATCACATACAGCATACTCCAAACTGGTGCAAAAATCCAGTTGGGCGGATTAAAACTTGGTTTTATTAAGGTTGGATACCACGTCGTAATGGCAGAACGAGTAACTGTTCCAGAGAAATAACCAATCGCAAGACACGTAACAACAACAGCTAATATTCGGGTAATTTTATTCATTTTTATATTTTTCTAATGTGAGCCAAAATTACTCAAATCTTTCTAACGATTAACTATCCAATCGAATAAACAAATAACGCAAAAAAAGTATATTTGCATAAATTTATACATTCATGATTTCAGCAACCGATTTTATTCCATCACAATATACACATTCGATTGAAGAAGGCAATTTTCAATGGAGCGCTCCCAGCAATATTGCCCTTGTAAAATATTGGGGGAAAAAAGACAATCAAATTCCTGCGAATCCTTCGGTGAGTTTTACGTTGAATAATTGTAAAACGATTACGAAATTGGCTTTCGCCAAAAAAAATACTTCAACTGCGCTCAACATAAAAGATGATTTTTCTTTTGACTTACTTTTTGAAGGACAATCAAAAGAAGATTTCAAGCCAAAAATCCAAAAATTCCTAGAGCGAATCGAAATCTATTTGCCGTTTTTGAAAGACTACCATTTTACGATTGACACTGAAAATACCTTTCCGCACAGTTCGGGAATTGCTTCATCAGCATCTGGAATGGCAGCTTTGGCGATGAACTTGATGAGTTTAGAAAAAGTATTAAATCCTGAAATGACCGATGAATATTTCTATCAGAAAGCGTCTTTATTAGCACGTTTGGGTTCAGGAAGCGCTTGCAGAAGTGTAAAAGGACAAGTTGTAGTGTGGGGAAATCATGCAAATATCTCCGGAAGTTCGGATTTATTTGGCGTGGAATTTCCAAATGCGGTACATGCTAATTTCAAGAATTTTCAAGATACTATTTTACTAGTTGACAAAGGTGAGAAACAAGTTTCAAGTACCGTGGGACATGATTTGATGCACAACCATCCTTTTGCCGAAAGGCGATTTGCACAGGCGCACGAAAATTTAGACCAATTGATTTCAATTTTCGAAAGTGGGAATCTGGACGAATTCATCAAAATTGTAGAGAGCGAAGCCTTAACTTTACATGCCATGATGATGACTTCGATGCCTTATTTTATATTAATGAAACCGAATACGTTGGAGATTATAAATGCGATTTGGAAATTTAGAAATAAAACTAAAATTCCAGTTTGTTTCACGCTGGATGCCGGCGCAAATGTGCATGTTTTATACCCTGAAAATGTAGCCGAAAAAGTTTTACAATTTATTAAGAACGAATTAGTTGGCTATTGTCAAAATGGTCAGTACATTTGTGACGAAATTGGAAATGGCGCTGTGTTGATTTGATTTATTTTTTTCCTATCTTTATTTTTTAAAGCGCTGAAATTATGGATCTTCAATCAGAGAAATTAGAATTGATAAAAATGTTGTTAAAAACAAATGACAAAGTTATAATTGAGGCTGTAAAAAACATTTTCAAATCAGAGAAAAAAGATGTTTGGAAACAATTATCTCCCGAACAAAAAGAACAAATTGATCTGGGAATCCAAGAAGCAAATCGCGGCGACCAAGTTGATTTATAAAAAGCACTTTACAAATACCTAATTATCAACCCCAAATTGCTAATTTACAATACTATATGAAAGGACCTTTATTTTATTCAAAAATATTACTCTTTGGAGAATACGGAATTATCCGTGACTCAAAAGGGCTTTCAATTCCATATAATTTTTACAATGGCGCGCTTAAAAGAGATGAAAATCCAACTGAAGAAGCCATTAAATCTAATGGTAACTTAAGACGTTTTGTAACGTATTTAGAAACCTTACAAAATGAACAATCCGATTTAGTTACTTTTGATTTAGCAACGTTGAAAAACGATGTGGAAACCGGAATGTATTTTGATTCCAGTATTCCTCAAGGCTATGGTGTAGGTAGTAGTGGCGCACTTGTAGCCGCCATTTACGATAAATATGCACAAAATAAAATTACGGTTCTGGAGAATTTAACGCGTGAAAAATTATTGCAGTTAAAAAATATATTTTCTCAAATGGAGAGTTTTTTCCACGGGAAAAGTTCTGGTTTAGATCCTTTGAACAGTTATTTGAGTATCCCGATTCTGATTAATTCTAAAGATAATATTGAAGCAACCGGAATTCCAACACAAAGCTTTGACGGAAAAGGCGCAGTGTTTTTATTAGATTCTGGAATTGTAGGTGAAACGGCTCCAATGGTGAATATTTTCATGGAAAACTTGAAAGACAAAGGTTTCCGTGCCATGTTGAAAAATCAATTTGTGAAATATACAGATGCTTGTGTAGAAAATTTCCTTGGCGGAGACATGAAATCATTGTTCATGAACACCAAGAAATTATCAAAAGTAGTTTTGAATAACTTCAAACCAATGATTCCGGAACAATTTCACGGAATTTGGCAACAAGGAATTGACAGCAATGATTACTATTTAAAACTATGCGGTTCTGGCGGTGGCGGTTACATCTTAGGTTTCACCGAAGATTTAGAAAAAGCAAAAGCATCGCTAAAAGATTATAAACTTGAGGTCGTTTATCAGTTTTAAACATCCTCTCCCCAACCCTCTCCAAAGGAGAGGGAGGAGAAAAGCTAAAATAGCATCCTTATTATTGGGAGCACATTCTTAAATAAATCTAAATGTTAAGCAGGCAGCACAAACTTCTCCTAATGAAAATTGCAAGTTTGTTCTCTGTGGTTAGAGGCTATAACATTCCCGTCATTATTTTGGCCCAATACCTTTCGGCCATATTTATTTTGGCTCCTGAAAAAAGAGCATTGGACATCCTGCTTGACTTCCAATTATTCATTCTGGTTTTCGCTTCATCCCTTACGATTGCTTCGGGATATATCATCAATAACTTTTATGACAGTCAAAAGGATTTAATCAATCGGCCGAACAAGTCGATGCTGGATCGATTGGTGAGTCAAAAAACTAAACTAAATGTCTATTTTACGCTCAATTTTATTGTGGCATTGATGGCTTTATTTGTTTCCTGGCGCGTATTTTTATTCTTTTCGGGCTATATATTTTTCATCTGGTTTTATTCCCACAAAATAAAAAAATACCCAATAATAGGAAACCTGACTGCTGCTTTACTGGCTGTTTTGCCTTTTTTTGCAATCCTGTTGTATTTTTACACTCGGATTCCATTTGAAGAAATTGAAAATTATAAAAGACAATTAGGCGTCATTTTTTCTCATGCGGCTTTTTTGTTTTTGCTATTGTTGATTCGGGAAATGGTAAAGGATTTAGAAAACCTAAAAGGAGATTTAGCGAATGATTATAAAACGATTCCTATTGTTTACGGAGAAAAAATTTCAAAAAAAATCATTACCTTTTTGACTATTCTGACAATTCTTCCAGTGTACGCTTTAATCGATATTTACGATGTGGGTTACATGGATGTATATTTTTATTTTTGTCTGATTATTCTAATTTTCTTCTTATTATACTTATGGAAATCAAATGCGAAGCCACAGTTTTTAATGCTTCATAACACCTTAAAATTCCTAATTGTAGCTGGTGTTTTTTGCATAGTGTTGATTAATCCGAGTGTTTTGTGGCACGGAAAAAGGTTGTTAATGGTATAATTTGGCCATTTATTACTATTATAAATAGGATAAAAAACCATTACCTTCAATGCTCACAGATACCCCCATTGGCTTAGCCCCGATTACTTCACATAGCTTTTATTCACATCGGAGTTCAGTGAATTTCATTTGCAACGGCATCCTTTCTTGTCTTGAACTTGTTTCAGGATCCTGAAACAACTTCAGGACAAGAAAGATAAAGTGGAAAGCGGGAAATAGCTCCAAAAAACGAAGCTAAAACGTATTAATTAGCTTATAAGCTAGGCAGTTAGCGTTTTTATAATTGGCTGTTATTGATTGTCAACTATATAAATAGTATCTTTGCACAAATTATTGGAATATTATGAATAACAAGGAAGGCAATAATAAGAAAAGTGGTCCAAGAGCAGCTAGCTCAAGACCAAGTTCAAATAAGCCAAAACCTGCCATGCAGAAGCGCGCTCAAGGGCCGAAAAAAGTTAAAGTAAATACTAAAGTTGCCGATATCGCTACTGATAAAGTAGAGAAAAAACCAAATCAAGCACCAAAGAGACCGAAAGTAAAAGACGAAATTCGTTTGAATAAATACATTGCCAATTCTGGTGCGTGCTCGCGTCGTGATGCTGATATTTATATTCAATCCGGGACTGTGAAAGTAAACGGAATTCCTGTTACCGAAATGGGATACATGGTAAAACCGGGGGATGTTGTGAATTTTGACGGTGCTACATTGACGCCGGAGAAAAAAGTTTATATCTTACTGAACAAACCAAAAAACTTTACAACTGCGATGGACGAAGGTCAGGAATATCGTAATGTATTGGAACTGGTGAAAGGTTCTACGACCGCAAAAATTGGCGCAGTTGGAAGGATGGACAAGAATACAACAGGTTTGCTATTGTTTACGAATGACACTGATATGATTCGTAAGTTTACGTTGCCAAGTCAAAAATCATCAAAAATATACCAAGTGTCATTAGACAAAAACTTGAAATTTGAGGATTTAGAAAAAATAAACAAAGGTTTGACTCTTGACGGTCACCGCGTTTTTGTGGAAGATGTAAGTTACATCGATGGTGAAGCGAAAAGTGAAATTGGTTTGCAACTACGATCCGCTAATGTGAAAGTGGTTCGTAATATTTTTGAACACTTTAGTTATGATGTATTGCGAATTGACAGAGTTGCTTTTGCTGGCTTGACCAAAAAGAATTTACCAAGAGGAAACTGGAGGTTGCTTACTGAACAAGAAATCATCAATTTGAAGAACGTTTAATATTTCTTTGAAATTATAAAAATGAAATCCCTTTTGCATAGCGAAATGGGATTTTTTTAATTACAAATCCAACCTAACATCAATATGACACCTGAAAAATTACAATCAATTGCTTTTAAATGGTTTGAAACTTTCAATAATAAAGAATTAGAAAAACTATTGTCTTTGTATGACGAAGATGCCGTTCATTTTAGTCCAAAACTAAAAATGTACAAACCGGAAAGTAACGGTTTTGTTACTGGCAAGGAAGCCTTGCGGGAATGGTGGAAAGATGCTTTTGAGCGGATGCCAAGTTTGAATTACAAAGTAAAATCGGTTACTGCCAATGGTGACCGCGTTTTTATGGAATATATAAGAACGGTTACTGGAGAAGAGGATTTGCTGGTGGCTGAAGTACTGGACATAAGGGAAGACAAAATTATTGCTTCCCGAGTATATCACGGATAATACCTTTTTCAAGAACAATAAAAAACCCTACAACATATTATTTATGTTGTAGGGTTTTCGTTTTAAAAGAAAATTATAATTATCCTTTTAATTTTTTAAGCGGTTCTGATTTTTTGTTTAAACCACGTTTTCTCAACAGCGGTTCAATACTAGGTTCAGCACCACGGAAACGTTTGTACAAAACCATAGGATCTTCGGTCCCACCTCTTTCCAATACATTCTCACGGAATAATTTGGCTTTTTCAGGATTAAATAAAGTAGTTGTCTTGAATGCTTCAAAAGCATCTGTGTCCAAAACTCCTGACCAAATGTAGCTGTAATAGCCGGAAGAATAGCCTCCAGAGAATATATGACTGAAATATGTACTGCGGTATCTTGGAATTATGGATTGTATTAATCCAATTTTTGTCATTGCTGCTTTTTCGAAAGTATTTGCATCAACGGTGATGTCTTTGATTTGAGAATGGTATTCTAAATCCAATAACGAAGCCGCCAAATATTCCGTTGTAGCAAAACCTTGATCAAAAGTACCTGCTTTTTTTAATTTATTTACAAGCGCTTCTGGAATTACTTCGCCCGTTTTATAATGCTTTGCATACATTTTCAACACTTCCGGTTCTGCTGCCCAATTCTCCATAATTTGAGAAGGAAGTTCCACAAAATCTCTCGGAACACTTGTTCCCGCTAAACTTTTATAGGTCACATTCGACAACAATCCGTGTAAAGAATGTCCAAATTCGTGAAAGAAAGTCGTTACTTCATCAAAAGTCAAAAGTGCCGGAGCATTTGCTGATGGTTTTGTGAAATTACAAACGATAGAAACTACCGGAGCGACACGTTTTCCATCAACCGTTTTCTGACTTCTGTACGAGGTCATCCAAGCACCGCCACGTTTTGATTCACGCGGATGAAAATCCATATATAAAACACCCAAATGCGTACCATCTTTTTCTGTCACTTCCCAAACGGTTGCGTCTTCGTGGTATTTTGGAACATTAGTCAACGCTTTGAATTGTATTCCGTATAATTTTTCGGTTACCTGAAAAACGCCTTTTCTAACATTCTCTAAACTGAAATACGGTTTCAACTCTTCTTCGTCTAGATCAAAACGTTCTTTTCTAATTTTCTCTGTGTAATATCTCCAGTCATACGGTTGCACAGCACCTTTTATGCCTTCTTTAGCCATCATTTTCTGAATATCCGCGGCTTCCGTTTTTGCTATTTCCAAAGCTGGTTTCCACAAATCATTCAAAAGCTTATTTACATTTTCCGGAGTTTTAGCCATTGATTCTTCCAAGACATAATTGGAATGTGATTTATAGCCTAACAACCGTGCTTTTTGTCCACGAAGATTTGCTAATTCAACGGCATTCTTCTTATTATCAAATTCATTGTCCTGATTGCCTCTGGTTTGGTACGCATTCCAAATTTGCTTGCGCAATTCTCGATTAGAACTGTATTGAAGAAATGGCATCACACTGGAATTAGAAAGGGTGAAAACCCATTTTCCTTCTTTGCCTTTTGCTTTGGCATCAACAGCAGCAGCATCAATTAATCCTTGTGGCAATCCGGCTAAATCTTTTTTGGAATCAATAACCATTTCGTACGAATTGGTTTCCGCCAAAATGTTCTGACCGTATTTCAAACTGATTAACGAAAGATCTCCGTTTATTTTACGTAATATTTCTTTATCAGCATTTGATAAATTGGCACCACTACGAACGAAATCTTTGTACGCATTGTCTAAAATTTTAGCTTGTTCTAAATTTAAGCCTAGCGTTTCTTTTTTGTCCCAAAGCATTTTTACTTTTGCGAATAATTTCTCGTTCAGGTAAATATTATCTCTGTGCGCGGAAAGATTTGGCGCCATTTCTTTGGCAATATTCTGAATCTCTTTATTGGTATTCGCCGAATTCAGATTAGAAAAAACCGTGTTCACATTTGACAATAATTCCCCGGCATTTTCCATAGCAAGAATCGTATTCTCAAAAGTGGTCGGCTGCGTATTATTTGCAATTGCATTAATTTCAGCTTGATGCGAACTGATTCCTTCTAAAATAGCCGGTTTGAAATGTTCATTTTTAATTTTGTCGAAAGGCGGCACATTAAATGGCGTGTCGTAAGCTTGAAAAAATGGATTCATAGTCGTGTTTTCTTTTTTCTCTTGTGCTTCAATTGTTAGCATATTCCCAATGACTAACAAAATGAAAAAGGATTTTTTTCTCATTTAGGTGTAATTAATTAGAATAGTAAATTTAGCAGAAATCTATTAAAAAGAAGGGGTACGATAGCGCGTTAACTAAATTTTATGACAAACAAAGATATTTTTGCAAACGAAAAATTACTCTTACATTTGAAATTGAAAAAAAAACAATAAATTAGCTCAATCTATTACCAAATATTCATATGAAAAAAATAACCACACTTTTACTTTCCGTAGCCACTTCATTATTGCTGGTTAATTGTAAATCGGAAGAAAAAAAACAAGACTTCAGCAGTCTGACAAAAAATTACTTTGACGACAAAAATGCTATGAATCCGCTGGATGCGACTCAAAGTGGTCAAAACCAATACAACGATCAGTTGCAATTTGAAATGACGGACAGTTTCAGAAAATCGCAAGAAGCTTTCTTTAATAAATACCAATCGGCATTGCAAAACATTGCCGTCGACGATTTATCCGAAGAAGAAAAAAACAGTTACGAAATTATTAAATGGGAAGTTGAGATTGGTAAAGACTTATTGAAACAACCTACAAATTTACTTCCTGTTCATCAATTTTGGGGAACTCACCTTACGATGGGACAATTTGCGGGAGGAACTGGTGCGCAACCTTTTAAAACTGAAAAAGATTATACCAATTTCCTGAAAAGAATGGACAAATATTCCGTTTGGATAGATTCAGCGATGGTGTATATGAAAAAAGGAATTGCAAAAGGTGTTGTATTACCAAAATCGTTAACGGTAAAACTGATACCACAATTTGCAGAAATGGCGACGCCAAATGTGGAAGACAATTTATTTTACTCGGCTATAAAATTGATGCCTGCCTCTTTCCCTGACGGCATCAAAGAAGATTTAACAGCAAAATATACTGCGACAATCAATACCAAACTGATTCCACAATATAAAAAAATGGCCGATTTCTTAACTAAAGAATATCTTCCTGCCTCCAGATCTACAAGCGGAATAGGAAGTTTGCCTTTTGGAAAGGATTTATATGCCACGTATGTAAAACAATGGACCACAACCGAAATGACTCCCGAACAAATTCATGAATTGGGATTAAAAGAAGTAGCCAGATTGAATGCAGAAATGGAAAAGGTAAAAACACAAGTAGGTTTCAAGGGCACTTTATTGGAATTCTTTGAAGAGGTTCGAAACAAAAAAGAACTAAAACCTTTCACAAAACCAGAAGAAGTTATCGCAAACTTTCAAAGCATTTACACGCGGATTAAACCAAATGTTGATAAATTATTCGCATTGCAACCCAAAACGAAATTTGAAATTAGAAGAACCGAAGCTTTTAGAGAAAAAACAGCCAGTGCGGAGTACAACCAAGGAACTGCTGACGGTACGCGCCCCGGTATTTTCTATGTTCCAATTCCTGATGTAGCAAATTATAATATGTATGGCGATGAGGATTTATTTTTGCATGAAGCGATTCCGGGTCATCATTTTCAAATATCCCTGCAACAAGAAAATCAAAGTCTTCCTGACTTCAGAAAATTCAATTGGTTTGGCGCTTATGGCGAAGGTTGGGCTCTATACACAGAAAGTTTAGGAAAAGAATTGGGATTGTATCAAGATCCGTATCAATATTTTGGGATGCTGGGCAATGAAATGCACCGAGCGGTTCGATTGGTAGTTGACACCGGATTACACTCCAAAGGTTGGACCAGAGAGCAAGCCATCAAATATTCATTAGCAAACGAAGCCGAAAGTGAAGCCAGTATTATTCCGGAAATAGAGCGTTATATGGCCATTCCGGGACAAGCATTGTCGTATAAAATTGGTCAATTAAAAATCATGGAGCTGCGCAAAAAAGCAGAATCCAAGATGGGAACTAAATTTGATATTAAAAAATTCCATGAAAAAGTATTGGAATCTGGAGTAATGCCTTTAGCATTATTAGAAAAGAAAATTAATTCTTGGATAGAAAACAAATAATTTTCAATTATTTGTATAAAAAAAGCTTCTCGATTGAGAAGCTTTTTTTGTGCGGATAATAGGACTCGAACCTACACGCCTTGCGGCACCAGATCCTAAGTCTGGCATGTCTACCAATTTCACCATATCCGCGAAATTCTGAGTGCAAAGATACACTTAACTTCCAATTTTCAAAGCAATTTTCACAAAAATTATTCATACTCTTTTTTGTACTTTTGAAATTATAAATAAATTCAAATAATGGAAAATATAAAAGCATACGTTCAAGAACACAAAGATCGCTTTATCAACGAGTTAATCGAATTATTAAAAATCCCTTCCGTAAGTGCCGACACCGCTTATTCTCACGATGTTTTTGAAACAGCTGATGCCGTAAAAGCCAGTTTAGAAAAAGCAGGCTGTGATTTCGTGGAAATTTGCGATACACCGGGATACCCAATTGTTTACGGTGAAAAAATAATAGATAAATCCCTGCCAACCGTTTTAGTGTACGGACATTATGATGTTCAACCACCAGATCCTATGGAGTTATGGACTTCTCCTCCATTTGAGCCTGTAATCAAGAAAACCGAAATCCATCCTGACGGCGCTATTTTTGCCCGTGGCGCTTGCGATGATAAAGGCCAGATGTACATGCACGTTAAAGCATTGGAATATATGGTTCAATCGAATACTTTGCCCTGTAATGTAAAATTCATGATTGAAGGAGAAGAGGAAATTGGCTCCAAAAGCCTGAGTTGGTTTGTAGAACGCAATCAGGAAAAACTAAAAAATGACGTGATTTTAATTTCGGACACCGGAATGATTTCTAATCAACAACCGTCAATTACAACAGGATTACGTGGATTAAGTTATGTAGAAGTCGAAGTAACGGGACCAAACCGTGATTTACATTCCGGATTATACGGTGGTGCTGTTGCCAACCCAATCAATATTTTAGCCAAAATGATTGCTTCACTTCATGATGAAAATAATCACATTACCATTCCTAGTTTTTACGATAATGTAGCAGAATTATCGCTGGAAGAAAGAGCTGAAATGGCCAAAGCACCTTTCAATTTAGACAATTACAAAAAAGCATTGGACTTAAATGACGTTTACGGCGAAAAAGGCTATGTAACGAACGAAAGAAATTCCATTCGCCCTACTTTGGACGTCAACGGAATCTGGGGCGGCTACACTGGAGAAGGTGCTAAAACAGTGATTGCAAGTAAAGCTTTCGCTAAAATCTCGATGCGTTTGGTTCCAAATCAGGATTGGGAACAAATCACCGAACTTTTTACCAAACATTTTACAAGTCTAGCCCCTGCTGGCGTTACCGTTAAAGTAAAACCACATCATGGCGGACAAGGTTATGTGACCCCAACAGACAGTATTGGCTACAAAGCCGCGAATATGGCGTATACGGAAACCTTTGGTGTTCCCGCAATTCCCGTACGTTCCGGGGGAAGTATTCCTATCGTGGCGTTATTCGAAAAAGAGCTTAAAAGCAAAACTATTTTGATGGGATTTGGTCTGGACAGTGATGCCATTCACTCGCCAAACGAACATTTCGGAATCTTTAATTACCTGAAAGGGATTGAAACCATTCCGTTATTTTACAAATATTTTGTCGAGTTATCTAAATAAATTTCCTTCATTAAATACTACATCCGCTCTAAACAGGGCGGATTTTTTTTGGGCGTTTCCCGCTGAAAATAGCGGGTCAGGCTGTCCGTTCTCAATCTTTTTATTTTTTGAAACAAAAAAATAAAAAGGATTTCCACTCCCATCCTTAACGCAAATCCCTGACCACCAATATATTTTTCATAAAAATTTGTTTATTTCAATTTATATTCTACATTTGTAGAGCAATGTTTTAATCTGTAGAATATGAAAGTCAAAATTCCTTATAAAATTATCATTCTTCTTTTATGCATAAGTCTTAGTAGCTGTAAAATCAATCAAACCAAAAACGGATTAAAAACAGGCAAATGGAATGAAAGTGAGAAATATATGAACATCGAATCCAATGCAACAGGAAGATACAAAAAAGGAGATAAAAGAGGAACTTGGAGAGCATTCATCAGCGATAAATTACTTTCAAAAGAAAAGTATAAAAAAAACAGTTGCCACATCATCAAATACCACAACACTGGAACGATTCAACAAATAGGTGTTTCAAATAAAGCCATTATAAATTCAAAAACCGAATGGCTACCCACAGGAGAATGGAAATTTTACGACTCCGAAGGGATTTTGCTTGGAACCAAAATTTATGAAAAAGGGATACCAATTGAAGAAATTTACACAAAATAAAAAATAAACATGCAACAACTAACGAACGCCGAAGAACAACTAATGGAACACCTTTGGAAACTCGAGAAAGCCTTCATGAAAGACTTGCTGGAAGTTTATCCACAACCAAAACCGGCAACCACAACTGTGGCTACTTTATTGAAAAGAATGATTGACAAACAATTTGTAGCGTATAATGAATTTGGAAACTCTCGGGAATATTATCCTTTGGTCAAGAAAACCGATTATTTCTCAAAACACGTCAACGGATTGATTAGTAATTTCTTCAACAATTCGGCATCGCAATTTGCTTCTTTCTTTACCACCGAAACGAATTTGTCGCAAACAGAACTGGAAGATCTCAAGAAAATAATCGACAGTGAAATTCAAAAAAAGAAAAAATGAGCGACTTTCTAATCAAATCAACAATTACTTTACTCGTGCTACTGGCAGTGTATTATTTGTTTTTGGAAAAAGAAAAAATGCATATATTCAATAGGTTTTACTTGTTATTCAGTCTTGTTTTTTCGATGGTGATTCCATTTATAACCATCGAAGTTATTCAGGAAGTACCAAAACCGACAGTCAATCTGGGAAATATCCAAATACTGCAAGGAAGCGCAGTAATAATAGAAGAAACAAACTTTCTGGCAATAGGATTATGGAGTTTGTATGCTGTAATAACATTCATTTTAGCGGTACGTTTTATCAGCAATATCATCAAGATTTCGACTAAAATGAAGTCGAATACGCCAATTGACTATAAGAATGCCAAATTGATTTTGGTGCCCGAAAAAACACTGCCGCATACTTTCCTGAATACGATTTTCATCAACGAGACGGAATACAACAACCGTGAAATAGAAGCTGAATTGTATACACACGAACTCACGCATGTAACCCAAAAACACACTTTGGATATTTTATTCATCGAACTATTGAAAACCGTTTTTTGGTTCAACCCTATTTTTATTTTTTACAAAAAAGCCATACAGCTCAATCATGAATTTCTTGCTGACGAGAAAGTAGTGACCACCTATAACAATGTTCCGTTCTACCAATCTTTATTACTATCGAAAGCAAACGAGAACCAAACTTTTTACTTGGCCAGTAATTTGAATTATTTAATAACTAAAAAACGATTACTTATGATGACAAAAACCACATCACAAACGAAAGCTTTATTAAGAAAAGCAATGCTCATTCCGATTTTAGCTACATTATTATTTTTACTGTGTACGAAAGTCGTTGCACAAGAAACCAATGTAAAAAAAGAAACTACTCCTAAAAAATCAGAAAATTTAATTAAAACATATTACGACAAAACTACTTTTAAAATCAAAGATGAAAAAGGAAAGGTCGCCAGCGAAAAAAAATACAATGAACTAACTCCTGTAGAAAAGAGAGCTATACCTTCTATCTTGTCAAAACAAAAAAAATTACCTACAAATGAGGAACTTCTGGCGACTTTAAGCAAAGGAGCTCCCGAAATAATTGAAATAGACACATTCAATTCTGAAAATAAGTTTGTCCAAAAAGGGGAAAATGAAGTTTATAATACTGCTGGAATAACCGAAAAACCAGATTTTCCGGGAGGAATTATGGAATTTTACAAATTTGTCGGCAATAATTTTAAAACTCCAGAACAACCTAACTTAAAAGGAAAAGTATACATCACCTTTATAGTAGAAAAAGACGGCAGTTTAAGCGACATAAAAAACATACGAGATATTGGTTTTGGAACCGGTGAAGAAGCGATACGTGTTTTGAAAACATGCCCGAAATGGATTCCCGGAAAACTGAACGGCGTTCCTGTTAGAGTAATGTATAGCTTACCAATCACAATTCAATCTGGAAAGGTGTAATTGTAAAAAAAAGAAATCCGCTTCAAAAGAAGCGGATTTATCAAACTAAGGTCTTAGTACTGTGGCGGGTTTGGTACTAGATTAAGCTCATTATTCGGATTTGCCAAATCATCCCAAATACAAAACCAATTTCAAATTAAGCCTAATACCCAAATTGCTTGTAGCGTGTGTTAGTAGCCGTTTTTTATTTTCTCTTATGATTTACTCTGAAATCTGAATCACGTTCTGTAAATGATGAAATATATTTTTTTTCAGTCAATATGTTTAGAAGTTGCCAATTTTCATGGTTCTTAGGAAGTTTAGCTTTTGTGTTAAAGTCATTAATCCAAGAAAAATCTCCACCTAAACTATTTAAAAATATTTCAATAAATGGAAAGTCATATTTGTTAGCATTTTTGATGAAAAGTTTTAGTCTATTTAAGGTTGGGACTGAGTTGTTTGAAAGAATAGAATTTAAAACACTATTTTTTATGACAAAAGAATCGTCGTTTAATAAAAGTGAACTCAATAGTTTTAAATTGTTGTTTGTTATTAAAACTTCATCACTACATAAATTTATAATCACTAATTTTTCTTGATTGTTAAGAATATGAGATTTTAAGATTAATTCTACATCGCTACTATCAAAAGTAATTTCTTCAATTATTTTAAAATATTCTGCTTTTCTCTTTTCAAATAACGCTATATTTAAACCATTGAAATTTTCTTTCAATGCAATATAACTTATTGCAATTGGATTTATGCAAGTGTTATTTATAAGAGACTTTATTTTATTTTCAGATAACTCAGCCAAATTTAAATCATTGTACCACCAAGGACTAGACTTAGTTATAAAATCATAAGCTTGGTCGTCTAGTTCATTAGCTTCAATTAATTTTTTCCAAAACACACCATAAATATTTTCCTTATTTACCTCTTTAGGTATTTTCGTTTTTGATAATTCTTCTGCGTTTTCTGTAATATTTATGTAATCAATACAAGATTCTGATATTTCTTTTTCAGTTTCTTCATCATTTTCTTTCAATACTATTTCTTGAGTACTATAATTGTATAATAAATTTTCCCAAGTTGGAATCAATTTATTTTCTTTAAGTAATATATGATATAAATTATTGTCACTAATAGATGATAATTTTGATATTTTAGTTACAACTTGTTTAATAACTGATTCTTTGTTTCCGTATGATAAATTTTTATTATTAAGTAAGTCGATTAAATGGTTTTCTTCTTCATTAATATTTGAAGAAATTTTCAAATAAGTTTCCTTAATATAATTATTTATGTTATTATCTATTTGCTCTATTAATTCAATTGCCTTTGAGTTTTTAATCATTGTATAATTTGAATTATCAAAACTTACTTGGTTAAATAATCCATATTTTTGAGTAATTGAAGTAATCATTTCTGCATTGATTTCATAATAGTTATTTTCATAAATGAAATCTAACATTTCTTCTGGTGAATGTTTAAAATCAATTTCTTTAAACTTAAGATTTAGTTCTTTTATAATGTTTTTAAGTTTTATATGGTCTTTTGTAATTGATAAAAATAATGAATTAGAAAGGATTTTACTTTTTAGATTAGATTTATTTGAAATAGTGGCAATTGATTTGATGTCGGAATATTCAATAATACTTTTAAAGAATTTATCTTTATTGGAGTCTGAGATAATTTTATCGTTACTAATAAAATTCCAAATATTACTCCACTTTTCAGAAAGTATTTCTATAAATTTCTTTATGTTTTCCGATGCATCATAATAACTATTAATGAATTCTATTGAAATTTCGGATTCATCTTTTAATTTAGTAAAAATTGCATTAATTTGGTTTTTATAAAGTGTGTGATTATTCAATAAATAATCTATTAAAGAATAATTTAGAATGAATTCTGTTTCAAAATCTTGTAGATTAATCTTTGGAATTAATTTGTCAATTTTTGATAGTTTATATTCAAAAGTTAGTTTTGTTTCATTTTTAACGCTTATATGAAACTGATAATCTGAGCGTGAAATACTTTCTTCATGGAAAAGTGAAATATAGTCTGTGTAATCTTCAGATATATAACTGTTACGTAGAAGTATTAAGATTAGGCTTTTATTAATATTTTCATCAATTTCAATCTCTGCAGATTTATTTGATTTTAATATTTCAGCAATTTTAAAATTTCTAGTTTGTTGTTTTTTATTTTCTAATTCTTGAATTTTATCTTTCAATGAATTAACCTTTCCATCTCTAATTTCAATTACTTCATTTTCCTTATCATCATAAGATTTAGAAGAATTAATGAGTGTTTCTATTTGAGAGATTATAACATTACCTGGTTGTATCCTACTTTCTGGACCACTATAATAAGTGTTGTATATAATTTGATTATAACTGTAGTTATTTGTTTTTAAGTATTCAAAGTTCTCATCTTCAATTATTTCATTTAATGTTAATGTTTCATTATTAACAATGAAAGACTTAAAACCGGGTAATTTTTCAATAATTCTAATTACATAAAACAATCTCAAATCCAAAATATTGCTAATGTTTATATTTTCATATTCTGTAATTTGATTTTTAATGATTTCAATTTCGCTTTCAATCTCTAAAACTAACTTCTTTATATAAACTAATTTTGAATTAAATATTTTAAATAAACTCCCTTCATTATAACTTAATTTCATAAAATCATTTGGATAAATATTTTTATAAGTTATTAAACCAAATAATTTATCTTGATTTAAATTTTCATTAAGCTTTTCTTTATATAGATAAAATTCATTAGTGATATTATGTAACAACCTCATGTCATCAATAAAGAAGGAAATATCTTCGATTAAATTGTCACTTAGAAGATACTTAAATTGGTTTTTCTTTTTTAATAAAATTTCACTTGAATTAGAAGAATTTATAACAGGAATTACAGGAATTATAAAATCAAAAAACTTTGTCCTGTCTTTGTCAGTAAACATATCGTCTCTAACTGCATATAAGAAAACAATTTCTTTTGATTTTGTTTTTTCTGAATGATTAAGAAGTAAATTGACTTCTCTTAACTTGGTAAAAATTTCAGTTTCTTGAAATCTATCTAAATCCTCTATTATTACAACATTGTATGGTCTTATTGAGAAAAAATAAAGTATTTCATCAATATGATGATTAAGAATAGATTTACTATTATTATCACCCATACCAATTTCTGCATTATGCAGAACAAGTTTATTTAATGTAATTGAACTTATAATTCGTACAGACTTCATAATAATAAAAAACATTCCTAAAGCTATAATGATTATGCTTCCATAATGAATGATATTACAAATATTACTATTAATTGCATAATCTTTAAAAATGCTTTGAATAAAATAATTGTTAAAATAATTATATAACGCTAGTGTAAATAATACATAGCAGAAAGAATAAAAAATTAATTTTTTTTGACTGTAACTTTTAATTTTTTTAAATCTAGAATCTGGAATTTTGCTATCTTCTTCATGATAAAAAATTTGTTCTAAAATACTAATTTCAATAAGTCGTAGCAAATCAGTTTTATCAACGTTAATTTCTTTTCCATTTTCATCTAATTCAGGCTTCTCTTCTTTGAAAGTTGCCAATGAAATATTCAAAAATTTTAAATCATTTCCTTTATAGTTTTTTTGAAACGTTTTTATAATGCTACTTTTTCCTGAACCATAAGGACCAGTTAATGCAATATTTTTTATGTCTTCTTTTTTTCTGTTGTTTAAAGCCCATAGAATAGCTTTTGAATAATGTCCATTTTCATCTCCATTATCAATAGGTGATAATGAAGAGTAACCTAAATCTTCTGTATTTTTAAGTGAATGTTTATAGTAGATTGTTTCTAACCAAATGATTGATTTTCTTAAAAGATTTAGTAATTTTTCTTTCATAACATATTTTGGTTTGTTGCAGATGCGCAAAATGGCTACTAACTTGTATATAGGCGAAACAAACCTTCGTCTACACACCCAAACATGGGTAGATAAGCGAAGGTTTGTTTCGCTTTGCGCTTTCCAAATATATTAAAATTTTCTTACAAATTACTAAAACGACTTCAAATCATTGCAATGCATTGCGTGAGGGATGGCAGCGAAAATCCTTTATGTTTTTTAACCTGAATTTATTTCAGGTTAAAAAACATAAAGATTGAAGCGAACAGCCCGACCCAAAAATGCGAGGAGGAACGACGAAGCAATCTGCAGGGTCACGCCCATACTTCGGCTACGCTCAGCATAAATAAAGAATTTTAAAAAACAAATCCGCTTCAAAAGGAGCGGATTTATCAAACTACAAATCTAAAAAAAACTACTAACTAAACTCTTTATCAGGATTGTATCCTAAATACGGCATGGATTGTTCCTTGAAAACAACACCGTATTCCTCTAATTCTTTCAAAATAGGAACATACACTTCTTTACGAATGGGTAATTGAACTCCAGGAGTTGTAATTTTACCATTCAGTATTAATAATGTTGCCATTGCAACAGGTAAGCCTACAGTTTTCGCCATCGCTGTATACGTCTGGTCGTCGCCAATGCAAACCATTTTGGAATCAATTTGTTCTTTTTTGCCATTTAATTCGTATCCAAATTTGTGATACATGACAATCATATCTTTATCATCTTGCTGGAGCGTCCAACTATCAGTCAAGATTTTTTCCAGAATTTGTGCCGGAGTGGCATTCTTCAAACTTACTTTTTTGTTTGGATTGAACAAATCGAGTTCCAACAATTTGTCCCACATGATATCATCCTGATCAATTTTCAGAATCAAACGTGTCTTGATTTCCACTGAATCCGTTGGATGATACGGCAAGAAAGAATTCACGTATTCCCTGTAACTCATGTTCTCCGAATCCTCCATGACGTAACTGTCATCTGTCATTCCTAATTGCACAAACATATTCCAAGCTTTAGAAAAACCAACCCTGCGAATCGTTCCTCTATATAAAGTAAGCACATTATCTAAGCCATACACACTGCGATATTTTAGGGAATCCCGATTCGAATAGCCTTCAAATCGCCCATATCCTTCCACTTGCAAAAACTCGGTTCTTCGGAACAAATTACAGTACGGAATGTATTTATAAGTCCCTTCCTGAATAAATTTGGCAGCGCCTCCTTGTCCTGCCAAAACCACATTGCGCGGTGCCCAGGTAAATTTATAATTCCAAAGATTAGTATCGGATTCTGGCGCAACCAGTCCACCACAAAAGGATTCGAATAAAATCATTTCGCCCCCTTTTTCTTTTATTTCATCAATCACTTTCATCGCACTCATGTGATCTATTCCGGGATCAAGTCCAATTTCATTCATGAAAATGAGATTGCTTTCTTTGGCGGCAACATCTAATTCCTGCATAGCATCACTCACGTACGAAGCGGTAACCAGATGTTTTTTATAAATAATACAATCTTTGGCCACTTGAATATGCAAATGAGCCGGCAACATCGAAATGACAATATCAGCAATTTGAATCGCTTTTTTTCTTTGATCTTCATCAAAAATATCCAACGCAATAGCTGTTGCATTGGCGTGATTGTTTGTCTTTTTTTGGGCTAAAGCCAAAGACAAATCACCTATAACAAGATGCAAATTCTCTTTTTCAGATTTATTTAAAAGATACTGAATTAGAGACGAAGCTGATCTTCCTGCCCCGATGATTAAAATTGTTCTCATTTTTTTTATTTATAACACAAACATACAAAAATGTTGTATTTATAACAAATTGAAGTGAAATATTTTGGGATAAATAAATAGGCATTATTACTATTTAACGGTAAGAAAGTAAAACAATAATAGTAAACACTTTTAAATTCATTTGAGATGAAATACTTTTGCAGTAAAGACCCACACAATGAAAAGAAAATTAATTATCACAGCAGCCATTCTAGGCATGATCGCTATAATTTTAGGTGCTTTTGGAGCACATGCCTTAAAAAAAGTACTCTCTATTGAACAATTAGTTACTTTTGAAACTGGAGTGCGCTACCAAATGTACCATGCGCTGTTTTTATTGTTCATAGGACTACTGGACAACGTCACTGAAAAAACAAAAAAAACTATCTGCTTCTTAGTCGTTTTTGGTGTAATTTTATTCTCCGGCTCTATTTATTTATTGGCTACAAACGACCTTACTGCTTTTGATTTTAAATCAATTGGATTTCTGACACCTATCGGCGGGCTACTGTTAATAATGGCTTGGGGTGTTTTATTGGCATCTTCTTTAAATAAAAAAGCACAAAATTAAAAGAATCAAAGGCTAACTGAAATATAATTTCTATTTTTGCTGCCTATAAAAAAGTAACTACAACAATAAATTTATGGACAATAACACACTTTTCTCGCAATCGATTTCGTTAAAAGAATTAGGAATTGAAAATGCAAAAATTCATTACCAGTTATCCCCTGAAGAATTACACGACATAACAATAAAATCAGGTCAAGGAATTGAAAGCTCAACAGGCGCTTTAGCAGTTAATACAGGCGAATATACTGGCCGTTCTCCGCAAGACAGATATATAGTAAAAGATAGCATCAGTGAAAATAAAGTTTGGTGGGGAAAAGTAAATATCCCTTTTGAACCAGCTGCGTTTGAAGCGCTTTACAACAAAGTAACTTCCTACTTATCTAACAGAGAAGTTTATGTAAGGGATTCATACGTATGCGCTGATCCAAATTACAGATTAAATGTTAGAGTAGTCACAGAAACGCCTTGGGCAAATTTATTTTGTTACAATATGTTTTTAAGACCTGAAACGGAAGAATTAGCAGACTTCGACCCCGAATGGACTTTACTTTGCGTGCCTAGCTTTATGGCAGATCCAATTATAGACGGAACACGTCAAAGCAATTTTGCAATTCTTGATTTTACACGAAAAATAGTTTTAATAGGCGGAACAGGATATACAGGTGAAATGAAAAAGGGAATTTTCTCTGCCTTGAATTTTATTTTGCCAGTTTTCAAAAATACGTTACCAATGCACTGTAGTGCCAACGTTGGGAAAGATGGTGATACAGCTATCTTCTTTGGATTATCAGGAACCGGAAAAACAACTTTATCAGCTGATCCTAACAGAAAGTTAATTGGTGACGATGAACATGGCTGGACAAATGAAAATACCGTTTTCAACTTTGAAGGAGGCTGCTACGCGAAAGTGATAAACCTTTCTGAAGAAAACGAACCAGATATTTTCCGCGCTATAAAAAAAGGAGCAATCCTGGAAAATGTAGTATTTAAAAAAGATACTAATGAAGTTGATTTTGAGGATATTTCCATCACACAAAACACCAGAGTGAGTTATCCTATTTATCATATTGATAATATTCAACCAGGATCTATCGGCGAAAATCCAAAAAATATATTTTTCTTGACTGCCGATTCGTTCGGAATATTACCTCCAATTTCTAAACTAACCCCAGGACAGGCAGCATACCATTTTATATCAGGATATACTGCGAAAGTTGCGGGTACAGAAGCCGGAATTACGGAACCTCAGCCTAATTTTTCTGCTTGTTTCGGCGCACCATTTATGCCATTACACCCAACTAAATATGCGGAAATGTTGAGCAAAAAAATGAAAGATGCCAATGTAAAAGTGTGGTTAATCAATACAGGCTGGACAGGAGGACCTTACGGAGTAGGAAGCCGAATGAAATTAAAATACACGCGAGCCATGATCACCGCCGCCTTAAACGGAGAATTGGACGATGTGGCTTACGAAAATCACGCAGTATTTGGCATTGCAAAACCGCAAACCTGTCCAAATGTTCCCAGTGAAATATTGAATCCTAGAAATACATGGGAAGACCCAGAACAATACGATAAAAAAGCAGTAGAGTTAGCCCAAAAATTTCAAGATAATTTTACCAAATTTGAAGAATTTGCTAATGCCGAAATTATGGCAGGAGCTCCTTTAGCTTAAGTTAATTATAATTCAAAAACAAATAGAGCCGTTCGTAAAGAGCGGCTCTATTTGTTTATGCAAAAGGCTAAACAAAAACATATCAGTCCTATATACCAATATTCATTTTTTGGCGTTAAATTTGTAATTACCGCACGAGCTCGAGAGGCGAACTGGCGAAACAATCAATCAAAAAATCATAAATCATGTTAAAACAATTTTTCATTCTTTGCTCCGGAGCCGATAAGGATCTTCTTGAGGGCTGTTCCGAAGGCGAACAAACCAAATATGTAGGTATTGGCGCCACCGTTTTCTTTACTGCGGTCATGGCTTTTCTTGCAAGCTCCTATGCGCTTTTTACCGTTTTTGACAGCATTTATCCCGCAATCGCATTTGGTATTGTTTGGAGTCTGCTTATTTTCAATCTCGATCGTTTTATTGTTTCCACAATTCGAAAAAGAGATAAATTTGGAAGTGAATTTCTGCAGGCAACTCCACGAATTATTTTAGCAGTAATAATCGCAATAGTAATTTCAAAACCATTAGAAATTAAAATTTTCGAAAAAGAAATCAATACCGTTTTATTGAAAGAAAAAAATGTGATGGCTTTGAATAACAAAAAAGAAGTGGCCAATTATTTCAAATCAGATTTGGATAAAAACAAAGCTGAAATAGCCGGTTTGAAATCGGAAATCACCAAGAAAGAGAAAGAAGTTAATACACTCTATGAAACTTATATCACCGAAGCAGAAGGAACTGCAGGAACGAAAAAATTAGGGAAAGGTCCTGTTTTTAAAGAAAAAATCGCCAAACATGATCTGGCCAAAAAGGAACTGGACACTTTACAAAAAACCAACTTAGCTAAAATTGCTGAAATGGATAAAAATACAAAAACGCTACAAACCGATTTAAACAAAAAAATTACCGAAACCCAACCTATAATTGATGGATTTGATGGCTTAATGGCACGAATCAACGCCTTGGACAAATTACCTTGGCTTCCTTCGTTTTTTATTATGCTACTATTTTTAGCCATTGAAACCTCTCCCATTATAGCCAAATTACTTTCTCCAAAAGGCGAATACGACTATAAATTAGAAGATCTGGAAACAGCGTTGAAAGCAACAATCGAACAAGACAAATACCAACGTACTTTGCTCGTAAAAACTAGTGCTACGATGCATGATAAAGTCTACGGAGACATTGCTGACGACACGAAGTTGTATAATTTACAACGGAAAAATGCTACCGATTTATTAGAATTACAATCCAATAATTTTGTAGAAAAGCAGAAAAGAACACTTTAGATTAACGCAAGTAAGTCGAAAGTCATAAAGTCAAAAGGAAATAAATATCTTTTGACTTTATGACTTTCGACTTTAAGACTAATTACATGTAACTCAAAATTTCTTTTTTGAAAGCGTCGTATTCGCCTTGTAAAATCAATCCGTTATCTAACAATTTTTTATAATTCTGCAATTTTTCAAAAAGTTCGTCTTGCGAAAAATCACTTAATGATTTGTCTTTTGACGTTACTGCAACCTCCTCAAATTCCTGATTTTCAGCAGTAAAATTAGGTTGTGAAACCGGCATTATTTCAGCAAAACTTGTCACTTCTTCTGTTTCCATTTCTTCGATAATCTCCATTTCTTCGATTGGAACAACCGGAACTTCATCCATTATTGTTGCGTTTAATACAGCCCCAACTTTTAGTATATCCAATTGTTCCTTAGCATACGTAAAAATCTTGCGCGCTTGGATTTTAGGAATATAATCAATGGAAACCTCCATATTTGTTCGGGTCGTAAATGAAAACTCAGAACCCAAAATATTTTCTTTCACAAAAGTTCCTTCAACCTCATCCCAAGTGTAATCAATAAAATTCATAGATAGTCCCAGATTTTTGGGCTGACAAATGATAATTCTTTTATTCGTCATCACAATACTATCCGGCAAAACAGTAATCGCTGGTTTTTTTTGAACAGCAATATATCCGATTTCTTCATTTTTCATCAATAAATCACTCAGTTTTGAAGCGATTTTTTCAATGGCTTTTGGGTCTTGTTCTTCGTTTAAAAACTTTTTAAATTGTTCTTTCATGTGATATGCTGAATTTATTTCAGTAAGTATTTATAATTTTAATCCAAATTTATTCACAAAAGTAATGCCTAATTGTCAAATTCTTGAATTTCGTTTTGCAATTTCTTTGTTAAACTTTTGAAAACCAATTCATAGGAATGATCAATTAACGCTTTGACTAATGCATCCGCAACTGATTCATTTATCGCAATTGTATTCCAATGGGTTTTACTCATGTGAAAACCCGGCTGAATAGCATCGTATTCAGCGCGCAATTCCTGAGCACGCTCTGGATCACATTTTAAATTAACTGATGGCAGTCCATTCTCCCACTGACTTAAAGAAGACAATGCAAACATTTTTCCACCCACTTTAAACACCAATGTATCTTTATCAAAAGGAAAATGTTCCGTCACTCCTTTTTTGGAACCACAATATTCGTAGTACGTTTCTAAGTTCATTTTATGAAATTATTTTCATTCAAATTATTTTCTTTTCCATCATTTTTTCTGGATTTTCCAATGCTTTAAAACCAAATTTCTGATATAAAAAATGAGCGTCTAAAGTAGCTAATCTCCAAATTTTAACCTCTTTCAGTTTAGGTTCTGTAGTCATACTGTTTATTAGAATCGAGGAATACCCTTTCCCTCGATGTTCTTCAACAATAAAAACATCCATTACATAAGCGAAAACCACATAATCAGTAATTACACGTGCGAAACCAATTTGCTTTTCATTTAAATAGATCCCAAAACAAAATGAATTATCAATCGTGATTTGAACTTCAGTCATTGTTCTTCCTGTTGCCCAATATGTATCTTTCAGAAACTGCTGAACAAACATAACGTTCAGTTTATTTTTATCGGTTGAAACGGTTACCATATATCATATAGTATTGGTTTACTGGGACTTGCATCATTTTCAAAAGATGCAATTTGTAAATTCAGCAAATAAGTACCATCTTTCACTTCTTCATCCACAAAAATCATCTCGGTAATCGTGCAGTCCAATCGCGCATCAGCATTCAGATTATTGACATCTTTTACATTCCAAAAGGCTTTGTGCGCCAATAATTTTCCTTCATCTTTTTCTTTATCGACACTTGGCAAATCAATCAATAAATGCTTGATTCCGCTTTCGCGAATGAAACTCGCAGCATCTTCAGAAAGATATGGCGGATTGGTATTTGAATATTTTAAAGATTTTTTTATTGTAAAATTAGGTAGAGTTCTAATAATTAGGGCTTCTTTTGAAACACCTAACTTTAGCATCACATCGAGCGCAGTCGAGATGTTATCCAGTGTAATCACCAAATCTTCTCCTTGCAGTTCCGGCACAACCGAAATCAATTCGGCCAAAAATAAAAATTGTTTCAACGACTGATTTATGCTGTAAAATTCTCTTGTTATATGACCCAGACATTCGGTGTGCGTTCCATGTCCGTGTGGATTGAAGAAAATATTATTGAAATTAGTAGAAGATTTTCCTTCCGAAACTTTCCCTATCCAATCCCCAAAAACTACCGGTTCAATGACTGGTTTCTCAATATACCAAGCAATTGGATTCTCGTCTGTATTCGTTATCGGAATCGAAATATCAATGGGTTTTGATAAATCGACTTTAAAGTTATCAATAGTTGCAATCATAATTATTCAACCACGAAGGGCACTAAGATTATCACCAAGATCACAAAGCATCGTGGACTTTGCGCCATCTTTGCGTTCTTAGTGGTTTATGTTATTCCAAATTTAAGTAAAACAAATCACTTGCAATTCCATCTGTCAAAAATTTTCCTTTCGGTGTTGGCTTCAAAATATTGTTTTCGATAAAAACTAAATCATCATCAAGAAATTTCTGAGCCTGTTTGTTCAAATATCTCAAATATTCATCCCCAAATTCGGTTTTAATTCTATCCAAAGAGACTCCCCAAATCGTACGTAAACCCGTCATAATATATTCGTTGTAACGGTCCGTAATAGAAAGGATTTCTATTTCGTTGGGCAATTTATCTTCTTGAATGGATTTTAAATAAAGGGAATTATTCGACACATTCCAACTTCTCGAAATGCCATCATAACTGTGCGCCGAAGGACCAATTCCAATGTATTTTTTCCCCAACCAATACGCCGAATTATTCTTGGAAAAATAAGTTGACTTTCCAAAATTCGATAATTCATAATGAATAAAATCATTTACTTCGAGCATTTCGACCAAAATAGCAAAATGTTCCTGAGCAACTTCATCTTTAGGAGCTGCAATTTTTCCCGTTTGAATTAATTTATTCAAAGCCGTTTTTGGCTCTACCGTCAACGCGTAACTGGAAATATGCGGAATCCCGAAAGACAACGCTGTTTCAATATTTTGCTTCCATTTCTCGTTGCTCATTCCCGGAATTCCATAAATTAAATCAACGGAAATATTGTCGAAGTACTTGGTGGCTTCTTCCAAACATTTTTTGGCTTCCGCCGAATTATGAGCCCGATTCATCATTTGTAAATCATCTTCAAAAAAAGATTGGATTCCAATGCTTAACCGGTTAATTTTGCTGTCAGACAATTCAATTATTCGTTCACTTGACAAATCATCAGGGTTGGCTTCTAGTGTAATTTCAGGATTTTCTGAAACAGAATAATTTTTATACACTTCAGCAATCAGGAAATTAATTTCTTCGGAAGTTAAAACACTTGGCGTTCCTCCGCCAAAATAAATGGTTTCGACTTCTTGATTCTGAAATTCACTTTTGCGCATCTCAATTTCTTTGGCAATAGCCAAAACCATCTCTTCTTTCTTCTTCATCGAAGTCGAAAAATGGAAGTCGCAGTAATGACATGCCTGCTTGCAAAAAGGGATATGAATGTAGATTCCGCTCATTTATTAGTGTTCAGTGTTCAGTTTTTTAGTATTCAGTCTTAAGAAAGTGTTCAGTGAGCAGTTATTTAGTAATCATATATGTACTGAATACTAAAAAACTGCTCACTAATCACTCCTTTTTAACTCCAAACTTTTCAGGGTTCAATATCATATAATTTACAAGTTTTCCAATTTCTACACTTTCAGAAATAAATTCCTGATAAATAGCTTCCGAAATATATTTACAAGACACGGAAAACTCTAATCACACTTGTGTTTCTGAATTTTCTCCATCAGAATCGGTCAACTTACTATAAAAATGTTTTGGGTAAATTCTCTTTCTGTATGCTTCGGCAATAGTTGCAGGAACACTCCTTGAAGAACGTCGAATTTGATCCGTTAATAAGTAGGTTTCTTCCTTTGGAAATGATTTTGTTATTTCAAAAATCTTCATTGCTAATGCAAATGATTTTTTATAGGCTAATAAATCTTGGAATCTCATATAATACATTTTAGAAAACTGAACTCTCTAATTTAAAGAATACTACTGAACACTAAAAATTTGAACACTGCTCACTACTTTTTAACTCGTTCTTCGTTTTGTTTTACAAAGGCATCCCATCCGGTATAGCTTTTCTCTCCAACTACTTTCCCAGAGTTGAAAAAATGACAAACCGCAGCTGCTAATCCATCTGTACTGTCAAGATTTTTAGGCAATTCTTTTAATCCTAAAAGTTGCTGCAGCATTTTGGCAACTTGTTCTTTGCTGGCATTTCCATTTCCGGTAATCGCCATTTTTATTTTCTTAGGTTCGTATTCAGTAATGGGAATGTCTCTCGAAAGTCCTGCTGCCATTGCCACTCCTTGTGCACGTCCTAACTTCAGCATCGATTGTACGTTTTTACCAAAGAAAGGCGCTTCAATCGCAATTTCGTCTGGATTGTGGGTGTCGATTAACTCGATAGTACGTTCAAAAATAATTTTCAGCTTTTGATAATGATTGTCGTATTTGGACAATTGCAGTTCGTTCAGTTGCAAAAATTCCATTTTTTTATTGACAATTTTTATCAATCCAAAACCCATAATCGTGGTTCCTGGGTCAATTCCTAATATGATGCGTTCGTTTGCCAATGATTTAGTTTAAAGTTTAAAGTCTAAAAGTTTAAAGTTTTGTTACTTTGCACCAATGATTAAAATTCCACACAAAACTAAGCAATTCCTCGTACTTCTGATCAAACTTTTGATTGTGGGCGGTGCGTTTTATTTTATATACAATCAATTGGCCAACAACGACAAACTGGATTGGCAAAAATTCATTGTTTTATTCCAAAAAAATCAATCCATTGGCGGAATTGCGTTTATTTTGTTACTGAGTGTTTTAAATCGGTTTTTTGAAATATTAAAATGGCAAAACTTAGTCAAATTTATCCATAAAATATCGTTAGGAGCAGCAACAAAACAAGTTCTTGGTGCGCTTACCGCCGGACTTTTTACACCGAATGGAATTGGAGAATATGCCGGAAAAGCATTGTTTTTTGATAAATCAAACACAAAAAAAGTCATTTTCCTGAATCTGATTTGCAACGGAATCCAAATGATATTAACCGTCATCTTTGGAATTTTAGGGTTGTTTTATTTCAATGGGCAATACAATGTGATTACCACAAAAACCGCAGCGCTGCTTTTTGGATTTCTAATTCTTCTTTTCATTGTTTTATTTTCGGTGAAAAAAATTACTATTAAAGGCTATTCGATCGAAAAACTGATTCAAAAAATTAATGAAATCCCAAAACCCATCCATCAAAAAAACATCTTTTTAGGTATTTGCCGGTATCTGGTTTTTTCGCACCAATACTACTTTTTATTTCTGGCTTTTGATGTTGATTTGCCGTATTTTACCTTGATTGCAACCATTTCGTCTGTTTATTTTTTAGCTTCCTCCTTACCTACTTTTCAATTTCTGGACTTTGCCGTAAAAGGAAGTGTTGCGGTTTATTTCTTCGGAATTCTTGGCGTAAACGAATGGATTGTGATTTTCATTTCGACTTTAATGTGGTTTTTAAATGTGGTTTTACCGGTAATAATTGGCACTTATTATGTGTTAAATTATAAAATCCTCTCCCCAACCCTCGCCAAAGAAGAGGGAGACGAAACTTTATAAAACAATTATGATTACAATTATTTTACATATCATAATTTTCTCCTATTGCTTTGCGATAATTATACTGATTTATGGTTTTACCAAAGTGAACACAATTGAATGTACCGGGCTGACGCCAAAAACAAAATTCTCTATTATTATTCCTTTCCGAAATGAAGCCGAAAATCTGCCTGTTTTGTTAGAAAGTTTGGCGAAGCTGAATTATCCTGTGGAATTATTTGAAGTGATTTTAGTTGACGATGAATCTGAGGAAAAGTTCATCATTCCAAGTTTAAAATTTAAAGTTTCGGTTATAGATAATTTCAGGTTTTCGAATTCACCAAAGAAAGATGCGATTGGAACTGCGATGCAAATTGTAAATTCGGACTGGATTATCACCACGGATGCGGATTGCACCGTCAATACAAACTGGTTATTGACCTTGGACAATTATATTCAGCTTCATGATGTTGCGATGATTGCCGGCGCGGTAACGTATGATTGTGGCAATTCATTTTTGCATCATTTCCAGCAGTTGGATTTAGCGAGTTTACAAGGCGCAACTATTGGTAGTTTTGGTATTGACCAAGCATTTATGTGTAATGGCGCTAACTTTGCTTACACTAAATCGTTTTTTAAAAAGTTGAATGGTTTTGAAGGAAACGACAAGATTGCCAGTGGCGATGATGTATTTCTGTTGCAAAAAGCGATTGCTCAATTACCTGAAAAAGTGCATTATCTAAAATCGAAAAACAATATTGTCCTCACAAAACCATTGAACGACTGGAAATCGTTATTCTACCAACGCGTTCGATGGGCTTCAAAAACAAGCTCGTATCAAAGTACTTTCGGGAAAGGATTGGGAGTATTGGTTTTTGGTGGAAATCTGAGTTGGATCTTGGTTCTTTGTTCTTTGTTCTTGGGCTTAGCTGCTTTTCAGAATGTCTTTTTATTTTTTGCTTTTAAGTTCACTGTCGATACCATTTTGATTTACAAAACCAATTGTTTTTTAACCAAAACCAAAATGCAGTATTTGATTTTGAGCAGCGTATTCTATCCTTTTTTTAGTACGAGCGTGGCTTTGTATTCGTTGTTTGGAAAATACGAATGGAAAGGCAGAAAATTCTAATTTGCACTAAAGCCCTAGCCCAGATGGAAACGGCATCCTTTTTCTTTTTTCTTTAAAAAAGAAAAAGATACAGTGAACAGCTGGAAATAGCTTCTAAAAAACTACTCTACTTTTAGAATAACCGGAAGAATAAATTGTGTTTTTACGGGAATTCCGCGTTTTATGGCTGGATTGATTTTTGGGAAATCAACCAAACGGGCTTTAAGAATACTGTCGATTTTGATTTTGTCGTAGGTCACGGAATCTTTTGGAAATTGAGGCTCAAATTGCAGGGTTGCATTGGGGAAAACTGTAACTTTTACTTCAATTGTATCGAGTTCAGGATAGAGAATCGACAAAGTGTCAACGCTCAGTTTCTGCTGAATCAACTGCGTTAGAACTTCAAAAAAACATTGTTGGCGTTGTTTTTTATCATCAATTTTTTCGCAATCTACCACTGATGGATATTCATCGACTTCTTTCCAGTTGATTGATTTCAGCTCCTTTTGTAACAATTCCTTTTCAGAAGGAATTTGCTTGTCAAAGTATTGACAGGAATTAAAAAATAGAAATACTAAAAAGAGGTAATACTGCTTCAAGGCTTTGTTTTTGAATTGGACTAATATTTTATAAAAATACAATTATTTTTTTTGGGATGCTTTCGAAAGTAAATAATCTTCGTAGTTTTCAGCAAACCATTTCTTTTTGTTTTCGATTGCAATTTTTTTTTTGACCTGAATCCAGAACCGTCAATCGATCTGAAAAAGTTGTAATCTGTATCATATCCTTATAATATTCCTCCTTTGTCAATATTAAACTAAGGCCGGATTTTTTATCCAAATATTCAAAAAATAATGCGTCACACTCTTTCGAGGAAAAATCCAGTACTTTTGCCCTATCTGCGTTGTAAATTTTCTCTTTTAAAAGCAGGTTCTTGCCGCTTTCATTTTTCTCGTGAGCGTTTACCGAATAAAAAGAAAGAGTAAAGAAGATTGTTACTGCAAATAATTGTATTAATTTCATCTTAAGCATTAACGTAATACGTGTTGCTTTTGTGTTTTCAAAACTAATAAAAATAAATTTATGGATATTCTGCTTTTAACTCTTGGTTTCGCATGCGTTGTTACAGGTTTATTTGGTAGTTTTTTACCGGTTTTACCTGGACCAAGTGTGAGTTGGGTTGGATTAGCATTACTCTATTTCACAAAAGCTGTTCCGGCGAATTATTGGATATTAGGCATTGCATTCTTAATCACTGTAATCATCTCGGTTTTAGATTACGTGATTCCGGCAAAGGGAACCAAAAAATTTGGCGGAAGCTCGTATGGCATCTGGGGAACAAACATCGGTCTAATTATTGGAATTCTTGCTCCTGTTCCTTTTGGGTTCATTATCGGTCCTTTTCTTGGTGCGTTGATAGGCGAACTTATTTATGATTTTAAAGACCACAACAGGGCTTTGAAAGCGGCTGCAGGTTCCTTTGCGGGGTTTCTAGCTTCCAGTTTTATGAAATTTGTGGTTTGCGTAATGTATTTGGGATTGTTTGTGTGGATTGTATGGAACTATAAATCCCAGTTGTTTTAATGTACCTTTAGTTTTAGAACTATATTTAAAAGAAAAAGCCTTTCCATTACGAAAGGCTTTCTTAAATGAGCGGTCTGGACGGGACTCGAACCCGCGACCCCATGCGTGACAGGCATGTATTCTAACCAACTGAACTACCAAACCTGCTTTATTTTTAAATCAAAAAAGCTATCCACAAAAGTGGAAAGCTTTTCATTGGTCTAACTACTAAACCCGCTACGAGTTACAAATTCGTAGCAAACAACACAACTAACGTTAAAAACCTTATGGGGCAAAAAAGCCTTTCTGTTACGAAAGGCTTTCCCCAATATTGCGGTCTGGACGGGACTCGAACCCGCGACCCCATGCGTGACAGGCATGTATTCTAACCAACTGAACTACCAAACCTCTGCGTTATTGCGGTGGCAAAGATACAATAGATTTCCGTTTACGCAAGCGTTTTTTGAAAAAATAATTGATAAAATTTCACGTCAATATCCAAAGTTTTGTTTTTCAACCAAGTATGTCATTAAAACTTTTTCAAAACTTTCATTCACACTCACCGGAATATATTTTATTTGGTTTTGAGAACAGGTTAAAGCCAACTTCTTGAAGTAACTTTTAACTTGTTTTTCATATTCCTCTTTCACATTATCCGCAAAAATCGCTACCTCTTCTCCCGTTTCCACATCAATAAACTTTCTTGGAGCGTTATCAAAGTCAAAATTTAACTCTGTCTTATTATCGACAACATGAAATAAGACCACTTTATGCTTATTGTGTTTTAAATGTTGCAGCGCATTAAACAGCGCTTCTTCTCCCTTTTCGGGACTTCGGGATTCGGGACCGGATTGAAACATATCCGTAAATAAGATAATCATCGAACGACGGTGAATTTTTTCCGCTATTTGATGCAAAAAAGTAATTGTATCCGTGTTTTTTTTAGTCACAGGTTTTTCTAAAAGACCTTCGAGTGTATTTAAAATCATTCGATGGTGGCGATCACTGCCTTTTTCAGGCGCGTAGTACTCATAAGTATCAGAAAACACACTTAATCCGACAGCATCCCGCTGTTTCTTCAACAGACTCATTAAAACCGCCGATGCCAACACTGAAAAGCCAATTTTGTTCTCAAAAAAGTTTTGACTTTCTTTTAATTTCGGATAATGCATTGACGAGGAATTATCGATAATAATATGACACCTCAAATTAGTCTCTTCCTCAAATCGTTTGGTGTACAAACGATCGGTTTTGGCAAACAACTTCCAGTCAATATGTTTGGTGCTTTCGCCAACATTATAGACTTTATGCTCGGCAAATTCAGCCGAAAATCCATGAAACGGACTTTTATGCATACCTGAAATAAAACCCTCCACAACCTGATTGGCCAGCAACTCCAGATGCTGAAAACTGGAAATTTTCTCTATTTGCGATTCGATCTTCATATTCCAAATATATTAAAAGATTGAACAATTTAAAAATTAAACCATTACAGAAACTAAATTTAGGAACTAAAATAAATTCAGCTTAAACAAAAAAAAGGCTTGACTTTCGTCAAACCTTCTCTCTGAATCCTTACGGATTCTATATAAATCATAATCTACCGATTACAACAAAGCGTCTAAACTATCTGCGTAAGTTTGTTTTGGAGCAACTCCTACTTGTTTTCCTACTACTTCTCCTTTATGAAAAACCAATACTGTTGGGATGTTTCTAACACCATATTTAGCAGCAAATTCTTGGTTCGCATCAACATCAACTTTACCTACAACAACTTTACCTTCGTATTCGTTGCTCAATTCATCAATGATTGGACCTACCATTCTACATGGTCCACACCATGCTGCCCAAAAATCCACCATCACCGGTTTGTCTGATTTCAAAACTACTTCTTCAAAAGTAGCATCTGTTATTGCTAATGCCATAATATTTTATTTAAAGTTTAGCGTTTGAATATCTTAAAGTTTCAAACTAGATTACAAAGTTAAAAATTAAAAACAAATCAAACACTATTCTCAAATTAGTTTTGACTATTAACCTATTATCAATTCCTATCCATAACTTTTATAAAATACTTTTTCCTTTTTTCTTGGAGCTATTTCCCGCTGTACGCTATATCTTTTCCGGCTTAAAAAAGCAGGAAAAGGATGCCGCTCCCATCAGGGCTATAAACCCCTGTTTCCAAAACGAATTTTTTTAAAACAAAAAAAGGGATGCTTTCTCAAACATCCCTTCAACGGTGAAAAGTTGTATTACAAGCTATATTTCAATCCAAGTGTCAAACCAACACCACTGATTCCAACATAAGAACTTAATTCATCCATTGGTTTAGTAGAATTTAATCCGTTAGGATTTGTCGCAGCATTATTTGAATTAACATCCAAACGGTTTACATAATTTGTGTGAATTTGAGCTTCAGTTCTGCCAGCCAAAGCATTTTGACCATTCATAGTAAATTCAGTAGTTTCTTTCGATTTACCGTGAACGGTAAAATTACGGTATTCTAATTCTGCAAATGCCGAAATATTTTTCCCTAATTTATAAGAAGTTCCTAATACCGCCATAAAACCAACAGTAGGATTCGGTTTCACCTTGTCCACACTATGAATGGCTACAGTAGCTGGATTAGCGACACCAGTTGGTGCAATTGCATCGGTAGTAATTTCTAAATCCCCATAAACTGGCACAAGAACTCCAACTTTAGTATATGGTTCAAAACCACTCTGCTCTCCTAAAAACAAAACTAAAGCAGGTGCTAAATCAAAAGCACTGATTTGCCCCACTGATTTAAAATTGTAAACAGGACGACCACCAGAAATAAAAATTACATCTGTGGTAGTTTGAGCCATCGTTTTATCAGCACTAGAATAATAATTAATTCCCATTTCTGCTCCCAAACGAGTATTGAATCTGTAACCAACTGCTGCTCCACTTCTAAAACCTTCACCAAATGAACCTGTTACACTCTCTTCAGAAACTAATTTTCCACCTACGTATACTTTATTCAAAGCTGCGTTTCCTCCTACAGTAGGAAATTCAGTGGCAGCCGTTTGAGTAAAATAAGATCCTGCTACTTTAAAATACCAACTTTCTTTTTTTTCCGTTTGCCCTACCATTGTGATCGAACAAATCGCAAATCCCAATAAAAATAATTGCTTTTTCATAATTTCGTTTATTATCATTTATGTAAAAATAAACCATTTTTGATGAAAAATTAATGACAAAAGCGATGAATAATATGTTAAATAAAAACAAAAGATTACAATTGAAGGTTTAGATAAAAATTTAAAATGATACTAATTACACAAAAGACTTAACATGAGATTCTACAGATTTCGTTTATAATCCGTGGATTTTTAATTCAATTTGAAGTTAACCTGCATTTTTTCCAACTCCACCAGCAGTTCGTTTGAGATTTTTATTTTCAATTTCCTGCTTGGCATCGTCAGTTTGGTTACAACCTTAATCTCTTCAACTTCTTCCACTTTTGCCAAAGTTTCTGTCTCCGGGATTTCTAGCGTTTCCATTTCAGAATCTTCATTATCATCAATAAAAGCTACCTCATCATTTTGAATCTCAACAGGAGCAACAGCAACAAGTCGTTTCGTTTTTTCCAATTCCATGATTTCAAAAGACACTGAGTTGTCGCCTTTATTCTCTTGAAAAAGATGACTTAATTTATGGATAAAATCCGCTTGTAAATCTTTAATATTCAAATATAAAATCAGTTTTTTAGCAAACGTTGACAGTACATCCTGTAATTGTTTTACTTCTGTAAACTGCAATCTGGGCTCGCTTTTTTTTCCTGTGTCTTGATTGACCCAGCCTTCTTTTATCAGAACTTTTATAAAAACAAACTGATTGTTGTATAAAAAATGATAGAACTTTAAATATTCCTCTCCAAAAATCTTAAACTCAAAACTCTCGTCAAAGCCTTCTAAAGTAAAGATTGCCCAATCTTTACCATTCTTTGCGGTTCTGCGTTGAAAATTGCTTACAATTCCGGCAAATGTTAAGCTTTTGCCCACATACATTTCCATGTTTCTAAGCGCTTCCAGCTTAGCATTACAAAAATATTTCATTTCAAATCTAAAATCATCCAGAGGATGACCCGAAATATAAATCCCAACAACTTCTTTCTCTCTTGATAATTTTTCCATCGTACTCCAATCCTCACAAGGCGGCACGATCGGTTCAGCGATTTGCACATCGCTGGCATCACCAAACAAACTCACTTGCGATGAATTTTCGTTTTCCTGAAATTTAGACCCATACCGAATCGCTTTTTCATAAAATGTAATTCCGTCGCCATCATCATGAAAATATTGCGCTCGTGTTGTTCCTAAAAAAGAATCGAATCCTCCTGCCAAGGCCAGATTTTCCAATGCTTTTTTATTCGCTGCACGCAAATCAATACGTTTGGTCAAATCAAAAATAGACTTGTATTTTCCGTCTTTTCTTCTTTCTACAATGGTCGCTACTGCCCCAGAACCCACCCCTTTTATCGCTCCCATTCCAAAACGTACCGCGTAATCATCGTTAACGGTAAACTTGTAAAATGACTCGTTGACATCGGGTCCCAAAACTTGTAATCCCATACGTTTACATTCTTCCATAAAGAACGAAACTTGTTTGATATCACTCATATTATTGGACAAAACCGCAGCCATATATTCGGCTGGATAGTTAGCTTTTAAAAATGCCGTTTGGTAGGCAATCCAAGCATAACAAGTCGAGTGTGATTTATTAAAGGCATATTCCGCAAAAGCTTCCCAGTCTTTCCATATTTTTTCTAATTTATCTTCAGCATGCCCTTTGGCGGCCGCCTGACTGATAAATTTAGGTTTCATTTTATCTAAAACATCCTTTTGTTTTTTTCCCATCGCTTTACGCAAAACGTCGGCATCACCTTTAGAAAAATCCGCTAGTTTTTGCGACAAAAGCATTACTTGTTCCTGGTAAACGGTAATTCCGTACGTATCTTTTAGTAATTCTTCGCAGGCATCAAGATCATAAACAATTGGCTCTTCACCATTTTTTCGCTTGACGAAACTCGGTATGTAAGCAATCGGACCCGGACGATAAAGCGCATTCATGGCAATCAAATCGGGAAAAACCGTTGGTTTCAATTCCTTCATGTATTTCTGCATTCCGGCGCTTTCATATTGAAAAATTCCCACCGTTTCTCCACGTTGAAAAAGCTCATACGTCTTTAAATCGTCAATAGGAAATGTATCTGGATCGAGATCAATATTACTTCTATATTTGACTAATTTGACGGTGTCTTTTATCAGAGTCAGGGTTTTCAAACCCAAAAAATCCATCTTTAATAAACCGGCACTTTCTACCACCGAGTTGTCAAATTGGGTTACATACAAATCAGAATCTTTGGCGGTAGCCACAGGAACAAAATCAGTAATGTCACTTGGCGTAATAATTACTCCACAAGCGTGAATCCCTGTATTTCTTAAGTTTCCTTCTAAAACTTTAGCTTGCTGAATGGTTTCTCCACCCAAATCATCTTCATTGGCAAGACCTATTAATTCTTTTATTTTGTCGTATTCTTCCGGACGAACCGCTTTTTTAATTACATCTTCTTTTTCATTTAAAAAACGGGCTAAATTCCACTTAGAAGGCATCATTCCTGGAATCAATTTCGCAATTTTATCTGCTTCAAACAAAGGCAAATCCAAAACACGAGCGGTATCCCGAATCGCTGATTTCGTTGCCATTTTACCGTAAGTGATAATTTGCGCCACTTGTTTTGAACCGTATTTACGGATCACATAATCCATTACGCTGCTTCGTCCCTCATCATCAAAATCGATATCAATATCGGGAAGTGAAACACGATCCGGATTCAGGAAACGCTCAAAAAGCAGGTTGTACATCAATGGATCGATATTGGTAATCTTCAAACAATAGGCCACCACCGATCCAGCCGCAGAACCCCTTCCCGGCCCTACCGAAACGCCCATGCTTCTCGCCTCGGCTATTAAATCCTGTACAATGAGGAAATATCCCGGATAACCAGAATTAGAAATTGTCAACAATTCAAAGTCGAGTCGTTCCTGAATTTCTTCTGTAATTACTGGGTATCTGCGATTGGCACCTTCAAAAGTCAAATGTTTTAAATAGGCATTTTCCCCCCGTACTCCGCCATCAACTGCATCTTCGGGATTATTGAATTCAACAGGGATTTCAAATTTTGGTAATAGAACTTCCCGCGCCAAATCGAAAATTTCAATTTTATCCACAATCTCCGAAATGTTCGAAATCGCTTCGGGTAAATTTGCAAAAAGCTGCTTCATTTCGTCTCCCGACTTGAAATAATATTCCTGATTGGGCAATCCATAACGATAGCCGCGACCACGACCAATAGGTGTGGTTTGTTTTTCGCCATCACGCACACAAAGCAAAATATCGTGCGCATTTGAATTTTCCTTGTCTATATAAAACGTATTGTTTGTCGCAACAATTTTGACATCGTGTTTTCTTGCCAATGAAATCAAAGAAGCATTCACCCGATTTTCATCTTCCTGATTGTGGCGCATCACTTCGATATAAAAATCTTCCTTAAACTCGTTTTTCCACCAAATCAAGGCCTCTTCAGCTTGGTTTTCACCAATATTTAAAATCTTATTTGGAATTTCGCCATACAGATTCCCGGATAAAACAATAATGTCTTCTTTGAATTCCTGAATAACTTTCCTGTCGATTCTGGGCACATAATAAAAACCTTCCGTGTAAGCGATGGAAGACATTTTCGCCAAATTATGATAGCCTTTTTTAGTCTTCGCCAAAAGCACTATTTGGTATCCATTGTCTTTTACTTTTTTGTTTTTATGGTCCTCACAAACAAAGAATTCGCAACCTACAATTGGTTTCATCGGAACTTCGGTAGGCTCTTCACCATTTTCGATTGCCGCTTTATTCTTGGCTTCAGCCGCTTTATTATGATATAAAATATCGCGGACAAAATGAAAAGCACCCATCAAATTCGCATGATCCGTCATGGCAACCGCAGGCATTTTTTGTTGTGCCGCCGCTTTTACCAATGCCGCAATACTAATAGTAGATTGCAACACCGAGAACTGCGTATGATTGTGCAAATGCACGAAAGGCGCATCTGTAAGTACTTTTTTATTCTCAGAAAGCGCTGCTCTTGAAACGGTCGGAGCTTGTTTTTCGCCAAACTGTTGGCGGATTTTATCCGAAGCTTCCTTAAGATTAATATGTTTTATACCAATGAGTTTAATCTCGTTTGGATTTTTATTTTGAAAATCTCGAAAATAACTGGATGGAACATCTAATTCCTCCTTTGTGAAAATATCTCGACGAATTAACTCTAAGAAACAACGCGTAGTTGCCTCGACATCGGCAGTGGCGTTGTGCGCCTCACCAAAAGGTTTATTAAAAAGATAAGAGTGTAATTCCGTTAAGGTTGGCAATTTGAATTTTCCACCTCGACCACCTGGCAATTTCAATAAAGAAGCGGTAACTTCGGTACAGGTATCTAGTATCGGCATCGAACTCATTTGGCTTTCAACACCCATTCTGTAAAATTCGCAACCCATAATATTGATGTCAAAACCTAAATTCTGACCAACGATGAATTTGGCTTTGCCTAATGCGATATTGAATTTTTCTAAAACTTCTGCTAACGAAATCCCATCGGCTTCCGCCAATTCTGTAGAAATTCCGTGAATCCTTTCAGCGTCATACGGAATATTAAAACCTTCGGGCTGGATTAAATAATCTTGATGCTCTATGAGTTTTCCCATATCATCGTGCAACTGCCAAGCGATCTGAATACAACGTGGCCAGTTGTCCGTATCAGAAATAGGTGCGCCCCAACGCTTTGGTAATCCTGTAGTTTCGGTATCGAATATTAAGTACATAAATCCCCTCCCCAGCCCTCCCCGAAGGGAAGGGTGTCTAAATCCTTAGATTCGGACCGTGTATTTAACTGGTTTTAAACACTTTAAAATTAATAAAAGTAACCAAAAATGAATTTCAAATTTAGTTTTTTTCGAATGAAATAGAAGCAAATAATCAACAAAAAACAAATATATTTTTCCGGATTATTCTCCCATTAAAACCACAATCATTTTCAACAAATCATCTTGGTACTATCTTGTTAAAAAGATAAAAAGAGTCCGTATTGATTTTTTGGATGTCGTAGTCTTTCATCAAAAAAAATACTGAAATACGGTTGGAAAATATGTCATTTACTAATAAAATCATGTTTAAAAACAACTTCAACTAAAGTAAAATATTAAATTTAAAATTAAAAAAAAGTCAATTTTAATTCCATTTAATTAAATATGCATAAATATAACAGCTTTTTATAAGCACATTTTAGCAATTCGATAATTATAGAACCCCACCGAAAATTGATTTTTTATTATTTCTAAATAAAAAACTTCGTTACTAAAAAAGAAGCTTAAAAGCCAAAAATCAGTAAAGAAATACCCTAATACGGTTTTGGGTATCGTAGATAATGAAATATTAAAAAATAAAGACTTGATTCTTTTTTTAGTTTTGCTTTCATTGTTATCGTCATAGCCAATTTGGCTATAAAAAAATACATTAAAAACATATTAAAATGAGTACTACATTATTCGACAAAGTATGGGATTCGCACGTGGTGCGTAAAATTGAAGATGGACCGGACGTGTTTTTTATTGACCGTCATTTCATCCATGAAGTTACTAGTCCGGTAGCTTTTTTAGGTTTAAAAGAAAGAGGAATTTCAGTTTTATACCCAGAACGTACTTTTGCTACTGCCGATCACAATACCCCAACTATAAATCAACATTTACCAGTTCAAGATGCATTATCTGCCAATCAGCTAAAAGCATTGGAAGACAACGCAGCAGAATATGGTATTTCTCACTGGGGATTAGGTCACCAAAAAAATGGTATCGTTCACGTGGTAGGTCCTGAAAACGGAATTACATTACCTGGCGCCACTATTGTTTGTGGAGATTCTCATACTTCTACTCATGGCGCTTTTGGTGCTATTGCTTTTGGTATCGGAACTTCGGAGGTAGAAATGGTGATGGCTACACAATGTATCATGCAGCCAAAACCAAAGAAAATGCGCATCAACGTAAATGGTGAATTAAGCAAAGGCGTGGGTCCAAAAGATGTTGCACTTTATATTATTTCTCAATTAACTACTTCTGGAGGCACAGGATATTTTGCGGAATATGCAGGAGATGTTTTTGAAAACATGTCTATGGAAGGTCGTATGACCGTTTGTAACTTGAGTATCGAAATGGGTGCTCGTGGCGGTATGATTGCTCCGGACCAAAAAACATTTGATTTCTTAGAAGGACGATTATACGCTCCAAAAGGCGAAGCTTGGGACAAAGCGGTAGCATATTGGAAAACATTAAAAACAGATGCTGATGCCGTTTTTGATACCGAATTAAATATCAATGCTTCAGATATTGAACCAATGATTACCTATGGAACAAATCCTGGAATGGGAATTGGCATCTCGGCAACTATTCCAAATGCTAACCAGGTTAAAGGTGGCGCCGAAACATATAAAAAATCTTTAGCCTACATGGGTTTTAAAGAAAATGACGTAATGATTGGCAAACCAATTGATTTTGTTTTTCTAGGAAGTTGTACCAATGGTAGAATTGAAGATTTCAGAGCTTTTACAGAAATTGTAAAAGGCAGAAAAAAAGCCGACAATGTTACCGCATGGTTAGTTCCAGGTTCGCATGTTGTAGAGGCACAGATTAAAGAAGAAGGTCTTTTGGACATACTTAACGAAGCTGGTTTCGTATTGCGTCAACCTGGTTGTTCAGCTTGTTTGGCCATGAACGATGACAAAGTGCCTGCTGGAAAATATGCGGTCAGTACTTCAAACAGAAATTTCGAAGGTCGTCAAGGTCCGGGTTCAAGAACATTATTGGCAAGTCCAATTATGGCAGCTGCAGCTGCAGTTACTGGAATGTTGACAGATCCTAGAGATTTATTTTAAAAGATTTCAAAATGTAGAGGATTTTTAATTTCAGATTTCATTAAAATCGACACAGCATTCAGTTTAAATTACAGAATATAAAATAATATTAGTTAGCGTTTACGATTACATTTTCCTTAAGGTAAATCTAAAATCAGAAATCGTTAATCAAAAATCAAAAATCAAATGGCATACGATAAATTTAACATCCTTACCAGTAGCGCAGTGCCGTTACCGACAGAAAATGTAGATACTGATCAAATCATTCCTGCGCGTTTCTTAAAAGCAACTGAACGTGTTGGTTTTGGAGATAACCTTTTCCGTGACTGGAGATACAATGGAGATAATACTCCAAAAGCAGATTTCGTTTTAAATGACACAACTTATAGAGGAAAAATATTGGTAGGCGGAAAAAACTTTGGTTCAGGTTCTTCCAGAGAGCACGCAGCTTGGGCAGTTTACGATTACGGATTTCGCGCTGTTGTCTCCAGTTTCTTTGCAGATATTTTCAAAGGAAATTGCTTGAATATTGGTGTTTTACCGGTTCAAGTGAGTCCTGAATTTGCTGAAACAATTTTTGAGGCTATTGAAGCGGATCCAAAAACAAAATTGGAAATCAATCTTCCGGAGCAAACTATCACTTTATTAGCAACTGGTCAAAAAGAATCTTTTGATATTTCTGGTTATAAAAAAGACAATATGGTCAACGGTTTTGATGACATTGATTATTTGCAAAACATCAAAGAGGAAATTGTTGTTTTTGCTAACAAGCTTCCTTACTAGAAACAAACACGACTTCAAATTACGGAAGTCAAATCCACTTTTAGCATCAAATTTATAATGGAAAGAAGAAAAATTGAAATAATGGATACAACACTCCGTGATGGTGAACAAACCTCGGGAGTATCATTTTCTGCTGCAGAAAAACTAACCATTGCGCAATTGTTGCTGGAAGAATTAAATATTGATAGAATCGAAATTGCTTCAGCACGTGTAAGCGAAGGTGAGTTTCAAGGTGTAAAAGGGATTATGACTTGGGCTAATGAGAAAGAATATTCTAATCGAATAGAAGTCTTAACTTTTGTAGATGGTGGACTTTCAATAGATTGGATGAAAAAAACAGGAGCTAAAGTTCAGAATTTATTAACTAAAGGATCACTCAACCATTTAACGCATCAATTAAAGAAAACACCCGAACAACATTTTACCGAGATTGCACAAACAATAGCTTTAGCTAAAGAAAATAATATTGAAACGAATGTTTATCTGGAAGACTGGAGTAACGGAATGCGCAATTCACCTGAATATGTCTTTCAATATTTAGATTTTTTGACCAAGCAACCGATCAAAAGAATCTTACTACCGGACACACTAGGCGTTTTAATACCTTCTGAAACTTTTGAATTTATTTCTAAAATTGTAACGAGATACCCAAATACCCATTTTGATTTTCATGCACACAATGACTACGATTTAAGTATCGCAAATGTAATGGAAGCTGTAAAAGCTGGAATTCAAGGACTTCACGTAACCGTAAACGGAATGGGAGAACGCGCCGGAAATGCACCACTCGAAAGTACTGTTGCTGTAATTAATGACTTTTTTCAACAAATAGAAATCGGTGTAAAAGAATCTTCATTATATTCTGTGAGTAAATTAGTAGAAACTTTTACCGGTTATAGAATTCCTGCTAACAAACCTATTGTAGGTGACAACGTATTTACGCAAACTGCAGGTATTCATGCCGATGGAGATAATAAAAACAACTTATATTTTAATGATTTACTTCCGGAACGTTTTGGCAGAACGAGAAAATATGCATTAGGAAAAACATCTGGAAAAGCTAATATTGAAAAAAACCTTCAGGAATTAGGTTTAAAATTAAATCCGCACGACTTAAAATTAGTCACCCAACGCATCATTGAATTGGGCGACAAAAAAGAAACAGTTACCAAAGAAGATTTGCCTTACATTATCTCTGATGTTTTGGACAGCCAAACCTATCAGGAAAAAGTTGTTGTCGAGTCTTATATATTATCTCATGCAAAAGGCATGCGTCCATCAACTACTTTATCCTTAAAAATAGATGGCGAAATCATTGAAGAGCACGCGCAAGGTGATGGTCAGTTTGATGCTTTTATGAATGCATTGGCAAAAATATACAAAAGCAAAAATTTAGAATTGCCTAAATTGATTGATTACGCCGTACGAATTCCTCCAGGGAGCAGTTCTGATGCATTATGCGAAACCATAATCACTTGGACAAATAATGAAAAAGAATTTAAAACCAGAGGATTAGATTCGGATCAAACGGTTGCCGCAATTATAGCAACCCAGAAAATGTTAAACGTGGTTGCAGCCCAATAATAAATAGAAATACATTAATATAAAATAGACCTAATGAAATTTACCATAGCCCTTTTAGCCGGAGACGGAATTGGACCCGAAGTAATTAATGAAGCTGTAAAAGTTTCGGATGCAATTGCAAAAAAATTTAACCATGAAATCACTTGGACTCCTGCACTTACTGGAGCTTGTGCCATTGATGCCGTTGGAGTTCCTTACCCTGACGAAACGCATGAAATTTGCATGAAAGCAGATGCTGTTTTATTTGGAGCCATTGGAGATCCAAAATACGATAATGATCCAAGCGCCCCAATTCGTCCAGAACAAGGTTTATTGTTGATGCGTAAAAAATTAGGTTTATTTGCCAATATTCGTCCAACGTTTACTTTTCCTTCCTTAATCGACAATTCTCCCTTGAAAAGAGAACGGATCGAAGGAACTGATTTGGTATTTTTAAGAGAACTTACCGGAGGAATTTATTTTGGAGAAAAAGGAAGAAAAGACGGTGGCGAAACAGCTTATGATACTTGTACTTATACAAGAGTCGAAGTACAACGTTTGGCTAAAAAAGGATTTGAATTAGCCATGACACGAACCAAAAAACTTTGCTGTGTAGATAAAGCCAATGTAATGGAAACTTCCCGACTGTGGAGAGAAACTGTTCAAGCTATGGAAAAAGACTATCCCGAAGTAACAGTGAGTTATGAATTTGTTGATGCGGTTGCGATGCGATTGGTGCAATGGCCGAATTCCTATGACGTCTTGATTACTGAAAACTTATTTGGAGATATTTTAACGGATGAAGCTTCAGTAATATCAGGTTCTATGGGATTAATGCCATCAGCATCTGTGGGAGAATACACTTCTTTGTACGAGCCTATTCACGGATCTTATCCACAGGCAACAGGTTTAAATATCGCTAATCCATTAGCGACTGTATTATCAGCAGCGATGATGTTTGAAGATGCTTTTGGATTAAAAGGAGAAGCAGAAGCGATTAGAACAGCAGTTAACAAATCGTTAGAGCAAGGAATTGTAACGGAGGATTTAGTGTCAATGGGAAGTAAAGCATATAAAACGAGTGAAGTTGGTGACTGGCTGGTTGCTAATTTATAAAAAATGTAGAGACGCACTGCAGTGCGTTCTCTAGATAGCGTCTGTGCATTGCTCTCTACCGTATACAAACAAAAAAGGTGTCAATTTACATTGACACCTTTTTATATAACTAGAAAAAAATATTAATATCCTCCTCTGTTTCCACCACCACGGTTTTCTCCACCACGGCTGCTTCCACCACCATAACCACCGCGTGAATCTCCACCACGACTGTTATTGTTAAAACTTCTTCTTTCACCTTCTGGCTTAGGCTCAGATTTGTTTACTACTATCGCACGTCCTTGAACAGTAGCTCCGTTCAATTCGTCAATTGCCTTTTGAGCTTCGTCATCATTTGGCATCTCAACAAAACCAAATCCTTTACTTCTTCCAGTAAATTTATCAGTAATAATTTTAACTGAATCAACTGCTCCATAAGCCTCGAAAGACTCTCTTAAATCTGCTTCCTCAATACTGAATGGAAGGCTTCCAACAAAAATATTCATATGTACTTATTTAAATAATAGAACAAATGTACTGCATTTTTATTCTAATCTACTATATATAAGCTTATTTATGTTTTTATTTTAAATTTAAAAACAATATTAATCTGATAAAATATCGTGCTTCTGTGATGTAAGAACGCAAATTGCCATCATTTATGGGACTTGCAAACTTACTGGTACCTTATAAAAAACACCTTGCTGAAAATTCAAAATACCACCTCCTAAAGGATTACCATCTACGTTCTCTGCTTTAAATTTGAATGTCCCTGATATGGTATTACCCACATTATCATATTCAGTTATAACAATTTCACCGTTACCAATGCCAATTCCAGTTGCAAATGAAATTTCAACAGTACCATTTGTCAGTACATAAACAGCTGTTTTGGAGCTACTGGTGCCCAAAGGATATTTTTGCGCTTTTGTAGAAGTGGTTCTTAAAGTCAAAACCTCATCTCCGGTATATCCTTCGATTATCAAAGATCCATCAGCGGCCAAAAAAGCTTTAGAATCCACTGCTCTCCAAAACACATTGTCTTTCATTCCTTGAAAAGAAGGGTTGTTAAAACTAATGTCTTCCTCGCAAGAAATTAGAAAAAAAACTACCACCAGAAACATTAAATATTTTTTCATAAAAAAGTGCTTTAGAACAAACAAAAATAATGTAATAATGCTTAAAAAAACAGAACCCTAATAAAAAAGCCAACCAAAATTATACTTAAGCTACTCTAGTTCATTAAATTATTGTTCGGATTAGCAATTATCAATAAAAGATGTATCTTTGCACCCTTAATTAATCGAGGTCGAGTACCTCAAAATTTAATCATAAGATTATGTCAGTAAAAATTAGATTACAAAGACACGGTAAAAAAGGAAAACCTTTTTACTGGGTTGTAGCAGCAGATGCTCGCTCAAAAAGAGATGGTAAATACCTAGAGAAAATTGGTACTTATAATCCAAACACAAACCCAGCAACTATCGACTTAAACCTTGATAGTGCAGTAAAATGGTTGCACAATGGTGCTCAACCAACTGACACTGCAAAAGCAATTCTTTCTTACAAAGGAGCTTTATTGAAACATCACCTTGATGGTGGTATCCGTAAAGGAGCTTTAACTCAAGAACAAGCTGATGCAAAATTAGCGGATTGGTTAGATGCAAAATCTGGAAAAGTTGATGCTAAAAAAGAAGGTTTAACTAAAGCACAAGCTGATGTTAAAGTTAAAGCTTTCAAAGCGGAACAAGATGTTAACGCTAAACGTTTAGCTGCAGCTGCTCAAGCAGAAGCTGATGCTATCGCTGCTGCAACTCCAGCTGTTGAAGAAGAAGTTGCTGAAGTCGAAGCTGAAGAAGCTCCTGCTGAAGAAGAAAATAACAAAACAACTGAAGCATAATTTTAGAAGGCGAAAATGCGTAAAGAAGATTGTTTCTACTTAGGTAAAATCGCTAAAAAATTTAGTTTCAAAGGAGAAGTTCTTGCCTATCTAGACACGGACGAACCTGAGTTATACGAAAACTTGGAATCAGTGTTTGTTGAATGCAACAAACACTTGGTTCCTTTTTTTATTGAAAGCAGTTCATTGCATAAAAACGATTTCCTTCGAATTCGTTTTGAAGACATGAACACCGAAGAAGACGCCGATGCCATTATAGGAAACGCTATATATCTTCCCTTAAATATGTTGCCAAAACTTACCGGTAACAAATTCTACTTCCATGAAGTAATTGGTTTTGAAGTTGAAGATAAACGCCTTGGTGTTGTCGGGAAAATTCAATCCGTGAATGATACTACTGCCCAGCCTCTTTTTGAAGTTTTAAACGGTGATCTAGAAATTCTTATTCCAATGATTGACCATTTCCTTGTGAAAATTGATAGGGAAAACAAAAAAGTCATCATGGATTTACCAGAAGGACTTATTGAAATGTACCTTTAAGTTAGTGTTCAGTATTCAGTTTTTAGTGTTCAGTTCCTCAAAAATCGTTAATCTACAATCTGAAATTAGAATTTTCTATGTCCAAATTCCAATTCAAACAATTTTCCCTTGAACAAGATCGTTGTGCCATGAAAATTGGAACCGACGGCGTTTTACTTGGCGCATGGACTCCTATTGCAAACAATCCTATTAGTATTTTAGATATTGGAGCGGGAACAGGCGTAATCGCTTTGATGCTGGCACAAAGAAGTAATGCGGAACAAATTGACGCTTTAGAAATTGACGAAGAAGCCTACGAGCAATCCGTAGATAATTTTGAAAACTCCCCTTGGAGTGATCGCTTATTTTGTTTTCATGCCGGTTTAGATGAATTTGTAGAAGAACCTGAAGACGAGTACGATTTGATTGTTTCCAATCCTCCATTTTACACTGATGATTACAAATCTGATAACGAACAACGCGATTTAGCCCGTTTTGCTGACGCAATGCCTTTTGAAGATTTAATCGAGGCCGCTGATTTATTGCTTTCAGTGAACGGAACATTCGCAGTAATCATTCCTTTTAAAGAAGAAGAAAATTTCTTGGCTCTAGCCAATGAATATGAACTTTACCCTTTAAAAATCACTCACGTGAAAGGAACTCCAACTACTGAAATTAAGCGTAGTTTATTGGCTTTTAGCCGAAACGAAAGTGTGAATTTTCCAATTGATGAATTAATTATTGAAACTTCAAGGCATCAATATACTCCCGAATACATTGCCTTGACCAAGGATTTTTATTTAAAGATGTAAAAAACTTGCTTTAACCCACTTCCCAAAATTTCATAGTTTCCTATTTAATTGAACCTTTAGTTGTACTTTAAATACTCGAATTCATTACAAATCAAATCAAATACGTTAAAATATAACAATTGTTAATCGTTTTGTTATATTTCTTTATGTAAATTTGTACTCTATAAAATTCACAAAACCATGAAACCAGACTTATTTCAATCTCCAGATTATTATAACTTAGACGATCTATTAACGGAAGAACACAAATTGGTGCGCGAGTCCGCACGCGCATGGGTAAAAAAAGAGGTATCGCCTATTATTGAAGATTATGCGCAACGTGCTGAATTTCCAAAACAAATCATAAAAGGTTTGGGAGAAATTGGTGGGTTTGGTCCTTATATTCCAGTAGAATATGGCGGTGCCGGTTTAGATCAAATATCTTATGGATTAATCATGCAGGAAATTGAGCGTGGAGATTCTGGCGTTCGTTCCACATCATCTGTACAATCCTCGTTAGTAATGTATCCAATTTGGAAATACGGAAACGAAGAGCAACGCGTAAAATATTTACCGAAGTTGGCTACCGGAGAATACATGGGATGTTTTGGATTAACGGAACCTAACTACGGTTCTGATCCAGGCAGTATGATTACCAACTTTAAAGATATGGGTGACCATTATTTATTGAATGGTGCCAAAATGTGGATTTCTAATGCTCCGTTTGCTGATATTGCCATTGTTTGGGCAAAAAATGAAGAAGGCAGAATTCACGGTTTAATTGTCGAAAGAGGAATGGAAGGTTTCACCACACCAGAAACACATAATAAATGGTCCCTTCGTGCCTCTTCAACTGGAGAATTAATTTTTGATAATGTTAAAGTTCCAAAAGAAAACTTATTACCAAATAAATCTGGATTAGGAGCGCCGCTTGGCTGTCTTGATTCCGCACGTTACGGAATTGCCTGGGGCGCTATTGGTGCTGCCATGGACTGTTATGATACTGCTTTACGCTATGCGAAAGAAAGAATTCAGTTTGACAAACCTATTGCAGGAACACAATTGCAACAAAAGAAATTGGCTGAAATGATTACTGAAATCACCAAAGCACAATTGTTGACTTGGAGACTAGGCGTTTTAAGAAATGAAGGAAGAGCTACTACAGCTCAAATCTCAATGGCCAAAAGAAATAATGTAGATATGGCAATTCATATTGCCCGCGAAGCCAGACAAATGTTGGGTGGAATGGGAATTACCGGAGAATATTCTATCATGCGACACATGATGAATTTAGAATCGGTGATTACGTATGAAGGAACACATGACATCCATTTGCTAATTACCGGCATGGATATAACCGGGATTCCAGCTTTTAAATAGTTGTAAACGATTATTAAAGTATTAATAAAATTGATAGTAAAAGCTTCTTGGAAACAGGAAGCTTTTTTATATTTACATAAAAAATAATACCTATGAATATTGAAACGATCAACAATAGCATTCAGCCCCAAAAAGAACTATTGTTACAACATTCTTTATACAAAAAAGTAAAAACCGTTGAGAATTTACAATCTTTTCTTGAAAATCATGTTTATGCAGTTTGGGATTTTATGTCATTACTGAAAGCATTACAATCTAAATTGACTTGCACAACAACTCCATGGTTTGCCACACAAAATCCTGAGACCAGATATTTAATTAACGAAATTGTCCTTGCGGAAGAATCTGATTTAACAAAAGACGGGAAGCGCTCAAGTCATTACGAAATGTACATTGAAGCAATGGAAGCGTGCAACGCTAACACGGATGGAATCAAACAATTTCTAAATGAAGTGGATTCGCTTAAAAACATATTTGTTGCGATTAAAACCAGCCATTTACACCCAAATATTAAAGCTTTTTTAGACTTTACTTTCAGAGTTATTGAAGAAGGGAAAACACATGAAATAGCGGCCGCTTTTACTTTTGGAAGAGAAGATTTAATTCCAAGTATGTTCACTGAAATCTTGAAAAATTTTCAAGCAAATTTCCCGGATACTGATTTGAGTAAACTCCTTTATTATTTTGAAAGACACATAGAACTGGATGCTGACGAACACGGTCCAATGGCAATGAAAATGATAACAGAACTTTGTGGAACGGATGCACAAAAATGGTCCGACGTAGAAGAAGTTTCAAAATTAGCCTTAGAAAAACGCATCGGACTTTGGGATGCTATTGAAGAAACAATTATGATGAAAGTGGAATTAGCATAAAATTTATTCTTCCTTATAAAAATAACTTATTGTTTGAAATTAATTATCTTATTTTAAAATAATGAAAAACACTTTCTGATAATAAGTACCGATGAAAAAAATAGCTTTATTAGCTATTTTTTTTATCTTTATTTTTTAAATTAAATAAATGTCTTCCCAAGAACGATTAACCAGAGCTTATAAAGAAGCACAAAGAATTCCTTTTGACAATCAATCAAAATTCATCCTTTTTAGCGACTGCCACAGAAGCGATAATAGTTTTGCCGATGATTTTGCAAGTAATCGAAATGTGTATTTTCATGCAATGACTCAATATTATAATGATGGCTTTACGTATTGCGAATTAGGAGATGGAGATGAATTATGGGAAAACATCTTCTTTAAAACTATTTTTGAAGCACACAAAAACGTCTATCTTCTGCTTAAAAAATTTCACGATTCCGACAGATACCTAAAAATCTGGGGGAATCATGAAATGACTTTTCGAGATAAAGATCATGTAGAAAAAACGCTTACGACGTACACAAACACACAAAATGACAAGCTTGAACCTTTATTTACCGGCATCAAATGCCATGAAGCCCTCGTTTTAGTTCATCGGGAAACCAAACAGGAATTGTTTTTGACACATGGACATCAAGCTGATTTTATGAATTACGTAGGCTGGAAAATCAACAGATTTATGGTCCGTATTTTATGGAAACCACTCCAAATTTGGGGAATATCCGATCCGACAAGTCCTGCTAAAAATTACGTGGAACGAATAAAAATCGAACTCCGAATAAAAAAATGGATTGAGAACAACAATCGCAAAATTACTATTGTAGGCCATACTCATCGTCCAAGTTTTTCTTATCCAAATGAAAAATCAACACCTTACTTCAATGACGGAAGCTGCGTACATCCCAGAAGCATTACCGGAATTGAAATAGTAAATGGAACCATAACACTTATAAAATGGTTTATCGACACGAAGGAAAATGGCATTCTGCAAGTTGTTAGAGAAGTACTTGAAGGCCCAACAAATCTAAAAGATTATAAATAAAGAAAGCGTTTGTCAAGGCAAACGCTTTCTTTATTTAATTTTCCGGAGCCAACTCCAATTCTAATCCTTCGAGGCTTTCGGTGATTGGGATTTGACAGCCCAAACGACTATTTGATTTGACGTAAAATGCTTCTGAAAGCATCGCTTCTTCATCATCGCCCATTTCTGGTAAAGGCACTTCATTCAACACATAACACTGACAAGAAGCACACATGGCCATTCCGCCACAAGTCCCTTCTACAGGAAGCTCATAAGCTTTACATAATTCCATGATATTCATGGCCATATCTGTAGGAGCTTGTAATTCATGCACTACTCCTTCTCTATCTTTAATTTTTATTAATACATCCATAAATCAGCTATGAGTTATAAGTTATGAGTTGTGTGTTTGCGTGAGGGATAGAAGCTAGCTACCGAAGTAGCGCGTATAGCCCGACCGTTTTAAGAAAAAAGGCAAATACTCGTTGTATTGAGTAGCCTTTTTTCTTAAAAGGGGCACGCCCAAAAGCTTTATAGAATATTTACAACAGTTTCTATTTGTGGTGCAAACTTTTTGATGGTGGTTTCCACGCCTGCCCTTAGTGTCATTTGGTTTACGCTGCAACTGGTGCATGCGCCTTCGAGACGTACTTTTACATGTTTGTCGTCCTCGATGGAGATTAATGTGATGTCACCGCCGTCAGAATTTAAAAAGGGTCTGATTTCTTCAAGTGCTTTTTGCACTTCTACAAATAATTCTTCTGTTGTCATAATTTAGACTTATTAGATTTTCTGACCTTTTTAGGTTTTTAGATCTCTTAGTTTGTCTAAGTAGTCTAAAAATCTAAGTAGTCTATTTTTTTACTGCGGAACAACCGGCCATAGTTGTAATTTTAACAGCCTCTGTTGCAGGTAAATTTTCGTTTCTGCTTACTACTTCCCGCACCACATTTCTGGTGATTTCTTCGAAAACTGTTTCGATAACGGAACCCGTTTGCATTGCTGCCGGACGACCGTAATCTCCAGCTTCACGGATGGATTGTATGATTGGCACTTCACCAAGGAACGGAACACTCAAATCCTCTGCAAGATTTCTGGCTCCTTCTTTTCCAAAGATGTAGTATTTATTTTCAGGTACTTGCTTCGCCTGTTCGCTTTCGCTCGAGTCTTCAGGTGTGAAGTATGCCATATTTTCAATAATCCCTAAAACAGGAACATTTATAGCTTCTGACATGAACATAGAAACTCCCTTTTTAGCATCGGCCAAAGCTACAGCTTGTGGCGTACTTACAATTACAACACCTGTGATAGGTAATGATTGCACGATAGAAAGGTGAATATCTCCTGTTCCAGGAGGCAAATCGACTAACATAAAATCCAATTCTCCCCAGTCCGCATCAAAAATCATTTGGTTCAATGCTTTGGAAGCCATAGGTCCTCTCCAAATTACCGCTTGACTCGGAGCTGTAAAAAATCCTATCGAAAGAATTTTTACTTCGTAGCTTTCCACGGGTTTCATTTTTGATTTCCCATCCACCATGACAGAGATTGGTTTTTCATTTTCTACGTCAAACATGATTGGCATCGATGGTCCGTAAATATCAGCATCCAAAATTCCAACTGAAAAACCCATTTTTGCTAACGATACCGCAAGATTTGCGGTTACTGTAGATTTTCCTACTCCTCCTTTACCAGAGGCAACACCAATAATGTTTTTTATTCCCGGTATCGATTTCCCTTTGATTTCTGGTTTGTCCGGAACTTCAACTTTACTATTGATTTTGATTTTAGCATCTGGAGATACTAATTCAAGAATTGTTTTTTTGATATCGTCTTCAGCACGTTTTTTAATGTGCATTGCCGGCGTGTGCAATACTAAATCTACCACAACCTCATCGCCAAAAGTAATCACATTTGCTATCGCGCCACTTTCAACCATATTTTTTCCTTCTCCGGCTATAGTAATTGTTTCTAAAGCTTTAAGAATGTCTTTTCTGTCTAATTTCATTTTTAGTTTACTGTTTTCTATTGGCATTTTAGCGCCAGAATATTATCTTTATTTAAACTGATTTCAGATTACAAAGATACTATGAAAAGTTCTTATTTTAAAGGATTTGTATCGGATTTATTGATGCGAAAATTGATGTTGGTTATCATCTAATTAAAGTTTTTAATCGGGAAACAGTATTATGAAGACGAAAAATCTAATCAATTATTCCAATCGAACATCAGGTTGCCAGAAATGCTTCTCGAAATCCACAATTTGGTTGTCAATCACAACAATTCCCTCGTTTTCCAATAATTGTTGCATCAGATTGGTTCCGTCAAAATGCAATTTCCCTGTGAGTAATCCTTTTCGGTTCACGACGCGATGTGCCGGAATATCTTCAAGACTATGCGAAGCATTCATTGCCCAGCCAACCATTCGAGCAGAACGAGCGGTTCCCAAGGACTTTGCTATGGCGCCATACGAAGTGACTTTCCCATAAGGAATTTGTCTGGCGACGGCATATACTCTTTCGAAAAAATTGTCATTTGACATGGTTCTACATCTAATAAAAAAGAAATTCTTATGGTTTTGGTTAAAAATCTACTTTAAATAATACCGAATAATATTGATTAAAGTGATTAAAGAGATTAATCCTGTAATGCTTCCTATGATGGTATTCATATTGCGCATGAAATAATCTGTTTTATCTTGAATTTTCTGAAAGAAAGTAATATAACAGTAAAACACTAAAAAAGAGCCTAATACGACCCCTGAAACAAAAATAAAAACATGAAACATTTCGAAATAAAACAAATTGTAAGACGCTAACGTAACACTTACAAAAACATAATAAGGAATGGGGAAAAAGTTAAGTGCTGAGAGCAGCACTCCAAGAAAAAAACGAGTGGAAGTGCTCTTTTTTTTAATTATTTCTTTTTTCTTTTTGGGTTTTTTAGCAATCAACAAGAAATAGACTGTCAATGATGCAAATATTCCCAAACCCACTTCACGCAGCAAAACAATTACATCCGGGTGCTCTTTAATAAATTGCGCAAACAATATTGCGAGCGCTGCCTGAAAGAAAATTACAATTACCGCACCCAGAACAAACCAGTAAGCACTTCTTTTTCCTTCTTTGAGATTTACTTTAGCTGCTGTCATATTGATTAATCCCGGAGGCGTAATCCCTATAAAGGCAGTAATAAAACCCAATAGTAAAGAAGTAAATAAATTCATAGGTAAAGTGCAAGAATCGAAAAAGTAAAACTATTCTTTAATTTTAAATCGAATATACGTAATTGCTTTGTTAACTTCCAAATATTGTTTTTCATAAAAAGTTTGAAATGCGGTCACTTCCTCCGGACTTCCCTCGTTTACGTATACATTATGATTGGCGTACAAAACTTCATGTCCTTCGCCGTGCAACAATCCAAGGGTATATCCATGCATGAATTCACTGTCGGTTTTCAAGTTTACAACACCGTCTTTTTTGAGGATTTTTTTATACAATTGCAAAAACTCCGAATTTGTCATTCTGTGTTTCGTGCGTTTGTATTTGATTTGTGGATCCGGAAACGTAATCCAGATTTCATCTACTTCGTTTTCAGCAAAAATATGGTTGACTAATTCAATTTGGGTTCTGATAAAAGCCACATTGTATAATCCGGTTTCAACTGCCGTTTTGGCTCCACGCCAGAAACGTGCTCCTTTGATATCGATTCCAACAAAATTTTTATTTGGATACCTTTCAGCAAGACCAACAGAATATTCCCCTTTTCCACAGCCTAATTCCAGCACTAATGGATTTTCATTTTTGAAGAATTCCGAATTCCATTTACCTTTAAGTGGAAATAAATCTGCTACCACTTCTTCTCTTGTTGGTTGAAAAACGTTTGTAAATGTTTCGTTTTCCTTGAATCTTTTTAATTTATTTTTGCTTCCCACTTTTTCAAAATATTTCGGCAAAATTAAGGAAATATAATAGACCGAATGGTGAACAAGTGAAAAAATGAAAAAACGTTTACGAAATCACTATTGTCTTTATCGTTTTTTACGCAATCTTTTGCAAAAATGTTTCCAAAAGAAATGACAATTGTACTATTTCAATTCTTAACTTCATTGTTAATTCACTTTTTACAAAGAAAATATTTCTGTATCTTTATGCAAATAATCATGCTATGAAAAACGTTGTTTTATCTATTGCACTACTATTATTCAGCTTTTCACTTGTTTATGCTTACCATACCAATGCCAAAAAGATTACAAATACCTATTTTGCTCAAACATTCCCAAAATATAAAGCAGAAAGATATTTCGTCAAGATTGACAGTTCGATTATTTCGAGATTTTTTAAAACATATCCGAATTTAAAAAAATACAAATCGGATGTTCAGATCTTATATAAAAAGAGAGATTATAATTCCATTTGGCTTGATGGTAAAGGTGTTATCGAGTTTTCCAATTTATTATATTCCAAAGTAAATCAACTTGAAGAGGAAGGGCTACTTTCCCGATTTGCCTACAAAGAACGAACTGACTTGATTTTCAATAAAAAAACACCAAACAATCTTACCACCACCGAAACAGAGCTTTTACTATCAGCAATGTATATCTTCTATGCAAAAAAAGTATATAAAGGCATCGACATCGAAAAAATCAGAGAAATTGGATGGTTTTTACCAACAAAAAATCTCTCATACGAGACCCTTCTAGATTCTTTGTTGGCGGATCCAGAATTATTGGATAAAAATGAGAAACAGCTCTTTAGTCAGTATTACAAATTGCGTACTGTTTTAAAAAAATACCGCCAAATAGAGCAGAATGGAGATTGGAATTTAATAGTTAGAGATTCTTCAATACTGGAATACAAACCTGGTGATGACTCACGGACCATTGGTCAAATCAGACAACGACTCGCTGTAACCGGAGATTTAGAGCAAGATTCCAAAAGTAATTTATACGATGAGGATTTAATGACCGGAATACTGAATTTTAAGAAAAGAAATGGCTATAAACCTGATTATATAATTACATCAAGCCACATTCAAAGAATGAATATTCCTATTGAAAATTACATCAAAACCATTATGGTCAATATGGAACGTTGCAGATGGATTGCTCCAGAGTTGACAAAAGCGGAAGAATACATCATTATAAACATTCCCTCTTTTAAACTGATTTACAAAAGAAATGGCATAACCGAATTAGAATCGAATGTGTTTGTGGGCGGAACCATGAATGAAACCGTCATTTTTAGCAGTAATATCAGCCATTTGATATTTAGCCCGTATTGGAACATACCGACAAGTATCGTTCAAAGCGAAATAAAAACGGCTATGGATCGCGACAAAAACTATTTGGCAGATAATGACATGGAATATAATAAAGGCAGAGTAAGGCAGAAACCCGGTCCTAAAAATCTTTTAGGAAAAGTCAAATTTATGTTTCCAAGTGCCTCCGATATTTATTTACACGATTCGCCCGCCAAAAGTTTATTTGATTCTGAATACCGGGCGTATAGTCATGGATGCATCAATGTAAATAAAGCACAGGAGTTGGCTTATTTAATTTTAAAAAATGATAAGGACTGGCCAGCTGATCGCATCAAGAAAGCCATGGACGGCGGCAAAGAAACCACATGCATCCTAAAAAAGAAAATTCCGGTTCACATTGGATATTTCACTACCTGGGTAAATGATTCCGGTGAAGTTAGTTTTTTTAATGACATCTATCAACGTGACGACCGTTTAGCGGAACTTCTTTTTTCTGATGACACCAAATAAAAGGACTGTACTCACGGTTTAATTTTGAACTTAACTTATTGATTCAACGGAATAAAACACGAAAAAAATAGAGACATTTCGCAAGAAAGAAATGAATTCGATGATTTAAGATAATATGTTAAACTTTTTTTAGCATCAATGTACTAATAATCAATTAAATAAGATTATGCTAGATTTTTTATATTATATTTGATATTCTAAAAACCCAATTTATGAAATCAAAACCACACCCAATTAAAACACAACTAGTGTTGGCATCGTCCATTTTATTGTTGGCTGCTTTTTCTACTTTTGAAAAGTCAGACAAAACAATTTCCGGAATTAATACAGAAAACATGGACACATCCATTCAGCCAGGTGATAATTTTGATGCGTATGTCAACGGCGCTTGGATGAAAAAAACTAAAATACCGGACGATAAAGCCTCTTATGGCGTTGGCTATATGGTACATGAAAAAGCACAAGAAGACGTTAAGGCCATTATTGAAGCTTCCTCCAAAGGTAAGTTTGCAACAGGTTCTGATGAACAAAAAATTGGGGACTTTTACGAAGCCTTCATGGATACTAAAATAAGGGATCAAAAAGGAATTGCGCCGTTACTTCCTGAATACAAAAAAATTGACGCTATCAACAACTACAATGATTTGGCTGCTTATTTTGGATATGCCAATAAATCCGGAATCAACATTCCTTTTTCCGTTTCGGTAATGGAGGATTTAAAAGATCCAACCCAGTACATGCTTATTTCCTGGCAGGGTGGTTTAGGATTACCTGATAGAGAATATTACTCTCTTGTAGATGCTAAATCTAAGGAAATCCAAAAAAAATACGTAATCCATATCGAGAAAACGTTACAGCTTGGAGGGATTGCCAATGCTCCCGATTTAGCCAAAAAAATCATGGCGTTAGAAACAACTTTGGCTGCCCAACACATGAAAAAAGAACAAACCCGTGACATAGTAAAACTGTACAACAAATATGATATTTCTGATTTGGACCAACTTATGCCTGATTTTAACTGGGACAACATGCTAAAAAACGCCGGAATTCTTAATCAACAAAACATTGTTGTTGCACAAATTGATTATCTCAAATCGCTCAATAACATTATTAAAACAACACCTTTAACTACTTGGAAAGGTTATCTGAAATGGAATGCTATTCATGGAGCGGCAAGATCTTTGAACACGGCTTTAGACAATGAAAACTTTGACTTCTATGGCAAAACCCTGAACGGAATCCGAACACAACAACCACTATGGAGAAGAGGTGTTGACAGGGTCAATAATAACCTTGGTGAAATAGTAGGAAAGGTCTATGTAAAAAAACATTTCTCTCCTCAAGCCAAAGAAGAAGTAACACTGTTAGTCAAAAACCTACTTAAAGCCTACGGGGAAAGCATAAAAAACTTGGACTGGATGAGTCCGGTAACAAAAAAACAAGCCTTGGACAAACTCTCTAAATTCACTCCGAAAATTGGTTATCCTGACAAGTGGAGAGATTATTCAACTTTAAAAGTTGTTAAAGGCGATTTATACGGAAACCAGCAAAAAGCCACTGATTTTGAATACAACAGACAAATTAACAAATTAGGAAAACCTGTTGACAGAACTGAATGGGGAATGACTCCACAAACCGTAAACGCATATTACAATCCGCCACTTAATGAGATTGTATTTCCTGCCGCTATATTGCAGCCACCTTACTTTAATTTAAAAGTTGAAAACGCAGCAAACTATGGTGGAATTGGTGCAATAATCGGACACGAAATAGGCCATGGTTTTGACGACCAAGGAAGTAGCTTTGATGGTGACGGAGTGCTGCGCAATTGGTGGACACCGGAAGATTTAACCGCTTTTAAGCAAAAAACAGGTGCATTAGTCGCACAGTACAATACCTTCAAAGTATTTCCTGACCTCAATGTAAATGGGGAATTTACCCAAGGGGAAAACATTGGCGATTTAGGCGGATTATCCATTGCCATAAAAGCATATAAAATGAGTTTGGAAGGAAAAGAATCACCTGTTTTAGATGGCTTTACAGGCGATCAACGAGTATTGTTAAGTTGGGGACAATGTTGGTTAAATAAAAGTCGGGAGGAAGCTTTGCGAAATCAAATTGCTACCGATCCGCATTCACCCGCAAAATTTAGAGTCAATGGTGTAGTGCGTAATATTCCTGAGTTCTATACCGCTTTCAAAATAAAACCAACAGACTCATTGTATCTGGCACCCGAGAAAAGAGTCAAAATCTGGTAATTATCCGATTTATAGATTAATGAAAACCTCTGCTTTTTTCGCAGAGGTTTTTTTGTACAAAAAAGAGAATAACTGATTAGCTACTAAGATAAATTTATTGCTTCGATTTTAAGGTTTGTATCAACGCATCGTCCAGCGTTGACTTTACTTTAACGACTTCATTCGAATTTTCATTTGGAATCGTCATCGATAGAACATATTGTTTTATTTTCCACTCGGTGCCTATTTTTACCAAAACACCCGACCCTCTACAAATTTTCATTTGTGTATTCAGCAATTCGTCAAACCAAGCTGTTTTACCCGTTTTATCAAAATAAATATGGCGTTCTAATGTGGTGAAATTCCACGCTTTTCCTTTATCAAAATGTGGCTTAGAATAGGCTTGAAAAGCTATTTTATTCCAATTCTCTGTCGCATCAGTACCAATGAAAACAGCATCATCAGTCATTAAAGAAAAATAATCGTTATAGTTAGCATCTGCCGCAGCTTTATGCCAGGAATTTAATGTGGCGTTGATATTTGCTTTTGAAATTGATTGGTTCTCCATTATGCTTTTGCAACGCGATAAAGTGACAACCACAAGAACAGTCAGTAGTATTTTCATGTGCTTTTTGTGTTCATTCATGATTTTTATTCCATTTTATATTTATTTTTCCATCAACGTCAACGGCTAATAAATGCAATACAATTCCTTTATTTCGATTTTCAGCTCTTTCATTTTTATCCGTGATACCCTCATCCTTTTTTGGATTTCTCAATGGAATAGTGATCGCTAAATTTGTCCCTCTGTTAAACGAATAAATGCCGTTTACATCTAAGTTTAAAACGCTGGAGCTCACTTTCAGATCATTAACAGCTACTAAATCGCCATTGATTTTAAAGTTTCCTGACAAATCTCTAAACACGATATTGTTCACATTTCTAAAAGGAAAAGCAAATTTTCCAATATTTGTAATCGGTTTAAAATCGATTAAAGTCCCTTGATTCACATCGAATTTGGCATCGCCGGAAAGCGAATTTTTCTTTAGTTGTCCGCCGGAAAGCAGCGTTCCTTTCAACGATGCCGAAGACGTCAAAAATCCTTTTATGTTTTTAGGTTCAAAGGATTCAATCCCAAAATTATTCAACGAAGTCAGGAAACGGGAAATATTCACCCGATTGATTTTCGCATTGGATTCCAAAAGGAAATTATCCCCATATGGCGCTAACTGACCGTCAAAAGAAATTATCCCGCCAGAACTTTGCACCCAGCCATTTTTCACAATTAATTTATTGTTACGTAATAAAATGGTAGCTTTAGCATTAGTCGCTTCGAGCTTACTATACACCATTTTATCTGCTTTAACATTTAACACCATTTGGCTTTTTTCAATTACGGAATACAATTCATCTGAAAAATCATCTTTTTTATTCTTGGTTTTTGAAGCTTTTTTACCCGAACTGGTAAAAACACCTACAAACTGTTTCACATCCAGAAAAGGAGCATAAATATCCCAATTAACGAGCATTTTTTCAGGATTTTCATAATATAACGTCAGGAAATTATTAATTTTTCCTTCCATAAAAACCGTGTTGCGACGGTCTTTAAAATTAATTTTTTTTATCAACAAAGCTTGCTCCGTAAAATCAAGCTGAATTTCTGTTTTTACGAAAGTCAAATTCCTTGGACCATAATTAACTGTTGCATTTTTAACTTCTACACTTCCTGTGAATAACGGTTTCTGTATTTTTAAATCTCTAATATCAAATTTGAAATCCAAATTCACTTCAGCTTGACCATTAGAAAAATGCATTAAATCCTTGTTGACTATCTCATTCAGTCGGGAAACGGGAAAATCCGATTTAAAACTTCCTGCTGCAGTGGTTTTTTCAAAATTGGAAATAATCCCGATTGGAATTGCAAATGGAATCGTTTTGTATTTCCCCGAAAATTCTGTTAAAGTAATTGTCGAGTTAGTGTCGTTGCAGCCTGCTCCTTTTTTATATTGGTTGGTGAATGTAGCGCCAAAACTACAGTGGGTGATAATTCCGTCAGGTATCGTGAGTTCATTATTTTTTATATTCGTAGTCACGACAATCTCCGGATCACCTTCAGCATTCATATCGCCCACAATCGTACAACCCACATTTATTGGCTTTTTTAAGTCAAATTGATTGATTCGACTACTAATATTAGCGCTCAATAATTCTGAAGCATCTTTCCACAAAATGTCGGTTTTAATAACAATATCAAAAGGAGACTTGTTTTTGTCCAAACTAAAATGTGCGTTAATATCAAAAAGTTCTATTCCTATTTTGAGATTTTCGGTTGCTACACTGATTTGGTTTTTCTGGTCCGAAAAGTCAACAACCAAAAAGCCTTCAACTATTTTTTCCTTTATAAAACTACCTCTTTTGGTATTGAAAGCCATGTTTTTGGCAAGCGTTTTCACGTACATTTTGGTATGCCAATTGTCATCTTCAAAATCTACTTTGCTTCGTAAAGCTAAAACATTAAAATCAAACAATTTATTTCCCATTTGATTTTCGGAAATGAAATGCACTTGGTCTAAAACAATTTCATTGATGGTGGAAGTAGTCGAACTTTTTGAATTTTTACCTTTTGGCTTTGGTTTAAAAATACCGGTATTTACGATTCCGTTCTTTCCTTTAAATAAATACAAAGTTGCTTTTTGAATTTCGATTTTATCGATATTAATTTCATTGGAAATCAAATCCCAAAGATCAATCCTAATCTCAATTTGTTCCGCTTTTAGGAGGGTCCGCTTATGAACAACCCACAAACTATCTTTCAATTCCACTTGGCTTAACGCCAAAGTCATATTGGGAAAGCCCTTTAAAAATTTGTATCTAATATCGCCAATATCAATTTTTCCTGTAATATTTTCGTTGATTTTAGTATTGATTTGGGTAATAATTTCCGCTTTGTTATTTTTAAAATAAAGTGCTAAAAGCCCAGAAGAAAGCATAAAAAACACAACTACTCCCAAAAAGAAAAAACCAATTCTTTTGAAAATTTTCTTAAAACCCGTTGTTTTAAAATATGTTTTTGTTTCCTGCCAAAATTGGTTCATCTGAATTTCTTTACTGTTCTCAAATAAAGATAGCATAAAAACTGGTTTTCCTACTGCTTTAAATCTACAAAATATGATTCGGCTTCCTAAACATCCGTTTGAGCCTTGTACCTTTTACTATTTCAAACTTCGGAAAGTATTTGAAATAATAACACCCTCAAAAAAGTGGTATTAAACTTTAAATTAAAACCTTACCTCTATAATAACAGGAGACAAAAACGGCAAAATAGTTGTGTAAAAAGCACTATTATTTTCATAATTTTTGGATTTTAAAAAATTTATCCAACGCTAAATTTCGTTTTAGAAAACAAAAACAAAATCGCAACTAATTTATTAATAAGTACTTATAAATTATTTTTCTTTCCCTTTTACTGTTAAACCACAGGTCATATTTTAAAGTTGAAAAACTCAGTCCGTCCAATTCTGGTAGTACGGCACGTGATTTGACGTATTTTTGTAGGCCCATAATTGTGTTCTTCACAAATTAAAAGTTGACTTATGAAAAAATTATTTTCGCCAATACTAATTGTTGTTTTTACGATACTATTTACTGCCGTTTCCTGTAAAAAGAAAAGCAATATTGATTTGCCAATAAATCAAACGAGTACAAATACCATTGAAGTTGCTTTTGACAGTACGCAAATCAAAACCTTCTTTAAAAAATATCCAAAACTGAAAAATTATCAGGGCGATGTAGAAAAATTATACCGTAAACATCAATTTCATTACATCTGGTTTGACAAAGATGGACTTAATGAATTTGCGGGTTTGTTGTACAATAAAGTGAACAATTTGGCTGTTGAAGGAATCGAAACCGTAATTCCTTACAAGGAAAAATTAGAAGATATCTATGACAATCCGGAGGAAAATCAGAAAGCGAATATTGACACCGAACTATTGAGCTCTTCACTGTACTTTTTTTATGCTGATAAAGTATACGATGGTATCAGTACTCAAAAAACGAAAGATTTAGGCTGGTTTTTGCCAAGAAAAAAACAATCGTATGTCAATTATTTAGATTCATTGTTAATCAATCCTACGCTTATCAACAAAGATGAAAAAGGGGTTTTAAAACAATATTACCTGCTTAAAGACGTCTTGCAGGAATACCGTAAAATAGAAAAAAAAGGCGGGTGGAAAACCATTGCGTTAGATCCAAATGTCAAATCGTACAAACCTGGTGATAGTGCCGCTACAATTGCGCAAATCAGAACGCGTTTATTAATTACTGGTGATCTTAGCCGAGATTCTAAAAGCGCTGTATATGATGATGAATTAGCAACCGGAATTTTGAAATTTAAAAAAAGAAGTGGCAATACCATTAACAAAACAATTCTGCCGGAACATATCAATTATATGAACGTTTCCGTTGCAGCCCGTATCAAAACCCTCATGGTCAATATGGAACGCTGTAGATGGATTTCAAATGACATTACCAAATCTAAGGAACTAATTGTTGTGAATATTCCAGCGTATGAACTGACTTTTTTCAGAAACGGAATCCCGGAATTACGTTCCAAAGTTGTGGTGGGAAAAACGATGCATAAAACCGTTATTTTTAGTGCCCCAATGAAATATATTGTTTTTAGACCGTACTGGAATGTGCCCGCAAGTATTTTAAAGAAAGAAATTCTTCCTGCCATCGAAAAGAATCCAAATTACTTGGCCGAACATGATATGGAGTGGAAAGATGATTATGTGAGACAAAAACCCGGCCCGGAAAACTCATTGGGACTTGTAAAATTCTTATTCCCAAATTCGAATGCGATTTATTTGCACGATACTCCATCCAAAAGTTTATTTGGTAAAGAAGACCGTGCGTTCAGCCACGGATGCATACGTGTAGCCAAGCCAAAAGAACTTGCTGCGATGATTATGAAGAACGACAAAAAATGGAATCCTGAAAAGATAGAAACTGCAATGAATAGCGGGGAGGAATATTGGTATACGCTAAAAAATAAAATTCCAGTCTATATTGGTTATTTCACCGCGTGGGTAAGTGATGATGGAGTTGTACATTTCTATGAAGACATATACAAAAGAGATGAAACTTTGGCGACGTTATTATTTGACAAATAAAGAGCACCTTCTTTCACTCGAGAATAATTAACAAAAAAAATGACACTATCTTATTTAGACAGTGTCATTTTAGTTTTATGCTTGGTTGCCTACGGGCAACTATTTAGTGCGCTTTCTGTTTTTCGAAAGCTGTGTCTAATACTTTTTTGATTTTGTCTAATGCACCTTGAAAGGCTTTTTCGGTAGTATCGGCATGATTGGTAACTGCAACGGGCTGCATATTATTTGGTCGGGCTTCTATAAGGCATCGTTTGTCATTGACTCCGGATTTATCACTGTTTTCGTCACCAAGATGCACTTCTAATCGGGTTATTTTATCTTCAAAACGGGACAAAGCTGTTCCTACTTCTTCTGCGATATACGCTTTCAAACGTGCGTTTCCTTCTACATTGTTGTCTGTGTTAATCTGTACTATCATATTTTTATTTATTTAATGTTGACTTTCAAATTTACCGATTGCAGTGCAAAAAAACGACTGAATTAATAAAACATTGGGAAAATAAAAGAAAGAAATTGTGGAGTTGAGAAAGCGGTAGCCGTGATGCCATAACGCTTTTGCCCAACGGATTTCGGCTTTGGTTTTAGTACTGCGAATGGTTTGTGTAATATTGCACCTCTGTTCTTTGGAAATCTTTTCCATTGCTGAGATAATTATCTATCAAAGATAGTATCTAAATGGTATTCCAGAAATTCTTTTCTAGGCAAATATTTTATGGGATTTGTAATTTTTAGATTTTCAATTGTGTCAAAATGGCTTTGGTAAAAGGAAGTTTCTTTTTTCTTTTTTAAACTGGCAGACAATATTACTTGATAGTTTTTATTAATGCCTATTAATCCTTTATCGAATGCTTTGTCGTAAAGAGCAGAAAGGCAAATTCCATTCTCTGGATTTAATCTTTCATTTTCATTTTTTGACCAAGGAACAATATGACTTGCCAATAATAATTCAGGAATATCAATTCCAGTGATGGCACATTTATTAGCGTAATTAGTTAAAACCATTTGTCTAAAAACAGACTGATTTACTCTAGTTTTCACTTCACGAATAACTGTTTCTCCTTTTAATCCTTTTAAATCGAAAAGAATATCTTGGTATTTATTTTTTATCGAAGTATTTTCTTTGCGAGCTAAAATTTTTTCACTGAGAAAAACCAGTTCTTCTTGATTGTAGAAGAATTCATCCCATATTGGTTTAACTTGATTCATCCCTCCTTTTAAACCCCATACTCCTCTTCCTTGATGATATGGATCAACACTTGCAAAATTACCTAATCTCATCCCGATAGAACTTGGCGTTCTGCCTAATATATTTGCCAGAGCAATAACTTTTGGATTACCCTTGAGAGTTTTCCCAAATTCAATTTTTAAATACAAATTAAAAGCAAGTATTAATTCTTCACGAGTCCAAAGATTTTTCTGATCCATGTTGTTATTTATCTATTACACAAATATAAATGTTTTAAAGTGTAGCGGAACTAATCTATTTTAATATAGCTTTTTACACAACGACTTATAAGACACCTTGAATAAAAAATTTAAAATTATAATTAATTATACAATTGACCCGCCTACAATTGACCTAATTAATTTTTAGTTTTCAACTTGATTTTTTACCCCAAAAAACGCCGATAGGAGTTTGATATTGGTAGCAACCAGAATCCACCACCACGAACAAATCCCATAAGAACGAAGCCTATAATACCTGCTAGATAATACTGTGAGTATGAAACATAATTCTACCAATATTAAATCCCATACGGGATAAAAATTTTCTCGAATTGAATTGGGTTTTCGATTCATTCAACAAAAAAACGCTACTCTTTCGAATAGCGTTTTTTGAATTTCTTATCAATCTATGATGTGATTGCTTCGTTCCTCACAATAACAATCGTCTAAGGAATCGAATGCCCTAGCCCTGATAGCAGTGGAAATCCTTTTTCTAAACGCTGTTAGGGTTTTGAACCCTGACAGCGTTGAAAAAGATTGTAACGGATAGCAGGAAATAGCTTCTGAAATAAATTCAGAATAAATCCTGAAATATCCGGAAGCGTCGGGACAGAATAAATCCTGTTATTCTAACTCTGGCAATAACACCACTCCCATATTATACAAGGTAAAGGCCTGAATATCGACATTTTCCTGAATGGTTGCCGCCACGGATTTTCCGGCGCCGTGTCCTGCATTGATGTCAATACGGATTAGGGTTGGGTTTGTTCCAGTTTGTTTTTCCTGTAATTCGGCAGCAAATTTAAAACTGTGCGCCGGCACTACTCTGTCATCGTGATCGCCCGTAGTGACCATCGTTGCCGGATATTGAATCCCTTTTTGTATGTTGTGTACGGGAGAATACCCTTTTATGTAGTTGAACATTTCCTTACTGTCCTGCGCCGTTCCGTAATCATACGCCCAACCTGCTCCTGCTGTAAAGGTATGGTAGCGCAACATGTCCATCACTCCCACTGCCGGCAAAGCAACTTTCATCAAATCCGGACGTTGCGTCATGGTTGCGCCCACTAGCAATCCTCCGTTTGACCCACCACGAATTGCCAGGTATTGTGAAGACGTGTATTTCTCCGCAATCAGGTATTCTGCCGCTGCGATGAAATCATCAAATACATTTTGTTTTTGCATTTTGATTCCCGCATCATGCCATTTTTTCCCGTATTCGCCACCACCACGTAAATTTGGTACGGCATAAACGCCTCCGTTTTCCATCCAAACGGCATTGGCAATACTGAAACTTGGTGTTAAACTCACATTGAATCCTCCGTAACCGTACAGCATCGTTGGATTTGTTCCGTCGAGTTTCAATCCTTTTTTATGGGTGATAATCATCGGGATTTTGGTTCCGTCCTTAGAGGTATAAAAAACTTGTTTGGACTCGTATTGCTCGCTGTTGAAATCCACTTTTGGTTTTTGATATACCGCTGAAGTTCCTGTTTGTGGTTCAAATGAAAAAGTAGAACCCGGAGTAATGTAATTCGTGAAGGAATAATATAATGTTTTCTCTTTTTTCTTTCCACCAAAACCACCTGCGGTTCCTATGCCCGGCAACTGAATTTCACGAACTAGTTTCCCTGAATAATCGTATTGTTTTACCAACGAAACGGCGTCTTTCATGTAATTCGCAAAGAAATACCCGCCACCTGTTGAAGGAGACAACACATTCTCAGTTTCTGGAATAAAATCTTTCCAGTTTTCCGGTTTTGGATTGTTGACATCCACGGTAACGATGCGTTTGTTGGGCGCATTCAAGTCGGTTTCTATGAATAATTTTCCACCTTCGTTTTCAATGATGTTGTTGTCGCTCTTGAAATTATCCACAATAGTCACAATAGGACTGTTGGGCTTTGTCAAGTCTTTGATGTACAATTCGTTTCCGTAAGTAGAATTTGACGCGGTGATGACTAAATAACGGTCATCTTCCGTAACTCCACCACCTACATAGCGGCGCTTTTGGTCAGCACCAAAAACCACTTGATCCTGTTTTTGCGAAGTTCCCAACTTGTGGAAATACAATTTATGCTGATCGGTTTTCGCCGATAATTCGCTTCCTTTTGGTTTGTCATAACTGGAATAGTAGAATCCTTCATTTGCTTTCCAAGACACACCGCTAAATTTCACGTCGACGATAGTATCTTCGATTATTTTTTGGGTAATGGCATCCATGATAATAACTTTTCTCCAGTCGCTTCCGCCCTCTGAAATGGCATAGGCTACTTTAGAACCGTCTTTGGAGAAATCCAAGCCGCCAAGCGAAGTGGTTCCGTCTTTAGAAAACGTATTGGGATCCAAGAAAACGGTTTCGGTTCCTTTGGTATCTTTTCTGTACAACACCGATTGATTTTGTAAACCGTTATTTTTATAATAATAAGTGAAATTTCCTTCTTTGAAAGGCGCTCCTATCTTTTCATAATTCCACAGTTTTTCCATTCTTGCTTTCAAGACATCACGAAACGGAATTTGCGCCAAATATCCGTATGTTACTTCGTTTTGGGCTTTTACCCAGGCACCGGTTTGCGCTGATTTGTCGTCTTCGAGCCAGCGGTACGGATCCGGAAGTTTGGTGTCGAAATACACATCCACGGTTTCCCCTTTACTGGTAATGGGATAGGTTATGGATTTTGGATTTGGGTTTTGGCCAAAAGTCGCCATTGCAGATGATACAGCCATTATTAAAAAAGTGTTTTTCATATGTTGATATTTATTGTTTTTCATCGGTTATATGTAATTGTTTTACCTGTTCGCTATGCTCGAGTCGCATATTATCATTGGTGCTTGCGACCCAATTACCTTCATGCCCATTTCATTAGATTCTGTTTAAGGTTGTTACAAAAATAGGGGAAATAGTTAGTCTTCTAACGGTGAGAAAGTCTTAAATAAAACTAAAAAATAGTGTTTGGAGAAAGGTGATTTTATAAAATATTTCTTTGAAGTTCAAAAACACTAATTAAGTTAAAAAAAATCAACCACATAGAAACATAGATTTCTGCCTAACAGTTAAAGAAAGCATAGAAAATAGTTCTATTCTTCGCATAGCTTGGCTAGTGAAAGTGAAATGGCTATATTTTCTTTTAAAAACTAAAAAAATCTATGTTCCTTATGTGGTAAAAAAAATTAATTAAATGAAATGGGTCGAGCTTACAAATTAAAATTCACACCCAAAATAATGTTTCTTCCAATGTTAGGAATACCATCGGTTTTTAGCCGAGAAAGATGTGCAATGTATCTTTTATCAAATAAATTATTCCCATTGATATTGACATCAAAAACAGTTTTACCCAACTTTACAGTTCCGCCAAAACCTAAATTCACTAAGTTGTACCCATTCGATTCGGTCTCAAATCCACTTACATTTTTTTGATTGAACGTGTTTGAAACATTAAAGGTTGCAAAACCATCTTCTAACCAGTTTTTGATTTTGAATTCGGTTCTAATGGTGTTGTTCCAATTGTTTGCCGGGATTAACGGTAAGAAATCTCCGTTTTGTTTTTCACCGGTTACAGTTTCAAAACTCGTTTCAAAATGCAACCAATCCAATGGATGCGGATGAAAATGCAGTCCGATTTCGCCTCCGTATAATTTGGCATTATTCTGAATATAATCAAAAACAGCGTTCTCTGCAACCATTTCTCCTGTTGGCGAGGTGTACATATAATTGTTGATGTGATTGTAAAATCCGTTTACAAAAAACTCAAAATGATCCGTTTTATATTCTAAATTTAAATCCGTTTGAACGTTTTGCTCAGTTTCTAAATCACTATTTCCTACTTCATAACGATTCGTTCCTTCATGAACTCCATTAGAAGTTAATTCAGCAAGGTTTGGAGCTCTAAATCCTGAAGCTACATTCAAACGCAACGTCAAGTCATCGGCCAGATTGGTTTTGTAACCCAACGATGCATTAAAACTGTCGTATGATTTATTGATGGCTTCAAATGAACCTTCTTCACCTGCAATTCCTTGTGCATCCGTAGTGATATTTCTATTATCAAAACGCAATCCGGCTTGCAAAACATTCGTATTCCACTCATAATTAGCTGTCCCATAAACACCAAAATCATTGGTAACCGCATCCGGAATTAAATATTCTTCCCCTGAATTTGTATTGGTTTGGTGCATTCCCTGAACTCCAACAATGGTTTCTATTTTTCCCATTTTTGGTAGATGGTATTTTGCATTGTAATTGAAAGTCTTCAGTTTCATGTGTAGAACGGCCACATTGCTGTCTTCAAACTCGCTTCGATCATTGGCAATATATCCTAAGTCGACATCCAACTTTGATTTTTCGAAAAAGAAAACATTGTTTAAACTCAACAAATGATTGAAAATTCCTTGTTTTGGAAATCCAGTTTTCTTACTTGTCGTTTGCTCCGCGATACCATCTTCCGGAATTCCCAAATCTAATTCATTGTAATTGTAACGTAGTACACTTGAAAACTTGGCATTACTATAACCAATTCCTGTTTTGAAATCGGTTTCATTGTACCGGGTATTTGTCACTCGGTCGCCATCAGCACCGGAGGTCGAAGACCGAACTGGCGAAGCACTTTTATAATCAGAATGGGTGTTGTAACTTCCCCGTGCCATAAATTTCCAGTTGTCTGTGGAGGTTTTCACACCCAAAGAGGAATTGCTTCCGGCGGTATTCGAGAAATATTTTTGACTAAAGTTCGCTTTAAAAGTATTCGCATCAGCAAATTTTTCGGGGTTAAAATACAATACTCCTCCCAACGCATCGGAACCGTACAACAAAGAAGCCGGTCCTTTAATCACCTCAACACTTTCTATTCCTGAATCGTTCAATCCCAAACCGTGTTCGTCACCAAACTGTTGATTTTCTATTCGAACACCTTGAGAATACACCAAAACACGATTGCCGCTCAAACCGCGAATCACTGGTTTCCCAATAGATGTTCCGGTAGAAACCTGCGAAACTCCCGGGATAGTCGCCAATCCTTCAATTAACGTAGCAGTTCCTTTTCGTTGTAAATTTTTGATGCTTTCGTGCTCCACTTTCATCACGTTTTGCGATTGTATTTTATTGAAAGCGGTTGAAACAATAACTTCATCCATTTCGAATATTGCTTCCTCAAGGATAACATCAAGTGTGTTTTCTTTTTGAAGACTGCTTATGGTTTTATTTTGGGTTGCAAATCCTAAAAATGTAAAGCTGATTTTTACGTTTCTATTCGGGAGATTTGAAAATGCATATTTTCCGTTTTCATCTGTTGTGGTTCCTTTATGCAATTCTGATGCATACACTGAAACGCCTTTTACAGGTTGGTTCTTTAAATCGGTTACGGTTCCCGAAAGGGTATTTTGCGCTTGAAGCATTGCCGAAAACCCCAAGAATAGGGCTATTATAAATTTTTTCATTGAAAATGATTGTATAGTTTTTCCTCTGCCCAGCCCTTTCCAAAGGAGAGGAAGCCGAGACCGGAATTATTTAGTAGATAAAACGTGTAAAACGTGCTAAAATAAATTCAGCAGAAGCTGAAATGAATTCAACAGAAGCTGAAATGATTTCAGCTTAAACTATTTATGGGTGGACCTCGGAGGGAATACAAACTGCCGGAAAACGAAATAACCGTCTCCGCTGCAGTAAAAAAATACGGGATTTCTTCAATACTGGAGTACAATTGATAGGAGAAATCATTTGGAGTGCTGTAACTTCCAAAAGAGAATTCACAAACGTAACAATGGTCAACTTTCTGGTGTTGGTGCGTTATCTCTGTACCGGTAACATTGTATTTATGGTGGCACTGCTTTTCGGAAAGCTGTTTTTGCAAATGCTCATAGGTGTGCAATGACTGAAACAGCATTGAGAACAAGACTGTAACAATCAGAGAAAGACTTACTATGAGTTTATTCTTTTTCATTCGAGCCAAAGGTAACAAAAACAGGAAAAAAGAAAACCATTTGTCTCACAAAATATATTTTTGCGAAACAAATGGTTTCATCTTAAAAATAAAAATCGATTTAAACCAATTTGGCTGCAATCAGATATTCTGCAATTTGTATTGTGTTAGTCGCTGCTCCTTTTCTCAAGTTGTCCGCAACAATCCACATATTCAATGTGTTTTCCTGGCTTTCGTCACGACGAATTCTACCTACAAAAACGTCATCTTTTCCTTGCGCATACATTGGCATTGGGTACGTGTAGGTGTCATTATTGTCCTGTACGACTACTCCATCGGTATGATGCAGAATGTTTCGTACTTCGTTTAAGTCAAAATCATTCGAAAATTCTACGTTTACCGCTTCACTATGTCCGCCTACAATCGGTACACGTACTGCAGTAGCCGTGACAGCAATAGTATTATCGCTTAAGATTTTTTTAGTTTCACGAACCAGTTTCATCTCCTCTTTAGTATATCCATTTTCTTCAAATGAATCACATTGTGGAATCGCATTTCTGTGAATTGGATATTTATACGCCATCTCACCTTGAACACCTGCGTATTCATTTTCCAATTGCTGCACTGCTTTTACACCTGTTCCGGTAATGGATTGGTAGGTAGAAACAATTACACGTTTGATATTGTATTTTTTGTGTAAAGGTGCCAAAACCAATACCATTTGTATTGTAGAGCAGTTTGGATTCGCAATGATTTTATCTGCTGCAGTCAATTCAGCTGCATTGATTTCAGGAACGATTAATTTTTTGGTCGGGTCCATTCTCCATGCCGAGGAATTATCAATAACAGTAGTTCCTGCTGCCGCAAATTTTGGAGCCCACTCTAATGACGTGTCGCCACCTGCAGAAAACAAAGCAATATCCGCTTTCATGTCTACTGCCGTTTGCATGCCCACTACTTTATATTTTTTACCCTTGTATTCAATTTCTTTACCCACTGATCGCTCAGAAGCAACCGGAATTAATTCTGTTACAGGAAAATTTCTTTCTGCCAAAACTTTCAACATTACTTCGCCAACCATTCCGGTAGCGCCTACAACTGCTATTCTCATCTTATATATTATTACTGAATATTGAATTTGAAGTACAAAAGTAACCAATATTAAAACCAAAACAAGTAGCTTCACAAAAAATAACAAAATGTTACATTTATAACATATGCTGTTAGGAATAATTCTATAGCTTTAGAATTCCATTGCCAATCCGAGAATCTAAGGACTAATTTTCTTGAAGAAAGCACAAAGCAAAACCGCTTTAAATATGAAGCGGTTTCTGAAATGTGTTCAGAATAAATTAGAATGTATAATGTAGCAAAAATTACTTTTTTAATAAATCTCTGATCTGAATCAATAATTCTTCTTGAGTTGGCCCAACAGGAATAGCTACAACAACCACTTCTTTTTTCTTCGCTTTTTCGGCGGCTCTCAATATTACAAAAACAAAAAATGCAATAATAACAAAGTTAATAATAGCTTGGAGTAAATTTCCATAAGTGATTACAGCAGCCCCAGCCTTTTTTGCTGCAGCCAAATCAGGATAACTGCTCCGATCCAAAGTGATGAATTTTTGGGTAAAATCGATACCCCCAGTTATCAAACCAACGATAGGCATTATAATATCATCTACAGCAGATCCAACAATTTTGCCAAATGCACCAGCAATAACAACCGCAGTTGCTAAACTTAAAACGTCTCCTTTCATCAAAGAAGCTTTAAAATCCCTAAAAAATCCCATAATTTATTTAATTTTAGGGTTACAATTAATCTTAGTAAAATGAATATAATATAAATTTTACCCCAATTGACCGTCTATTACCCAATATTTATTTACTCCCTGTAAAATACCCGTTTCACTCGTTGAGAAATACTCGTAAGAATTTCATAGGAAATTGTGTTTAATTTCTGCGCCATGTAAGTCACCGTTGGGCTTTCGCCAAAAATAATCACCTGATCTCCTTCTGCACATTCTATAGCAGTGACATCAACCATCAGCATGTCCATACAAATACTGCCAACAATGGAAGCTTTTGATTTGTTAATTATTACATAACCTAAACCGTTTCCCCAACCTCTGGAAATTCCATCAGCATATCCAATAGGAATCGTGGCAATCTTAGTGGGTTTGTCCGCAATAAATCGTCTGCCATAACCAACACTTTCGCCAGCAGCAATACTTCTGATTTGCGAAATTATCGATTTTAGTGTACCCACGTTTTCCAACTTCTGCTGTTCTTCCGCATCATTAGAAACACCGTAAAGTCCAATTCCCAAACGAACCATATCGTATTGTGAATCTGAATAATTGCTGATTCCCGAAGTATTCAAAATGTGTCGCAAAGGTTTTATTTGTAATTCTGTCATCAATTTGTGTGATAATTTTTCAAATAAATCAATTTGTGAATGTGCAAAATCCTTGAATTCCAAATCATCACTTGTGGCCATGTGAGACAAAATACTTTTTACTTTAACAGTTTTATTTCCTCTTAAAGTCGCAATCAAATCAGCAATCGTATCGTCCTCAAAACCCAAACGGTGCATGCCCGTATCGAGTTTGATATGTATCGGAAATTGATTTAAGTTCTTTTGTTCTGCAATCTTAAGGAATGCTTGAAGTCCTTTTAAACTATAAATTTCAGGTTCTAATTGATGATGAATAATCGCAGGAAAACTGGTCGTTTCAGGATTTAAAACCATAATAGGCAAATGAATTCCAGCACTTTTCAGCGAAATTCCTTCATCGGCGAAAGCCACGCCGAGATAATCCACTTTGTGATGTTCTAATAATTTAGCGATTTCAAAACCGCCATTTCCGTATCCAAAAGCCTTCACCATAACCATCATCTTCACATTCGGCTTCAATTTCGATTTAAAGAAATTCAGGTTATGACTAATCGCATTCAGATTGATTTCCAGAACTGTTTCATGTTTTTTTTCTTCTAATAAAGAAACAATTTCTTCAAATTGAAACGTTCTCGCTCCTTTGATTAGAATAGTTTCATTGGCAAAGTCCAAGTTTTGAAAATCAGCGACAAATGCAGCTGTGTTTTTGTAAGTGACACAATGAGCAAATTTATTTTCGTACGCCGAAATGGTTTCACCAATTCCAATAATACGATCAATTTTATTCGAAACAATTAACTGCGAGACTTTTGTATACAATTCGTCATTAGCCAAACCACTTTGAAAAATATCCGAAAGAATCAACGTTTTCCTCTGGTATTGCTTCTGACTTTCGAGAAAATCTAACGCTATTTTCAAAGACTGAAAATCCGAGCTATAACTGTCGTCAATAATACTACAGTTGTTGATTCCATTCTTGACTTTCAAACGCATTTCTACCGGATACAACAATTCCATTCGATTTTGAATGGTTTCTTCATCGTATTTAAAATACAATAAAACCATTAAACACGAAATTGCGTTTTCAACAGATGCCTTATCCTGAAATGGAATTTTTATATCAAAATGCTCCTGATCATATTGAATATGTAAAATAGTCTTGTCTGAAACACTTTTTTTTGAAACAAAAACAGAAGCACTTTTATCATTCCAACTCCACGAAAAAGTTTTCATTTCGGGACTAATAAAGGTATTGATGATTTCATTTTTATTGTAAATTAAAACTTGAACATGCTCAAAAAGTTTTAATTTTTCTGCTATTTTATTTTCTAAATTTACGAAACCTTCATCGTGCGCAGAACCAATGTTAGTCAGAATTCCAATGGTAGGCTTGATTATTTTCTCCAGTTTTTCCATTTCAGAATGAGTGGAAATTCCGGCTTCAAAAATCCCTAAATTGTGTTGCTCATTGATTGCAATCACGGACAACGGAACACCAATTTGTGAGTTGTAGCTCTTTGGACTTCGAATAATATTGTAATCAGGGCTCAATAAAAAATTAAGCCATTCCTTTACTATCGTTTTACCGTTACTTCCCGTCAATCCGATAACAGGGAAATTAAAAAGACTGCGATAGTTTGCTGCAAATTGCTGTAAAGCAGTCAGCGTATTTTCGACAACAAAAAAATTAGCTTGACCTTCACATTGTACCGGAATATATGTAACCACAAAATTTTGAACTCCAATTGCAATTAAATCCATTATGTATCGGTGTGCGTCATTATTGGCTCCGACCAATGCAAAAAATAAAGTCTGCGGTCCATTTTGCAAAGAACGGCTATCTATAGCGATAGCATCAATAATCAAATTAGTGTTGTTACCAATAAATGTAGCAGGGATATTTTGAATGCTTTTTAGAATTTTTTGGCTCATGGAATTAGAAAGAGATTGAGGTAGATTTTTTATAGAAATTACTTTATTACTAGTTTGTCTATTTGTAAAACTTCCTCAAAAATAACACTTCTTTTCAAAACGATGACTTAGATCCACCATAATTATGAGCAGTTCCGATTATTTAACGAAAAGAAACAACAGCAATAGCTTTACTAATTTTCGCAGATTACTTATATTTGTTTTTAGATAAAAATCAGCAGTTTTGAAAAAAATACTCCCATTGTTTTCCTATGTTTTCCATCCGATATTCATACCGGTAATGGCAACACTATTTTATCTTTTTTACAATGGGAATGATTTTGTACGTCAGGAAAAACTATTTGTTTTTTTTCAAGTTGTGATTGTAACGGTATTTATTCCTGTTTTGGCATTCCTGCTTTTGCGAGCAACCGGAAATATGGATTCAATTATGGCATCTAAAATATCCCAGCGCAAAATTCCATTAGTACTACATTGTTTTTTGCTTATTCTTTTGGTAAGAAAAAGCATTACTATAGACCGATATCCTGAACTGCACTTTTTTTTGTTGGGGGCGCTTTTGAGCACAATCTTGGCACTCATCCTTTTGTTTACCAATATAAAAGCGAGCCTTCACATGATAGCAATCAGTTCCTTGACGGTATTTATAATTGAATTAAGTATGCATCTCCAAATTCAGAATACTTTTATTATTGCAATACTGATTTTGCTGAATGGTTTTGTGGCTTCATCCCGGTTAGAAATGAAAGCACACACTAATAATGAACTGATTTTAGGTTTTATTCTGGGAGCAATACCGCAGCTGCTATTACTGGTTCTGTGGTTATAAAATGTAGAATATGATTCCAAAATTCAAAGATTGCATATTAATGGATTCGTCGTTGACCTTCGCTGACTTAAACAACGAATTCAAACCATAATACGCATATAAATTAATCGTATTGTAACCCGATGAAATATAAGCGCCATACTGAAATTTATTGAAATCTTTGTTTCCAGTAACTGACACTTTACCGGTACTTCCATCATAAACAGACTTATCATACAATAAATAACTAAACTTTATTCCAGTGTAAATTCGCCAAAATTTATGACTTTCATAAGTTGAACTCCTCCATCTAAATTCAACAGGTACATCAACAGAGAGTAAGGAGAATTTATTTTTATTGTACTTTGTATTCGGATCGATGTAAGCATAAACCGGCCCTGCATCCGTTGGCGAAATAATTAAATTCTGATTGTAATTATTATACGTAAAACCAAAACCCGAAGCGATGGCAATAGTTCTGTTTTTGTTAATGGGCATGTCTCTCAGAAAACCCGCTGAAAACCCGGAAGAAAATTTATTTTGAGACAAGCCTGTTGGCCTATCGACCAGCGTATTGTACGTTATCGCAAAATAAAACTGATCTTCTCTATATAAGGAATCAACTTTTACAATTGGAGCCTCAACAACAGTTGTGTTTTCTTGGGAAAAAACATTAAAAACAAATAAAAGCAGGAAACAACTAAGGACTATTCGCATATTGTTTTTTGTTTTAAAATGGCTTGTTGCGCAAAAACAAAAATTGTGGTTTTTTAATTCTCGTTATCGCTTTACAAATATACCATTTTGTAGTATTTCTTACAGCCAGAAAGCATAATTATTGATTTTTACATCCTGCTAAAAGTTGAATAAAAAAAATCCTGCTAAAATTACTTAGCAGGATTGTCATTTTGCAGAGAGGAAGGGACTGCAAATAACTCAAAAATACAAAACACAGCAATCTCTTTTTTTATTCAAAACACCTCCTAAAGTCAATAAAAATAAACACTTATTGACATTTAAATATTTGATGTAAATTGAACTGTTTTGGGGCAAGTTGGATTTTACCGTACAAATATCGTACAGATTACATATATTTGTATGGCTTAATTATATCAAAAGATGGCTACCATTAATTTTTTATACCGCTCCACAAAGGAAAATGCGAATTTAATTTTACGATTATTGTTTCGATTTAATGAGACTGACTATGTTATTGGTGCACACACTAAACTAGAAGTTTCAAAAGACTATTGGAACAAACTACATAAAAAAAATACGAAAGATGCTGACTTAAGAACAAAACAGGTAGATATAAACAAAGACCTCAATGAAATTGAAAACCACATCTTAAAAGCATTTAACACGACAGTCCCAGAGGAAATTTCTAAGGATTGGCTTAAAATGCAAATGGATTACTATTACAATCCGCCTCAAAAAGCCAAAGCACTTCCATTAGAACTAACTAAATACTTTGCGTATTATATTGACTACCGTAAGCATGAGTTAAAAAGCACATCAGTTCAAAAATTCAATGTTATTAAACAAAAATTAGAAGAGCTCCAGAAAATAAGAAAGCATGTAATTCTTATAAAAGATGTAAACGAAAACTTAAAAAAAGAATTCGTAGATTTCTACAAAAAAAACAATTACGCACAAAATACTATACAAAGAGAATTAACATTTGTAAAAACAGTTTGTAGACATGCACGTTTTTCAGGACTTGAAACAAGTCCACAATTAGATGGCTTACGTATAGATAAAGCAAAAGTTGAAAAAATATACCTGAACTTTGATGAACTGGAAAAACTAGAAAATATTGAGAAAGATAAATTAACTGATAGTTTAACAAATGCCAGAGATTGGTTAATAATTAGTTGTTATACAGGTCAAAGAGTATCTGACTTTATGAGATTTAGTGATAGCCAAATAAGAATTGAAAATGACAAAAGTCTAATTGAGTTTACTCAAAAGAAAACAGAAAAAGTTATGACAGTTCCTCTTCACAGTAAAGTATTAGAGATATTAGCTAAAAGAAAAGGTAAGTTTCCTTATGCTATATCAGACCAAAAGTATAATGCCTATATAAAAGTCGTTTGCGAGATTGCGAAGATAACCCAAATGGTAAGTGGAAGTATACAAAAAGAGACTGCACCTAAAAGCAAAATATTTCGCAAAGAAACTGGAATATATAAAAAAAGTGACCTTGTTACATCACATATTGGTAGAAGGTCATTTGCGACTAATTTTTATGGAATAATACCCACATCTTTACTGATTTCTGCAACAGGACATTCAACAGAAGTGATGTTCTTAAACTACATAGGAAAAACCGACACACAAAAAGCAAAACAACTTGCTGATTACTTTTAATATTAAGAATTATGAAATCAGAAAAATTAGAAAAATTAGTTATTGAAGAATTAAGTACATGTTCAAATATTAATGAAAATATTTGTTTTTACGAGGGTCAAGACCGTGAAATTATTGACACATTTGGAAATGTTGAAAAAACTATAGATGATCAAAGTGGCTACGAAATAAATTACAACATTTTTAAAAATGAAGCACATATAAAAGAAATTTTATCCGCTTCAAAGTCTTTGATTGGAGAATATTTAGAAGACTTATTTAAAATAAGTAAAGAAGAAAATTATTTCTGGGAATTATGCAGTTTTACTGTGTACAAAGACCACTACAATAAGAGGCTAGAAAATTTTCTTTTTAAAAATGACAATGAATTTTTTGATGAAACAACTTTTATTGAAATGGAATTAAAGGTTTTAAATAATTTACATAAACAACGTTTTTATGACTTTTTAAGAGTTCCGACTTTAGAACTAATAAAAAAAGCAAGCTCAAAAAAAATATTTTTTTTGAATGAAAAACTTTCTATGCAAAAACAATCTGATGACATTGTGCAATTATTAGATTTAGACAAAATTTCAGGTATTGAAAAAATAATCTATCTCCAAAAACTTGGAATTATCGACTTTTTAAGTAAAAAACAACCTTTTATCTCTTCCATTAATAGTCTTGCAAATATTCTAAGTATAATAACTAGTGTCAAATCAGGAACAATACAACCTATGATAAACCCAATTATCAATAACGACACCACTTCAAAAAACCACCCATTAAACTCCAAAAAAAATGTCCAAAAGATAGAAACACATTTAATAAAAATCGGTTTTGATTTAAATGAAACGAATTAGGGAATCCCTAAAAATTCCCTAATTCTACTTGCATCATAATTATAAAAAATTAAAATTATGACAAGTACAATCATGATACATAACTTAGATGTACCACAATTCGAAGAGCTAATTAAATCTACTGTAAAAGAACAGATAGATGAACTAAAACAATCCTTAAACAAGGATAATCACGACGAACTCCTAACAAGAGAGGAAACCTACAAACTTCTTAAAATTGATTCAAGCACACTTTGGGCTTGGACTAAGATGGGAAAATTAAAAGTTTATGGAATTGCCAACAGGCGTTATTATAAACGAAATGAAGTATTGGATTGTCTAATCTTAGTAAAACAAAAGACGACATGAAAAATAGTAAATTTTGGTTTATGAAAATTGATGGTTTAACCTGTAAGATTAATTTCGAAAAACTACTAATACAAAGTGAACTTTTAGGTTTTTACACTTTTAACAAAGCTCTAGTGCAAGTTGTTAATAATGAAATTTACTTTCGAGATGAGAATTTTTTCTATAATTTCCTAAAAGCTATAATCAGCGAAAAAAACAAAGTTCAGCAAGATGTAGCTAAAGACAGATTTGAAAGAGATATGCTCTCTCAAGGAAGAAAATTAATTACTCGACTTAGAGAATTAGACAAGTCACTTATTCTAGTAGATGAAAGAGAATCAGCAGTTAAGTTTTTCAGAAATGGCTATCTAACAATTACTGCAGAATGCATTATTCTAAACGATTATAATAGTTTAGGAAATAAGCTTATTTGGCATGACAGAAAACAAGAGAGAGATTGGTCTTTCGAAAACATTACAGACTCCCTTTTTAGATCTTTTGTTGATAATTCAATAGGTATTTCTGATTACACAAAACTTGTTTTGGGATACCTGACTCACGATTTTAATGAGGAAGGAAAAGGGTACTTGGTTGTTTTAACAGACAAAACCCAAAACCGGATAGAAGGAGGAGGAACCGGTAAGAATTTACTTTGTACTATTTTGGAATTAACTATTTCTAAAACTGAATTGTCAGCAGAACAACTTAAGTATGATTCAACTCTTATGCAATCTTGGAACTTTCAAAGATTATTTATTATTTCTGATGCTGGAGCAAAGTTTAATTGGCCTTTTCTTAAAAATTTAATTACGGGTAATACTCAACATAAAAAACTATATCAAAATGAAGAGCAGATTTCTTATCAGGAAATGCCAAAATTTGTTGTTTCAACAAATCATAGTGTACCCGAAGATGATGGCGGATTAAATAGAAGAATTAGGATTTTAGAATTTTCTTCGTTTTACAAAGATAATGGAGGCGTTGATGTTTATCATGGTGGAATGTTTCCTTCTATATGGAGTGAAACAGATTATTTTGGTTTTGATCAGTTTATTGCTGAATGTATTCAGCTTTATTTAATTAATAAAGGTCAAATTAAAGAAGCAAGTATTAGTGAAAGTGGCAATATTAAGAGGTTTATAGGTAACTATGGAGAAGACTTATATGACTTTATTGATACAAATTTTGAAAATTGGTTAGAGAAGGGAATGTTCACTACTCAGGAGTTTAACTTAGAAATAAATAAGTTTTTAAATCAAAAAAGTAATCAAAAAGATTTCAGCAATGCTAAACTCAATAATGCTATTGAAAGTTTTGTTGTTCTAAAAAATGGAAAAGAAACGGAATTTAAATATGCCTATTATAAAAGCAAAAAAATCAGTAATGCCAGATACAGGGTATTTGAAAAAAAACCAATTGGTGAGTTAGTAACTGACATTAATCATTTGAGCTCAAATTAAACATTAGGTTACTATTATAAATTTTTGAAGTACAAGAATACATACTTTTTATATATAAACTATATAGAAAATATAATATACTAAAAGAGTTGCGACCATTTTTCTTTGGATTTATGTCCAATAAAATCTTCTTAAAAGCGACTATCATAACATTTTGTGATAGTCGCTTTTTCATTTTAATCTAAACAAACTTAAATGTTAATCTTTAAAATTATAAATCATGGAATTAAAAAAATCAGAAAGAAGTCAAGCCAAAATAAAAATGGCTTTACAGGCTCCATCAGGAGCAGGAAAGAGTTACAGTGCTTTATTATTAGCTCAAGGTCTAACCAATGGAAACCATGATAAAGTAGCTGTTATTGACACAGAAGCAGGGTCAAGTAATCTGTATGCTCATTTAGGTAGTTACAATGTTTTAAACCTAGAATCTCCTCATTCTCCAGAAAGATACATTGAGGCAATAGACTTATGTATTAAATCAGGTATGGAAGTTATAATTCTGGATAGTATTTCTCATTGTTGGGATTTCCTATTAGATTATCATGCTTCCCTTGCTGGTAATAGTTTCACTAACTGGAATAAGGTAACACCTCGTCAGAAAGCTTTTGTAAATAAGATATTAGACAGTGATATTCATATTATTTGCACAATGCGTGTAAAACAGGATTATGTCCTGAGTGAGAGAAATGGCAAGATGGTTCCTGAAAAAGTAGGATTAAAAGCAATACAAAGAGATGAGATTAGCTACGAGTTTACAATTGTTTTTGACATCGATTACAAACATTTTGCAACAGCTTCTAAAGATAGGACTAACTTGTTTGAAGGAAAACCCCAGTTTGTTATTAACTCAAATACAGGTAAAAAGATTTTAGACTGGTGCAATAGTGTCATGACTAAGGGAGAGCTACAGGTTAAAGTAAGTGAATGCAATAATCTATCAGAGCTTACAAATCTTTATAACCAAAACCTAGAGATTGCTAAAAGCATAGAACAGGACTTTGTTGCAAAGAAAAACCTTTTACAACAACTAACATCTAATATATCATCAAATGGAAATGGAACTCACTAAAATCAGAGACGAGGAGTCTCTTTCACAAGTACCTAGAGTTATTACAGATATTATATCTATCGGTTTAAATAAATCTGCACAAATACAGACAAACACTTCTTTTATTGAAGTTACTTCAGAAAATAGAAGTGAAAATTTTGGGGAAGATAAACAAGTTTTACATATACCTGAAATCTATAATGGTGTAAGGAATCTAGGTTTAGAAGAACCTTCAAATATTACACAAAAATCACCTTTTATCGAGGCTAACACAGAGGAGGTTAGCCTTTTTCATTTAAAAGAGAAATGTGTCATTCCAGTCTTCACAAAGGACAACGAAATTACCTTAAGCCATCAGGAGTTTATAGAAACTACATTGTCAGCTATTACTAGGATGTTTCCAAATGAAAACCTAGATACTCCTGAAATTAGAGTTAGCCATCAAATTAAAGGTAGAACTCCAGATGCTTTGCACATTGCTGCTAAAGATTTGCAAGAACATCAAAGGACTTCATATTTTGAGAGAATGGCTTTTATTATAAGGATTCCAGGTATTACTGAAACCATAAATGGTAACAAGTTATCACTGACAGTTGGTGGTGTTAGAAATTATAACGGAGAGAACCTATATAACAAGAAAACGTATGAAAAATTTAAATTCTTCATAGGTTTCCAAAATATGGTATGTTGTAATCTTTGCGTTTCTACAGATGGCTATCAAAGTGAAATTAGAGCCATGAGCTATTTAGACCTAGAGGATAAAATGCTACATGTTATACAAGGTTATAATGCCAACCATCATTTAAGCACTATGAAAAGCCTAGTTGACCATTCTCTTTCTGAAAGTCAATTTGCTCAAATTATTGGTAAAGCGAGATTGTATAATTATCTGCCTAAAAAAGAAAAGGCTCTAATACCTGAGCTGCTCTTGAATGATGGACACATTAATACTGTAGCTAAAGACTATTACCAAGATGAAAGCTTTTGTAGAAATGCTAATGGCGATATCAGTATGTGGGAGTTTTACAATTTGCTAACAGGGAGCAATAAGACTTCCTATGTTGACACTTTCCTTGAAAGAGGAGTGAATGCCTTCAGCTTTTCTGAAGGTGTCTCAAAAGCACTAAGTGGTAGTTCTACCAACTATTCTTGGTTTTTGAGGTAATACCCCCCAGCCTCTTTAGTTAGGGGTTGGGGTTTTAAATAAAGTTTCTCGAAAACATAAGAAAAAGATTAACTATCTTTTCGAATTCTCTTAAAAACTTGTATATATTTGATAACATATAGAGATTGGCGGAAATAATCACATAACACAAGCAAAGCCGCGGTATCCTATGGAAACTGCCAAAAATAAAAAAATTACAATATTATGAAAGATAAAGAACAAATTTTTGAAGGCTTCTCAGCTGAACTTAAGCGTAATCTCGCTGCGAGATATGTGAAAAATAATAATTTTTTAAATATTATTTCGGTTTCAGAAGAAGCCATACTCTTCTTATTAGTGAATTCAATTTTAGTCACCCGCAAACAAGGATTGAAGAATACTGCACTACCTCAAAATAGTAAAGACCTTTTGATTGAAGGACTTTCCATAAATTTAAGAAAATTTATGCCTAATGATATTGACAATCAAAGAATTGAAAACATAGTAGCTGAATACGATAGAAGAATTAAAGAATATAATATTATTAACATTGTTAATGAACATTATAATGAGCTTTATGGTAATCAAGGTGGAAATGTTATAAAATAAAAATTAAAAATGTCTTCCAATAACAAGTGGTTTGGATAGGTTTAAGTTAATCCTAATTATAATCTGATTTTACTTTTTAAAGTCATTGATTTAGAGAAAGTCAGTGTGTCCTATTCTTAATTTGATGAACTGCCATTAGTACAATATCTTAAAGATAAGTAATAGTTCTAAAAATTATGTTTGTTTGTTTTTTAGTTAAATTGAAGAGGCTTCCTCAAAAACAAGTAAAATCCTAGCAAGTAAAGACAAAATTGTTTTTTTTATATATTTGACTTATGACTATTAAAAAAACTTATTCCCTATCAAAAATTTTAAATGGAATAAAACTACATCTTGAACAAAGAGTCAAGGGTAAATATTTTTGGTTGAAAGTGGAAATTTCTAATATAAGTTTTCATAGAAGTGGTCATTGTTATATTGATTTAGTTGAAACAAAAAACAGTCAAATTTTAGCACAGTGTAAAGCAACTATTTGGAATTACAATATAGACGTAATTAAGTCTGAATTGGGAACTGATTTCAATAATATTTTAAAAAAAGGTTCAGAAATTCTGTGTTATTCAGAACTGACTTATCATGAAATATATGGCTTACAAATTAAAATCATATCTATTGACAAATCATTTATTATCGGAGAACTTGAAAAAAAGAAACAAAATACATTAGAGCAACTTAAAAATGAAGGGTTAATTGGTAAAAACAAAGAAGTATACCTTCCAATAGTAATACAAAAAATTGCTCTAATTGGTTCTCCAAACACATCAGGTCATATCGATTTTTTAAAACAACTTGAAAAAAACGGTTATGGCTTTAAATTTGAAGTAATAGAATACCATTGTCAAGTCCAAGGAGATAAGGCTGAAATAGAAATCTTATCTGCACTCAATAAATTGAAAAACAAAACATTCGATGCAATTATGATAATAAGAGGAGGTGGCTCTAAACTTGATCTAGAAGTTTTCAATTCTTATATTTTAGCAAAGGAAATAGCAAATTTCCATCTTCCTGTTTTTACAGGAATTGGTCACGAAACAGACATTTCTGTTATTGATTTAGTTGCAAACAAATATTTCAAAACACCCAGTGCTGTTGGCAGCTATTTAGTAGAAAGAGCTTACCAATATTACGTAAAAGTAACGTCAAGTTATAATTATATTAAGGAATATTATAATAGAAAAATATTAGCAGTTAAAAATAAATTAAATTCTAATACACAGTATTTACATTCAAAGTCTCATAGTATTACAAGATTAAATAGGGGAAGCTTACATACCATTTCAAATAGAATTATTTCACAAGTAAATCATAGGTTAAATCAAGAAAAATCATTTTTAAATTTGGGTGTAGAAGTGATAAATGCTAAACCTAAAAACTATATTAGTAATCAAAAAAGAAGCTTCTCAGAATTTAAAGAAATGATTCTATTATACTCTAGACAATTAACATCTAATGCTATAAAAAATAATGAACAAAATTTGAATTTGATATTTTTATATGTACGAAGTATATTAAAAAAAGAAAATAATTTTATTAGAAGTATTGAGGATATTCCTGAAATTTTTGATCCCAAAAACGTCCTTAAAAAAGGTTATAGCATTATAAGAATAAATGATATTGTCATCAATAACAAGACTATTTTAAAACTTGGAGATGAAATTGAAATTGAATTATACAACAGAAAATTAAAGGCAGTAATAACAAAAGACACAAACAAATGGCAGAGCTTAATTACGAAAATGCTTCAAAAGAATTAGAAGAAATTTTAAACCAATTAAAGAATGATGAGGTTTCCATCGATGAACTTGCTGAAAAAGTAGAAAGAGCATCAAAATTAATACTTTTTTGTAAAGAAAAATTAAGCAATACAGAGAAAAAAGTTGAAGATATAATAAGTAAATTGGGGTTGTAAAAGTATTAAAACTATTCTTTTTCCATAAATTTTAATATCCCTTCTTCCATGATTTCCGAAAAGCTTACCTTATGAGATATTTTTTCATATTCATTTAAAAAATCATCATCTAAATAACCTAAAATTGCATTACAAGAGCTTAGTTTAGTTGGGATTTTTGAAATGCTATTTTTTATATTACAGTCGTTACACTGTGGCTTTTCTCTCATTGCATTGTGAATGTCAATTTTCATTGATGAATATTCACAACTTAATGGATAACAATCATTCACAACATAATGATAATTTTTAGATGGCTGTAAGTTATGAAGTGGATCTAATAATACTATATAAAAAATAGTATGATCTTCATTCCAAAAACCTACTACTCTACCATTAGCTTTTGAAATTTGAAATTGATGAAATGGAAAATCATCATCATTATCAATATATAATTTATTTACCCAAGTTATATCAGATTTATCAATCGGGATATTTTTGCTTTCCCAATTAATTCTATGGTATCGATAAAAATTTTTTGTGTTTTTATCACTAAAAATTGCGGATCTTTCTTTTTGAGACAAATCTTTTAACCTTTCTATCAATGATACAAACCATTGTGGGTCAGAATTACTTAGTCCAAAGAATTTAATTTGATTAAAAAATTCAAATGAAAAAGCCCATTTTTTATTTTTATCTAATTTGGTTGCAACTGGTTGATAGGATTTACTTATTGGAGTTACAATGATTGTATCTTGGGGCATAAACTACTATTGAATTCTCTTTCTAAAATATTCTCCTAATAAAACATCATCAATTACTTCTTCACACCTTTCATTTGCAGCGTAACCATTTCTTGCAGAAATCCAAGGTTCTTCTTTATGTGTCATTTCTTCTAAATCTACACCAGAATATGGTGCATAAACCTCTAAAACTTTATTAATATGTAATATTTCTTCATCTGTTAGTTTAGCTATTACTTCTAAATCTTGAATGTCAGTTATATTAATCTCAGAATATAAATACTTACTTGAATTAAACCTATCATAAATCTGCCTATTAACAGGTCCATGTACCCAAGCCTGAAAATCTCCGTTAAACAATTTAACTTTTTTAAATGCTAAATGCCATGCTTGAATATAAAACAAAAGTTTTTGCAACTTAATATTACTCAAAGGCATATCCTCTTCTTGCTTTAATCTAAGAATGACATAATCACAAATTTGATTTATGTTTTTCATCACATTTTTTTTTAGTTTTGTGCAAATCTAACTTTTAAAAGTTGAAATTCAACGTGAATTTAGGTAATATTTCCCTACAAACCAAATATATAAACAATTTTGATTTTTAAATTTAAATTGAATCGTCTTTAAATTAGGCATTAATAATTTAAAGACTTCATATGTTTTTCAATCCTTAATTCTACTTCTAAAATATTTTTCAACCTCTTTATCTACAAAATACACATAACATCCTTTCATCGCTCTTGTCATTAAAACACGATAAATATTTTTAACATATTCATCAAAATTTTCTTTACCTCTTTTTAAAGTAGGATCTTTTGTTCCGTTAATATTACTCTTGTACTACTAATTTTTTAAAATATTCATTAGTTTCTTTATCTACACAATAAATATAACAACCTTTCATTCCTCTAGTCATCAATGTTCTATAAGTATTTCTAACTATTATACTCATTAATTCTTGCGTATAAATAGGATTACTTTTCATCATTTTTTTGTATCCTCTAACCGTTGAATCATTTGCATCTCTCTTATTTGGATTAATAATAACAATACCATCTCTAACAATTAAGTCTTCGCCTATAATAACACCAATATAGTCCACTTCTAATCCTTGACAAGTATGGATACATCCAATTTCATTAACTGATTCTGGTTGAATAACCCACTTCATTCCATCTTCCGTAAGATTCCATTTCATTGCAAAATCATATTCTGGAAATACTATATCATTTGCTTTAAAATCTTTTTTACTATTCCACTTCCAACAATATCCAGCAACAAGTCTTGCTTTGTTGCTAATTTTATTTTTCTCAAAAATCAAATCTCTTAATTCTGCTGGATTATCGAGTACTTTAAAATCATACTCCTCGGTATCTAATACGGTATTTGCTGTTTCTCTAATTTGTAAAATATAATCTAACCAAGCCAAATAACCATCTGAACCATTACATCTAAATTGAGAATTTAACTCTAGAACAGTCACATCTGCATTAAATTCATCAGCCCACTTTTTTATTTCATCAATTTCACCAATATCATGAATTGCAACCTTCTGATTCTCATCAATAAAAAATATTGAAAACTTAGTAGCATTCATTATTTCCTTTATCTGATTTTCTCCCAAATTCTTATACATCCCAGACTTTGCATTCAATCTATGCGCTTCATCTACAATTAGAGCATCAAAAATATTAGGCATTACACTGGTAAATGATCCTGAACCAGTGAAAAAATTTGTGATTTCTGATTTTTTAAATGAGCCTTTTAATTTTGTTTCATATACAGCTCTAGGTGCAGCATTTTTTGTCACATATTGAGCTAAGTACTTTTGGCTCGTAAGTTTTACTAATAAGTTAATTGCAACAACTGACTTTCCTGTTCCTGGTCCACCTTGAACTATTAAAACTTGTTTTTTTTCTGAAGTTGCCTTCTTTGCTAAAGCTAAAGCATTTTCATAAACTACTTTTTGATCGTCAATCATTATAAATTCATCATTCCCTTTCAACATAGATGACAAATTATCTGCTAAACTTTTTGAAGGTCTAATTCTGCCTCCATCAATTTCAAACATGATATTATCCTTATCCCCAAACTTGACAAATTTCTTTATAAAATCTCTTAACTTGAATATGTCTGTCTTAAAAAATAAAGGCGCAAGATCAATATACTCTTGATAAAATTTATTGTCTAGTTTATTGTCCGCAGTATAATTATGTAAATAAGCGCAAGGCTTCAATTGTATATTAGAAGTATAAACAGCCTCATTAAAACCCTCTAATAATGATGCATATGACCATGCTTGATACGACGGATGACTAACTTCTCTATTCCTCTTACCTACAAATGTTGTAACAACAGCATCTTTGTCTGTCATCTCAGATTCAGACCATTGCTTTAGCTCAATAAGAATAGCATAGTTTTTATTTTTCTCATCCTGCCCCGTAAGTATAAAGTCAATCCTTTTGGAAGTTTGTGGAATTTGGTATTCAATAATAACTCCTGCATCCTTAGGAATTTCATTGTCTACCAATACATTATTCATGTATTGCATAGAATTTTTCCAAGAATTTATTTCACCTGTTGTAGAAGCTTGACCTAATTTTAATTTAAAAAAATCATGAATTATATTTTCTATATTATTTGAAACGACATCATTGATAAATGATTCTTTAGTATTCTGATATATTATCATAGTTCATTATATTTTTTTGCTGTTCCTTTAGCCTTTTCTACAGGGTATTTTTTTGCATTACTTTTAATTTTTTCGAGAACTATTTTTTCAACATCTAGGTTCAGCTTGTCTGCAAGTAATAGTGCATATGCAAAAACATCTGCAAGTTCCTCTTTTATTTTGTCTCTATTTGCATCTTCATGATTCTTCCAAAGAAACTGCTCTAATAACTCATTTGACTCTATACTTAAAGCGATCGATAAATCTTTGGGATTATGAAATTGTTCCCATTCTCTATCATCTCTGAACTTTTTAAGCTCATTGATTAAAAACGAAGTTTGTGGCTTTGTAAATTGGTCTCTCTCAATAAATAAAACAAATTGTTCTAAATAATCATGAAATGACAGCGAAACAGGATGTTTTTCATAATTGAAATCTTCAATGTCAATTTCATTAATATTAATAGTATCATATCCGTTTTTATCTAAAAAATCATTGACAACTAATAATAATTCAACTAAATTTTCCTTAACATCAAATGTTTTAAAAAATAATCCATCACTCTGCAGAAAACCACCATAAAGTTCAGCTCCCTCACCACTGCTTGGAAAAAAATATCTTAACATAGTATAATAATTTATTTTTTAAACATTGTCAGTGCTAATTTATATTCTTCGTCAAAAGGTAATTGTAACTGTCCCAACATTTCTGGTATTGCAATTGACCAACTAACATAGTAATATGCTAATATTTGATACCCTGAAAAAGTTTGATTTGGTATAGAACTTAACTTGTAATTTTTGATGTTTGGATCATATCCTTGTGTCCCTTGCATTGCAATTTCAAAAGCAATTTTTTTTATTTCATCTTTGTTTTTTTCTTCAAAAAATTTCAGAGCTCCACCCATAAACATAACTACAGCCATATTTAAGCCTATCTCTTTTTGGCTCTCCAAAAAGGTCTCCATTTTCTTTTCTTTGATAGGATCTTTTTCTTCAGTTCCAAAAGGATTCTTACTTAGATCATCTATAAAACTATCTACATTACTTCTTTGTCTATATTGATTTTCTCCTATTAATTCAAAATTATCATTCAATTTTAAATCATCAGCCCAATGTTGTACTAATTCATATTCTTCGCCAGGTTTTTTATCTTCACTATATTCTAGAAACTCTTTATAAAATTTATTGGCAGTATCCATTTCGATTTTAGAAGCTTTATATTCACTAATAAAATCAACTGCATATAAATTTTTCAACTGCATCGCACCAACCAAATTATAAATTTTAGTGTCCGAAATTATCTCTTTTGGTGTGAACTCTAAAACCTGCTTATCAGTAACTGCTTTTAATCCATCTTGAACTAAATTCATTAAAGAAACGAATTGATAAGGCCTCAATTCTGGATGTTCTTTATACAACAGATTTTCAATAAAAAGGTCTATTGGTGCATTAAAGATCAATGAACTAATTCCCGAAAATAACCCTGATCCATATGTATTAATTCCTGCTTCAGAAATTCCCTTTTGCTTTAATTTCTTTAGCGATGAATCTATATTTCTTAGGAAGATGTTTTTATGTTGTTGTGTAGTAGTAAACAATAAATTATTTTCTTCTTCTTGTGCGTCTAAAACAAAATCTAAATGCACCAACTCGTGCATTATCAAATGCTCATACGCTGGTACCGTATCTTTAAATTTTACTATATGTTTTTCCCGATCATGGTTCTCCGCAAATTCTATTTTTGCAGCTGTAAGTATCGTTTCATCTTTAATTATATCAATCTCAACACCACTCTTTTGTTCTAGAAATACCCTGAATTTTCTAAAAATATTTTTTCCTGTTTTTTCTTTAAAAATTTCATTCGCAATTTGATACGCCTCTTCAATTCCTTTTTTATAAAAGAAATCATTTTTATTAGAATACTTAGCCGTTTGAATAAAACTATAAAAAGCCGAATTTAAATCTCCTTCATGGTTGGCAATCATTGCAAGAGCATAATGGGTATTCGGATATTTTCCTTCCAAACTCAAAGCCTTATGGAAATATTTTTTAGCTTCTTCAAATTTATGCTGTTGCAATAGATTGGCACCAATGTTATTAATCGTAATGTTATCATCTGGCTTTGCGATTAATGCCTGATCATAATATTTCATTGCTGTCTCGATATCATTCTTATATTTTGCGAAAATATTACCCATCATCACCAATGCATATGCATTTTTAGAATCCCATCTTAAAGCATCTATAAGAGAATTAATAGCCTCCTCTTGATTTCCTTCATCAGAATAAATTTGCCCGATAATTCTATGGCATTCTGAATTAGTTGGATTTTGTTTAATTAAATTTTCTAATAGTGGTTTAGCTTCAGAAAAACTTCCATTTTCGCAAAAAGATATTGCTTTTTTAAAATCAACTTCTTGAGATGTAATCGAAACAATATCTATTTCAACAATTACAAATCCATTTTCAATTTTTACTTTTGGTTTATATGGGCCATAGGTGTAATATTCTTCTAATATCTTTACTATGTTTTCATTATCTGTAATATCTGGAAATATTGTATATAAAAAATGATCTATTTTGTGAATTATTTTCATTCTAATTATTCTCTTTTTCAATTTATTATTAACTATAATCTACTTATCAAACCAACAAATATACTCAAAAATAAAATGATGTTTAATCATGTCATTACGCTTAAAAAAAACAAATTTTGGGGTTAACCTAATCTCATGTTTAACAAATTTTGGAGATGGTATGAAGTAAGGATATACATGTTTTTTGAAATTTGTTTTTCTTCTCAAATTTACCATAGCTTCCTGTACATTGCTAAATCACCCGTTCTTCCAGACTTATCCCAATGCCCCAGAAACCTGAGTTTAATATTCATTCATATATAAAAATCCGTTATTACTTGCAATTGTTAACAAAGGTTGAATTGTACTCGAAAATTTTTCCTTCTCAAAACTCTCAATATTTGTAAAGATTGTAAGAAACTCATCCATATATTTACTTTTTGAATTGTCATGCTTATTGATTTCAAAAGCCAATTTTTGTAATTCAAAAAATTTATCAAAATGCTTTTCAAATAAAGGAAGTTTATCACTTTTTGAAGAATTAAATTTCTTCTCAATTGGTAATAAATTCCATATTAAATCATGCGAAACAAATGCATGAGGTACAAAATGGTCTAAGGCATAAGTTTTTTCGTCAAAATAAAGTTTAGTATCTGTGAAAATACAATTTATTGAACCTAGTTCTTTGAATACTAATTTCCAATATTCATTAGTTTGTTTAGTTAAACCATTTCTAGTAGCTGACTTAATTAGTTTATTTGGAATATCAGGAACATTAGGATTGCGAGTTTGAAGAAAAAGCGCTAAATTCCAATAACAGTAACCTTTTAATACTTTAGCGTTTGATTTTAAATAACTAATCCAAATAGGATTTATTTGTATAAAATCTTTGTATAAAGCATATAAACTATTATTTAGAAATAATTGAGAATCTGAATAAATTCTATTTTTCTGCTGATTATCAGTTTCATTATTGTTTTTAGGAAACCAAGGAGACAAAAACCAATGTGGAACGTTTTTATCAAAATGAAACAATTGATTTATTGTTTCCCTATTAGTTGAATTTTCTAAACAATAAAGAAGTCTATTTTTCTTTTCATCAATTGTTAAATTTTCTTCTTTAAGAATTCTTTCAACTGCAATTTGTAAATTATCTTGTTTTCCAAAAGAAATATGAAAATAATTAATGGTGTACCAAGAGTTGCTAATCATTCTTGAAAAAATTTTTCTCTTTGGCATTTCGATATTTCCTTCTTCTACCAATTCAATAATAGAAATTAACCAATAATATTTATAGGTAGCAGCTGTACTTCCAAAAACAGAAGCCAATTTATTTATTGGTAAATTATGTGAAAATGGTAAATTCATAATTCAATTTATAAACCCATGAAATAATGCAGTTATTGCAATACCTTATTACTTGTTAAGAAAACCAATACCTTTGGAACCGATAATTCAATGTTACTAAAATAGAGCATATCACTATTGTCTATCAGAACTTCAACTCGAATTTTGCCAACAACTTATAAAGCATCAAAGAAAAAAGTAATGTTATTTTCTTTAGAAATTCTACCTATTTATTTATTGGCTAGATAAAACAGATTTCTTTATTATTTTGTAATTACTGAATTGTATAATAAAATCATAGTGTTCAACTATTAATTTTTTAAAAGTAATTAAAAATACCTACATTTTTTTAAAAAAAATTTTAGATTTTTTTTGCTAAAAATTACTAGAGCATAAATGACCTTGGGAAAACACGTACCCCTTCCCAACCCCAACACAAAACCCTCACCCATCACTAGCATATCAGAAAATAATTCCCGTAGATATATTTACAAGTTGATAGCTGTATTTTAAGCTACAGGTTTATGTATTTGAATGCTAAAATGTTTAACTCAAAAAAATCAAGAACATGGTAAGAATTATTAACTACAAAAAAAGAGAAACAGAGGACGGGAAAGAATTCTTTGTACTTGAACTTCAAGGTGGAATTGAAATGGTAAAATCCAAAGAAACGGGCAAATTCTATGTTACAGCTAGAAAAGCTTCTATCTCATCAACATTTGATGAATTGACATGTCAAGCTTTAATTGGAACTGAATTACCTGGAAAGGTAGAGAAAGTAGAATGTGAAGCTTATGAGTATACCATCAAAGACACAGGTGAGGTTATTGTCTTAACCCATAGATTTGACTATGTAGAAGTAGAAAAAGCAACTGCTCCCAAAGTGGAGAAAAGCAAAACAACTGTTGATGAATTTATGAGCAATATTCCTAGTGGAAATTCTTTCTCAAGTAATGGTCAATTGCAACATTAATTTCATTTAAAATATCCTCTGTTCTTGTAAACCTAGATGGTTAAATAAGCTTAGAGGATATTTAATTTATTTACCATTTTTTCTAAATACTTCTAAATTATGAGAACAACCAGCTCCATAAATGAATTAGCAGAGATTCAGGTTTACTACTCTACACAAAATACCCAAAAAGAGAAAATTAATTCTGTGCAAACTGCTTACGAGTTCTTATTAAATTCTTGGGATCTAGGCACACTAGAACTACAGGAAGAATTCAAGGTTATCCTACTCAATAGAGCAAATGAAGCTTTAGGTATTTATTCTTTGTCCAAAGGTGGAATTACTGGAACTGTAGTAGATGTAAGATTACTATTTGCAGTAGCTTTAAAATGTAATGCTTGTGGTATAATCATTTCACATAACCACCCATCTGGCAACACAAAACCAAGTGATGCTGATATTAGCTTAACAAAGAAAATTAAAAAATGTTCTGATTTACTTGACATAACTTTAATAGATCACTTAATAATCACTAAAGTAGCTTTTTATAGCTTTTCAAATGAAGGAATGTTAACGTGAAAGCGTAAACTAATAAAGATAGGCCTTGAAACACCTATATTTCCAAGATTTACTTTTTTACAGATTACTATTAATAGCGTTTTCCTTAATTTGGTGCTTAATTTCCTTTACATATTTTAAAGATGCTTTTCTAAGTTATTACTTAAAATAAAGTAATTTAGTTTTTTATACTTCTCAAATTTGAAATGTACAAAATATTTATATTTACGATTTTAACGTAGAACAATATGGCTAATCTTCAGGATTATTTTGCAAACTTGAGAATTGAAAAGTTTGATAGTTTTACATTTAAAAACAACTTATCTAGCTTCAATATAGAGAAAAGCGCAGTTATTTTCTTTGATTTAGGGAATAATCCTCAGATTAATCTATATATAGACGATCACTATTCAGAATTAAATAAAAAATTTGCGGAAGTTGATAAAAATCTCATGTATATACCAAATTTAGATTATCCTGAAAACATAGTAGATCTTTTAAAATTCTACTCCCCTTATCTATCCGCAAGTGATCTAAAACAATTCTATTCTGAAAAGCATATTGCTTTAACTTTTACAAAGCAAATCACAGAATTATTTAATGAAGAACCAGATGTTTCTTCTTTCCTATCAGAATATCAAAGCATATTAGATTACATAGGTTATACAGGGAATATTAAAAGTGGTTTTCTATTTTTTGATAATGATACTACTTTAATTTTAGAATGTAATGACTTTGTTGTCACAGGTAATACCGAAGTATTCTTCAATGATTTAATAGCCTTTTTTAAGCATGTAAAAGGGGAGATTGAGGAATCTGATTCCATGATTGGAAATACTCAGGCATATGACCCTTATGAAAATCTCGATGAAGATGCTAAAGAGAAGATAAGAGGAATACAAATTCAATTAAGAGAATTAAAAGATAGTGGACAATTATTATTTGCTTTACCAATTCTTAAAGACATTTTGAATAATGAAGCCAATAAGATTAACCTGGATTCTACAAACACCATAGCAATTAGTTATGACTATAGAATTGTATTGCCACATTTTGATAATTTAGAAATACAATTAAGTCACTTGACAAAAGCTGTTTACATTTTGTTCTATAATAATCCTTACGGTATAAATATTAAGGAACTCTATAACTACAAAAAGGAACTGGAGAATTTATATTCCAAAATTTCTAATCAATTGGATTATGATAAAATGATGCAAAGTGTTGAAGACTTAGTTAAGCCCGAAAGCAAAGCCATTTATACTCATATTTCAAGAATAAAGTCAGCATTTTATAAACAAATGGATTTCGTTTATGCTAAAAACTTTATTGTAGCGGGAGGAACTTTTGGGGATGATTTTAAATACATTTCAATAATAAGACCTAAAATAGTTTATGACCCCGAATTTGATGATTAAACTTGCAAATTTGCAACTCTACAAACTGAATTCAACTAGACTATACATTTGCTCTACCTTAATTTAAAAAGTGTAGCAAAATGAAAAGATTATTGTTTTTAGTGTCGTTTATGTTTATTTCTGGGATTGTGTTTTCTCAGACCAATACGAAAACCACCTATCAACAAGGTTATATAAAACCAAGTACAAGTACTTATGTTCAAGGACATTATAAAACAGTTTCCAATAACACCAATACGGATAATTTTTCTACTACAGGAAATACAAATATTTACACAGGTACATCTGGGACAAAAGCTAAAGATTATTCTACCCAAGCTACAAATTACGGTAGCGAAAAGACAATTTACACAGGGTCAAATGAAGGTCAATATTACATAAACAGTAATAAAACCTATGTGCCAAAACAATGAATGATTCTTTATTTTGTAGAAGGTATATTTACTAAATCTTGAACTGAAACACCTAATGCTTCGCTTATTCTATAAAGAGTATAAACTGTGGGATTGGTTCTCCCAGATTCTATTCTTGAAATATTAGTTGTGTCAATGCTGCCTTCAATTTTACCAACTAAGTCAACTTGAGACAAACCCTTGCTCACTCTAATATCCTGTATGTTTTTACCAATAATTTTAAGCAAATCAGACTTCTCCATACTTGACATATTTGACAAGTCAAAAAAAGAGGTTATATTCGCTTTAGTTAATGCCATATATGACAAGTTTTATCGAAATAAATAACTTGTAATGTGTTAATAGTTGGTAATTAAGCTACACTCAATGATGTTGAATGAATCTTATTAAATCAAAACTTATTTTAAAAATGCTATGAAAAATTTCATATTGTATAATTACTTTCTAAATCAGACGAATCTCAGTTTTTTGGAGATGTTAAATATCAGGACTCAATTAAGAGATGAAAATCCTTTCGAGAATGTTGGTTGTTTTGAATTATGGAAGAAAATATTTGGCAATAATCGTAATTTGATTTACATCTTAAAAGAGGAAGATTTTGAAAAAATAAAATTCGTTATTATTGATGATTTTTACTTTGATGGAAATCTTGATTTTTTAGAAAAGTGTGTTAACCTAGAATCCATATATGTATGTGGTATTAATGGAAAGGGTAAAACAAAAGATTTGACACCGTTACAGAATCTAAACAAAATTAAATACTTGGACATAAATTATTCTTTAATAGATGATTTAACTCCGATAAGCAACCTAACAGAAATTGAAGAACTATACCTATTGGAAAATCCTTTAACAACCATAAAGCCAATATGCTATTTTAAAAAATTAAAAAAATTAAAACTCCATTATAATAATTTAAATTATGATGACCTACAATCTTATGCTTTTGATGAAAATGAGATTTTAGAATTAAAAAGTAATTCCTCCAACTGCAAAATAAACTAAGCTCATTTAAGAGAGCCCTTGCATTGTTATTTACTTTTTCAAAATGAGGAAAACCGTAAAGAACTTAACCTGGGGAAGCGTTGATTTGTAAATTATATTATTAAGCTTTAAAACCAATTACTTATGTTAGACTCTTTTTATCCGCATTTTATTTTAGTTCAAGAAAACACCTAATAACTCCTAATTTTTAGCATATATTTCAAAAGCATTATGACAGATATTACACAATTTTTTTTGCCCTTTTTTAGTTCCGTTTTATTCAATCACTCAAACCTAGCATTAATTGAACTATCTTTTTTTACATCAATATTAATGTTTGGGACAGTTGGGAAATTGGTAAACCAAAAGCCTGAGACATCCTTTGCTTCAATAGGATATTTAGTTTCAGTATCGTTATTCTTGAGTGCTGGTTATCTTGCATTCCATGAGCTTACTTGGTGGAAATCCACAATAAACATTATAGTAAGCACTATTGTTTTTCTGATAGTATCAGAATTAATTTTATTTGTCTTTATCCTTTTGTTTTCTGGTTTATATAATTATAATCATCAATCTTCTAAGAATGAAATAACACTAAAGAGAAGTGCTGCTTTATTCATTGCGACTATTACAATTATTGCCATTGCTTTATCGGTACTTCTTGAAAAACAAATATTTTAAACTAAGGAAAGATAAAGATGTGATTCCAGAAAGGAATCGCTTTAAAAGACCTCCAATAATTCAGTCAAAATGAAAAATTTATTATTAAGCTTTGCTCTCTTCTTTAGCTATGTCATCGTAGCACAAGAAAGCAATACAATTAAATATGGAAATCTATTGGAATTTAAAATTCCTGAAAAATATGAATTAAGAACAAATGCTGAACTAAATAGAAATAAAGATTTAATATTGAAAGAATTAGATTTCAAAGGTTCTAAATCACAGTATATTCTTCAGCCTAAAGGGATGAATAAAACGGCTGGAAAAATTGATTATTATTCAAAAATTTTAATTAAAATTGAATACGGCAATTTTGAAAGCAACAATAATATTGCAGAATATACACAAGAAAAATTAGACAATCTTGAAAAATACTTTAAGTCTGCAATAGAAAAATTGCCTAATACTCGCATTATTTACATGTCCCCGGTCAAAAAAATTACCCTTATAAACAAAAACTTTATAAATTTTGAAACTTTAGGCGTAACAAATCAGGATCCTTTAATTTCAGATAGAATAATGACTTTTATGGACAAAACTTATTTGATTCGTTTTACAATAAGCTATAGAGTTAGTGAAGAGGAATATTGGAGTAATGATATTCAAGAATTTTTGAATAGTATAATTATAAAAGATAAAGTAATAAAAAGAGTTTTGCCTCAAAAGGTGCAAAAGGTGCAAAAGAAGAAATTAACTCCGATGCAACTAAAAGTGTTGCAAGATTCTCAAAATCCTAATAATGACGCTTCTTTAAGAAGTATGCAGAGTATAAATAAACAAAACATCTAGATAATTGGTAATTATACAATTGTTAAGGGTAATAAAAAAATAAATATTTTATGAGAAAATTAATGAAAATTATGTTAATAATTTTAGCTTTCATTACAGCAATAATTCTAATTACTGTAACTGCAGGAATTTTTAGATTTGTAATATTTAATGCATTTAAATCAAGCGCAAAATCAATTTGGGAATATAATCCGGAAGAAAAAATAGAAGAATCTACCAATGCTGATAAATATGAACTTGATAAAAGATAACTTAAATGTTTGTAAATTATTATGCTCTTTTGGAGATTGATGAAAAATCAGTTGCTAAAGAAATTAAAATAGCTTTTAAAAAACAAGCTTTAAAGTGGCATCCAGACCGTAATTTAGGAAATGACACTAACAAAAGAATGCAAGAAATAAATGAAGCATATTTAATTCTTAATGACCTTGAAGCAAGAAAAAGGTACAGTATTGAATATCAAAATTTTAAACAATTCCTACAAAAAAGTAAACATAAAGATTTAGAAAGCCAGAAAAGTGAAAAATCTTATGAGTATTCTAATTATGAAGTAAAGGATGAGATATTAAACAAATGGATAAATCGTGCTAAAAAACAAGCAATTGAGCTAGCAAAACAAACAATTGAAGATTTTAAAGGTATAGTATCTATTGGGGTTAAATCGGCTAAAGATGAAATAATAAAAAGAATTGTCCCGAACTTAATTATTGGAATTGTCATATCTCTCATTTCAGTATTATATAAATCTTGTAGCAAATAATCTTTATGAAAGAAATTAAATACTTTGTAGTTTTAATCATGGTCCTGTTTTTATGTAATAGCTGTAGCTATTTTACAAATGATAAGGAAGAAAAAAGAAAAGCAACGAATTTAAAATATAAAAAAGAAGAGGAAATTTCAGAGAACAAAAACTATCAATATCTAAGTCAATTAGTATCGTTTAAAAATAACATTTCAAAAGACACTGTAGATATTGTTTTAAAAGAATATTACAAAACATATAAAGGATTTGTCTTCAATAATGATACAGGTAAGTTAGAAGAAATGGGCACGTTTTCTGAAGATGAAATGCATAAACTAGATTTTTTACAGGATATTGTTGAAAAGTATAAAATCTCTGAAAAAGCAGCATATCTTATCTTTTATGAAATTGATTCTATGTTTAGTATGGAAAGCATGAAAGATGATATAGAAACTATAGATTATACTGTAGATGAAATAGAAGCAAAATTACCAGAAAATTAAACTACACTAAAGATAACTTGCCCTTTTTAAACATCTGATTATAAAAATGAAATAGAATAAGTAAAAAGAACAAAACTTAGAATCTTTAAAAGTAAATTTAAGCGATTTAAAACCTTAAAAAAATATTTGCCAGAATCAACTCCTAATTCATAAACTAAGTTAAAACATACACCAGAATAGCGATTAAAGCACATTGTCCCCCAACCCTTAGATAAAATTTAATTATATACTAAAAAATCTAGGATATGATATTTATCTTAAAAAAGAATATACTGAAGGAAAAAATAAGGTAAACAAAATCACAGCAATACAGAAATCGTACAACTATTAAAAACAAAAAACCGTAAAAGCTTGTTTTGTAGCTAATTACGGTTTTTTTAAGCAGAGAGGAAGGGATTCGAACCCTCGATATGTTGCCATATACACGCTTTCCAAGCGTGCGCCTTCAGCCACTCGGCCACCTCTCTATTTTATAAGATTGCAAAGAACACGAAAAAAAATGAGTTAGAAAAGTAAAATCTAAAATTATATCATTTCTCCACGTAAAGAAGTTTCAAAAATAGTTTTGAAATCCTTTGCTTCACTATTTTGACCCAACAAATACATTAATTTTGTGATTGCCGCTTCGGTTGTGATGTCTTTTCCAGAGATTACTCCAATTTCCTTCATTCCAGTACTGGTCTCATATTGCCCCATACTGACGCTTCCAGCAGAACACTGTGTCACATTGATAATGTGCAAACCCTCGGCAATTGCTTTTCTTAATAGGTTTAAAAACCAATCCTCCGTAGGTGCATTTCCAGCTCCGTACGTTTCTAAAACAATTCCTTTGAGATTTGGAATATTTAAAATAGCGGATAAAACTGCTTCACTGATACCCGGAAACATTTTTATAATCGCCACGTTATTATCCAAGTTTTTATGAACCTTGAATTCTTTACTTTCATTTTTAGACAGGAATAATTCGGAATTTAATTTTAAATGTACGCCAGACTCCACCAATTCAGGATAATTGGGGGATGTAAATGCTTTAAAATGTTCCGCATTAATCTTTGTAGTTCTATTCCCTCGATATAATTTATATTCAAAATAAAGACATACTTCGCTGATAACTGGTTCATCGTTGATTCGTAGAGACGCGATTTGGATCGCGGTGATTAAGTTTTCTTTGGCGTCTGTACGTAAATCTCCAATCGGTAATTGCGAACCGGTAAAAATTACGGGTTTCGATAAATTTTCAAGCATAAAACTCAATGCCGATGCCGAATAGGACATCGTATCCGACCCATGAAGCACGACAAACCCATCAAAAGAAGTGTAGTTATCCTCTATAATGATCGCAATCTTAGCCCATCCTTCAGGATTCATATTTGAGGAGTCAATTGGATTTTCGAAAGATATGGTTTCGATTTCACAATCCAATTGTTTCAATTCCGGAATGCGTTGTAATAATTTACTGAAATTGAATGCCGTGAGCGCTCCCGTCTCAAAATCTTTCCTCATACCGATGGTTCCGCCGGTGTAGATTAAAAGAATTTTGGCTTTATACAACATCGTGGTATTTTAATTTATTGACAACAGGATTCGCGTACATAGCCAGAAAACCGTCTAAGGCAACTGGATTATCATGATCTATCCGCATTTCAAGTCTGCGTTCGAATAATGATTTTTCATTTTCGGTATGCAAATGCGAAAAGCGATTGGTGTTGTTCACAATATCATACGCAATAAAATTCGTAGGCCACAATTTATAATTGCTCAATATGGCATCGTCAATTATTTGTGCCAAAGCAACTATTTGCTTATTCGAACTGTCATTTTCAGCTTTGATGGCTTCAATTTCCGTGTCTAAAACCTTACCTACATGAATGTGAATCCCTTTCTTTTGTCCCAAAGCACCACTGAGAATCGTCATGAAATCTTCATTTTTTTCTTTGATGTACACTTCGTTATTGGCTTCAGCCATCAATTGAGGCATTTTTAAAGCATCTGTGGGATCATATTCATACGAAATAGAAACGGGTACAATTTTTATTTTCTTGAAATAATCCATCAAGTTTTTTTCATCAGAACCCATTCCAAGCATTTTTAATACGCCAGGATTGGTCTCGTCATTGCCGTCTTTTGTTCTTCCTTCGCGTTGCGCAATCCAGACAGAGCGGTTTTCATGCAGCAATAAATTACCAATATACTCTGACAGCATCTTTGAACTTTGTAGCATTTCCCTTGGCGTTAAGCCACGTTGCACCAAAAAATTCCGATTCAGTTTTGCTAACGTGTTCAAGAATGCTTTTTTGACTAAATTATCGCCAATTGCTGAAGCAGTCATCACTAAACCATGCTCAAATAAAGCCGTATTCAACAACGTCGTGTCTAAGAGAATATCGCGATGATTGGATATAAATAAGTAAGAAGTATTAGGTTGTAAGTTTTCAAAACCGGAAGTAGTCAATCCTTCGGAGCTTTTTTCTAAAACTTTTTGAACCGATTGGTAGATGAAATTACATTGAAAATCACGTATGGAATGCGTTTTTCGAAGTTGTTCTTTCCAAACTTCATCTGCAACATCGGGGAAAGTAAAATTCATCAATGCTTTCATCATTGGATGATTAACAACATTCTGAAGTGCTTCGTTTATTTCAGAATCATAAAATGGCCGAATAGCGTCAAATTTCTGCATTTTGGTTCTCAATTTTTGTGTGGGCAAATGAACAAAAAAAATATTAAAATAAGGTGAATTCCAAATTTAAATCCCAAAAATAGCTTTCGAATTCTCCGTGGTTATCTCCGCAATTTCATTTGCCGAAAGGCTGTAAATCTGGGCTAGCTTCTCTACTACGTTTAAAATATAGCTACTTTCATTCCTTTTACCTCGGAAGGGGACTGGCGCTAAGTAGGGAGAATCTGTTTCCAGAACAATGTGTTTAAGTTCAATTTGGTTCAGGAACTGGTCGATTTTTCCGTTTTTAAAAGTCACCACACCACCAATGCCCAACTTCATGTTATATGAAATCGCTTGTAATGCCTGCTCATACGTTCCAGAGAAACAATGAAAAATACCAAATAATTCAGGTGATTTTTCTTCCTCTAAAATTTCAAAAATTTCGTCGAAAGCTTCTCGGCAATGAATCACAATGGGTAATTTATACTGTTTCGCCAACTGAATTTGTCTTTTGAAAGCGATTCGTTGCTGTGGCAAATGGGTTTTGTCCCAATACAAATCGATTCCAATTTCGCCTACGGCGTAAAATTTTCTTCTGGCCAATTCGTTTTCTACATGTTGAAGTTCTTCCAAATAATTATCTTTTACATACGTTGGATGTAAACCCATCATTAAAAAAATAGTATTTGGGTGATTTTTCTCCAATTCATACATGGATTCTGTACAGGTAGAATCGATTGCGGGAATAAAAAAACGCGAAACACCGGCATCAATGGCGCGTTGTATCATTTCGTTTCGGTCTTGATCAAATTCCTCTGAATATAAATGAGTATGTGTATCAGTAATAGTTATAGTTGCTTTCAAGTGTAAAATTTAAGAGTACAAAATTACATGAATAAATGTTGTCGAAAAAATGGTTTTAAAAAGATTCGTACAATTCCTTAAGCAACTCCGCCTATCTTTGTAAACAGTTAAAAATTACTGAAATAAATTCAGCATAAATGAAAAACCTCCACGATATTCTCAAAAAAGAAAACTACAGAAAAGTAAAATTTAAAATCACTAAAACGCAACATCTTTTGATAAAAGCAAAAATAAATGGTGTAACAGGAAATTTTATTCTGGATACAGGAGCTTCAAACAGTTGTGTGGGATTTGAAAGTGTCGATTTATTTTTATTGGACGCAAAAAAATCAAAGACGAAAGCCGCTGGTGCGGGAGCAACCGGAATGTTTACGCAACTGGCTTTGAAAAATCAATTGCAGCTTGGTTCCTGGAAAGATTCTAATTTCGAACTCGTTATTTTTGATTTGTCACATGTAAATGAAGCGCTAACACAACACAAAGCCAAACCTGTTCATGGTATTATTGGCGCTGATATTTTGATGAAAGGGAAGGCGATTGTCGATTATTACAACCATTATTTGTATTTGCTAAAATAGAAAATCCTGTTTAGAACATACTAAACAGGATTCTTTTATATTCTAAAACCTTAGAATTACAATTCAAACGCTTTTTTAGGATTGTTGTCTAACAATAATTCCATTGGGTTTTCTAAAGCTTCTTTCACAGCAACTAAGAATCCAACTGACTCACGACCATCAATAATTCTGTGATCATAAGACAAAGCCACGTACATCATTGGGTGAATTTCTACTTTTCCGTTTACGGCAATTGGACGCTCAATAATATTGTGCATTCCAAGAATTCCCGATTGTGGAGGATTGATAATTGGCGTACTTAGCATACTTCCAAAAACACCACCGTTAGTAATTGTAAAGGTTCCACCAGTCATGTCATCCACTGTGATTTGTCCGTCACGTGCTTTAAGCGCTAATCGTTTAATATCTGCTTCAACACCACGGAACGTTAAGTTTTCCGCGTTGCGAACCACAGGAACCATTAATCCTTTTGGTCCTGAAACCGCAATTGAAATATCGCAAAAGTCGAAAGCAATCTTATGATCACCATCCATCATTGAGTTTACATCTGGGAATAATTTTAACGCTCTGGTTACTGCTTTCGTAAAGAAAGACATGTATCCTAAACCAATTCCACCGTGTTTAGCTTTGAATGCATCTTTGTATTCATTACGAATCAAGTTGATTGGCGTCATGTTTACTTCGTTAAAAGTAGTCAACATGGCCGTTTCGTTTTTAGCGGCAACTAATCTCTCAGCCACTTTACGACGCAACATCGATAATTTAGTACGCTCCGATCCACGAGAACAACCAGTAGGAGTTCCCATTGAAGGCACAGCATTTACGGCATCGTCTTTAGTGATTCTTCCGTCTTTTCCAGTTCCGGTTATGGAAGCTGGCGCTATATTTTTTTCGTCTAATATTTTTCTTGCTGCCGGAGATGGAGTTCCTGAAGCATAAGTCGCTGCTGGAGCTGCCGCTACCGGAGCCGCTTTTGGCGCTTCTGCCTTAACTTCAGCTTTTGGCGCTTCAACTGTTTTTGTAGCTTCGGCAACTGGTGCATCTCCTGCTGGTTTTGCTCCGTCCGTATCAATATGACACACAACTGCTCCAACTGCTACTGCGTCGCCTTCTTCTGCTTTTAAAGTAATGATTCCGCTGGCTTCTGCTGGCAATTCTAAAGTTGCTTTATCAGAATCAACTTCAGCAATTGCTTGGTCTTTTTCTACATAATCTCCGTCTTTTACCAACCAAGTTGCAATTTCAACTTCCTTTATAGATTCCCCTGGTGATGGGACTTTCATTTCTAAAATCATGTTCTATTATTTTAAATTATGAATTTTAAATTTTAAATTGTTCTCGAACAACCTGTGTTTATTGTATGAACTGTTTTTTAGCCCTGATTGCAGTGAAAATCCTTTTTATTTTTTTTTAAAAATAAAAAGATTGCAACGTAAAGCAGGTTCCCGGCTCCTAAAAATAATTATTTTAGTGACATTGCTTTGCTACGTCGCTAGCAACGCCTCGCAATGACTATCTAAATAAATTTTTATCAAAAACCATTCGCAAAGCATCGGCCTGTCGGCGTTTTGCTCTTGTGTAACTTCCTGCTGCCGGAGCCGCGTATGCTTTTAGTGACGCCAATCTCCATTTTACTAAATCGAAATTCATCAACATAAAGCTGTACGCCCCCATGTTTTTTGGCTCTTCTTGTGCCCAAACATAATCGTCAGCGTTTGGATATTTAGCAATAATTTCTTTTAATTGTTCTACCGGCAATGGGAATAATTGTTCGATTCTAACGACCGCAACATCATTCCTACCAAGATTTTCTCTTTCGGCAGTAATGTCATAATAGAATTTACCGGTACAGAAAACTAGTGTTTTCACCTCGTCTTTATTCACTGTTTGGTCATCGAATGTTTCCTGGAAAGATCCGTTTGCAAATTCTTCAACGGTAGAAACCACTCTTGAATCACGCAATAAACTCTTTGGTGTAAAAACAATAAGCGGTTTACGGAACGTTGTTTTCATTTGTCTTCTCAACAAGTGAAAGAAATTGGCTGGCGTTGTACAATCCGCAACATACATATTATGTCTGGCGCAAAGTTGCAAATAACGCTCCATTCTTGCCGAAGAATGCTCTGCTCCTTGTCCTTCATAACCGTGAGGCAATAGTAAAACGATTCCGTTCTGGGTATTCCATTTGTCTTCTCCACAAGAGATATATTGGTCAATCATAATTTGAGCTCCATTACTGAAATCTCCAAATTGTGCTTCCCAAATGGTTAATGTATTTGGGTTCGCCAAAGCATATCCGTAATCAAATCCTAAAACTCCGTATTCAGATAACAATGAATTGTAGATATTGAACTTTCCCGTTGTTCCCTCTAAATTACTTAACAAAGTTACTTCTTCTTCTGAATCTTCGACTTTTACAACGGCGTGACGGTGAGAAAATGTCCCACGCTCCACATCTTGTCCGGAAATACGAACATCAAATCCTTCTTTTAAAAGTGAACCATACGCTAAATGTTCGGCCATAGCCCAATCCAGCTTATTCGTTTCGAAAAACATTGTTTTTCTGTCGTTGATCAGTTTTTGTATTTTGCTGATGAATTTTTTGTCTGAAGGTAAGTTACAAATTACGTTTGCTACCTCAGTAAGTCCTGCCACAGGGAAAGTAGTATCAACTTTTTTAAGCATTTCCACATCAGAGACTTGTTCAAAACCTTTCCATTCATTTTTCATAAACGGTGTGATGATAGTTAAATCCTTTTTACGGGATTCTTCTAAGTTTATCTCCAAGTTTGATTTGTATTCTTGCTCCAATCCTTTTACAAAAGTGGAATCAATTACTCCGTCAGCAAGTAATTTCTCCATATAAATGTCTCTTGGATTTTTGTGCTTGGCAATAATTTTATATAATACAGGCTGGGTGAAACGAGGCTCATCACCCTCGTTATGTCCGTATTTTCTATATCCTAATAAATCGATAAACACATCGCGACCAAATTCCATTCTGTAATCCAATGCAAATGACATTGCGTGAACTACGGCTTCCGCATCATCCGCATTTACGTGTAATACCGGCGAAAGCGTGACTTTGGCAACATCCGTGCAATACGTAGAAGAACGCGCATCAAGGTAATTAGTCGTAAATCCTACCTGATTGTTGATTACAATATGAATTGTACCTCCGGTTTTATAACCGTCTAATTGTGCCATTTGCACTATTTCATAAAGAATTCCCTGAGCAGCAATCGCGGCATCTCCGTGAACGGCGATTGGCAATACTTTTGAGAAATCGTTAGGAAAATATTTGTCTTGTTTTGCTCTTGTGATTCCTTCAATTACTGCACCTACAGTTTCTAGGTGCGAAGGATTTGGCGCTAAATTGATATTTATTTTTTTACCGGTGCTAGTAACTTTATCAGCGGTAAGTCCTAAATGGTATTTTACGTCTCCGTCAAAATATTCCTGGTCGTAATCTTTACCATCAAACTCTCCAAATATGTCTTGGGTTGATTTGCCAAAAATATTGGCCAAAATATTTAGTCGGCCACGATGTGCCATTCCCATTACAAATTGTTCCACTCCTTTTTCTGCTGCTTTTTCTATCAAAGCATCTAAAGCCGGAATGATTGATTCTCCACCTTCTAAAGAAAAACGCTTTTGACCTACATATTTTGTATGCAAGAAGTTTTCAAAAGAAACGGCTTGGTTCAGTTTATTCAGAATTGATTTTTTTTCATCCAAAGAAAATTTAGGCTGATTGTCATTGACACCTAACTTTTTCTGAATCCACTCCACTACTTCCGGTTTACGGATATACATATATTCCACCCCGATGTGCTGGCAGTATATTGTATCAAGATGCGTTATGATTTCCTGAAGCGTGCAAGGCTGAATATTTATCACCTTTGCGGCATCAAAAACAGTGTTCAAATCTGCGGAGGACAGTCCAAAATTTGTGATTTCTAGCGTTGGTGATGATACACGTCTTTCTCGAACCGGATTTGTTTTAGTAAACAAATGACCGCGAGAGCGATATCCATCTATTAATTTCAATACGTTGAATTCTTTTTGAAGCTTTTCAGAGATCAAACTTACATCCGTATTATTAGAGGCAAAATTTGCCATTTGTTCCACAGGGTTTTCCTCATTGTAAGTTGTCATCCCAAAGTCAAAACCTTGAAAAAAACTTCTCCAACTTGGCTCCACGCTGTCTGGATTCTCTAAATATTGATCGTATAACTGTGCGAAAAATTCTGTGTGTGCTGCGTTTAAAAATGAAAACCTATCCATAATATTTAGTGAATATACCTTTTTTGTTAAAATAGTTTGGCAAAAGTACGATAATACAATAAATTTATAATTTAATTTAAGATACTTTTACATTGAATATTGTTAAAAAACTAAAACTTATGACAAAGAATTGCTTTTTGAATATATCCAAATCATTTTTGACACTAATTGCCGTTTTTTTTTCATGCTGCGTGTTTGCGCAACAAGATGATTTGCAACCAGAAACAGAAAATCAATTCTGGAGAAATGTACAATTTGGAGGCGGAATTGGTTTAGGATTTGGTTCGGGTTATACTGATATCTCTTTGGCGCCAAGTGCTATTTACAATTTCAATAAATACGTGGCTTTTGGTGTTGGCGCGCAATATAAATACTTAAAGCAAAAGGATTATTACGCTTCACATTTGTATGGGGGAAGTGTGATCGGATTGTTAAATCCAATAAATCAAATCCAACTTTCGGCTGAACTCGAACAATTAAGAGTCAATGTAAATTTGGATGGATCCAATAGCAATTCACAAGATTATTGGAACACCGGATTATTTATTGGTGCCGGTTACCGATCTGGAAATGCGACAATTGGCGCCCGTTATAATGTTTTGAACGATAAAAATAATATTTACGGCAGTGCCTTTATGCCATTCTTCAGAATGTATTTTTAATTATCTGCTATGAAAAAAACCTTTCAATTATTCTGTATATTGTTTGTAAGTTACAGTTTTGCTCAAAACAATATATTGCAGTCTGGCCCTATGGTGGGGTATTGCGAAATGACGGAGGCGGTGATTTGGTTGCAAACCAATAAAAAGGCCTCGGTGAAAATAGCTTATTTTGCCCTTGACAATCCTAGCAAAATTTTCTATTCTGAGGTCTATTCGTCTTCAAAAGAAGTTGTCTTTACGCATCACATTATTTTAGATCAATTAAGTCCCGGAAAAAAATATAAGTATGAGGTTATAATAAATGACAAAAAAATCATCTTGCCATACGAAACTTCTTTTTCATCAAAAAAATTATGGGAATGGCGGGAAGATGCTCCTAATTTCACGGTAGCAATTGGAAGTTGTTCCTATTTTAACGAAACTCCTTTGGACAGACCGGGAAAAGCCTATGGAAGTGAGTTTGGGATTTTTGAAAGTATTGCCAAAAAAAATCCAGAAATTATGATATGGAGTGGCGACAATATTTATCTCAGAGAAGCGGATTGGGATAGTAAAACCGGGATTTATCATCGCTATACTCATTCAAGGTCAATAAAAGAAATACAGCCCTTGCTGGCAAAAACACAGAATTTTGCCATTTGGGACGACCATGATTTTGGTCCGGATGATAGCGATGGCAGTTTTTACAACAAATTTCTGACTCAAAAAGCGTTTAAAGATTTCTGGGCAAATAAAAGTTACGGCATGAATTCAGCGCAAAACGAAGGCATTTATTCAACCTTTAGCTGGGGTGATGCCCAATTCTTTTTATTGGATGACCGGTTTTTCAAAACTCCAAACAACAGAATCACCGGCGAAAGAACGGTTTTAGGAAACACACAATTAGAATGGCTGATAAATGCCTTAAGCTTTTCCAAAGCCAGTTTTAAAATAATTGTGATTGGCGGACAAGTATTAAATTCAGTGGCAGAAAAAGAAAACTACAGCAATTATCCTAAAGAAAAAGAACGATTGTTAAAAGAAATTCTTGACAATAAAATTAAAGGCATTCTGTTTATAAGCGGTGACCGGCATTTCACTGAATTTTCTGAAGTTCCTCGAGACAATACCTATCCGTTGTACGACTGGACCGTTTCGCCGTTAACTTCTGGCGTTGCATCTGAAAATATCTTAAAGGAAAACAACATTTACAGAACAAAAGGCAGCTTGATTGCGCAACATAATTTTGGAACCCTTTCATTTTTAGGTTCTAAAGAAAACCGCCAAATGAAATTAACTATTTTTGATACTGCAGGAACTGAATTATGGAATAAAATAATCTTTAAAAAAGACTTACAATAACTAATACTTGTTCCTAAACCACACTTTTTGCCATTCTCTTTTTAGAATTAAAAAAGATACGTGTTCGGCAAGAACTACTAAATCTGATCCGTCCAGTTTTTTTATTTCTTCTTCAGAAACATCAATTATGTAGAGTAAATTAAGGTATTCTGCAAACTTGTATTGAATGAGTCGGTAGATTTTTTCATGGAGCTGCGCCTTTAATTCGTCAGGTGTGCTTTTTAGGGAACAATCAATGGCTTCGTTAGCCAAATTGAAATCCTTATTCATTTGTTCAATTAATTTCAAATATAAGTTTTCGGCTTCTGCTTCAGTAAGCAGTAAATCGGTATTTTTTGGAACTATAAACATATCTTTAAAATTTCAATGGCAATATCAATTGCAATTTTCAATATTGTTATTATGGTACATTTTACTTTTTGTTAATTTGAAATATCAACTTTCAAAGTCAACATTACTATTGATTTTTGAAATTGTTATTGAAATTGAATTACACTTTCCTTCCCATTAAATTTTCACCAAAACCTTTTAGCATTTCTTTTTTATCGGTACCAATATTCATTTTATCTAAAGTATGAAAAGCCTTTAAAGTAAAATCCTCAATCGCATCCTGAGTTGCCTTTGACGCACCCGAACTATTAAAAAGAACTTTCACTCTCTCTATTTTATTGGTATTATCTTCAGGCTGAACTGAAAACAAGCTTCTCAATTCCTGTGCTTCCTCTCTATTTGAAAAAGCAACTGCTTTAAGGTATAAATACGTTTTTTTGTTTTCGATGATATCTCCTCCTACTTGTTTTCCAAAGGTTTCTGGATTCCCAAAAGCATCTAGAAAATCATCTTGTAATTGAAAAGCCAACCCTAAATTGAGTCCGAAATCATAAATCAAATTGGCGTTTTCTTCAGAGGTCTCGGCAATAATTGCCCCCATTTTCATGGCCGCGGCTACTAAAACAGCCGTTTTACATTCAATCATTTTCAAGTATTCCGGAATGGTAACATCATCACGCTCTTCAAAATCAACATCCAATTGTTGACCTTCACAAACTTCGAGTGCCGTTTTGCTGAAAAGTTTGGCTAAATCTTTAAAAATAATTGGTTCGTATTGTTCAAAATATTGGTATGCTAAAATCAGCATTGCATCACCTGATAAAATCCCAGTGTTCAAATTCCATTTTTCATGAACCGTTTCATGTCCTCTTCGTAAAGGCGCATCATCCATAATATCATCATGTACGAGCGAAAAATTATGAAAAACCTCAACAGCCAAAGCCGCTGGTAATGCTTTTTTATAATCCGCATCAAAAACCTCAGCACTCATTAATGTAAGTACCGGACGCATCCTTTTTCCGCCAAGATCTAATATATAATGAATAGGCTCATATAAATTTCTAGGTTCTTTGGTTTCATATTGTGATTGCAAATAATCCGAAAGGAACTCCTGATACTGGTAAATAGAATGCATAAAATAAATTTTTTGGCTAATTTACAGTATTCAATTTGCATTACAAACTCCGTTTCATTATCAAATGTTAAATAAATCAAAATACGTTGGAAACTATTTTGGTATTCAAAGTTTCCATCTTACATTTGCAGTCAAATTTAACCGCTCAAAGACTAACAGTATTTTTGAAGCGGTTGTTTGAATTGATTAAATTTATAATACACCCGAGAATTATGAAAACCAAATGGACAATTGACTCCAATCAATCTGATGTTCTAATTAAAATGAGACACTCTATAATTGCTTATTTAGCGGGTACCATCAACAAATTTAGCGGGCATATAGAGATCGAAAATAATGAAATTGAAGACGCATCGATTGAGTTTTCTTTGGATGTAAACAATAAAGACATCAAACTGGAACAAATTGACACGAATTTAAAAATGAATGATTTGTTTGATGTCAACGAATATCCAATCATCAGCTTTAAGTCGACTTCTTTTGAAAAAGTAAATAAAAATATCAATTTTTTAAAAGGAAATTTGACTATTAAAAACATTACTAAAGTAGTGGAACTCGATGCGGAATTTATTGGAATCAATGCTTACAATGGGGATCAAAAGGCAGGATTTGAAATAAGCGGAAAAATTAACCGTAAAGATTTTGGGCTAACCTTTATTTCATTCAATCAAACTAGCGGAATAGCTCTGGGTCAGGACATTAAACTGATTGCCAATTTAGAATTTACCGTTTAAAACTTCCACCGTAGTCGAATGTTAAATAATTACAAAATTAATGGAAACTATTTCAGTGCTAATAGTTTCCTTTGTACATTTGCACTCCATTTTCAACTTTAGTTAGTTGATTTACAAATGAATAAAACTATTTCAGCTGACAAAAAATGAAAGAAAAAATTATAAATAAAGCAAAAGATATGTTTTTGAAACTGGGTTTCAAGAGCATCACTATGGATGACATTGCTGGTGAAATGTGTATTTCAAAAAAAACAATTTATAAATATTTTGCCAACAAAGAATTGTTGATACAAGAAAGCACACAAGTGCTTCGTAAAGAAGTTCATGAAATTATCACCGAAATTATTTCTAGAAACTACAACGCCATCGAGGAAAACTTCCAAATCAGGAAAATGTTTGCCGATATGTTTCAATCAACTGATACTTCTCCGATTTATCAACTGAAGAAACATTATCCGGAAGTTTACGAAACGGTTTTAGAGTATCAAGTTCAAGAATGTGAAAGTTGTTTCAAGCAAAATATCGAAAAAGGAATTGCTCAGGGCTTGTATAGAAAAGACTTAAATATTGAAGCCTACATCAAACTTTATTATGCATTGATTTTCAGCATTAACGAAAACACCCGTTCCGAACGAGAAGCTTTTGCATTAGAAATGGAAGCCCTTGAATACCACACACGAGCAATGGCTACTGAAAAAGGAATTGCCGAATTAGAAAAAAACTTACTTAATCCAATTACTTAATAATGAAAAAAACAGTTCTATTAATAATTTTGACATTTGCGCTTGGTGCCAATGCACAAAATACAAAATCGCTGACGCTGAAAGAAGCTATTAACTACGCTTTAGAGAATAAAGCCGATGCTAAAAAAGCAAAACTGAAAGTGGAGAACAGCGAATACCAAATTCAGGAAATACGCTCCAGAGCTTTACCACAAATTTCAGCCAACGGTAATCTGACATACAATCCTGTTTTACAGACAACTGTAATCGATGGAGCTAATTTTGGTCAACCAGGAAGTACTATCCAAGCTAATTTTGGTCAAAAATGGATTTCAACTGCTGGTGTTTCTTTGACACAAGCACTTTTCGATCAATCGGTTTTTATTGGTTTGAAAGCAGCAAAATCTACTAGAGAATTTTACCAAATTAATCAACAATTAACCGAAGAACAGGTAATTGAGCGCGTGGCCAATAATTATTATCAGGTGTACGTGCAACGACAAAAACTAACGGTTATTGATAGTACATATAAAAACACTACTAAAGTACGAAACATAATCAAAGGGCAATTTGACAACGGATTAGCTAAAAAAATTGATTTGGATCGAATTTTAGTTAAAATTTCAAACATCAATACGCAACGCCAACAAGTATTGAATGCAGTTCAAATTCAGGAAAACACATTGAAATTCTACATGGGAATGCCAATAGAAACTCAAATCGTGATTCCTAATACGGCATTTGAAGTGAGTTCGCAATCATTATCAGAAGTTCCAAATACGTCAAACAGAACAGAATATTTGCTTTTGAAAAAACAAGAACAACTGTTGACTTATCAAAAAAAGGCTGTTGAAGCTGGTTATTATCCAACAGTATCATTGAGCGCCGGGTACAATTATATTGGTCAGGGTCCTGTAATGCCTATCGGAGGAAAACCGGCTGATGGCGTATATTGGTCAGATTTCTCCTCAATTGGTTTGAATTTAAAAGTGCCTATTTTTACTGGATTTGGTACTCGTGCCAAAGTAAGACAAGCTGATATCGATTTACGATCCATAAAAGAAGATCTAAACGACACAAAATTATCCCTTGACCTGGCTTTCGCCAATGCAAAAACTCAAATTGACAACAGTTTAACGACAATCAACAATCAAAAAGAGAATGCGCAATTAGCCAAAGAAGTTTTAGACAATACCAGAAACAATTACATTCAAGGATTGGCCTCTTTAACTGATTTATTAGATGCTGAAAACTCATTGACTGAAGCGCAAAACAACTACACATCAGCCATATTAGACTACAAGCTGGCAGAAATACAATTAATCAAATCAAAAGGAGAATTAAAATCACTTATAAATAACTAAAAAAAATGAAAAAAAACATACTAATCGTTGTAGCAATCGTAGCCACTTTAGGCGTTATCGGATATGTATTAATGAATAACAAAAAAGAAAACGAAGCTAAAACTGCTATTGTAGCAGAGAAAAATGCCAGTATTTCTGTTAAAGTTGCCACGGTAAAAACCGAAGAAGTTTCACTTGATTTCTCTGCCAATGGAAATTTCGCGCCATTACAAGAATTAAGTTTTTCTGCTGAGAAATCAGGAAGAGTAGTTCGTGTTTTAGTTGATGAAGGTGACAAAGTGCGCATTGGTCAAACTTTAGCAATTGTAAGAAGCGAACAAATTACGGCTGACTTGCAAACAGCACAAGCTTCTTATCAAAATGCTTTGACCGATTACAGTCGTTTTGAAAATGCTTTTAAAACGGGTGGTGTAACGAAACAACAATTAGACCAAGCCAAATTGAATTTAGTAACTTTAAAATCAAGATTGCAACAAGCAAGAGTAAACATTGGTGATACTAATATCAAGGCGACAATAAACGGAATTGTGAACAAAAAATACATTGAACCGGGATCTGTTCTTGGTGCGGGAACTCAATTGTTTGACATCGTAAATGTGTCAAAATTAAAACTGAAAGTTAATGTCAATGAAAATCAGGTTGCAGGTTTAAAAGTAGGAACTACAATTTCTGTGAAAGCGAGCGTCTATCCAGATGCAACATTCTCCGGAAAAATCTCGTTCATAGCTCCAAAAGCGGACGCAAGTTTGAACTTTCCTGTAGAAATCGAAATTGCTAATAATGCTTCAAATGATTTGAAAGCCGGAATGTACGGAACAGCCGAATTTTCTGCAAATCAAGGAAAACAATCGTTGATGATTGTTCCTAGAAATGCCTTTGTAGGAAGTGTGAGCAGCAATGAAATATTTGTAATTGAAAACGGAACAGCCAAACTGAAAACGGTTACGGCCGGAAGAATTCTTGGTGATAAGGTAGAAATTTTAAACGGTCTTTCAGAAGGCGAAACTGTAATTGTCACAGGTCAAATCAACCTTCAAGACGGATCTAAAGTGGATATTATAAAATAAGTCTCAAAGTCGAAAGCCTTAAAGTCATAAAGAAACCGCTTCAAGCATAAAGCTACAAGATATAAAAATTTAAATATATGAAATTAGCAGAAATATCCATAAAACGTCCTTCATTAGTCATCGTACTATTTACGATACTAACTTTAGGAGGACTGTTCAGTTACAGCCAATTGGGCTACGAATTGATTCCAAAATTCGAAACCAACGTGATTTCGATTGCAACGGTTTATCCCGGAGCATCACCTAGTGAGGTCGAAAATACCGTTACCAAAAAAATTGAAGACGCAATTTCATCATTGGAAAACATCAAAAAAATTGATTCTAAGTCTTTTGAAAGTTTATCCTCGGTTTCGATAACATTGACATCTAATGCTGATGTAAATATTTCTATGAATGATGCGCAGCGTAAAATAAATGCCATTATCAATGACTTACCAGATGACGCTCAGGCGCCTTCATTAAACAAGTTTTCGTTGAGCGATTTACCAATTATGACCATTGGTGCCAACGGAAAAATGGACGAAGTTGCTTTTTACGACTTAGTAGACAAGAAACTTGCGCCGGTACTTTCTCGTGTGCAAGGAGTAGCTCAAGTTAATATCACAGGCGGACAAGAGCGAGAAATTCAAGTCAATCTTGATGCAGTAAAAATGCAAGCCTACGGACTTTCGGTGCCTCAAGTGCAACAGAACATTTTATCCTCTAACTTGGATTTCCCAACAGGGAACATTCAAACTCGGGAACAAAAAATATTAATCCGCTTAGCTGGAAAATATAAAACCGTTGAGGAGTTAAGAAACTTAATTGTGTCCTCAAGAGGTGGAATTCAAGTTCGTTTAGGCGATGTTGCAGATGTACAAGACACGCAAAAAATTACGGAGAAAGTGGCTCGTGTGAACCAGAAAAGTGCAATTATTTTACAAATTATAAAGCAATCTGATGCCAACGCAGTTGCTGTAAGTGAAGAATTGGTGAAAACCATTGCGAAACTGGAAAGAGAATATAAAACTTCCGAATTAAAACTAGAAATTGCCAAAGACAGTACCATTTTTACCCTTGAAGCAGCAGATGCCGTTGTGCACGATTTGCTTATCGCGGTACTTTTAGTGGCTTTTGTCATGCTGTTTTTCTTACATAGTATTCGAAACTCCTTGATTGTAATGGTATCTATCCCTGCTTCATTAATTGCCACTTTTATTGGGATTTACTTAATGGGTTATACTTTGAACTTAATGAGTTTGTTAGGATTGTCACTCGTTGTAGGTATTCTTGTGGATGATGCTATTGTGGTTCTTGAAAATATTTACAGGCACATGGAAATGGGCAAAAACAAAGTTCGAGCTGCTTATGATGGTACAGCCGAAATTGGTGGAACTGTAGTATCGATTACGCTTGTAATTGTTGTTGTATTTTTACCAATTGCATTGAGTTCTGGTCTGGTTTCTAATATTATTACGCAATTTTGTGTCACGGTAATTATATCCACTTTATTGTCATTAGTTGCTTCGTTTACTATTATTCCTTGGTTATCATCTAGATACGGAAAATTAGAACATATTGAAGGTAAAAACTTTTTTGGAAGAATCATTCTTGGTTTTGAAAGTTATTTAACCCGTTTCATCAATTGGATCTCTGGATTACTGACATGGTCTTTGGATCACTACAAAACAACACTTGCCATTGTTTTAGTTTTATTCTTCAGCTCAATTGCATTGGTACCAGCAGGATTTATTGGTGGGGAGTTCTTTGCAGCATCAGATAGTGGTGAGTTTTTAGTTCAAATCGAAATGCCAAAAGATGCTTCTTTAGAACAAACCAACTTCATGACGCAAAAAGCAGAGGCCTTTTTAGACAAAGAAGATTTTGTTCACAGTCAATTTACTATTGTGGGTCAAACTAGTGGTGGTATGGGGGCTTCACAATCAACTGCTTATAAATCAGAAATTAACGTGAAAATGGTTGAATTAGACCAGCGTGATGAACCTGCAAATGTTTACGCTGCAAAAACCAAACGTAAATTAGAAAAATTACTAGTTGGCGCAAAAGTAAAAACGGTTCCCGTAGGTATTTTAGGAACAGCTGAAGATGCTACTTTAGGACTTATTGTAACAGGTCCAGATGTAGAAAGTGCTATGAAATTTGCTATTGCTGCCGAAAAAGAATTGCGCACCATTCCTGGAGCCACAGAGATTGAATTGTCGGTAGAAGACGGAAATCCTGAAGTTAGCGTAAAAGTAGACAGAGATAAAATGGCCGCACTTGGTTTAAGTTTACAAACGGTGGGTATAACCATGCAAACGGCTTTTAGCGGAAATACCGACGGACGTTTTAGAGCGGGCGAATACGAATACGACATCAATATTAAGTATAATGCTTTCGATAGAAAAAGTATTGCTGATGTAAGCAACTTGATCTTCATAAACGACTCTGGTCGACAAATCGAGTTAAATCAATTTGCAACGGTAACTGAAGGTTCTGGTCCAAGCCAATTAGAGCGTAGAGACAAAACAGCATCTGTAACTGTTAAAGGCCAAAATGTTGGTATCTCTTCTGGAACGATAGTATCACAATGGGAAGAAAAAATTGATAAATTAAAGAAACCAATTGGTGTAGACTATATTTGGGGGGGACAAAAAGAGAATGAAACAGAAGGTTTTGGAACATTAGGAATTGCTTTATTGGCTGCTATTATCTTGGTTTACCTTGTAATGGTTTCCTTATACGACAGTTTTGTTCACCCGTTTGTGGTATTATTTGCTATTCCGCTTTCGTTTATAGGAGCCTTATTAGCCTTGGCTTTGACCAATAATACGTTGAATATATTTACGATTCTTGGGGTTATTATGTTGATTGGTCTGGTTTGTAAAAATGCAATTATGCTGGTAGATTACACGAATCAGCGAAGAGCTGCGGGTGAAACTATAAGAACCGCATTAATTCAGGCGAATCACGCGCGTCTTCGCCCAATTTTGATGACCACTATCGCGATGGTATTTGGTATGGTGCCAATTGCACTTGCAAGTGGAGCCGGTGCCGAATGGAAAAATGGATTGGCATGGGTAATTATCGGAGGATTGATTTCTTCCCTATTTTTAACCTTGATTATTGTTCCTGTAATTTATGAAATTATGGAGAAATTAATTGCTAAATTCGGTAAAGGAGAAAAAGTTGATTACGAAGCTGAAATGGTTGCTGATTATGACCACGTCGAGTTAAGCGAAGATGGTTTTAATCCAAAACATACCGTATAAACAGTAATTTTTTAAGATAAAAGAAAGGCTCCCAATAGCATTGGAAGCCTTTCTTTTTTTAAAGGTATTTATTTCGAAACAAAAGATTTAACTATAACTTCTCAATCACATCCGTCCCACTTCCCCAAATGATCAATTGGTTTTCTTTAGTGACTTTTATCGGAGCAAAAATTGGATTTTCAGGCATGAAATACAAACTATCTTTCTCGACTTGCAAGCGTTTCACTGCAAATTCACTATCATTAAAGCAAATGACAATTTTATTATTTGCGGTTTTAAACTTCTATCCCACATTCGAACATCTTTTTAATTGATTCCCAAATCAATTATGGAATTGCCTTTAACTTTGATTTAAAAAGTGGACAGTGGATTTTCAATAAGGTCCTTATTCCCATAAATGATTGCGTGTTTATTAGCATTATAAAAATGCTAAAAGCACAAGAAAAAGTATTTAGCAAATCTGGAATTATTGTAAAAACTCCTAATAAAAGCTTTTTTATAAAAATATTTTTTATTTTTTTTAAATAGCAAATAATTGATAATAAGTTAATTATGCATTTACAATCCATTCTTTACTTAAAATCACCAAACTACTCTGCTACTCTTTGGCATGCTACTTGAATATCTCTTACCAAATAAGTTCAAAAAAGCGAAAGCCGAAAAGCTAAAGAGTAGGCAAAATTCAAAATAGATGTATCATGAAAAAAATTACCTTTTTAGTTGCTAGTATCTTCGTATTTGGAGGTAATGTAGCGACAGCCACAGAAAAAATCGATTTTTCTGTAGAAAGAAGATCACTTGTAGATTTTAGAGATGCCCACCCGATCGTGTTCACAGAAAGAGGAATTGAGTTCTTCGTGTTTCCTGACGGACAATTTGATTTTAATACACGTCCTTCAAATAGCTCAAATGACGATATGTATTATAAAATGGGTAAAAAAAATGGTTTTAATACAACGTACGGTGCAACCTCAAATAGCAGGAACGGAAATTATGGCGTACAAGTAGAACACGACAATTCGGGCAGGGTAAGACGTATTGGAAATGTGTTTATTAACTATGACTCAAATGATAGAATAAAACGAGTAGGTTCTGTCTACATGACTTACAACCGTTATGCGTTGGAACGAGTAGGTGGCTTACAAATTATTTACAACCGTCGTGGTCAAATTGTTGATATGGTTGGAACTGTAAAAGGTGACAGAGGATATCAATATGCCCAAAACAACATTTACGACAACGATTATGATTATGATCATAACCAAAACTCCAATGATCAAGAGCACTACTATTATAAAAACAATGGTACGAAAGTCAAAGTTGAAGACACTAAAGTATCCACTAATACTGCAATTGTAATAAACAGAAGATGATTGCTTGGTTTTGATGATTGGTTTGACAAATCCCGTTGGTATTCGTATCAGCGGGTTTTTTGTTTGAACAATTGAGAACTACTAAATATTCCCAATAATCTTGTCCATAACCCAACTTGTGTGGGATCCTGTTAAACCTGTGGAAGGATGCTTACTATTTCCCAAAAGGTCTTCTCGAATTTGCGTTACATGGTACAACTGAATATTCTCAGGATGTTCAATAAATAATTTCGTTTGCCCCAGTTCATTAGAAAGCAGTATCGGTTCATTTTCAAATACAGAAAACGTTATTTTTCCTTTGCTTCCATAAATCTCCACTTTATCTTCCCGTTCATAGCAACCAAAATTCCAACTTCCAGAACCCGTAATTCCAGAATCATGAACCCAGCACGCAGTCACTGCATCTTTAGCAGAATACAATCCCTGCTGATTGAGACTAATCCCTGAAACCTCTTTTATATTTCCTAAAAAATGAATAAACAAATCCAGCCCATGACTCGCTAAATCATCAAAATAACCGCCTGTAGCAATAGCGGCATCGGTTCGCCAATTATAATCTCCGGATACATCTGTAGAATTTGCGGGTTTACTCAAGTGCCATCTTATATGTTTGATTGCACCAATGCTTTTGGCATTAAGCCACATTTTAATTTGCTGAAAACGAGGTAGCGTACGCCTATAATACGCTACAAACAAAGGAATGTTTTTGTCTGCAAAAGCATTATAAATTGCAAGACTTTCTTGGTAATTTGGAGCTAAAGGTTTTTCGATACAGCATATTTTTCCGGCTGCTGCCACCTTGAGTCCGTACAATTTATGGACATCAGGAGGTGTGGCAATGTAAATTGCATCAATCTCAGGATCATTAATTAGATCATCGGCATTGCTATAAAACTTACTTATTCCGTGTCTTTTAGCATAATCAGCAGCTTTATCGGCATCTCTTCGCATTACTGCCACTACTTCAAAACCTTCCGTTTTTTGATACGCGGGGCCACTTTTCACTTCAGTAACATCGCCACATCCCAATATTCCCCAACGGATTACTTTAGTACTTACACTCATAATTACCGATCTTTCATTACTTTCCCCGATTAAATGCTATTGCAAATGTTTAGCAATATATTAAAACCACTAATAAATTAAGTTTTATAAAGCCGTAAATCTATACGACACCTAATTTATTAATGGTTTGTAGTGTTATTTTTAATCACATCCATCGATTCCACAGCTGTCTCCATCAGTAGCATTCAACAAAGTAACCTTAGAATCAAATTTACCTTCTTCCCATACTTTTTCAAGTGTTTTCACAAATGTTTCCACATGTTGCGCACCTGAAACTGCATATTTATTATCGAAAACAAAAAAGGGAACTCCTTGAACACCTATAGATTGCGCTTCTTCAATATCCTGTTGCACTTCATTTGCGTAAGCATCAGAATTTAGCACTTCCTCAATAGCTTCTGCATTCAGCCCTGCTTCCAGTCCTAACGTTTTCAAAGTATTTAAATCATTAACGTTCTTTCCATCGGTCAAATACGCTTTGAACAGTATTTCTTCTAAATTATCCGCCAGATTGTGTTTTTTAGCTAAATGCAAAAGTCGGTGTGCATTCAAAGAATTTGCTAAAATAGATTTTTCAAAATGAAAATCCAATCCTGAATTTTTAGCATTTTCGGTCATACTATCCAGCATATTTTGAGCCCAATCACTATCCTTTCTATATTTTTCTGCTAAATGCTCTACCATATTGTCCTCATGAGACGCTATAAAACCAGCGTCTAACTGAAAACTTTTCCATTCAATTTCAACAGCATCTTTATGTTCAAAAAGAGCTAATGCTCCTTCTATTCTCCTTTTTCCTATATAACAATACGGACACATAATATCCGACCAAATTTGTATTTTTAATGTATTTCCCATGATCTTAAATTTAGTAAATGATTAAATATTTGTATATACAAATTTACTCAATTCAGTTTTGAAATTTTTGGGTTTTAGCATAAAATTATAGATACCTGAATAGTAAATATTTATTTGAATCACGAACACGCTTTTAAACCAAAAAAACCATCAAAATTGCTCTTGATGGTTTTCTTAATATTTTTAAGCTTCGGTTTATGTTAATAAATCCAACACTAAAGAAGGGAATAAACCTAATGCGATATTCAACACAATCGCAATAACAGCAACGGCATAAATAATAACTGGCGTTCCTTTTCGCTCTTCGTTTGGTTCTTTGGTGTACATCGCCATAATCAATTTGAAGTAGTATCCAACGCTTATAATGGAATTTACCACCGCCACTATTACTAAAGCTAAATAACCCGCTTGAATCGTTTGATTGAATAAAACCAGCTTAGCAAAGAATCCGGCAAAAATTGGAATACCAGCCATAGAAAGTAAAGCTGCCGTAAGAATGGCCGCTAACAAAGGATTGGTTTTTCCTAAACCGTGGAAATTCACAATATCTTCGTTATCTCTATTTTTACAAACGTACAAAATCACACTAAAAGCAGCGATTCCAGATAAAGAATACGCGGAAGCATAATACAACAAACTTCCTGCGGACGTAGATAAACTTAATAAAGTCATCAACATAAAACCGGCGTGGGAAACCCCTGAAAAAGCTAACATACGTTTTACATTTGTTTGTCTCAACGCCATAATATTACCAACAGTCATGGAAGCCATAGAAATCACGACCACAATGATTTTGAATGACTCAGAGATATCCGCATTCATTACTGACAGTAATTTGTACAAAGTCGCCATCGCAACTACTTTAGCCAAAGTACTCATCAAAGCGGTTGTCAACGCTGGCGAACCTTCGTAGACGTCCGGTGCCCAGAAATGAAATGGAACTGCCGCCACTTTAAACAACATCCCTATTGTTACCAATACAATCCCTATTGGGAACCAAATTGGCAATTCAGCTGATTGTGATAATTCGCTGATTTCAGTAACGTCAAAACTTCCCATGGCTCCGTAAATTAAACAAATACCAAAAAGAATAATTCCTGATGCAAAAGATCCCATTAAGAAATACTTCATTCCCGCTTCGTTACTTTTTAAATTCATACGATCACTTGCCGCTAGGATATAAAGTGCAATTGATAATACTTCTATTCCTAAAAAGAACATCGCTAAGTTTCCAAAAGAAACCATCGCCACCGCTCCTGCCAACAAAAATATTTTTATGGCAATAAAGTCAGAAATTTTAGATTGGTGATTTTCATAAAAATTATGTCCTAAAGCCACCAAGAAAATGGTAAGCACAATAAACAATGATGAAAAAGTACTTGAAAATTTACTCACAACAATCATGTTGTTGTAGTAGCTTTCAGTTGAATTAAATTCAGATATGATTAAACCCAACACTCCTACTAATCCAATGATCGTTATAGGCACAATGGCTTTCCTTAAATTAAATATTTCAAATAAAAGGCATAAAACACCTAATCCTATTATAGCTATTAATGTATTCATTTTTTGATTGTTTGATTTAGGATTTACGAATTAGGATTTAAAACCCGACTAATTCTTTATATCTGAAATCTAATTTTTTATATTATTTTTCTCTTTTATTGTTCTTATTCCTGCTGAGAAGATTGCTACCAATTCATCAGCTTCTTTTATTAATTTTTCAAGCTCAACTTTATCACATTCTATTTCTAATCCTTTTATAAATTCTAACCAAAATAAACTTTCATCAGCTTCTTCATCTACTACTTTTAATTTATTTAAAAAATCAGCAGTCGATTTACCTCTACAAACTGCTCTATAATTAGCAGCAACTGATGAAGATGATTTAAAAAGCTGGTATGAAACTACATCGACAGCTTTAGTTTTATTTAACCTCATTAAGAATTTAAAAACATCCAATGCAAATTGCTTCGTCCTATTTTTTAATTGTTCTTTAGTCATGGTTAAAATCTTCCTAGTTACTCATCCAACAAAAATCTCAAATCTCAAATGCTAATTTCTATTGATAACTTTGAGGATTTCTTCCAGACTTGGGGTAATCAAATCGGTAATTGGCTTTGGATACATCCCGAAAAAGAATAAAACACCAATTATTAGTACCAAAGTTATTCCTTCGCTGATAGTTACATCAGCAAAAACTTTCGAATTGGTTTCTCCCAACATCGCATGTTGAAACATTTTCAACATATAATACGCTCCTAAAATTATGGTTGTTCCTCCTAAAACAGCAAACCAAATATTAATTTGCAAAAGACTGTATAAAACGGTGAATTCACCAATAAAGTTAAAGGTAGTTGGTAAGGCAACCGATGCCAAAACCAAAATTAAAAACATCGAAGTAAATTTTGGTGCTTGAGAACGAATACCACCCATTTCAGCAATGGCTCTGGTTTCGTATCTTCTAAAAATAATTTCGGCAACGTAAAACAACCCAACAACTACAAATCCGTGTGCGATCATCTGTAAAACCGCGCCACGCAAACCGTCTAATGTCAATGTGTACGTTCCGGCTGCGATTAAGCCTACGTGTGCCAAAGAAGAGTACGCTAATAGTTTCTTTAAGTCTTTTTGTTTCAATGCTACGATAGAACCATAGATCACACCTGCAATTCCAAGTCCGATGAAAATATACATGTACTCCTTAGCTGCCAAAGGCGCTAATGGCAATTGCCAACGAATAACACTGTACAATCCCATTTTTAGCATGATACCAGACAACATCATCGTACCAGCGGTTGGGGCTTTTTGGTACACATTTGCTTGCCACGTATGGAACGGAATTAACGGAATTTTAATCGCATATGCTAAGAAGAAAGCCAGGAATATCCATAATTGCTCGGTTGCTGATAAGTTCAATTTGTATAAATCTTCTAATAAAAGACTACCCGCTTTTTGATACATATAAATAAAAGCTACCAACATAAATAATGAACCTGCAAGCGTATAGATAAAGAATTTAACTACCGCTTTTTTGCGTTCTTCTGTATCTCCATTACCCCAAATTAAAGCTATGAAGTAAATTGGAATAAGAGATAATTCCCAAAAAACGTAATAAAGCAAACCATCTGATGCCAAGAATGTTCCTGCCATTGCAAACGACATAAACAAGATTAACGCATAAAATGATTTTGAATTTTTATATTGATTTCCAAAAGAAGAAAATATAATTAGTGGAGTCAAAACTGTGGTCAATAAAAGCATCGCCATCGATAATCCGTCTGCTTTAAGAGCAAAAGAAATATTTGGTTGCGTGATCCACTGATTGATGAAACTTATATTTTCACCTAAATTATAGTGATTTAATAATACAAAAGAAGCGCCTGCAGCAGCTAACCCAAAGAACAAGGCAACTTTTGAAGCCAATTTATCGCCTACAAGAAACGTTGCAAACGCACCAACCAAAAGTATAATTAATATTAGAGATACATTCATTTGTAATTTTTTATTGTTTTTTAAAGGTCAAATGTAAGAGACTTTTAAAAGATAATTTATTTGAAAATTGAAATTTTGGTTTTAAAAAATCTATTTTATGTTATATGATTATTGAGCTAAAAATAAATAAGAAACGATGGCACAAAGCCCTAATACGAAAACAAAAAGATAAAGACCAATGCTTCCATTTTGTATTTTCTTCCCTTGGTAACCTATTTCGTTGGTAACTTTTCCTAATCCAAAAACCAACGCTGACAAGCCTGTTTCTGTAGTATCTCTGAAAAAACGAGACAAGAAATTAATCGGTTTAACAAAAATAGCATTATAAAATTCATCAACATAATATTTATTGTACAGCACTTTAGAAAATCCTGTGATGGCAGTATCTTCAGTTGGAACTGTATTTTGTTTGATGTATTTGGCGTAAGCAATGCCAATTCCTATTAATCCGCCAGCAACAGCGATTGCCATCAAAACATATTCTGTAGTTCCCAAATGGTGTTCTGCGGTTGCTAGTTTTGGTAAAATAGGAATCAAATACTCGTTCAACCAACTGTTTCCAGGCAAACTAATCAAACCACCAATAGTTGCTAAAATTGCTAAAACAATCAAAGGAATGGTAATCAAAGAAGGACTTTCGTGCAAATGGTGTTTTTGTTCTGCGGTTCCTCTAAATTCTTGGAAGAACGTTAAGAACATTAAACGGAACATATAAAAAGCGGTCATGATAGAGGCAACCGAAGCAACGACCCATAACGGAATATTATTATGGAAAGCCACTAATAAAATTTCGTCTTTCGAGAAAAAACCAGAGAATAATGGAACTCCTGAAATTGCTAAAGAAGCAATCAGCATCGTTGCAAACGTAATTGGCATCGCTTTTTTCAAGCCACCCATTTTACGCATATCTTGTTCTCCATGCAAAGCGTGAATCACAGAACCCGAACCTAAGAACAAACAAGCTTTGAAGAAAGCATGCGTAATTACATGGAAAACCGCCACTTCGTAAGCACCTAAGCCTAAAGCTAAGAACATTAATCCCAATTGAGAAACGGTAGAATAAGCTAATACTTTTTTGATATCATTTTGAACCAAACCAATGGTGGCAGCAACTAAAGCGGTAACGGCTCCAACTATAGCAATTATTGATTGGACATCTGGAGTCAAATCAAACAAGAAATTTAATCTGGTAATCATAAAAATCCCTGCAGTTACCATCGTAGCCGCGTGAATCAATGCTGAAACCGGTGTTGGACCTGCCATCGCATCCGGCAACCAAGTATACAAAGGAATTTGTGCCGATTTACCACAAGCACCTATGAATAAAGCGAAAGCAGCAATAGAAAGCCAATACATATCAAGATCAGTTGCAGTGACAATAGCCGTTTTTAAAGTAGCATAATCTAAAGTTGAGAATAAATTACCAAGAATAAAAATCCCAATTAACAAACCTAAATCACCAATACGGTTCATGATGAAAGCTTTCTTGGCAGCATCATTGTACTCTTGGTTTTTATGCCAAAAACCAATTAATAGATACGAACAAAGACCTACGCCTTCCCAACCGATGAACATCACTAATAAATTACTTCCTATTACTAAGGTTATCATGAAGAAGATAAACAGATTCAAATAGGCAAAAAACTTGTGCATATTTTCGTCATCGTGCATATAACTAATCGAATATAAATGAATCAAAGAACCAATTCCGGTGACGAAAAGCAACCACAAAATTGACAATTGGTCCAATTGAAATCCAAAATCAACTTTGAAATTGCTGATTTGGATCCAGTCAAAAAGTGAAATACGAATTCCTTCTGGTTGAGCAGCTATTCCCCCAAAGAAATAAACAGTTGCGACAAAAGAAACCAAAACTGAAAGTGTTCCGATTATTCCAGAAAGTGATTTTCCAAGGCTTTTACCAAAGAAAACATTGATTAAAAATCCTAAAAAAGGAGCAAGAACTAAAACTAAAGCTATATTGGTATTCATTTCCATTTATCCTTTTAAGTTTTTTAAATTATCGATTGTAATTGACCCTAAATTTCTAAAAATAGAAACTAGAATCGCCAATCCTACCGCAACTTCTGCTGCAGCAACGGCCATGGAGAAAAACACAAAAACTTGTCCCTGCGCATCTTGATGATAGGTCGAAAATGCTACAAACAATAAGTTTACTGCGTTAAGCATAATTTCAATCGACATAAATACGATTATAGCATTTCGTCTGTACAACACCCCAAAAACGCCAATACAAAAAAGTATTACGCTTAGGAATATATAGTTTTCAATACCGATGTGGTTTAAAATATTGTTCATCTTATTTTTGCAATTTTTCTTTTTTAGACAATAATACCGTTCCAATCATAGCAACCAAAAGTAATATAGAAGCAAATTCAAACGGAACCATATATTCATTCAGCAGTATTTTACCCAATACTTTTATCGATTGATAATCTTCACCGGTAGTAACATATTCTCCTACAATAGGTTTTGAGTTGATGAAAATGGCAATCAAAACCAGACAAATCAAGCAAAAAGAAACAATAGCTCCTAATCGCGTAATTCTAGGTCGGTGCACTTCTCTTTCCTCATTTAAATTCATTAACATGATGGTGAATAAAAACAAGATCATAATCGCTCCTGAGTAGACAATAACGTGAACTATCGCCAAGAATTGAGCGTTCAACAATAAATAATGACCCGCAATCGAAAAGAAACAAATCACTAAATAAATAGCGCTGTGAATCGGATTTTTGCTAAAAATTGTCAAAAATGCCGTTGCTAAAGTGATAGCAGCCAACACACAAAATATAATAAGTACTGTAGACATTAGTTAGCGTTTTTAAGTTGAGCATTTTTCATTGCGATATCTAATGGCATGACCAATTTGTCTTTTCCAAAAATAAAATCTTCTCTTTTATAACTGGATGGAACCAATACTTTAGAAGTCGTCAGGTAAATAGCGTCTTTCGGACAAGCCTCTTCACACAAACCACAGAAAATACAACGCAACATATTAATCTCATATATCGACGCATATTTTTCTTCTCGATACAAATGTTTTTCGTCGGCTCTACGCTCTTCCGCTTTCATCGTGATGGCTTCAGCAGGACAGGACAATGCACACAAACCACAAGCCGTACAGTTTTCACGACCTTGCTCATCGCGTTTCAACTGGTGTTGACCACGGTAAACCGGACTCATTTCACGAACTTGCTCCGGATATTGAATCGTTACTTTTCTGGTAAATAAATGCTGAATCGTAATTATCAAACCTTTGACAATCGCAACAAGATACATTCTTTCCCAAAAAGTCATCTCCTTATTAGAGACCAGCTTTTTTCTTCCCGATAAGGATATACTTTCTATTGACATTTTTTATTTTTATTTGAAGCTTAATCCTGCTATTCGTTTCAATCTTTTATCCTGAACTTGTTTCAGAATCCTGAAACAAGTTCAGGATAAAAGGATTTCCACTGCTATCAGGGCTAGGGCTTTTTCGGTACTAATTAAAATCCTAAATAAGTAGCAATTTCTGCTCTCAAAATCACAATTCCGGTGATGATAATATTAATGATCGCCAATGGAATTAGTATCCTCCAACCCAAATGCATCAATTGATCGTATCTGAATCTTGGAATAGTCCAACGAACCCACATATAGAAAAATATGAATCCACACAATTTGATAAACAAAGCAACAAATCCTAAAATATTGGCAATATTTACACCCCAATTTTCAACAACCCAGCTCATTCCAGGATAATTATAACCTCCAAAGAATAAAACCGCTAAAATTGTAGAGGAAATAAACATATTTGCATATTCAGCAAATAAATAAAATCCCATTTTCATTGATGAATATTCGGTGTGGTATCCTCCAATAAGTTCCGTTTCGCATTCCGCTAAGTCAAAAGGAGTTCTGTTTGATTCTGCAAAAGCACAAATTAAAAATATAATAAAAGATAACGGTTGGTAAAACACATTCCAATTCATTCCTGCTTGCTGTTCAGAGATCTCTCTTAAACTCAACGTTCCGGTCATCATAAGCAATGCGATTATGGACAATCCCATGGCAATTTCATACGATACCATTTGCGAAGCAGCACGAACGGCACCAATCAATGAAAATTTATTGTTCGACGCCCAACCACCAATCATAATACCGTAAACACCCACTGAAACAACACCAAAAAAGTATAACAATCCAATATTTAAATCCGTGGCCTGCAATAAAATATCTCTTCCAAACAAATGCAGCCTGTCTCCCCAAGGAATTACGGCGCTGGTCATTAAAGCGGTACTCATAGCAATTGCCGGACCTACAAAAAACAAAAATCGGTTTGGCGTGTTCGGTTCAAATTCTTCTTTCGAAAATAATTTTAAACCATCGGCAAGCGGTTGAAACAATCCAAAAGGACCAGCTCTGTTGGGTCCAACACGATCTTGCAGCCAAGCGGCAACTTTTCGTTCAGCCCAAGTGGAGTACATTGCCATCAACATTGTCAAAGCAAAAACTGCAACAATAATGACACTTTTTTCTATGATAATTGTACTATCCATTATTACCCAAGCTTTTTTGATTAATAATGTCTTCTTCAGTCAATGGAATTTCCGCCATGCTTATTTTCTTGCGGTCTTCTTCTCTACCTAAAAGGATATGATCTTCGGTAGCGATTTCTACTTTTTGTAATTTTCTGTTGTATTTATTTTGGTTGATCACCGAGTCTTTTTCGAATGCTCTTGGTCCTTCAATCGTCCAATCTGCAATCTCTTTGTGATCAAAACGACATCCATTACAAATAAATTCATCTACTTCATGGTACTCGTCTTTTCTTCCGGTAACTCGTTGAATTTCGTCACCAAACATCCAAACGGTAGTTTTTCCAGAACAAGTCGGGCAATTTCTGTGTGCATTATAAGGCTTACTGAACCAAACTCTAGATTTAAATCTAAACGTTTTATCCGTCAATGCGCCTACCGGACAAACATCAATCATATTTCCGGAGAACTCATTATCGACCGCTTTAGAAATACAAGTTGATATATTCGAATGATCGCCTCTATCCATTACTCCGTGCACCCGATCGTCGGTTAATTGATCTGCCACCATTACACATCGGTAACAAAGAATACAACGATTCATGTGCAATTGAATATTTGGACCAATGTTTTCAGGTTCAAATGTTCTTTTTTCTTCTATAAAACGCGTTTCTGATTTCCCGTGTTCAAAGCTTAAATTTTGCAAATCACATTCCCCAGCTTGGTCACAAACGGGACAATCTAAAGGATGATTGATCAATAAAAACTCTGTTACTGATTTTCTGGCTTCGGTTACTCTTGGTGAAGATTTACTGTTCACTTCCATTCCGTCCATACAACCGGTGACACAAGATGCCATTAATTTAGGCATTGGTCTTGGGTCGGCTTCACTTCCTTTTGCAACTTCCACTAAACAGCAACGGCATTTTCCACCGCTCCCTTTTAGTTTAGAATAATAGCACATTGCTGGCGGAACTACCTCTCCACCTATCATACGTGCTGCCTGCAGGATTGTGGTTCCTGGTTCTACTTCTATGCTTTGACCGTCTATGGTTACTTTCATGTTTAAAGTCTTAACGTCTTAAAGTCAAATGTCTTAATGCCGAATACATTTCGACTTTATTTCTTTTGACTATCATTTAAATATTTTATAAATCCACTTAATAATTTTGATATATCCGAAACATTTAAATATAATTCATCGAATTCTATCTTTGAAATATAGTTTAAATCTAATGCTAAATATAATTGCGACCTTACTTCGGCAGCTGATGCTTTTGATACATATAAAAAATAAACAAACTCTTTATCTGTATTCCTTTCAAAACCTTCAGCAATATTTGAAGAAATTGAAATTGATGCTCTTCTAATTTGTCTAACTAAATCAAAATCTTTTTTAAAAATTGTATTCTCTGTTATTTCATAAATCCTTTTATTAAATAATCTAGATTTTTGCTAAGAATTAATTTCTTCAAACGATTTAAATTTTCCCATTCTTTCTTTACGTTATGACTTTCGACTTTAAGACATTGAGACTATTAAAAGGTTCAGCAACAAAATGATCTCTATTTTTTATTTTTTCCGGGAAACGAATATGATATTCAAATTCTTCTCTAAAGTGACGAATTGCTGCTGCCACTGGCCAAGCTGCCGCGTCACCCAATGGACAAATGGTGTTTCCTTCAATTTTGCTTTGAATGCTCAATAGCAAATCAATATCTTCTTCACGACCGTGACCATTTTCTATTCGGTGCAATACTTTTTCCATCCAGCCTGTTCCTTCACGACAAGGGGAACATTGCCCACAACTTTCATGGTGGTAAAAACGAGAGAAATTCCAAGTATTACGAACGATGCAAGACGTATCATTATAAACGATAAACCCACCCGAACCTAACATAGAACCAGTTGCAAATCCACCATCACTTAACGATTCGTAGGACATCAAACGATCTTCGCCAGCGGCAGTTTTATAAATTAAATGGGCAGGTAAAACAGGAACAGAACTTCCTCCCGGTACAAATGCTTTTAACGGTCTGTCAGAGCTCATTCCGCCTAAATATTCATCAGAATTCATGAATTCGTAAACACTTAAACCCAATTCAATTTCATAAACACCCGGGTTTTTAACATGCCCTGATGCCGAAATTAATTTGGTTCCCGTAGAACGTCCAATACCAATTTTAGCATATTCTGCACCTGAATTATTAACAATCCATGGCACAGCGGCAATCGTTTCTACGTTATTTACAACCGTTGGATTTGACCAAAGTCCTGAAATGGCAGGAAATGGTGGCTTGATACGAGGATTTCCTCTTTTTCCTTCCAGGGATTCAATCAACGCAGTTTCCTCACCACAAATATAAGCACCAGCACCACAATGAACATAAAGTTCTAAATCGTAGCCTGAACCTAATATATTTTTACCCAAAAATCCAGCAGCTTTTGCTTCATTAATGGCTCTTTCTAATATTTTGTAAACCCACATATATTCTCCACGAATGTAGATGTAGGATAGGTTTGCACCCAATGCATAACTGGAAGTAATCATTCCTTCAATCAACAAATGAGGAATAAATTCCATCAAATAACGATCTTTGAAAGTTCCCGGCTCTGATTCATCCGCATTACAGACTAAATGTCTTGGTTTTCCTGATTTTTTATCAATAAAACTCCATTTCATTCCGGCAGGGAAACCCGCTCCACCACGACCACGTAATCCTGAAGTTTTCACTTCTTCGACCACTTCGTCTGGTGTTAATGTTTTTAAGGCTTTTTCTACTGAAGCGTACCCCCCGTTTTGACGGTATACTTCATAGGTTTTAATTCCTGGGATATTTATTTTGTCTAATAATATTTTTTGTGACATGTTATTTATCGTGTAATATTATTGTATCGTTTTTGCAATCTTCAATTAACTGGTCGATTTTTGCTGCCGTCAAATGTTCTTTGTAAAAATCGCCTAACTGCATCATTGGAGCATAACCACAAGCACCTAAACACTCAACTCCTCTCACTTCAAACAGACCGTCTGGAGTACGTTCCCCCACTTTGACTCCCAGTTTTTCACATGTATAATCCATTAAATCCTCTACTCCATTTAAACAACACGGAGAAGTTTGACAAAATTCAAACATGTATTTACCAATTGGTTTTTGATTGTACATCGTGTAAAACGAAACTACTTCGTAAACTTCAATCGGTTTTATCAAAAGAATTGCTGCTACTTTATTCATTAACTCGATACTCAACCAATTCTCGTGAGCATCTTGAACTTCATGTAAAACTGGCAATAATGCCGATTTTCTTTTGTCTTCAGGATAATGACTAATTAATTCATTGATGCGATTCATCAATGTTTCTGTCATATTTATTTCTTGTTTGTGATACGTTCTTTCCATTTTTATTTTTTTTGCCACGAAGGCACAAAGTCACAAAATTTTATTTTAAAATCTGAAATTGATAATCAATAATCTGAAATCTTTATGCGTCTAACTCTCCGGCAATAACATTTAAACTTGACAAAATAACAATTGCATCCGACAGTAAAGCACCTTTTATCATTTCTGGATATGCCTGATAATAAATAAAACAAGGTCTACGGAAATGTAATCTGTAAGGAGTACGACTACCATCAGTGACTAAGTAAAAACCTAATTCTCCGTTTCCACCTTCCACAGGATGGTAAATTTCAGCAACTGGAACTGGAACTTCTCCCATAACAATTTTAAAATGGTATATCAACGATTCCATACTCGTGTAAACATCTTCTTTTGGAGGAAGATAATAATCTGGAACATCTGCATGGAAGTCATTTCCTTCCGGCATTTTTGCCAATGCTTGACGAATGATACTCAAACTTTCCCAAACTTCGGCGTTACGAACACAAAAACGGTCATACGTATCGCCCGATTTTCCAACAGGAATAATAAAATCAAAATCTTCGTACGAAGAATATGGTTGAGATACCCTTACATCATAATCCACGCCCGCAGCACGTAAATTTGGACCCGTAAATCCGTAAGCCATAGCTTGCTCAGCAGTTATCGCTCCTACATTTACCGTTCTGTCAATAAAAATTCTATTTCTTTCGAATAAGTTTTCAAATTCTTTCCAAGCTGCTGGAAATTCTTCTAAAAACACATCTAATTTTCTAAAAGCTTCTGGTGACCAATCTCTTTCAAAACCACCAATTCTTCCCATATTAGTAGTCAAACGCGCTCCACAAATTTCTTCGTAGATTTCATAGACTTTTTCTCTAAATTGGAACACATATAAAAATCCGGTATATGCTCCGGTATCAACACCAAGGATTGAATTACAAATAATGTGATCCGTAATTCTTGCCAATTCCATTACAATAACTCTTAAATATTGCGCTCTTTTTGGAACTTCAATATCCAACAATTTTTCTAATGTCATCCACCAACCCATATTGTTTATAGGTGATGAACAATAGTTCATTCTATCAGTAAGAGGTGTGATTTGGTAAAAAGGACGGTTTTCAGCAATTTTTTCGAAAGCTCTGTGAATATACCCAATGGTTGGTTCCGCTTCCAGAATTCTTTCTCCATCCATTAAAAGGATATTTTGAAAAATACCGTGTGTAGCTGGATGAGTAGGTCCTAAATTCAGGATCGAAAGCTCGCTTCCATCCTCATTTAGTTGTTCTTTTATTCTCTTAGCATAGCGATGCTCCGGTGGTAATAATAGTTCTGACATTTATTTAATGTGAAAAATTATAATAGTGTGTGTTTTTAATAATTGTCGGTTGTTCTTCCAAAGAAACGGTCATCTTTATCAGTTCTTCCACTGTCTTCCATTGGAAATTCTTTTCGCATTGGAAAAGAAATCATTTCATCCATATTTAAAATACGTTTCAATTGTGGATGACCAATGAAGTTTATCCCATAAAAATCAAACGTTTCTCTTTCCATCCAATTTGAACTCAAGAAAATGTTTGATATTGTTTTAATTTCTGGATTTTCACCGTTAATAAAGGCCTTAATTTTAATCCTTTTGTTTTCATACCAATTGTGCAAATGATACACTACTGCAAATTGATGATCTACATCATTGTCAGGATAATGAATCCCACATAAATCCGTTAAAAAATGAAAACGCAATGTTGAGTCGTTTTTCAAAAAAAGAATTACAGCCGTAATTTTATCGGCAGCGACTTCAAATGAAAATATATCTTTTTCCTGTTTGAATTCAAAAACTTCCGAATCGAATGTTTCGACTAATTTTTCTTGGATTTGTATTGTTTCTAGCGCCATTATTTATTTGATATTATATGAAGCCAATAATTCTTGATACTCCGGAGAACTTCTTCTTCGCACCGATTCATTTCTCACTAATTCCTGCAATTTCATAACTCCATCAACAATTTGCTCTGGTCTTGGCGGACAACCAGGAACATATACATCAACCGGAATTACTTTGTCGATTCCTTGCAAAACAGAATAGGTGTCAAAAATTCCACCTGAACAAGCACAAGCTCCAACCGCGATTACCCAACGAGGTTCTGACATTTGTTCATAAACCTGACGTAAAATTGGCGCCATTTTTTTCGAAATCGTCCCCATAACCATTAGCATGTCAGCTTGACGAGGAGAAAAACTTACTCTTTCTGAACCAAAACGCGCCAAATCATAATGCGAAGCCATCGTTGCCATAAACTCAATACCACAACAAGAAGTCGCAAAAGGTAATGGCCACAATGAATTTGCACGAGCCAATCCTACAACATCATTCAGTTTTGTGGCGAAGAAACCTTCCCCAACAACACCTTCGGGAGGGGCAACCATATTTATATTTGAATCACTCATTTTTTATTATTTACCATTATAAAATTTGAATCATAAATTATTTGCTATTTACAACTCAACATTTAAAATAAATTTTTACTCCCACTCTAACGCTTTCTTTTTGATAATGTAGAAAAAACCCACCAAAAGCAAAAGCATAAAAATGACCATTTTGACCATTCCTTCGATACCCAATTCCTTGAAATTAACAGCCCATGGATATAAGAAAATCACCTCAACATCGAACAAAACAAATAAGATGGCAACGAGAAAATATTTTACTGAAAAAGGAATTCTTGCATTTCCAACAGATTCGATACCACATTCAAAGTTTCTATCTTTAACTTCAGAGGATCTTTTGGGTCCTAATTTTGATGAAATCAATATAGTTCCTACAACAAATCCTACAGCTAGAATAAACTGCATTAAAATTGGAATATAATTTAATTGATCGGATTGCATACTGTGTTTTTTTTGAATGAAAATGAGCTACAAAGATAACTTTCAAATTATTAAATAACAATTAAATCTTAAAAATACATGCCAACTATAACGATGTAAATTTACAATTTTTATTAATTATAAATAAGGCAGTCCCATTATATTAAGATGTGTTTAACGTTTTAGAAATTCCGCAATTTGGAATTTGGAGTATAATTTATTGGCACCTGGAGGGAAATAACAAAAAAGCGTTCCGATAAAAATCGGAACGCTTTAAACATTCGTAGGCAAAAAAAATATTTTTTTTATGCTTAGATCACTGCTACTTTCGCAGCAACTTTTCCTTTTCTTCCTTCTTCTTCTTCATAGCTAACTCTGTCACCTTCGCGCAATTCTTCCGCGTTGATTCCTGATGCATGAACAAAAATGTCTTTTCCTGTTTCTTCGTCTGTAATGAATCCGTAACCTTTAGATTCATTGAAAAATTTAACTGTACCTGTACGCATTGTAATAGTAATAATAATTTATAATGAAGCAAATGTAATATTTAATATAATACGAAAGACGTTCTTCTCTTTTTATTTTGCAAAAATATTGATATTCAACGTTTTCTAACATATTATGACGACAAACTACAATTAAGCTAGTTTTATATGCAGTTCTTTTAACTGTGATTCGTCAATTATTGATGGCGCATCTATCATAACATCTCTTCCCGAATTGTTTTTCGGGAACGCAATAAAGTCCCTAATTGTTTCTCTTCCTCCCAAAATGGCAACCAATCTATCCAATCCAAAGGCTAAACCTCCGTGTGGTGGCGCACCAAACTGGAATGCATCCATTAAGAATCCAAACTGCGCCTTAGCTTCTTCTTCAGTAAAACCTAAATATTTGAACATCAATTGTTGTGTCGCTTTGTCGTGAATACGAATTGATCCTCCGCCAATTTCATTTCCATTCAAGACCATATCATATGCATTCGCACGAACTTTGCCCGGATCAGTTTCCAATAAGTGCATGTCTTCCGGTTTTGGAGATGTAAACGGATGATGCATGGCATGGTATCGGCCGCTTTCTTCGTCAAACTCCAATAAAGGAAAATCAACTACCCAAAGCGGTGCAAATTCGGCTGGATTCCGCAATCCTAAACGAGTCGCTAATTCCATACGTAATGCACTCAACTGTGTCCGTGTTTTATCTGCTGGACCAGAAAGCACAAAAAGCATATCCCCCGCTTTTGCACCTGTGATTTTTGCCCATTGAGTTAAATCGTCTTGATCGTAGAATTTATCCACCGATGATTTATAGCTTCCGTCATCATTGCATTTTACATAAACCATTCCGCTTGCGCCAACTTGTGGACGTTTTACCCATTCAATAAGTCCGTCAATTTCTTTTCGGGTGTAGTTTCCAACTCCTGGAACTGCAATTCCAACCACTAATTCGGCAGCGTTGAAAACCGGAAATTCTTTATGTTGCGCTACTTCATTCAACTCGCCAAATTCCATTCCGAAACGAATGTCCGGTTTATCATTCCCGTAAGTTTTCATAGCATAATCGTAGGTAATTCTTGGAAATTTATCTACTTCAATACCGTTTATTTCTTTTAATAAATGTCTGGTCAGTCCTTCGAAAACATTTAAAATATCTTCTTGTTCGACAAAAGCCATTTCACAATCGATTTGTGTAAACTCCGGCTGTCTGTCTGCACGTAAATCTTCGTCACGGAAACATTTTACGATTTGGAAATATTTGTCCATTCCGCCCACCATCAATAATTGTTTAAAAGTCTGAGGCGATTGTGGCAATGCATAAAACTGTCCTTCATTCATTCGGGAAGGCACTACGAAATCTCTGGCTCCCTCTGGAGTTGATTTAATTAGGTAAGGTGTTTCTATTTCACAAAAATCCAAATCAGAAAGATATTTTCTAACTTCCATTGCTACTTTATGGCGAAAAAGTAAACTGTTTTTCACAGGATTTCTTCTAATGTCGAGGTAACGGTATTTCATTCGGATGTCTTCTCCACCATCGGTTTCATCTTCAATCGTAAATGGAGGCGTCAAAGCAGCATTTAAAACACTTAGCTCTGTCACTAAAATTTCGATATCACCGGTTGCCATATTTTTATTTTTGGCTTCACGCTCAATAACGGTTCCTTTTACTTGAATTACAAATTCGCGACCGAGTGTTTTGGCCAGTTCAAAAACGGATTTTTCAGAACGACTTTCGTCAAAAATTAATTGTGTGATTCCATAACGATCGCGCAAATCGACCCAATTCATAAAACCTTTATCGCGTGATTTTTGAACCCATCCCGCAAGGGTAACTTCTGTATTAATATGAGTGGCATTTAATTCGCCACAATTATGACTTCTATACATGATTCAAATTTTAGATTATTTTCTCCTTTGGAGACGGGTGCAAATTTAGGACTAATTATGAATAATGAATTGAGAAATAAGAAATTTTAGTAATTGGTTTTTTGGCAAACATTATAACCAATGTTAAATTTTATTCTAATGTTATTAAATTGTTAAGTAAAAGTTTTTTTATTGTAAAATGTTTTATACATTTGTTAAGCTAATATGAATTTAAAAAACCAAACAATATGAAAAAATATATAATATTAACCGCATTGCTTTTTTCAGGAATAGCATTCGCTCAAGAAAATAACCCAAAATTAGAAGCTGTAGGTAAATTAGTTAAAACTACTTACTACTTTGAAAATGGAAAAATACAACAAGAAGGTTTCTTTAAAAATGGAAAACTGGAGGGGGTTTGGACTTCATACGATATGAATGGAAACAAACAATCTGTTGCTACCTATAAAAATGGAGAAAAAACTGGAAAATGGTTATTTTGGAATGGTAACAACCTAAGTGAAGTAGATTATTCCAACAGTAGAATTGCTTCTGTAAAAACTTGGAAACAAGATGCATTAGTGAATAACTAAATAAAATTCAAATATCATACAAAGCTTTCGTTAATTCGAAAGCTTTTTTTGTGCCTTATGTTTTTTATTTTGCCTTCACATTAAAGTTTTGTCGCATACAATAAAAATGATTTACGAAAAAGACTATTTGCAAACACATATTTTTCTTCAAAAAACATGAATCAGGTATTAAAAAAACTTTACACACATCTAAATTACTGGAACCAATTTTCTTCGTACCTTATTGTTAAATAAAAAAGCGATGAATTCAATATAATTGAACCCATCGCTTTTTTTATTTTAGGCTGTTTTCTACCAAAAGATCGTATAGAAAGCAGCAATAATTGAAAGTACAATCAACATCCCGACAGTAAAACCTGGTGACATTTTAAACATAGTACGGTCAATTTCAAGACCATTTGTTTTAACGCCTCTAGCTGTTTCGTACATACTTATGCTGTACATTCCGATTACGCAAATCAAGAATACAAATCCCATTCGGTCAATAAAAGGAATTTCATAAACACCATCAGCATTTGGTACTGAAAAACCAGTCGCATGAAGGAACGATAAGTCAACAAATGCTGGCATAAATTTGAAAAGGATAGATAACATAAATCCACCAATTGTAGCAAACAAAGCCGCATTAGAAGTTGTTTTTTTCCAAAAGAAGCCTAAAATAAACATAGCGAAAACTCCCGGACTTACAAATCCCGTATATTCCTGAATGTATTGAAATCCTCCTTTTTTATCAATTCCTAGAAAAGGCGCCACTACAACTGCAATTAACATCGCCACCACAATTACTTTTTTGCCCACATTAACTAATTTTTTTTCATCGGCATCTACATTTAGTTTTGTTTTATAAATATCCAACGTAAAAATAGTAGCGATACTATTCGCTTTTCCAGCCAATGACGCTACAATCGCCGCAGTCAAAGCAGCAAACGAAAGCCCTTTTAAACCCACCGGAAGCAAGTTTAGCAAAACGGGATACGCCCGATCAGGATTTACAGTACCGTCTTGTAACATTTCGGTTCCAAAATGTCCGTTCTGATACAATACAAAAGCCGCAATTCCCGGCAAAACAACAATTACAGGCATTAACAATTTTAAGAAAGCAGCAAACAAAATTCCATTTCTGGCCGTTTTTAAATCAGCTCCCAATGCACGTTGCGTAATGTATTGGTTGCAGCCCCAATAATTTAAATTGATGATTAGCATTCCTCCTATCAAAACTGACAATCCCGGCAAATCCATATAATTAGGATTTGTTTTTTCAAAAATCATGTGGAAATGATCGTTTGCTTGTGTCGTCATCAAATTAAAACCGTTTATAACACCCGTAGATCCAAATTCTTCGGCAACTAAATTCAACGCTAAATAAGTAGTTACTAATCCACCCAAAATCAAAAAGAAAACTTGAATCACATCCGTATACCCAATCACTTTCATTCCGCCCAGCGTAATCATTACCGCAAAAAACGCCAAGAAAATCATACACAAAGTAATGTCCAAACCTGAGATGCTGCTTATCGCCAAAGCGCCCAAATACAATATAGAAGTAAGATTGACCAAAACATACAACAGCAACCAAAATACAGCCATAATCATGGCAACATTACTGTTATACCTTTGATTCAGGTATTGCGGCATGGTAAAAATTTTATTTTTCAAGTACACAGGAATAAAGAAAATAGCAACAATAATCAAGGTAAAAGCAGACATCCATTCGTAAGTGGCGATCGCTAATCCCATTTTAAAACCGCTGCCGCTCATTCCTATAAATTGCTCCGCACTAATATTACTGGCAATTAATGATGCGCCTATTGCCCACCAAGTAAGTGATCCTTCGGCTAAGAAATAATCTTTACTACTCGTTTCTTCTTTCTTTTTCCTTTTATAAATCCATATTCCATAACCGACAATCAGGATGAAATAACATAAAAAGACAATATAATCTTGGACTGCTAAAGTTTGCATTGGTTAAATGTTTTTAGTTTTGGTTTACTATTTTATAATGAACGTTCGATTGGTTTTTTAAAATTTCAGCACTTTTTTCTGGTGTAATATCTCTTTGTGATTCACCCATCATTTCATATCCTACCATGAATTTCTTCACAGTTGCTGAACGCAACAATGGCGGATAAAAATGCATATGAAAATGCCATTCCGGATGCAACGCTCCATCAGTAGGAGATTGATGAATTCCTGAAGAATACGGAAAAGAGGTTTCAAAAAGATTATCATATTTTGTTGTCAATTGTTTTAAAACAATCGCAAAATCAGTCACTTCCGTATCAGTGAAATCAGTTATTTTATTCACATTTCGTTTGCTGATTATCATCGTTTCATAGGGCCAAATAGCCCAAAACGGAACCAATGCCACAAAATGATCATTCTCTATAACAATGCGTTCGTCTAACTTCAACTCTTCTTTTACATAATCCTCTAAAAGTGTTTTATTGTGCGTATCAAAATAAGCGTTTAGATTATTTTGTGTTTTCTCGACTTCGGTTGGCAATGAAGATTGCGCCCAAATTTGTCCGTGTGGATGCGGATTACTGCAACCCATCACACTTCCTTTGTTTTCAAAAATCTGAACATGATTAATGTAATCTACATTGCCTAAATCCGTGTATTCTTTTTGCCAAGTGTGGATGATATTTTCAATAGCCTCAGATGGCATTTCCGGCAATGTCAAATTGTGTTTTGGCGAAAAGCAAACCACCCGAGAAATTCCTCTTTCCGGTTTCACTTTAAAAAAAGTCTCGTTTTTATTTTCTTTAAAAGCAATTTCTTCTTGCTTCAAAGCGGCAAAATCATTTTCAAAAACAAATGAATCTTCATAATCCGGATTTACCATTCCATTCGCTCGAACATTTCCCGGACACAAATAACAAGTCGGGTCATATTCGGGCAATGTATCCGAAGTTACGGTTTCATTTTGACCTTGCCAAGGACGTTTCGAACGGTGTGGGGAAACCAAAACCCATTCGTTGATTAACGGATTATAACGTCTGTGCGGATCTTCGTTTATGTCAAAATTTTTCATTTATTTCGCAATATAAAGTGATGTTCCGTTTCCAATTTTGACATCATAAATTTTTAATTCTATTCCAAATGCGTCCTGATACAATCCTGTCAGTTTGTTTTTCACTGCATCTTCTTGTCCTTTTTTAATCAAATTGATGGTACAGCCACCAAAACCACCGCCCATTAATCGGGAACCTATCACTGATTTTTCCTTTTTAACCGTGTTGACCAAAAAATCTAATTCGGCGCAACTCACTTCATAATCCACTGATAATCCTTCGTGCGTTTCGAACATCAATTGCCCTAAAACTACAATGTCTCCCACATCCAAAGCTTCACAAGCCTGCGTTACTCTTCGAATTTCCTTCACCACAAAAAGGCTTCTTTTGAACACATTCGCAGTCATTTTATCTTTCAGACTCAAAACTTGCTCTTCTTTACAATCTCTAAAACTAGTAATTTCCGGGAAATTAGCACTAATTATCGAAAGTCCTTCATCGCATTCTTCTCTTCTGGTATTGTAAGCAGAGCTGAATAAGGAATGTTTGACATTACTATCAAATAAAACTAAGGAATAATCACTGAAATTAGCGTCATGATGTTCGAATTCCAATGTTCTGCAATCAATTTTTATAACTTTATTTTCTAAACCCATCACACTGGAAAACTGGTCCATTATCCCGCAATTTATGCCCACCCAATGTTCTGCTTTTTGTCCCATTAAGGCAATATCAATTGGTTTGATTTTCAAATTAAAAAGTTCATTTAAACCAAATAAAAAGCCACATTCCAATGCCGCCGAAGAGGATAAACCGGAACCCACAGGAATATTACTGCTAAAAACACAGTTGAAACCCTCCAAGGTATAACCGTTCTTTTTTAATTGATTCAGAACACCGCGCAGGTAATTTGTCCATACATTATCCGTCTGATTTTGGTCTTCGTTTGTATAAACTTCAAACTCGTCATTCAAATCTATCGCCACAATTTTAGCTCTATCCGAATTGTTTTTTTCAAAAGCAAAACAGATGATTTTATCGATGGCTGCCGGTAAAACAAAACCGTCATTATAATCAATATGCTCCCCAATAATATTAATTCTGCCGGGGGAAAGGACAATTTTTTCAGGCTCTGATTTAAAAGTCTGCTGAAAAAAATCAATTGTTTTGTGTACTAAAATGTCATTCATTGTTTAGAAATTGTATGTTTCCCAATTCAATTTTTGGAAACTTACTGTTATTGTTATCGTTTTTTAAATTTTTAGTTTTCAAAAGTATTGTTGCAATACCCGCTTCTACTTTTTATTTATTTTGAGACACTAAGCTCATTTTGCCACTCTTAAGCCCAGCACCATTTACTTCCAGTTTTATAGTACCAGGAGCTTTGGTCGATTTTACAAGCACGACCAGCTTTCCGCTAAAAAGCTTCATGGTATCTTTATGAAACATTTCGAGTGAAGTGGCATCACCATTGCAGGCAGCCCGGTAAGTACCCGCGCCTGAAACCTTAAATTTTAGCTGGTTAGTCGCCGTAGGGCAAGGAATTCCATTTTTGTCCACTACCGATACGGTTACGAACGATATATCCTCGCCATTGGCTGTGATTGTTTTCCTGTCAGCGTCTAAAACAATTTGGTATGGTTTGCCGGCAGTATGTACCTCTTGTTCAGCAACAGCTTTTCCATTGTCATCAAAAGCGACAACTTTGACCGTTCCCGGCTCATATTTTACATCCATCCACATCAGACGATAGCGATTCTGGGGTGTACTTTTGTTTTTTTTCTGCACTCCCATACTTTTGCCATTTATAAAAAGTTCAGCGCTGTTGTAGCTCGTATATACAAAAACGGGAGTTATCGCTCCTTCGCGACCTTCCCAATTCCAATGGGGTAAAATATGAAGGGTTGATTCCTTCGTATTCCAACGGCTTCGGTATAAATAATAGCGGTCTTTGGGTAAACCCGCTAAATCGTTAATTCCAAAATAAGAACTTCGGGACGGCCAGCTTTCATCATACGGCGTCGGTTCTCCTAAATAATCAAAACCAGTCCAAACAAACTCGCCGATCACCCAAGGTTTATCATCTTGAAGCACGAAATCTTCATCAGGTACATTAGACCAGCTACACGCTTCCAAATCGTAAGAGGAAGATTGAAAATCAGGATATTGTTTCATTTTGTCCTGAACTACAGGGAATTTATAAATCCCTCTGGAGCTAACTGTTGAAGCTGTTTCGGAACCCAAAATAAAACCTTGCGGAAATTTTGCAAATGCCTCATCATACAAATGCACCCGATAATTCAATCCCGGAACATCCAGCACAGCTCCAAATCCAGATTCCATAGTCGCTTTTACCTGATCCATACCAACAGTTACTGGACGTGTTGGATCTTCTCGATGAAATAGTTCCTGCAGCCATTTGGCTCGTTTTACACCCGCTTCTCCCCATTGATCCGGCACTTCATTTCCAGAACTCCACATCACAATAGAAGGATGATTTCTTGTAGCCTGAACGAGATTTACGATGTCTTTTTCGGCATAATCCTCAAAAAAACGATGATACCCATTTTCTACTTTTGGCTTTTCCCATTCATCAAAACTCTCTGCCAAAAACATAAAACCCATTTCATCCGCCAACTCCAGTTGCTCAAAAGAGGGCATATTGTGCGAACTGCGAATTGCATTACAACCCATATCTTTTAATATCTTCATTTGCCTGCGCAACGCGGCTTTATTTACTGCAACGCCGAGTGGACCAAGATCGTGGTGCAGACAAACTCCTTTAAATTTGGTTATCTTTCCATTCAGACTAAAACCTTTATTGGGCTCGTATTTTATTTCTCGGATTCCAAAACGGGTTGAAATTTCATCTTTTAGTTCTTTTCCAACATACAATTGGGAAACCGCTTTATACAAGTAAGGCGTTTCGGGACTCCACAATTTTGGTTTTTCTACTTTTATGTTTTGATCGAACTCATTTCCGAATTGAAGCGTAGATTCCTCTGAATTTAGTTTCTGTCCTTCGGCATCAAAAATAGTGGTGACCAAGCGGATGTTTTCTCCAGAAACTTTGGTCTTAATATTTACTTTGGCCATTGCCGAACTTATAAAAGGCGTCGTTACAAACTGCCCCCATTGGTCAATACTTTCGTTGTTTTTTACAATAACGCTAACATTTCGATACAAACCAGCACCCGGATACCAACGGGAAGCAAATTCCTTATTGGTTAATTGTACTGACAATGTGTTGGCTCCTTCTTGTATAAATTGGGAAACATCAAAATAAAAATAACTGTAGCCGTACGCCCACTCTCCCACTTTTTTCCCGTTTAAATACACTTGAGGTTCGCTCATTGCTCCTTCAAAAAGTAAAATTATTTTTTTCCCTTTTGAATCTTTAGGCAATGTAAATGTATTGCGGTACCACGCTGTTCCTACATGGGGCAAAGCTCCCGTTCTTCCCGTTTTTTCGGTAGCTATATTTTCTCCGTTTTGAACAATGGCAACACTTTGTTTGTCTACATTTTTATCAAAAGGCCCGTAAATTGCCCAATCGTGCGGAATGGTTACGGATTCCCATTTCGAATCATTAAAATTTACTTTATGCGCCTCTTCAAAATCGCCTTTTTGAAATTTCCAATTGCTACCTAACACTTTAATGGCTCGTGTTTGAGACAAAGCCATTTGTGTAAATACTAAAAATACTACAAGAATACATATCAATTTCTTCATTTTTAAACCTGTAAAATTATTTAATGTCACGCAATTAAAATCTATTCCTTAATATACTCATACTTCCACAAAAGGCAGTGCCAAAACTATCCTTTAAAAGCATCTAAAGCCGCTGAAGGTGACCCGTCAGGCTGCCAAGCGCTCAGGAAATAACCGCTCCAACTTTTTTCTCCTTGTGGTTCCCAATAAATTACGCCAAGTCCTTTATTATTTGGTACCGCTTTGACTGCTTTGATTGTTGCTGCTAACATTTCATACGTATTTTGCACTTTGTCATATTCGCCACCAACTTCTACAACCATCACTTCTTTGTCATATCTAGTAACCATATCATTCAAATTATAAGCTAAATCACCAATAGTTTCCGTGTAATTTTTCTTGATCCAAAAAGGATAATAAGACAGTCCAATCACGTCGTACTTTACATTATTTGCTTTGGCATTATCAAAAAACAATCTGAATTTTTCATTATTATTTCCTTCGTCAAGATGAACGATAACTTTAATTTTAGGATCAATAGCTTTTGTAGCTTCATACCCTTTGTTAAGTAATTGTGCCAATTGATTCCAATTTTTGATACTTCCTTCGGGCCACATCATGCCTCCAGGAATTTCATTCCCAACCTGAACCCACTCCGGAGTAACTCCAGCATTTTTCAATGCCGTTAACACCTCAAAAGTATGGTTGTAAACATCATTTAATAATTCCGGAAAAGTGTGATTTGCCCAAGCTGCGGGTTTCGCTTGTTTTGCCGGATCGGCCCAAGTATCACTATAATGAAAATCAATCATAATGCGCATGCCCAATTTTTGAGCGCGTAAAGCCGCTACAACAGTTTCGGCTGGACTGCAATGTCCGCTTGCTTTATCATTAGAAGGGTTTACCCAAACACGCAAACGAATGGTATTCATTCCTCTGTCTTTGAGTAATTGCAAACAATCTTTTTCAGCACCGTCGGTATCATAAAACTTATATCCTGTGGCTTCCATTTGTGGCAACCAACCTATATCAGCTCCTTTTGCAAAAGAACTTTTTGAAGTTGATTGAACATTTTTGGATGTACTGCAGGAAAAAAGCAGTGTAAGCAGTAATGACATTAGAACGAATCGAGAATTCATTGGTAAATTTTTCATATCGAATTATTTATTAAATACCTGCAAAACAGGTAGCGCTTTATTATTAAAATCATAAAATGCCTGATTTTCAAAAGTAGAGCCATTTGCAGCTTGATTTCCTTTGAAAGAAATCCACTCTCCTCCCCAATACGCAAATCCTAAACCGTATTCAGACTCTTTTACCAATGTTTTTATTGCCAATAAAAAACTTTTTTGTCCATCAGGAGTGGCAGGAAATCCGGAAACCAGCTGAGAATCTAAACCCACAATATTGTTAGTCCAGTCATTGTAATCTAGCGTAAAAGGATACGCCGTTTCAGCAATAATTACTTTTTTATTGTATGTTTTTCCTAACGTATTGATGGCGGTTTTTACAACCTTTACATCTTTTCCGTGCCAAATTGGATAGTACGATAATCCAATATAATCGTAATCTACACTTTTTATTTTGTTAAAAAACCAGTTGCAGTCCGAGGCTTTAACACCTGCATAATGAATCATGATTTTGCAATCTGGCGCTTTGGCACGAATGGTAGCACTTGCAGTTGCCAATAAAGACAGACTTTGTACTTCCTGATTGATTAAATGTCCTTGCGGCCAAAGCAATCCGCTATTGATTTCATTCCCGATTTGGATTATATCAGGATTAATTTCCGTGATAATTGTTGAAGTATAATTGGCGACAGCCGTTTTTAAATCGGTAAACGACAAATTTTTCCATTCTTCTGGCGTATTTTGTACCGCTGGATCAGCCCAAGTATTCGAATAATGGACCGTCAACCAAACTTTCATACCAGCTTGTTTCACGCGTTTTGCCAACGCTTTAACTTCGGCTAATCCCGAATGTCCATTCGCAGGATTTTTCCAAAGACGAATTCGAATCGTGTTACAACCTGCATTTTTTAGAGTTGTAATCATATTTTCAGGTTGGTTGTTACTATTGTATAAAACCGCACCCGATGTTTCTATTTCCGGTAAAAAAGAAATATCGGCGGCTCTGATAAAGGAATCGTCGGTAATTGGCACCTTTGCTGCTTGAGTTTCCCCTGTTTCATTACTGTTGGAACAGGAAAAAAGAAGCATAACAAGGATCAACAACCCTGAAATTCGAAGGTTTTTTCTCATCTTAAAAAGATTGAAATTTATAAATAGTTTTATGATAATATAATTCTCCTTTTCTCAAAATAGAAGTTGCAAAATGTTCATGATTCGGCGCATCGGGGAAATTCTGCGTCTCGAAACAAATTCCGCTCGTGGGGTGATACGCTGCGTTTTCTTTTCCTTTTATTGTATTAAAGCAATTTCCGCCAACATAAATATGAACCGCGGGCTGATTCGTGTAAACAGACATTTTCAAAGTTTTGTCACTATTAAAAAGAGACGCTGCGTATTCGTTTTCTTTATTTAAAACAAAAGTGGCATCAATTTTTGACGGACAGGTTCCCGCAGAGGTAAAATCAAAAGGACAGTTAGCAACATTCAGAAAGCGGCCGGTGGGGATTCCAGCAGTTGTAGTTTCTAATATTCGCTGAGAACTTACACGCATTTCCTGATTAACAACGCTGGATTGATGACCATCAAGATTGAAATAACTGTGGTGGGTCAAATTTACAAGTGTATCTTCTGTTGTGCTGGCGATGTATTCGATAATCAATTCATTCTCTTCTGAGAGCATATAGGTCAAATCTATCGCTAATTCACCCGGAAAATGCTCTTCATTATCAGCACTGACACACGTAAAAGTTACGGAAGGATTCTTGCCTTCGTTACGTTTTTTTATTTTCCAGTTTTTTTGGCTATAGCCAATGGTACCTCCGTGTAACGAGTTGCCGTTATTGTTTTTGTTTAGGCAAATTGTTTCTCCGTTCAGTTTAAACTCGCCGGCATTAATTCGGCCGGCAAACCTTCCCACTGTTGCTCCGAGATAAGGTGCACTTTGTAAATTAAATGATTGCATGTAGGAATCTAAAGTGTCAAAACCTAAAACCACATCTACCAAAGTTCCATTTTTTAATGGAACTTTTAAAGAAGTAAGCGTAGCACCATAACCCATAACTTTCATTTTCATTCCATTCTTGTTTGTTGCTTCACAAACAAAAACTTCTTCGCCATCTGGCATCAAACCAAATGATTCCATTACAGAATTGGTTTTAAAATGTGATATGTGTTTTATTTTCATGGTTTAATTATGAAATGTCAAAAACCAAAAGTAAAATAATTGTTATCATTAACATACCAGTACCTACCAGTTTTTGTATATTGCTAAAAAATTCACTTCTTTATGAAAATAATTTCCATACAGAACAACCTCGGAGTTCCTAAATACCGACAAATAATAAGTTCCATAGAGAAGGCAATAGAAGAAGTAAACCTAAAAAAAGGCGACAAACTTCCGTCGGTAAACAAAGTCTGTCTGGAATTCTCCTTGTCCCGCGACACAGTTTTACAAGCCTATGAAGAATTGAAAAAAAGAGGGATTATTTATGCCATTCCTGGCAAAGGTTATTATATAAAAAGCATAGAAGTCACCATAAAACAAAAGATATTTTTACTTTTTGACGAATTGAACATTTTTAAGGAAGACTTGTATAATTCATTTTTGGAAAACTTTGGCACTAACGCTCAGGTAGATATTTTCTTTCATCATTTTAATGCTCCCGTTTTCCAAAAACTGATTAATGAAAGTAACGGCAATTACACCAAATACATCATTATGCCGACCAATTTAGCGGAGGCCGCCGCAGTGATAAAAACCCTACCAGTTAATGAAGTATACATATTAGACCAGACCAATCCAGAACTAAAATCGTTTCCCGCCGTATACCAAAATTTCGTAAAAGACATTTATGACGGCTTAATGAAAGGAAAATCCAAGTTGAACAAATACGAAAAACTGATTATGATTTTCCCGGGATTCCGCGAGCCGCTGGGTATGAAAATAGGTTTTGAGAATTTCTGCAACGACTTCGTATTCGATTATGAAATCATCACTGAATTTCAGAATCGAGAAATAAAAAAAGGCGAAGTGTATATTATTCCGAGCGACAGGGATTTAGTGCGCGTCATTGAAAAAGCAAAGATTCAGAAACTGCTATTAGGTAGTGATTATGGTATTATTTCATATAACGAAACACCGCTGAAAAAAGTAGTCGAAAACGGGATTACAACAATTTCAACCAATTTTGAAGTCATGGGAAAGTTACTGGCACAAATGATTTTGAAAGGCAAAAAAGAGCAAATTGAGAACAAAAGTGCTTTGATTATTAGGAATTCATTGTAATATAAAACCAAAAAAACCGCTTCTTTCGAAGCGGTTTTTGTACCCGGAGCCGGAGTCGAACCGGCACGGTTTCCCACAGGTGTTTGAGACCAGCGCGTCTACCAATTCCGCCATCCGGGCTTAGCAGACATGAAATAACAACAGTTATTTCAACGCAATAAAAGAGGCGATTGTGTTTAAATCAATCATCAATTCCTTTAACACGGTGCAAATGTAAAAAATAATATTAAATGTTCAACTAAAAATACTTAATTTTTTCCTTTCAGAGTTGAATAAATTTTATAAATTTGCACCTCGTTAAAAACGGAACACACAACTAACTACACCCGAGGTATATACAAACTTACGGCTTTATTCAAACGACAAAGCCAACAGTATGAAGCGCAGCGGAATAAAAACAATAAATTAAATGTCACACCTAGAACCAGAAGCTAAAATTTTTGCTTGTTCACAAAGTGTCTATCTGGCTGAGAAAATCGCAGAGCAATACGGAATTCCATTAGGGAAAATTACAATGTCAAAATACAGCGACGGTGAATTTCAACCTTCTTACGAAGAGTCTATCAGAGGATTACGCGTTTTTATCGTTTGTTCAACTTTTCCAACGGCAGATAATTTGATGGAAATGTTACTGATGATTGATGCTGCAAAACGTGCTTCGGCGAGACACATAACAGCAGTAATTCCTTACTTTGGTTGGGCTAGACAAGATCGAAAAGACAAACCAAGAGTTCCGATAGGAGCTAAACTAGTAGCTAATTTATTAGATGCTGCAGGCGCAACAAGAGTAATGACCATGGATTTGCACGCAGATCAAATTCAAGGATTTTTTGAGAAACCGGTAGATCATCTTTTTGCATCGACAATATTTATGCCGTACGTTAAAAGTTTAGGTCTAGACAATCTGACTATTGCTTCTCCAGACATGGGAGGTTCAAAAAGAGCCTATGCGTATTCTAAATTTTTAGAATCGGACGTGGTGATTTGTTACAAGCAAAGAAAAGAAGCGAACATTATCGATACCATGGAGTTAATTGGTGAGGTAAAAGGTAAAAATGTAATCTTAGTAGATGACATGATTGATACCGGAGGCACTTTGGCGAAAGCCGCAGATTTAATGATCGAAAAAGGAGCTTTAAGCGTAAGAGCCATTTGCACGCATGCTATTTTATCAGGTGATGCGTACGAAAAAATAGAAAATTCTAAACTATTAGAATTAATAGTTACCGATTCTATTCCATTAAAGAAAGAATCAAATAAAATAAAAGTGTTGAGTTGTGCACCACTTTTTGCTGAAGTCATGCACATGGTGCACCACAACAATTCCATTAGTGGAAAATTTATAATGTAATACATAAGTCGTAATGTCAAATGTCTTAAAGTTATAAAGTCATGCTGATAGCCAAAAGCTAAAGGCCAAACAAGTAATATTATTTAATAACTATATTTTTTTTACAATGAAATCGATTACAATTAAAGGATCAGAAAGAGAAAGCGTGGGTAAAGTTGCGACTAAAGCCCTACGTAATGCTGGATTGGTTCCTTGCGTATTATACGGAGGAAATCAGGCAGTTCATTTCTCAGCAGAAGTTATGGCTTTCAAAAACTTGGTTTACACTCCAAACGCTCACACAGTTGAGATCGATCTTGGTGAAGGAAAATCATTTAACGCAATTTTACAAGACATTCAGGTTCATCCGGTCTCTGACAAGATTTTACACATTGACTTCTTTCAATTATTTGATGATAAAGAAATCACTATGGAAGTTCCTGTGAAAATTGTTGGAACTTCTCAAGGAGTTCTTGCTGGTGGTGTTTTACGTTTAAATACTCGTAAACTTAAAGTAAAAGCTTTACCAAAAAATCTTCCAGATTTTATTGAAGCTGACATTACTCCACTTGAAATGGGGAACAAATTGTACGTTACTAAATTAGTTAACGACAATTACAAGTTGGTTCACCCAGACAACACTGTTGTTGCTCAAGTAAGAATTTCTCGTGCGGCTATGAAAGCAGCGCAAGAAGCAGCAAAAGCAGCAAAAGCTCCTGTTAAAGGAAAGAAAAAATAATATTTTTCAACCATTCAAGAAAGCATCAGTTGTAAAACTGGTGCTTTTTTTATGCGCATTACTTTTTGTCATTTCGAGGAACGAAGTAATCTCATTATTCCATTTTTTATTATTAGGAGCACAAATATCTCCATTTTAATCACGAATCTTCCTGCTGTCCGTTGTATCTTTTTCCTATTTACCGGGTCAGGGTTCAAAACCCTGACCCGGTAAATAGGAAAAAGGATGCCACTTCCATCAGGGCTACTCAGAACTATTTTGTTCTCAATAGCGATTTTCTAAAAATCTAATAGTCCGATACTCTAATTAAGTCTATTTTTGCAGCATGATAAAATGGATTTCAAATTTATTCTCATCACCAAAAACACAAGACAGTACAACTTGTATGAAACCAGAGGTTCACGAACACAAAAAAAACAATATAGAAAGCGTGAGTAATAAATTTTTAATAGTTGGACTCGGCAACATTGGCGCCGAATATGTAAACACAAGACACAACATCGGATTTAAAATAGTGGATTTCCTCGCCCGAAAAGAAGGAGTCAATTTCGAAACCGTAAAACTGGGCGCACTGGCCGAATTTAGATTCAAAGGAAGAACCTTTTTACTGCTCAAACCAAACACTTACATGAATTTGAGTGGCAAAGCAGTTCAATATTGGATGGACAAAGAAAATATTCCGCTTGAAAATATTCTGGTTATTACCGATGATTTGAATCTTTCCTTTGCAACCATTCGCATCCGACAAAAAGGAAGCGACGGCGGACACAACGGACTTAAAAACATCAACCTTGTGCTGAATACACAAAATTACGCACGATTCCGTTTCGGCATCAGCGATGAATTCAAAAAAGGAAAACAAGTTGATTATGTCCTTGGAGACTGGGACGATACTGAAAAAACAGCGCTTCCGGAGCGATTAGAAATAGCGTCAGAAATCATAAAATCTTTTGGAACAGCAGGATTAGAAATCACCATGACCACATTTAACGGGAAATAAAAAAAGGGAAGCGTTTTACAACGCTCCCCTTTTTTCTAATTCTATTTTAACTATTTGATTAAAATTTTTCTGATATCTTTTCTATTTCCGTTAATAACCGTCAATAAATAAAGTCCGGGTTGGACATTTTTCAATTGGATGTTTTCGTTAAAATTTGACTTGTTTTCATATTCATTTTCAAAAAGCTTTCTTCCTAATACATCATGCACCATTACCTTCACTTCAGCAGAGGATTTGTTTGTAAATTGAATATTAAAATTCCCTTTATTTGGATTAGGATAGACCACAAAATCATTGATTTCTATATCTGATATTCCTAAAGTATATGTTTTCGTACAAATTGTTATTGATGCCTGATCTACAGTCCCTATTTTTGTAGCATCCACATCTCGAACCCTAAAAGTCCAGACTCCTTGTGGATTTTGCCCATTAAATGCTGCCAATGGCTCAAATGGAGAAACGGTTTGAACAGTAGTGCTTCCACAAACAAGTGAGCCTCCCAAATCATCATAATCAAGGATTAAAGCATTGTTGGTATTGCCACAACTTCTATCAAATAATTTCACCGTAGTGCCTAGCGGACTTACGATCTCCATTTGTACATCAGACAAATACGAATGCGTAAGACTAACAGCAAAATTCACATCGGCTATAGTTCCTGTTGAAGTTGGAACTGTTATCGTTCTTGTAGTATAAGTAGTTATTGCATCCGGAATTACAACAGGAGTTGCAAACGTATATGTAGCACAGGATGAAACAACTGAATAACCAATTGCAAAGGATTTGCTATTCACAGCATAATAAATATTTGCCGTAGGCTCAATTAAAATCCTACAATTGGTTGCTGTAACATTGGGTACGGTAATAGTTTCTGATCCGTCATTTGGGGTATTGGCGATTAAAACTGTTGAAAACGTCAAACCTCCATCAGTAGAAAGCTTAATATTTACAGAGGTAGAACCTTCTAAACCATTTGATCCATTCACATCCCAAGTGATCGATTGATTTGTACCTTGCAGCCAACTTAAATTTTCTGTATTTTGTGATGTAACTGCAAATGGCCCAACTGTTCCATTTACAGTAACGATCATTTCATCGGTATTGGTTTGGGCAGTTCCAAGGGCAGCATTGTCTCTACCTGTTAAAACAAAGTGAAGCGTTCTAGCAACGGTAGAAACGGATTCCCAAGTTGTTGTTAATTTATTGGACAATACCGTGCTGTAAGCGGGCATGTAGCGAATTGGAGAACTACTTGGATATAGAGACCTGAAAAGAGGACCATCAATTTTAGTAGGAAAAGCAACGCTTTTAACCCCACTCGTTGTTATTGCGCTATCATTTTGCTCCCAACAATACGTTATAATATCACCATTGCTGTCAGATCCCGAGCCTTTTAATATAAATGCCGTACCATTAGGTATTGTATAATCTAAACCGGCACTGATTGCTGGAGGATTATTAGCAATAACAGTATTCACGGGGCAAGTTTTAGACAAAAGATTATCTTGTATTTGCTTTATGCTTACATAAGCAAAGTAATCGTCGGAACTAGCCTGAACATCATAATCCGAAGTAATTCCTGCATACCCCATAATGGTAGAACCACTTCCTGGCTCTACACTTACACCTGTCCCTTCTATTTCATAAGAAAAGGTATGATTTGCCCCTAACTGATGTCCCATTTCATGAGCTACAAAATCAATATCAAACGTGTCTCCTTCGGGTTTCGCATCGCTTGGTGATGTAAAGGCGCTCCCTTTAGCTAATGGATTAGCCGTCGAAGGATTTACACATACGCAGCCTATACACCCTGCATTACCTCCACCTCCCGAGGCACCAAATAGATGGCCTATATCATAGCCGCCATTTGTAATAACATTTGTTAAATTATCCTGCAGCTCCTGATTCCAAGCACCCCCTGCTCCGGCAGTGGCATTAGAATACGGATCCGTAGCGGAATTGGTATAAATTATGAGATTGTTATTTGCGATGATTTGCAATTTTGTGGCTAAGTCTTTATTAAAAACACCATTAACTCGAGTCATAGTGGCATTCATAGCTGCTAAAGCTAGAGAAACAGTACCTCCATGATACGCCGCATATTCTCCAGTACACGATAAAGCCAATCTCAAAGTTTTAAAAACTTTATTATTCGCTGAAATTTTGCCTGTAGTATTTAGCAACTGTTTGTTTAAACCTATATCCTCCGTTTTGCAGGTGAAAGGCAAACTACCTTTATTTCTGTTTTTGGAATTAAAAAGTACATAAACAGTACTATCTTTAGAATATGGTTCAATAAATTCCGATCCACTATCCCCTCTTAATATCATGCTCTGAATTCCCTTTGGTGATAAACTAAAATAAAGAGAAGCATTTCGATCTGTAATTCCAATACCGCTGTAAGCTCTTATATTAGGAAATTGCGTTTGCAGTTCCGGTTCAAAATTAGAAGATTCCCAAACTAAAAATCGCTCTAAATCCCCATTCATATTTGGAATAGTAATTTCAATTTTGGCCCCCGCAACCGTTTTATTTTGAAGTAATTCTAAAGATTTTTTTATAGCAACTTCATTCAAATTAAACAATAACTCATTAGTAGCAATTGATTTTATATCGCTTCGATCAGAAAGGCTAACGTTATCTTGAGCAATTTTTGTCCAATAAGCGCTTTCTTGAGCACGAATTGTCGTGATTGAAAAAACAATTATAAAAAACAGTAAAATTCTTTTCATAATTTTATATTATTTGAACTTCAAAATTAAAGAATTTATCGTGATGGTTGATTCATTTGTTTGCTATTTTAAATCAAATTTTGGAAAATTCAACGATTTTTAATTTTTAACGCTTTTTTTTATCTTCTTTCTTAAAATTATACGGAAATTCAACTAGTCATACCATTACTTTTGAATTAGATACCTTAAATTTGCGCTTTTATAAAACACTTGCTTTGAAGATTTTTCATTCTATAAACGATTTCGCTTCCACAAAAAAAACAATCTTGACGTTGGGTACCTTTGATGGAGTTCATATTGGTCACAAAAAAATTCTTAATAAACTAACACAATTTCAAAGCGTTGGGAAGGAGAACGAGAAATATGAAAGCTTAGTGCTTACTTTTTTCCCACATCCTCGCATGGTTTTACAGGAACATTCCGATATAAAATTGCTCAACACCATAGATGAAAAAATAAATTTGCTTGAAAAAATCGGCATCGAGAATTTAGTGATTCATCCTTTCGATGAAACGTTTTCGAGATTGACTGCCGAAGAATTCGTAAGTACTATTCTTGTTGATCGATTTCACATTCACAAGATAATTATTGGGCATGACCATCGTTTTGGAAGAAATCGAACGGCCAATATTGATGATCTTATCAATTTTGGGAAAAAATATAATTTTAAAGTAGAACAAATATCCGTTCAGGAAATCAATGATATTTCCGTAAGTTCCACCAAAATCAGAAATGCTTTAATGGAAGGAGATATGGCTTTGTCCAACGAATATTTAGGGTATGAATATTTTCTAACGGGAAATATCGTTCAAGGAAAACAATTGGGAAGAACCATTGGTTTTCCAACGGCTAATTTAAAAATCGACGAAAATTACAAACTAATCCCCAAAAACGGAGTTTATATTGTAAAAAGCTTAATTGATGGCCAGACCATTTTTGGAATGATGAATATTGGCTTTAATCCAACTGTTAACGGAAAAAAACAGTCTATTGAAATTCATTATTTCGATTTTAATTCTGATTTGTATAATCAAAAAATCAAGGTTTCAATACTGCAGAGAATTCGTTCAGAACAAAAATTTGAATCGGTAGATCTCTTAAAAGATCAACTTAAAAAAGACAAAAAAACAGCCCTCAGCCTCTTGCAAAAATTTTAAATCGGAATAAAATCTTTTGTGTTTTCCATAAAAATTTATAATTTTTTCTGTAAATTTGATAGAATATACCTAATTCCACAGAAAGGTATAATTCTTTAATTTTAAAACTGGATGTATGAAACTACCTAAAGAATTAGTAAACGGATTTATTATTTTCATTGGAATTGGACTCTATTTCTTGTTAATGGAGCTTTTAGGTTTAGCCGATATTTATTTATTACGTCTGTTTAATGTTTTATTTGTGTTTTATGGAACGTACAAAACATTAAAATCTAATTTCGCTGAAGGCAAAAATATACTAGTTTCTAATGCTGTTTCCGCACTACTAACAGCGCTAACAGGAATATTCTTGAGCATTATTGGTTTAATTATTTATAGTTACGTAAGAGGAGGAGACGCATACGTTGGGTCATTATCAAAAACTTTTTTATTTGGTGGTGAGCCATCTGTAATGACATATTCTATTTCCTTATTGTTTGAAGGAATTGTATCCGCAGTAATTGTTACATTCATGCTCATGTTATACTGGGATACGCGTTATTCCTCAGACAAACACGGTGCTGAATCTTAAGTCAAACTGCTATTTACAGCCAGTAATTTTCCAGTAAAACAAGCACCCACTCAGAATATTAAAATCTGTTTTTAGGACGTTTGCTTATTAATAATTCCCAATTCTTCGTGCCCTTAAAGCGTGGTATTAAAATCACCGCAACCCGAATTTAAAAATTTCAGAAAAAGCCTAATGAGATTGCTTAGCTTTAGTCATAAAAAATTTCACCTCAGCCTTTTCAATACTATTGCATTGGTTCTTTAGAACAATTTAACTACTTTTGAAGCATCAAAAACCAATATCGATGAGCATTACAAAACACAATTGGACCAAAGACGAAATTATCGCAATATATAACAAACCCATGATGGACTTGCTTTATGAAGCAGCTTCTATTCACAGGGAACATCATGATCCTAACGTGGTTCAGGTTTCAACTTTACTCTCTATAAAAACAGGCGGGTGTCCAGAAGATTGTGGCTATTGCCCGCAAGCTGCACGTTATCATACTGAAATTGAAGGCAATGATTTAATGTCAGTTAGTCAAGTAAAAGCACAAGCTTTACGTGCAAAATCTAGCGGATCGTCTCGTGTATGCATGGGAGCGGCTTGGAGAAATGTAAAAGATGGCCCTGAATTTGATCAAGTTCTTGAAATGGTGCGTACCATAAACAAACTAGACATGGAAGTGTGCTGTACCCTTGGAATGATTACTGAAAATCAAGCACATCGACTGGCGGAAGCTGGTTTATATGCCTACAATCACAATTTAGATACCTCTGAAGAATATTATAAAGAAGTAATCTCGACCCGCGGATTTGAAGACCGTTTGCAAACAATAGAAAATGTTCGTAAAACAAATGTCACCGTTTGCAGCGGCGGAATAATCGGGATGGGAGAAAGTATTGAAGACCGAGCCGGAATGCTTGTAGCTCTTTCTACTTTAAATCCGCAACCGGAATCAGTGCCTATAAATGCGTTGGTTGCCGTGGAAGGAACTCCGATGGAAGAAGAAAAACCAGTTGAAATATGGGAGATGATCCGAATGGTAGCAACAACCAGAATCATCATGCCCGAAACCCAAGTTCGTCTTTCTGCAGGAAGAATGAACATGAGTCGTGAAGGTCAAGCCATGTGCTTTTTCGCTGGTGCCAATTCCATTTTTGCGGGAGATAAGTTATTGACGACTCCAAATCCTGATGTAAATGAAGACATGAAAATGTTTGAAATGTTAGGATTGATTCCACAAAAACCATTCACAAAAGTTTCTCAACCGCAAACTGTTGAGGCGCGAGATTCTCAATTTGCTCCATTAGGTGAAAAACCAAAATGGTCAAGACCTGGACATACTATCGAGCGAAACCTTGAAGCATCAGGTAAAGAAAAATAAACTTTATTTTGAATGAATACTTAAACCATCTTGTCTCGCAGGATGGTTTTTTTATAGTTTATTTCAATGCATTACTTTCTTGGTAACTGAATAACCATCCTGCAAAAGAAGTTTTACTAACACGACTTGGTGCCCAACCAGCAAGTTCAACACCGATAAATTAGCAGCATTTATCTCCTTTTTTTGATAAATTTTTCTTCCTCCCAAAATGTATATTGTAACCTCATCTATCAATTCTTTGGTTGAGTTTATTAGCAACTGTTTGTTTTTACTCGATACAAAAACGGATTCATTATCTTTTACAAATTCATCTGAAGTCAATGTTTTTTCTATGTAACGCAATACAAAGCGATTATCAAATGTTCCCACCACTGAAGTAAAAGCATAGCTTTCGTTTGTTATATTAACAGTACTATTGTTTAATTTATCCTCAATAAAAACATTTTTATTGGATAAGAATCCATCTGCCTGATCAATTTTAATCCTAAAAGTTCCCTCAAGTGTACTTCTGAATCCCAATCTAATTTCATCTGTTTCTTCAAATGGCAACGCTCTTCCTTGAATGACTAAATTCTTATCCTGATTGATGCTATAAAAATCTAGATACTGGTTACCGTCTAAACTTTTGCCATCAAACAAACTATCAAAATCATTAGTGGCTCCACTTGCATATCCTATCAAAATTTGTTTGAAAGCACCTTCCGCATTACTCAAATTTAACCAAATACGATGTTTCTCAATCTCATTTGATTTTAACTTTTTAGGTGAACTTGATTTAAAAAAGTTAGCATTTTGCCCAACCACACGCATGCTGTTATCAAAAATGGTTGGTCCTCCACCATTAATACTGGTCACAAAAAAGGATTGCCCGGAAGCTATTTTACCATCAGGAATTGTATTATTAACCCCCAAATTGGTAGCAGCACTTGTACCTATGCCTCCCAATAAGTTATAAACCGCATAATCATCTGAAGTATAAACATTTTTAGTGATTTCAGTATTATGTGTCCAAAGATAGATAGTCCCGTCCATAATTCCTTTGTTCCTATTAATGAACAAATCTGCATTTATCGCTGAAGGATAGGGATTGCCAATAAGATTTGACGTGTCAGATATACTAATGGGAACTGATATCTCCCCATTATTTGGCACTCCAATAAAAACAGCTTCATGGCGTGCTGCAACAGTTTCAGAAAAAGTTTGTGGCCCGCGAATAATGTAGCCTTTGCCAACGGACATTACATTTGTAGCGAGCTCATTTACCCAAGAATTACTGAAGGCATCAAAGGAATAAAACTTATCCGAAGCCGTATCAGGGGAAAAATCAATCAATTTTTGACTTGAAACTGGCGATGACCAATAAGTATAATCTGTTATCAGAATAGGTGTTGTTTTTCTTTTCAATCGAATAATTCCGGAGTTACTTACTTGGTCTTCGGATTGATGCAATGCTGCATTATTTTCTAAAATCAATGTGCCTGAACCAGAATAATCGAAAACCAAACCTAAAGTATTTCCGCCTGGAATTGTAACTGTTTTTCCAGAACTGATCGTACATGAACAGGAATTTACAGTTGCTGATAAGGTATGATTTTCATTAAAAAAAAGTGTTTTTTCAGCTGATGGCATTCCATTACTCCAAGAAATCCCATTCCAATTAGAGCTATTTGTACAAAGCTTTATCCTAGCCACACGATGTTTTGTTACACCCGAAACGGAATTAAAATTCCCACCGATAAGCACTTTATTATTTGGAGTAAAACAAATACTGTACAGCGTATTGTTTAAATTCACTGAAAATGTATTGTCATAAACTCCGCTTGCAAGCAGGCGAACCATGCGCTTTACAGCTGTTCCGTTGTATGTTCCAGAAAACGTTCCACCAATTAATAATCGATCATCGGGTTCGATTACTATAGCTCTAATTTCACCATTGCTAAAGCCTAAACCTGTTGCAAAAGAGGTGTCTAAACTCCCATCACTATTCAATCTCAAAAGTCTTTTTGTGGGAACGCTTTTGTAACTTGTAAATGTCCCGCCTACGATCATTTTATTGTCTGACTGTAACGCGACTGAAAACACATTTTTGTCAAAACCGACTCCAATTGAAAATCCCGAATCTACACTCCCGTCTGTATTCAACCGAACCATCCGATTATACGAAATCCCATTAAAAAAAAAAACTGGCCGCCCAAAACAATCTTTCCGTCTGGCTGTAACAAAATACAGTCTACGATAGCATCGGCTCCAGAACCAATTGTAAAACTAGAATCCAAAGTTCCATCAGGTAATAACCTTACTATTCGGTTCACCAAAACTCCATTGTAGCTTGTGAAATTCCCGGCGACAATTATTTTTCCATCTGGCTGTAACAATAAGGCATATACTTGATTATTGAAGCCCGCTGTAATGGAGAAAGTCGCATCAATTTCTCCATTTACCAAAATTCTCGCTATTCTGTTTCTGACAATACCATTGTAATTTGTAAAAACACCTGCAAAAACAACTTTCCCATCTGTTTGTATAACAGCGGTTTTAATAGTGTTATTTGCACCGGTTCCAGAACTATTAAAAGAAGAATCAATCGTACCGTCTTCAGACAACCGCGTAATTCTGTTACATATCGTTCCGTTGAATTTGGTGAAATTTCCGAAAGCCATCGTTTTATTACCTGCTAAGGCAATTACTTTTAAAACAGAATTATCAAAACCCACTCCGGCGGTGAGATAACCAAAATCTAAAGTTCCAGAACCATCTATTCTAGCTAATCGACCTTGAATCTGGGAATCGAAAACAGTAAATGAGCCGCCAAAGTAATAAGAGTTCGTTAAATCCTCTGTAATCGCATTCACTGTACCATTATGCGGTCCGGAACCAATATCAAATCCTAAATTTATCCCTCCAGAACTATCCAAAAAAATTACTCTATTAATATCTGTTCCATTATAAGTTCCCGTAAAGGAACCCCCGATCATAATAGAACCGGAAGCATTTACTTTTATAACTTCAACCACACCATTACTAAATCCTGATCCGGAAATAAAGGAGCCGTCGATACTCCCATCAGGATTCAACCGAATTATTCTACCGGCAGTAACATCATTGAATTCTAAAAAAGCTCCACCCACTAAAATCTTCCCATCAGGCTGAGTTGTAAGAGCAGATACATCTCCATTAAAACCTGTTCCTTGCACAAAAGTAGTATCAACAGTTCCATCGGTATTCAATCGAATTATTTTGCCGCACGGAATTTTATTAAATGAAAGAAATGATCCTCCCAGAATGATCCTCCCGTCTTGTTGAATTTGAACTTCCTCAACAAGTGAATTGGCACCATCTCCGATTGCAAATGTTGGATCTAAATTTCCGTTTGGCAAAATCCGAGCAACCCGATTAGAATTAACACCATTATACTTAGTAAAACTGCCTACAACAATCAGGTTTCCATCCGTTTGTAAAGAGATTGAGTACATTACCCCTGAACTCGCTGCAATTGCAGTATTAAAAGTAGTATCTAGCGAACCATCACTATTTATCCGAACCAGACGTGATGCATTTGCGCTGTTAAAGCTTGTAAAAGAACCTCCTAAAATAATCTTCCCATCCGGTTGTATTATGGCACAATATACTTTGCCATTGATTCCGGAACCTAAATTGAATGAAAGATCTTTGGAGCCGTCTGATAACAGTCGGCATAAGAATGAAGTTGCGGTACCATTAAAATTTAAAAACTCACCTCCAACAATCAATTTTCCATCCGTTTGCAAAGCGACTGTTCTGACTGTTCCATCAAAACCGTCGCCCAGCAAACCGTCATCATAGGTATTGAATGTTACATCTGACTTACCCTGTTGTGAAAAAGCTACGTTGCTAAAAAGAAAGATGAAAAAAATAGCGAAGTATCGCGCAACTATATTTAAAATTAAACTGATTCCGTTTACCTGAACACTGCGGAAATTCACAACTGTAATAAATAATTATTTTCCATATCGAATAATTTAAATATGATCTATTTTTTTGTTAAAACTCATTTCATAAGAAACAGTCGAGATAACTTTTATAAATGTAGACACAAACTTTCTTTATCGCAATACCCACATTTAGTGATATTTACATCTGAAAATTCAAACATCAATAGGAGTACTTTTTTATTTAAAGTCAAAAAAAAATCCCATTCTGAACAAGCAGAATGGGACTTCCAATATGACTGGAAAATGAAATATCAATTTTTAATAAACAACTTTTTTAGAAATTACCTTTCCATTAGCTAACGTCAATTTCACCACGACCACTTGATTGCTAAGTTTAATAGTAGAAGTTTGGAACTCATTAGAATTCACGGCAACTTTGTCAAATACTTTTTTCCCCAGCAAATCATAAACAGTAATTCTATTTATAGTTTCAATTTCTGATTTTATCTTTAATTCATTTTTATCTTTAGCAATCAGAATGCTGCTGTCATTTAATTCAAAATCAGCTGACGCCAGAGTTTTATCCGTAAAACGCAGTTCAAAACGCTCATTAAAAGTACCTTTTTCAGAACTGAAACTGTATGGGTCTTCTTTTAAATTGTGAAATACATTTAATACTTTATCTTTTAAATAAATGTTTTGATTGTCTGAAAATAATCCATCCACTTTATCGATGCTGATTATTGCATTTCCGGCAACATTTATACTGTAACCAATAGGAATTACGTCGGTATCTACAAACGGCAAAGCTTTACTTTGAATCGCCATCTTTGCTGTTCCAATAAAACTATATAGCGAAAAAGTTTGGTTCTCATCATACACATAACTATCATATCCAGGGTCAAAATCATTGGTCGAATTCGAACCATAACCCACTAATGTTCCGGTCAAATCACCTGTCCCTTTTTGTAATTTCAGCCAAATTCTATGCCTGTCTTCTTGTGTATTTTTGGTTTTCTTCTGTCTGTAGAAGTTAGTATTGTTTGAAATAACTCGCATGCTGTTGTCAAAGGTAACGTTGCCTACAAAATCATTCTCAACAAAAAATCCTTGACCAGATGCAATATACTGATTTGGATTAGTTAAATTTCCTGTTCCCGAACTTACACCAACAGCTCCAAATAAATTATAAGTGGCATAGTCCGAAGCTAAATAATCATTGCCTGACAAAGTGTGATTGTGTGTCCAAAAATATAAAGTTCCTGTAATGGTTTGGTTGATTGTCCCCGTTCCCAAAAGGTTGGCATTGATAAAAGCATCCGCATCTATAGCAGAAGGATATGGATTTCCTATCAATCGCTCCCCTACACCATCTGATGTTCTGACCGTCAACGGAATTTCAATTGTACCATTGTTAGGTACTCCAATAAACTTTAAAGAATCATCAACAGCAGGCATGCCAGGCGGAATCAATGTTCCTTCTGCTCGGATGGCATATCCTATTCCGGGAGCAAAAACGGTTATGAATGCATTTACATTAGCCCAATCATTATTGTAAATAAAATACTTGTCGCTCTGAGTGTTTGGCGAAAAATCAAGTAATGTTTGTGTTCCATTTGTTGGTGAAGACCAATAGGTGAAATCATCTAAAACAATTGGAGTTGTATTTCTTCTTACTATAATGTTCCCAACATTATTTCCTGTAAAAGTAGTTTGGACTAAACTTGAATTATTTTGTAAAGTCAGTGTTCCAGGAGAAAACACTGTTACTGCACTATTAAGGTTTAAAGAAACAGAATCATTAACAGATACATCTCCCTTAGTAACATTAAATGTGTTAGCAACATCAATATTATTAGCGATAGTATAACTCCCTCCAATACCGGAAAAAAGAATATTGTAATAATTTCCTCCAGCTACCGTTTGTCCTACACCGTAATAATCAACAGTACCTGAAGGGAATGATAACCCATTAGAAGCACCTGAAAAACGGATTGTACCGTCCATGGAATCTAAAATATTATACGATAAATTACCGTTTTTCATATCCAGTATGGCACCAACTGTTGAAATATTTAATGTGTTGGATGTTAAGTTAAAACCATTCATATCAAATGAAGGTGTGCCACCAACCGCAATATTCAATTTATCACCCGTACTAATATTGCCAGATGCGGTTTGATTTCCTGAAATGTTTTTCAATTCAAGAGAAGGTGTTCCGTTATAAGTCCCACCAACGATAGTTTGACCACCCGCTGAATTATTATAAATCACTTTGCAGGTCCAAGTTTTACCTGTAGGAATTGGAGTAGCTGCACTATTAGATGTTATAATTTGTCCATTACCCGCATTTGAAAAAGTATCTCCTCCAATTAATACAAAAGTAGCCATATCAAGCACTGATGACGGATTGGTAATATTCAATATATTGTTTACTGTAATTCCTTTTGCTGCTGTAACGATTGAAAGTATATTCAAGTTCGTGAAATTATAAAAAGTAGAAGCTGTTGTCCCTTCGACTATTTGAGGCAAAGATCCATTAAAATTTACCGTACTAATATCAGGTATAAAAGTTCCATTATTAGTCCAGTTCCCACTTACATTTAAGGTACTTAATCCTGAAATAATTAAAACCGCACCATTAGAAATAGTTATATTTCGCACACTCGTATTTGTACCCAAAGTGGGTTGATTTGTTGCTGCAACTGGTATTACAACATCAGTAGTGGCAGATGGTAATATTCCACCACACCAATTTTCTGCTGTATTCCAATTAGAACTCAAACTACCTAACCATGTTCCTTCTGCACATGAAAGCTTTACATTCAAAATACCTGTTGTGGTAGAACCAAACCGAATCACATCCCTGTTTGTTGCTGCTGAACCAGTACCTCCCCATGAGCCGATACTTTGTGTTGTAATTCCAAATGTTAAGGTTTGCGAAGAAGAGAAACCAGTTAAAAATAATGCGACCGCTGATCCGGTAATTTTTAAATCCCCTGCTATAATTGTTGCAGCAGGAAAGGTTTTATTCCCTGCACCACTAAGAATCAAGTTCCCGTAGACCTGTGTTGCAACCGTCTGAACATCTCCACTGTACTCCACTTTACTTATCGCATTCAGAGCTGTATTTGTAAATGAAGGAAAGGCACTTGTAGCAGTAAGTTTTAATAACCCGTCAGTAAGAACCGATAATGTTGATCCTCCCGAAATTACAAAACCTCCGTTATCTAAAGTTGCTCCGTTAGCAATCGTAAGAGGCGAAGAAGCTCCAAAAGTTTTAATCCCGCTTACCGTTATTATTCCTGTATTCATTACCATAACTCCGCCAGTTGCTGCAAATGGAGTTCTCCACTCTAAACCAGAAACCTGAGACACACTTCTATTATATTGAAGCTTAGCCGCAGAACCATAATTTGGAACTGCTGAAACCGTTGCTGTTCCTTCCATTGAAAGAAAACCATTTATTGTAGGAATACCATTTAGCGTTTTTAACCCGGAATTTGAAAATATCAAGTTATTGAATGTCGATGCTGCTGCCAATGTCTGTGCAATTCCGCTAAAGTTTACGGTTCCATTTCCTGCTATAAAATTAGTTCCTGTACCATTCCAAGCTGTAACACTATTTGCATTAACGTTAAGACTGCTTGAACCACCATTTAATATTCCGTTTGTAAAAGTTACAATACCTGTCAAATTATGTATCAATCCTGAACCTAGATTTAAAGTTCCCCCAGTTCCATTAATTGTTAATGCACCTCCGCTGACAGCACCTGTATAAGTTGCTGTACCTGCAGTTTTTAACATAGATATTGTTCCTGTCGTTGAAAAAGCTCCAATGCTTTGATTTGCTGTCCCAGCTATCGCAACACCGCCTGTAGTTCCCGTTACACTCCCGCTATTATTGATAAGATCTCCATTTAAAGTCAACAAAACAGTAGACAAATCTAACTTTCCGCCACTATTTACCGTTAAAGGAACTGAATTGTTGAACGTTTTAGCCAAATTTAAAGTAATTAATAAACTGCTATTAATAATAACTCCTCCAGAGGCGGTGAATGGAGTTATCCATTCTTCAGATGTAACCGTTCTTGCATTTGTAGTGTTGTATTCTAATGTTGCATTTGAACCGTAAGTAACAACTCCTGACGACACTACAACAGTTGCTGTTCCTGCTAGTGTAAGTTTTCCATTTACTGTTGGGGTCGTTGCAAATGTTTTTATACCTGTACCTGATAGTATTAGATTGTTGTAAGCAACAACTGCAGTTGTTTGATTACCTAATCTATAATAATCGACCGTTCCTGTTCCTGCTATGAATGCACCTCCTGTTCCTGAAACACTTCCCCCAATTTTTACAAGACTCGACCCGCAATTCAATATACCGGTTCCCGCAGATCTTGTCCATATTCCTGAAAAAGTATGCGTCAATCCAACACCAAGATGTAATGTTCCTCCCGAACCATTGACCGTTAATCCAGCTCCACTTACATTGCCTATTAATGTCACTACTCCACCCGTTTTGAGCGTAGTAACTGTTCCTGTTGTGGTAAATCCTTGTATGGTTTGGTTTGCGGTTCCCGTGAATTGAACTTCTGAACTCGAAAGTGTAATAGTCCCAGAAGTGCTATAATTTCCTCCTAACATTAGTCTTCCCGTTCCTGACAATGTAAAATTTCCAGAGTTATTGAAATTTCCAGTTGCAATGGTTAAGCGACCAGTAGTCAGGGTAAAATTACCTGAATTTGTAAAATTACCAGTCAGCGCAATAATTCCTGTTGTTCCCGTCAGCGTTCCGTTGTTTACAAAGAATCCAGTGGTAGTGAGTGTTCTATTGGCTATATTTAAAGTTGCCCCTGCATTAATAGTGACATTTACAATACTGGTACTTGTTCCTACTGTAACTGAATTTGCTCCGGTTGTTGCAATAATAACATCATCCCCCGTTATTGGTGCCACACCTCCAACCCAAGTAGAGCCAGTTGCCCATGTTCCTCCGACAGCAGTACTAGTTCTTGTAGCAGCATTAATGAATGAAAAAGTAAAAAACAACATACAAACAAACACGTGCTTCCTGATATTATCGTTGATGATTTTAGCTGGAAATAAAAGACTTAATGGTTGTGAAGTATCGGTTGAATTATGCCTCTGAAAAATATTATTTAAGAGATTTTTAATTTGGAAAGAAATTAGATTTTTTATCAAAAAAAAAGAAAAATGAGGCAATAATCTCTTGATCATAAGTTGTTTTGGAATTTAAATTGAAACCTGCTGCGCAAATTGGCATTTAACAAAGGTTTAATTTAACAAAAGCACATAAAATTATTATAAAATCAAAATTAAACCGTTAAACAGCAGTTTTATTCGTTAAAAAGCACCTTTCTTTATTAAATAATTAAACGAGGAGAACCCAGGATAAATTTCAAAAAATAATTAACATAAAATAGCCCATTTTATTAAAACAAAATGGGCTTAAAACCTATTACTTTAAGTTTTTTTAGTAAATCGTTTTTGCAGTTACCACATTCCCATTTTGCAACACTGTTTTTACAATTAAAAATTGTTCACTTGAACCTAAATTAGGGATTACAAGTTCCATATTTTCAACATTAATTTTTTCGTATAATTTTTTGCCCAGCATATCATAAATAAAAACTTTATCGATTGATTGTACTGATGAATTGATTTTTATCCGCTTGTTTTTCACCGATACCAAAACTTCCGTACCAGTAGTAACAAAATCTCCAACACCCAATTTTTTATCTGTATAACGCAGTACAAAACGATCATCAAAAGTTCCTGTTGCTGTTTCAAAACTATATGCCGCTTTTTTCAAATCGTGAATGCTGTTGCTGAACTTATCCTCAAGATAAATATTTTGAGACGCAAATACGCCATCGACCTCATCAATACTAATTGAAAAAACACCTTCTATAACAGAACTGTATCCCAATGGAACACTGTCATTTTCGTCAAATGGCAAAATCCTGCCTTGAATGGTCATTGCTACATCATCACTAATACTATAGAAATCAATAAAATCATTCCCATTATAACTTGGCCCATCAAAGGAAGAGTCAAAACCGTCAGTAGCATTGGTGACATACCCTACTAACATTTGTTTAAACGCACCTTGGGTATTGGTAAGGTTTAACCAAACACGGTTTCGCTCAAGAGTATTTGTCTTTTTTGTTGCATTTTTTACTTTAAAAAACTGATCATTATTTAATGTAGCACCGTTTACATCCAGCCTCATACTATTATTAAAGTCAATAATTGTACCGGTTGGACTTAGTTTGCTGCTAGTGAAAAAAGCTTGACCTGCTGCTATTCTTCCACTTGGTTTATTGATTGTTTGCTCTACATTATTTACGGAATTACCAGTCCCGGTTCCAACCCCACCCGTAAGATTATAGGTAGCATAATCATCGGATGAATACGCATAAACACCCGATCCTGGATTACTAACACCAATTCCTATAGCGGTATTGTGCGTCCAGAAATACAGTGTTCCATCTAGTACGGAACTATTAGCATTTAAAAATCTATCTGCAGATAATGCCGAAGGATATGGATTCCCTAAAAGATAAGATCTGTCCTGGCTAATTCCAGTAATTGCCAACGGTCCATTAAATGGAACTCCCACAAAATTAGCTTGATACACCCCTAATGGTGCTGGTGGCGCAGAGATATTCTCTGGTGCTCTAATAATATACCCTATTCCTCTTTGCATGAAATCTTGTGGATTTTCCTGTTTCCAATTATCAATTGTAGCATTAAAAGAATAAAATTTATCATAATCCGTATTAGGAGAAACATCAATCAATTTCTGGTTTGAAACTGGGGATGACCAATAGGTGTAATCGTATCGCTTAATAGGAGCTGTTTCTCGTTCGTAAATTATATTACCCGAATTACCAATATTATTTATTTGTATGAGACTCGCATTATTTTGAAAAGTTAAAGTGCCACTTCCATTAATCGTAAGTTTATCTTGAAGCTTAAGTGTGACATTTTGATTTACAATTATTTTTGAATTTGTATTCACTGTGCAAGAACACAATTCCGTATTGCTTGAGATCGTAATAGGTGAAGCTGAGGGAGCTGCTATAATTCCTATTTTTGATATCGTTGGTACAGAAGTCCAAGTTGAACCATTAAAGGTTGTAGTTACGACGTTATCAACAACAACATTAGAGGTAACTGGCGAAGTACAAGTTGTATTGGAAACCGCAAAAGTATAAGTTGTTCCTGCTACCAAGCCTCCAACAGTCGTAGTTCCTCCCGTACCCGTTAATCCTGTCAAGCCAGTAGTATTTGGACTGGCAATAATTGTCCAAGTGCCCGAAGCTGGCAAACCGCTTAAAGGAACATTTCCTGTTGTAACGACACAATTGGGCTGATTAACTGTTCCTGCAGTAGGCGTTACAAGTGATGAAAATACGGATGAAAATCGTAATCTTGACTGTCCTAAGTTTTCAAAATATTCTAATACAAAATTAGTATTACCGCTTAGATAAACCGTGTAGGTTGTTTCGACATACGAATGAGCACCCCAATTATTTACAACGTAAGTAAGACCTCCGTCTAAACTTAAACGATATCCATCATCACCACCAACTGTAAAAGTGTAACAACCTGCTGGCAAATTTCTATTCATTTTAAATCGTACCGCAAAATTATCAGCATAACTACCACAGAGATTAGGTCCCGAAAGCGATCCGTCAACTAAATTTAAATCAAAATTCTCCGTTTGTGTAACATAACCTCTATAGTTTGTACTAAAGGCATTAGTTGGCGGATTACCTCCGTTTGTATTAGCATACACAAAACCTATCCAAGAACCTGTACCATAAATAACTTGATCTCCTTGTGGTGGCACTAGAGAAATATTAGTTGAACTTGTTGCTGTACCACCAGGGGTAGTTATAGTTATAGCTCCAGTAGTGGCTGTGACAGGTAATTGGGCCGTTATTTGTGTATTGCTATTTACTGTAAAAACCGCATCCACACCATTAAATTTTACTGCGGTTGCACCAGTAAAATTTGAACCAGTAATGACAACAGAAGTTCCGGATGCAGCACATGAAGTATTTGGAGTAAAGCTGGATATTGTCGGGATTCTATGGCCATTTAAAGTAACATTATCTACTAACAATGAAGTATTAGCAGAACCAGCATCATTTGATTTATAAATATAAATCAAAACATTTGGTCGGTTATTAGCCGCAACAGGCAATACACAACTATTAGTTCCTCCTGTAGTTGTTGGGACATAAGCAGGCGCAATCGAAGTTATAGTTGCACCATTATCAATACTATAACGAATATCAAAACTATTTATATTAGTATTAGTTGTTTTATTACAGTAAGAAAAAGTCATGTTGGCAAACCCAGTAGTATTAACAGCTATTCGATAATAAGCATTAACATTCCAAGAATTACCCGTTAGTGATGATGAAATTCCACTTCCACAAGTATTATCGTTAACAAAATCATTATTTCCAACACCAACAGAAACGCTTGTAGGAGTACCTGCTGTATTATTTATATTTGGATTAGCTGAGCGTCCTTCAAAATTAAATTGAAGAAGAGTTGTTTGTCCATTAGATACCAGAGACAACAACATAAAAAAAACAAAAAGAAGAAATCTAGTATTTAATGAAAGTATTTTTTTATTCATATCGTATTATTTATTTATTGTATCGCTACATTTAATAAAATTTTTTACTTGAAAAAAAGCAAAAATATAGCTACAGATGCAAGTTAGCTTCTGATTATATACAACCCGCAATTTAATCGACCAAGTACTTAATAATCGGTTGAAATACATATTTAAGCAGTTCTAATTTCTACTTTTCAACCTTTTAAAAATCATTTTTTTTAATCTAACTCGTTTTATAACAGCGTTTATTGCTAATAATATGACAATAGGTTTTTTTTATAAAAACAAAAAAATTAAATACCGGTTTACCATTTGGAGCAATATCGATTTAAAGGCTTATTTTTGAAATCAAATTACTGATAGCACCAATCAACTTTAAGCTCAATAATACTGCTGTAAAACCAAAAAAATGAATCCAGTTTTTTCTGTAAAAGAGGCCATCCATAAAATAGAGTATTACTGCGCCTATCAAGAGCGCTGTCACGAAGAAGTCGTGCAAAAATTACGAAGTATGAAAATGGATTCTGATGAAATCGACACTATTTTAGTGCATCTGATCAAAGATAGTTTCCTAAATGAAAGCCGCTTTGCCTGCAGTTTCGCCAGAGGAAAACACCGGATTAAGTTTTGGGGGAAAATTAGAATTGTAAACGAATTAAAATTTCGAAAAATCACACAGTACAATATCAATTTGGCACTCAAAGAAATCGATACTGCCGAATATCTATCCACTTTTCACACCGTTGCAGAAAGAAACTGGCAATCCATTCCCGAAAAAAATGTGCTAAAAAAACGCAAAAAATTCTGTGATTATTTGTTGCGCAAAGGATTCGAGAGTAATTTGGTTTACGAAAAAGCAAAAGAGCTTGAGAATTCAAACACAGATGAAATGGATGTAACGGTTTAGCACCAATTTTAAAATTCATGACGACCCTTAACTAATAACTACCTAAATTATTTCAGTCACGAATTACAACAATTTCCACGAATTCCTTTGCCCATTTTTTAAAAATCAGAGCAAATTAGAGTGGTTCGTGGTTAACTATTTTTAAAAGTACGCATCCTATAAATTGAATAATTACAAACTCAAAAGTATACTCACCGCGTTTCCACCAAAACCAACCGCATTTATCAGTACTTTTTTTATGGGCTTTGTTTGTATTTGTACTTCTGCAAAAGGAACTCCTATAAATTTATTATGTTGCATCATCAAAATAGCAAGTTCCATACTCAAAATACCTGAGGCTCCAAAAGTGTGCCCTATTTTCCATTTATTAGTAGTTAATAAAGGTAGACTTTCGCCAAAAACTTTCTGTATCGCTTTATATTCCGTCAAATCTCCTCTGATGGTTCCCGGAGCGTGCATCACAATAGCATTAACTTCTGACAAATCAATATTTTGCAACGCCATTTGCATCGATTTCTGTAAACAAATCGCTTCCGCAGAAATAGAAATATTGTGTTCTAAAATCTCCGTAGCATAACCAATTCCTTCAATGTAAGCCAATGCGTTTTCTTTTTTTCCAATTTCCAGACAACAAATGCCGGCACCTTCGCCAAGAACCATGGTGTTTTGTTTCTTTTCTAAATCAAGTGCTCGATTCGGATATTCTTCTGTGCTATTCGAATAAATTTTCAAAGCGCGCATTTGAGCAATCGTAAAATCAGTTAAAGGCGCTTCACTGCCGCCGACCAGAAATTTATCTGCCATTCCTGCTCGAAGCCAAGCCACTCCGTTTAATACAGCGTGCAAAGCAGTAGAACACGTAATAGAATGTGAAATTTCAGGTCCCGAACTTTGCAAATCATGAGCGACCCAAGAGGAAATATTTCCCAAAGTCGTCGTTGGAGAAGCTAAAGTTTGTGCTTTTCCAGTTCTTAAATATTCCTGGTAGTGTTTTTCAAATAAATCAGTGGCACCACGCGACGAACCAATATTGATTCCGAAAACGTCATTTGAAGTCCAGCCCGCATTTTTCATCGCTTGTCGTGAAGATGCCATAGCATACAAAACCGATTTGTCCAAGGATTTATATTTACTGTCTGAAGCTCGCAAATCCAAAATAACTTGCTCTAAATCATCGAGCAACATAGCAACGAAAGTTTTTTTATGGTCTAAAATGTGTTCCGTAAAACAATGATTTTCATTGAGATAATTTTCCCAAATTGTTTTTGAGTCAGTACCCAAAGGTGAAATGGAAGCTATAGCGGTTATAGAGATTGTTTTAGACAAAATAGTACTGTTGTTTAGCGGCAAAGGTCGTAAAGTTTTTCATCAAATTGGTACACTGAGGGCACAGATACTAATGATAAAAGTGGATTTTTATTCTTTCGATCTATGAAAATCCGTTCAATCTGTTCAATCTGCGGCCTAAAAAACAGAAATCAATCTTAATGAATTTTCAGTGTGCGTCGTCGTGAAAAAATAACACGCAGACAACACGTATCTTAGCAGATAAAATCGGATTTTTTAATCTGTGAACATCCGTTTAATCCGTTTGATCCGCAGAAATTGTGGCTAAAAATTAGACAATTTCTAATGCATTTTCGACTACTTGATACACTTTTTTTAATTGCTCGTCTGTAATAATGTAAGGAGGCAAAATGTATACAATATTACCAACAGGACGCAGAATTACTCCGTTTTCGATAAAAAAATCATAGAGTTTGTTGCGCAAAGTTCCATAGTAACTGGCGGAACTTTCCGTTTTTATTTCTAATGCAAAAATGACTCCGAGCACACGAGTTGTAGTTACTTTCGGATGGTTTTTTATATGTTCTTGAAAGTTCAGATGGCTTTTATTTACTCTAATAATATTCGCTTGCATTTCATTGCTTTGCAACAATTCTAAACTGGCCAAAGCCGCCGCACAACCAGTAGGATTTGCTGTAAATGTATGTCCGTGAAACAACGCTTTATTGATATCATCATCATAAAAAGCATCGAATAATTCCTGAGTAAAAGTAGTAATCGCCATAGGAATTGTTCCTCCGGTCAACGCTTTGGACAAACACATCATATCTGGATTTTCGACCAAAAAATCCGTCGCAAAAGTTTTGCCGGTTTTTCCAAAACCTGTCATTACTTCATCAGCAATAGTAAGCACATTATTTTTCTGACAGATTCGCATCAATTCATCTAATGACTCCGGATCATACATTACCATTCCTGCGGCTCCCTGAACCAATGGCTCAAAAATAAAACCAGCGCAATTCTGGTTTTTTATAATTAATTGTAACGCATCATAACTTTCTTGTTCTTTTCCTTTTACAGGAACCGGAATCCGAACCACATCAATAAACATTCCCTGAAAAGCTTGTGTGTAAAAAGAAATTCCACTCGCCGCCATGGCCGCAAAAGTGTCACCATGAAAAGCATTTTCGAAAGCAATTATAGTAGTTCTCTTTTCTCCTTTGTTAAAGAAATACTGCAAAGCTACCTTAATTGCAACCTCAACAGCAGTTGATCCGTTATCTGAAAAGAATATTTTTTGTTGGTTTTTTGGTAATATTCCCATCAACTTCTCAGCTACCAAAATAGCGGGTTCGTGTGTAAATCCGCCGAACAACACATGTTCTAATGTCGTGAGCTGTTTGTAAATCGCATCGGCAATAAATGTATTAGAATGTCCATAAGGATTCACCCACCAAGAAGCGATAGCGTCAATGTATTCTTTGTTATTTTCGTCCCATAGCAAAGCGCCTTTGCCTTTTTTAATAGCAATTGGCAACGCTGCAGTTTTGTGCTGGGTGTACGGATGCCAAAGGTATTGGCAGTCTCTTTCTATGAGCCCCCTAACCCCCGAAGGGGGAATATTTGTTATACTCATAATTATAAATTCAAAAGATTTTCACTAAATCGGTCTGCGTATTCCTTAATTACATTTTTATCAAAATAGGGTTCTTGTTCTATTCTTCCAATGCATTTTACACCAGTTTTACTCCCGATTATTTCTTCCGTAGCTTTATTTTCATCGCCAGAAAAAACAATTCCAGCAATTGCTATCTTTCTGTTTTGCAAAGCTTCAATGGTCAATAAAGTATGATTGATACTTCCTAAATAATGCCTGGAAACCAATATCACTTTATAATCGGGCTGAATCAAATCTATAACGCAATCATTTGAATTTAAAGGAACAAAAACACCTCCTGCGCCCTCTACAACCAAATGATTCTCTGTTTTGGGTTCAATGATTTTATTTAAATCAATCGTAATTCGGTCCAATTCAGCAGCAAAATGCGGACTTGCCGGAGTATTCAAAGCATAACTATTAGGATGAATCACTGTCTTTTTATTAGACAAAAATGATTTGACCTTATGGCTATCGGAGTTTTCTAAATCTCCTGCTTGAATGGGTTTCCAATAATCGGCTTCTAAAGCTTCTGTTATGATGGCTGACGCGATGGTTTTACCCACATCGGTTCCAATTCCTGTTATAAATAATTTCATAAATTTTTCTGTTTTACAACGATTCACTAAGTCAAAAATAGTTTCACTTTATTTTCTTGCAATAAATTAGCTTTTTAAAATTTAAAGATCAGCGATAATCCGTCAAATCAGAATCATCCGTTTGCCGTAAAAACAAAAGTACTCAACAAATGCAACACTTCAGAGATTTCTTCTTCTGAATTATAACTGTGCAAACAAAAACGCAGACGTTCTTGACCTTCGGGAACCGTAGGCGAAAGTATCGCTTTGACATCAAATCCTTTTTCCTGCAATTGGTTGGCGATTGTTTTGACTTTTTCATTTCCAGGAATAATAGCTGATTGTATGGCTGATTTGCTTCGGACAAAAAGTGGTTTTAAACTCAGCAGATTTTTCTGCTGATTAAAAAAAACAATGTTTTCTCTTAATTTTAAAATTGAAGCCGAATCTTTTTTTAAATGCTGGTACGCAACCAGAATCGTGGCAACGGAATGTGGTGAAAGCCCTGTGGTATAAATAAAACTTCGGGCGAAATTTACCAAATAATCTTTTAATTCAACCGAACCTAAAATCGCTGCTCCATGACAACCCAATCCTTTTCCAAAAGTCATAATTCGGGCAAAAACGTGATCTTGCAAGCCTAGCATTTGAACAAATCCCTCACCTTTTATACCAAAAACTCCCAAAGCATGCGCCTCATCAACCACTAAATAACAGTGGTGTTTATCCGAAAGCAAAACTAATTCTTCCAAATCTGGACAATCGCCATCCATAGAAAAAACAGATTCCGTAACAAGATAAATATTGGTGTCTGGATTCCGTAAAATTAACTTTTCTAAATCTTCAAAATCATTGTGATCGAATTTATAGGCTTTGGCATTCGATAGTTGAATTCCGTCACGAATAGAAGCGTGACACAATTCATCGTATAGAACTAAATCGCCCTTTTGTGGAACCGAGCCAAAGAATCCAACATTGACATCATATCCCGAATTAAAAATCAGAGCAGTTTCCGAGTGGTGGAACTTAGCTATCAAATCTTCTGTTTCTTGATACAATTTATGATTTCCAGATAACAATCGCGAGCCAGTTGCTCCATTTTGAATGATTTTATTATCAATTAAAAACTCGTGTGTTTCATTGAAAATAATTTCTGATTTAGCTAATCCTAAATAATCATTGGAAGCAAAATCAATCCTTTTACTTGACAAAGGCAATTGTCGTAAAGCATTATTTTGCTTTCGAATCTCAAGTTTAGCGGATAGATTTTCTGGAAAATGTTTCATAGTCAGCAAAAATAAGCATCTTTTTTGGTTTATTGATTTTGTAAATTACTTGTTTGTTTTTTCATCAAACCTAAAAAAAATCAAGCTTTTTTCTTAAAATCAAAATTCGGCTTCTTCATCAAAAAAAATCAAATGCATTATAAATTAACAATGAAACTAAACCGATGAAAAAAAAATACATAAATTTTTTCGAAAACGGTTTCGATTTATAACCTTCGTAAAATTATGTTAAAAAAAACTTAAAATGAATATTGAAAATGTTAACCAATGAAATAGTTTTTTACTTTCGACGAATATGAAACGAATTGCATCACTTTTTTTAGTAGTAACGTTGTTTTACAACGTGATGGGATACTATCTGATGTTTGCTTATCAAGAAGAGCAAGCGTGGGTATCTTCTATGGAAAAGAGACATGATTCTGAGTTTCAAGTAATCAAATTGAATGCAACTTTATACTCTTTTATCGAAGACACCGATTTTGAGTATGTCAATGAAGATGTGGTAATCAACAACAAAAGCTATCACATTTTCAAAAAAAGAATTCAAAACAACATATTAAGTCTGTATTACCTGCGCAATTCACATCAAGATGCAATAAGTCAGGATTTAAAAGACATTGTTGACAATCAATTATTCAACGGATCTTCCTCAAAAGAGTCTCCGGTTAAAAAACTATTAAAATCTTTCCTTAAAGATTACGTACCAAACACTGCTGTTTGTTTCGCTTTTTCGCCTGAAAAAGAAGCAGAAGTTGTAGCGATTAATGAAAATCCTACAGCGTCTTTACGCTCGGGACACCTTGCTTTATCGTACACACCACCTGATTTCGTTTAATTTACATTTTATACCAAAAACATTACAATACTGACTATATATTGTTTAGTATTAATTTTTAAAATCAATATAACTCCACTGGGTTTTGATATTAAAATTGATTAGTGTCCGCTACATTGGTATAAATTTACGACGAGAAGTACCTTATTACTGCAGGAAAATCATTGATTCGCCAATCTAATTCACATTATTATTTGATTTTTTTCTCAATGTTTTTTTAAACATCTAGGACATTATCCTTTCATTTAAACCGTGAAAACATAGTAAACTCCGAGTAAAAAAATCGTTCTTTTTGTATCAGTATCATTCGCAGTGGTTTGTAACCGTTCGCAAAGTGTTACCGACAAGAAGAATTCAACGACGAGAGGTACTCCTGTTCAAGGTGATTCAGCTTTTGCTGATTACACAACAAACATAGGATTATTAACCAGATTTTAGTTATTAAGCATCTGAAAATTTGTTGTTTTCTTAATAATTAAAACAAAATGTTTTTAAATACCAAACACCCGCTATTAACAAAAACCATTTTTTAATGAAAAAATTTTACTTAAGTTGTCTGCTGTTGGCATCTTTATTTATGAATGCTCAAACAGAGATTGATGGAATTATGATGAGTAAAGGCAATTTTTGTTTTGGAACAATATACCAACATAGTAGCTGGGACAAGTATTGGGAAGGAACCTTTAAAAGAAAAAACCTCAATTTTGGTACCGTATCCACAAAGTCATTGGCTTTGATGGGAAACTATGGTGTTTCTGATAAATTAAATATTATTTTCAGCCTTCCTTACGTAGCAACTAAAGCTTCTGCTGGCACAATGGGAGGAGTAAAAGGATTACAGGACATCTCTTTTACCGTAAAATACATGCCTTTTGAAAAAACAATTGGCAAATCCACTTACTCTTTATATGCTATAGGAGGTCTATCAGCGCCTATTTCAGATTATCCAGCAGATTATTTACCATTAAGTATTGGCCTCAAAAGCAAGACTGCTTCCTTACGATTAATGGGTGATTATCAAAGAGGTCGCTTTTTCACCACGCTATCCGGAGCGTATGTAAAAAGAGCTAACGTAACCATTGACAGAAATTCCTATTACACAACCGAAATACATTACACCAATGAAGTCGACATGCCGAATGCTATATCTATAAACTACAGAATAGGCTATCGTTCTAGCAGATTAATAGCCGAAGCTGTTCTTGATAATTGGGTTACACAATCTGGTGGATTTGACATTACAACAAACAACATGCCTTTTCTAAGCAATACTATGAATGCATTAAAAATTGGTGTGAATACTAAATACACGCTTAAGAAAGTACCGGCATTATCTATTATTGGAGGGTGCAATTTTGTTACAAAAGGCCGAAATGTAGGGCAATCAAACACCTTTTACGGCGGTCTATTTTATGTCGTTAATCTAAAAAAAACAGTACAAGAAGATGAAAAATAAAGTACAAAAAATAGCCTGCAATAGTCTTTTGGTTTTGTTTCTTACGTTGAACTATTCTTGTAGTGACGAGTTAACAGAACGCAATGAGCAATTTCCTCAATTAAATCCCGCCAATACAGATGTATTAGCCGGAAGCTGGAAAACATTCCTATTGACTGCCCCAAATGAATTTTATTTGGATCCGCCAATAGCATCAAACACACCTGCTTTTGCAAGAGAAATTAATGAAATAAAAAGTTACCAAGCAAGCATAACTCCGGAACAGAAAAAAATAATACAATATTGGAGCGCCGGAGGCGTTTTACGTTGGAATGAGATTATGCGGACCTTAGTGGCAAGACACAATCGTCCACCATATCAAAATGAAGACGGAACATATCCTGCACCATCTGGAGCAAATCCATTTGCGAATCCTCAATTTCCTTTTTCAAATCCTCCTTACGCAGCCAGAGCTTATGCGTATGTGAGCGCTGCGCAATACGATGCGATGGTTGCAACTTGGCATTATAAAAAACTTTATAATAGAGATGCACCATTTATAGTTGACGCAACTTTACCCGTTCTAATCACGAAGAGCAGCTTACCTTCCTACCCATCTGAAGATGCTGTTTTAGCAGGAGTTACTGTTGAATTATTAAAATTATTATTCCCAACAGAAATCGCTTACATCCAAGAAAAAGCAGAGGAACAAAAATTATATCGCATTATTAGTGGCGCCAATGTTCGAAGTGATGTTGATGCCGGAATTATTTTAGGCAGAAAAATTGCCGCCAAATTTATCGCCAGAGCTGCCGCTGACGGAACAGGAGCAGCTATCGGCAATCAAGCACTTTGGACACAACTTGAAACTCAAACTGCAGCCTCTGGAGAAACTCCATGGAAATCATTAGATATTCCCGCGAGACCTCCAATGTTACCAATGTTTGGAAAAGTAAAATCATTCCTTATGACCCCTGAAATGGTTCTTGCCAGTCGTCCGGTTCCACCGCCTTCCACAAAATCAGAACAATTTGCAAAAGAATTAGCTGAAGTAAAAACCAACAGCAAAAATGCCACTAGAAAAAATATGGAAATTGTTACTTTTTGGGCTGATGGTGTGGGTACATGCACACCGCCAGGCCACTGGAATGCAATTGCAGCTGAAGAATTTGTAGCCCAAAATTACAGCGAAGTACGATGGGCCAGAAATATGGCGTTATTGAATATTGCCATGATGGATGCGGCTATCAGTTGCTGGGATGCAAAATACTTTTATTTTAATCCAAGACCTTGTCAGATGGATCCATCCATCAAAACATTAACAGGGATTCCGAATTTTCCTGCTTATGTATCAGGTCACTCGACCTTTAGTGGTGCTGCCAGTGCCGTATTATCGCATATTATTCCTGCAAAAGCGCAAAATTTTTCAATTATGGCTAAACAGGCTTCTGATTCGCGCTTGCTTGGCGCCATTCATTATAGGAGTGATTGTGAAAAAGGATTTGAATTAGGGAAAAAAGTAGGTGGCTTTGCTGTTGCAAGAGCTACAATAGATGGAGCTGAATAATTAAAATATAAGTTGATAATTTGTAAATGGTTTGTTTTAATATTTGTTATCAACCAAAGCCTAACAGACGTTGGAAACCTGTTAGGCTTTTTTATAAAAAAACTATTCAAAAATGAGTTTTGCCTAAAACAGTTTATAATTCAGATTTAAAATAAAAAGGGGAAAAAAAATACCTGTAACTAATCTTTTTCTATATTTTATTGTTTTTAAACATTTAATTATTGTTTATCAATAATTTTTATATATTTACAAGAAAAAATATGAGAAAAATTATTATTTTAAATTGGGTTTTAAAAATTTTCATAGGATTATTAATCTTAGCTATCCCAATAAACGAGTGCTTACGGTATAACATGTCTAGCGAAGAAATAACTATAATATATAAGGAATCTATTTTCGGAAATTTATGTCCTTATATAATGTTATTACGAATAGTGGTCTTAATATTGACGATACATAATATTCAAAAAGGACTCCAAGCGTTTATTAAAGAAGGCGTTTTTAATTTTAAAAGCTCAGAGAGATTTAAAAGAAGTGGCTACCTTTTGTTGCTGTTAAGCGTTTCTGGGATCATAATTAGACTGTTGGGCATGAGTCAGACGCCAAAGGACCAGATACTATCTGATATTATTATGTATTTGTTATTACTAGCAATTGGAATTGGGTTATTAGCTTTTTCTGATGTTATTAAAAAAGGAAATATCATAGAAACTGAAAATAATTTAACAATATAAAATAGTATGAAAAAATTAAATTTATTAAAAACGATTATCGATTTTGTCTGGATTATGGCATTAATTTTTATTCCGTTCTTATTGTTTTTTATCGGATATTTGTCGATTTCAAATGAACCGTTTGATGTTCCAATAAACATGAATGGTATCAAAATTACTGTTTTGGACCTCAATGCTAAAATTGTTTTATTTTTTGCAACCTTGTCTTATCTCTTGCTATTGTATGGTTTATATCTAATAAAAAAACTACTCCGATTGTTTCAGTTGAAGATTATTTTTGATAACAAAATAATCTTTTACTTCAATCGAATTGGAAACCTATTTATACTTTCCGGATTTGTATCGGGAATTCCTGCTTTCTTTTGTAAAGTAGCACAAGGTGAAATAAAAATAGAAATTGGAGCAAATCCTTTCCTGTATCTTATTTCTCTTGGATTGTTTTTTACGGTTTTAGCCGAAGTTTTTAAAATGGGGAAACAATTGAAAGAAGAAAACGAACTAACCATATAATTATGCCAATCATAGTAAACCTTGACGTAATGCTTGCCAAAAAAAAAATGCGCTCCAATGAACTAGCGGAACGAATGGGAATCACAACAGCTAATCTTTCTATTTTAAAAACCGGAAAAGCAAAGGCGATTCGGTTTTCGACTTTAGAATTGATTTGTGAAATTCTGGAATGCCAACCCGGAGATATTATGGAGTTTGTAAAGGATGAATAATCTTTTGTTCTCGATTTTTTAGCCCAGATGGAAACGGCATCCTTTTACAAAGGTTCCAGCCTTTTGAAGGCTGGAACCTTTGTAAAAGATATAGTGGACAGCTGGAAATAGCTCCAAAAAAAAAGCCTCACAAATTGTGAAGCTTTAATTTATATATTGAAATCATTTTAGTCGACTAAAACAATAACTTTGTTGTCTTTCATTTCGATTGTCCCAGAATTGATAGCAAGTGTGTAATTTTGGGCATCGAGTTTGGTGAATTTACCTGCGACTTCTTTGGCAAAAGCAAAGTTAGAAGCGGTAATTTTCACTACTCCTTTTTCTAAAATAGAAACAATTGGCGCGTGGTTATTCAAAATCTGAAAGCTTCCATCCGTTCCTGGCAATGTAACCGAAGTTACTTCTGCTGAAAATAATTTTGCCTCTGGTGATACTATTTCTAATAACATAATTATGAGTTTTGAATTATGAGTTATGAGTTTTCAAAATTTGAAACAACTCATAACTCATAACTTATAATTTTTAAGCTTCCGCTAACATTTTTTCTCCAGCTTCAATTGCTTCTTCAATAGTACCTTTAAGGTTAAAAGCGGATTCTGGCAAGTGATCTAATTCACCGTCAATAATCATATTAAATCCTTTGATCGTATCTTTAATATCAACTAAAACTCCTTTTAATCCTGTAAATTGCTCCGCAACATGGAAAGGTTGAGATAAGAAGCGTTGTACACGACGTGCTCTTGAAACGGCTAATTTATCATCTTCTGATAATTCTTCCATACCAAGAATTGCAATAATATCTTGTAATTGCTTGTATTTTTGCAAAATTTCTTTTACTCTTTGTGCACAGTCATAATGTTCATTACCCAAAATTTGAGGTGTCAATATTCTTGAAGTGGAATCTAATGGATCCACCGCAGGATAAATACCTAATTCAGCAATTTTACGTGATAACACTGTTGTTGCATCAAGGTGAGCAAAAGTTGTTGCTGGTGCTGGATCTGTTAAATCATCTGCAGGAACGTACACCGCTTGTACAGATGTGATAGATCCTTTATTTGTAGATGTGATCCGTTCTTGCATCGCTCCCATTTCGGTAGCTAATGTTGGTTGGTATCCTACCGCAGATGGCATACGACCTAAAAGTGCCGAAACCTCAGAACCTGCTTGTGTAAAACGGAAGATATTATCCACAAAGAACAATACATCTTTACCTTGATCAGTTCCTGCACCATCACGGAAATACTCAGCGATTGATAATCCAGAAAGTGCTACACGAGCACGAGCTCCCGGAGGCTCATTCATTTGTCCGAAAACGAAAGTGGCTTTAGACTCTCTCATTCCTACTAAATCTACTTTAGACAAATCCCATCCTCCATTTTCCATAGAGTGCATGAATTCATCCCCGTATTTTATAATTCCTGACTCTAACATCTCACGAAGTAAGTCATTCCCTTCACGTGTTCTTTCTCCTACTCCTGCGAATACTGAAAGTCCACCGTGACCTTTTGCTATATTGTTAATCAACTCTTGGATCAATACTGTTTTACCAACACCTGCACCACCAAACAACCCAATTTTTCCTCCTTTGGAGTAAGGCTCAATTAAATCGATAACTTTGATACCAGTGAATAAAACTTCTGACGAAGTTGATAAATCTTCAAATTTTGGAGCTGCTCTGTGAATCGACATTCCGTTTTCACCTGTTTTTGGCAATTCCGGCAAACCATCAATTGCATCTCCAATTACGTTAAATAAACGTCCGTAAACATCGGCGCCAATTGGCATTTGAATAGGATTACCTGTTCCAACTACTTCATAACCTCTACTCAAACCATCTGTTGAGTCCATCGAAATGGTACGAACTGTGTTTTCACCTATGTGAGATTGTACTTCAAGTACTAATAAAGTACCATCTTTTTTTGTGATTTCTAATGAATCATAAATTTTTGGAAGTTCAACATCCTTACCGTTGAAAACTACGTCAACTACTGGTCCAATGATCTGGGCAACTTTTCCTATTACTTTCGACATTACTTATGTATTTATTAAATAGCTATTTAGGTTTATGAAATAGTACTAACCGAATTGTATCGATTAAATGCTTTTTTCAGTGTGCAAAGATAATTTTTTAAAATATAAAATCAATAATTTTTTATAAAAAAAGGATATTTTTAATAGATACTGGAGAAATGACTTGGAAACAGACAAAAGATCGCAATATCCTCAAAAACAAATAACCACCACGTCAAGAAACGGGTGGTTATTATTTATAAAAAAAAAGTTCAAATTATTGAATGGTAGCTGGATATTGAATTCCATACAAACCTAAATCAACACCTTTCAAATTAGAACCATATTTAGCATTTATAGCCTCCAAGAATTTGTTAGCAATTAACGCATATCCTCTTGGACTTGGGTGAACTCCATCTAAAGAAAAAGTACCACCTGTAACATAAGCAGCAGTCATGTGAAAAGTACCAAAACGAATTCCGCCATTGTTCAACTGATTCAAAATTGAAGCTGTATCAACGAAAGCCAAATTGTTTGATTCAGCCGCAGCTTTAATCGTTACGTTATAGGCATCTGTCGCTAACTTTATCTCCAAAATCTCTGAAGCTGTCAAAACCCTATTGTCTTGCAATGGAAAAGTTACCCCAACGGTATTAAAAGGAGGCGGAACTCCAGCTTGTGGTGTTCCAATAACTGTTCTGGTTGTAAGCAATACAAAATCTTTGTCAGTAACATTTGCACCACCATTAGCATGACGCGCTTGTCCATAAAGATTGCCCATTAAAGCTGCTTGCTGCGCTGGAACACCCGCTGCAGTTAACGCACCCGTAATTTGAGCACTGTAATTAACCAACGTTTCATCTCTTATCAATAAAGGATTTGTAGCAGAAGCCGTTAATATTTTAATTCTGCTTCCAGCACCTAGAGCTGTAAGAATTTGTTTTACTGGCCCTAACAACTGTGTATTCAATTGTGTTGCAGTTGCAGCATCTAACGGAACTGGGTTAAAAGGAACCGTCGTAAAAAACGGTAGATTGTTGATATACGGTAAATTGGCAACAACTCCTTTTTTACCTCCTGCCGCGAGAGCAGTAGCTAATGCATTAAAAGCCGCATTAAAAGTACCAGTGGGAGTAATGTCATTCCCCGCAACAGGATCTTGCGAAGTAGGTATACCACCATTGGTAGCATATCCTAAAACATCATTACCTCCAATAAACAAAGAGAAAAAGGTTGGATTTTGATCTGTAGCATCTTTTATTACGCTTGACATCGCCGTTTTCGCAAATCGACCAAAATATGGATTAGCTCGTCCGTAACCTGCCACTCCTAAATGTATTGCTTTTGCACCTGGAACGCCCATATTGCTGTATGAACCAGAAATACTAGCACCAAAAACTGTTCCCGAAACCCCTGAAACATTTACAGGTCCAGCACCATTGAAATACAAACGTGTTGGGAATTGAGGAACTTGATTTCCTCCAATTGAAAACCCACCTCTGTTATCATCTGCCATGAATGGATTTGTAAAAGCACCTCCGCCAACTAAAGCAAATTGCCCTGCCAAGATATTAGGGTATGAATTTTTTTGACCGGCTTTAAAAAGAGCTCCATCACTATATCCCGCTGCAAACGAATCTCCTAAAGCAACATATTTAGAAAAATCGGCCGTACCCGCTGTTAGCGGCTCTTCGGTAATTACCTCATCATCGTTATTACATGCTGCGAATGTTAGCGAAATCAACAACAGCCATTTGAAATTTTTTATCATAATATATTTTTTAAAATTATTGACCTTTTTTATAATTATGGGTTGATTGTCCAAGAAGCAAACCATTGTTGCCCTATGGCTCCTGCTCCAATAACCTGAAGATAATCTTTTCCACCAATATTGGTAGCACCAATTTTAAGTACAGATTTTAATTTTGGAAAACCATAATTAATTTGAGCATCTAATACAGTGTTTTCCGGAACCATACCGTCAGCAAAAGAAGACTGCCATAAATACTCCGTATTGTATCTTGCATTAACATTGAAACCAAAGTTTTTAAACAATTTAGTGTTACCAATAGATGCTTTAACTCTGTGTTTAGGAGTATTAAAACCAGCTATAAAACTGGGGTCTTCTTCTTGATTAAAATTGAACTCAGCATAGTTATAATTTACACCAACTTCAAAATCCTGATACACTTTTTTAGACAAACCTACACCAAAACCTAAAGATGTAATTTTTGCAGTAGTATTGGTATATACCTGATACACTCTTCTGTCTCCATTACTCAAAGCAGAAAGCGTACCCAAAGTTGCAGGATTACCAAAATCAAAAGCGGTATTAACATTTCCGTAATACGGACTAATCACTCTTGAAGTATTCATGAAATCATTATAAATATTATAATATCCATTAATATCAATTGACAAATCATTGTTAACTACAGAACGATACCCTAATTCTATAGCCTGAACCTCCTCAGGCTTAACCAATCTAGGATTAGCCACTTTTAATAAAGCTGCTGCTGCAGGAATATTCGATGGACTTGCAGCAACTGCAGCACTAAAAGCCTGAACTGATGTCAAAGTATAAGAATTAGTATAGGCATTTTGACCTGTTAAAGTTAAAGTTGCAGGAATTCCTAATGCTTGACCAGCAGCACTAACTCCTCTAACTTCAGTAAAACGATCTAAATTCTCAGGAGCAGAACCAATTAAAGCAAACGGCCCTAAGTCTAAACCAATGTATTGATCTTGTGTAGTTGGGTTTCTGAAACCTGTTTGATAGGAAACTCTAAAATTATGTCTTTTTGTTGCTCCGGCAGAATAGACAAAAGATACGCGAGGCGAAATATTTCCGTCAAAATTTTGACTTTTATCGTAACGCGCAGATCCTGTGAATTTCAACCTATCATCCATGAATTTTTTGGTCAATTGCCCGTAAGCACCGTACTCGTTATATCTTAATGGACCGTCAAAATCAGTGAAGATTGTTCCTTGTGAGTTCATTTCATATTGTCTGAATGAACCTCCTAATTGAATCTCTGCAAATTTTACCAAATCTTTAAAATTATAATTTACATCTGAATGGTAAATTTTAGACTGATCGATAAATTTAGCACCTTTAGTTAAATCCGGCTCTGCAATTGCAGCTGCTAAAGCGTTTTTAAATTGTACAGAACCTGGTTCAAATCTTGCACTCCCTGTTGGAGTAACTAAGAAAGGTAAACCTGCTGGTTTGATGTTGTAATCTGCATAATTTCTTGCATTTGTAGCAGATTGCTGTGCGTTAGTACCTAATACAGCTCCCGATAACTGATACGCAGTAGCATAATTAGTAAACCATTCTGTATCTGATTTTGCAGCCCTGTTAACATTCCACGCAGCAAAACGCATATCATAAGAATTACCAGCATCTTCGTCAGTAATATATCCTCTTACAAAGAAATTTTTCCCTTTTATCTCGATTTTAGATTGTTGCATAAAGAAATCATTCAATGCATATCTGTTCGCTCCTTGATAGATAGTACTTCCTAAACCTAATTTATGTTGTAATATAATTTCGGTTTCACCCTCCCAAGGTTTAAAATGCAAAGAGAAATCTGCTTTTACACTTCTAACTTTATTGTCATTCAAATCCTGCTCGCGGTATCCTGTTCTGCTTACCTGCCCTACGTTAGTAATGAAAGTAGTAACCTCATCACCATACAAGTTCAACCCGTCATAGTTTTGATTGTTAGCGTGTCCAATTGAACCACCTGTTAAACTTCTGTCATCTGCGGCAATCCATTCTGTAGCTCTCAAAAAATTGAAATTTGCTTTGGCTGCAAAATGCTTAGTAAAAGCCTTTGCTGCTCTCAATCCAAAATCAAAATAATCATTCGTACCAGCAGCTTGCTGAGTAGTTTGTCCGTATTTTACGTAAGTACTAATTCCTTGATTCGCAAAAGGATTTTTACTGTTCATGAACAAAATACCATTAAAAGCATTTGCGCCATAAAGAGCGGAAGATGCTCCCGGAAGCAACTCAACGTTAGCAACATCAATATCAGACAGCCCGATCAGATTTCCTAAAACAAAGTTCAATGCTGGTGAAGAGTTGTCCATCCCGTCCACCAACTGCATAAAACGAGTATTGGCAACTGTAGAGAAACCCCTTGTATTTATAGATTTGAAAGAAATACTACTCGTATTAAAATGCACCTCTTTAAGATTTTCTAGACCATCATAAAATGTCGGTGCAGTTGTACTTTTTATTTGTTGTATACCCATTCTTTCAATAGTAACCGGTGATTCAATCACTCTTTCAGGAGTTCTTGATGCAGAAACTACAATTTCATCCAGTTTATTTTCTTCATCTATAAGCTTTACAGAAATTCTTTGATTAGCAGAGGAAACATTGATCTTTTGAGTTCCAAACCCAACACTTGTAATCTCAATTACGAAAGGAGGCTTTTTAACAGTTTGTAATGTAAATGAACCGTCTAAATCGGAAATAGTACCCGAAGATTCTCCGACAATTTTTATGTTGGCTCCAGGAATAGGTTGGTTGTTACTGTCTGTAACAATACCTGAAATTGAGTTTTGAGCAAAAGTTAGGCTACAAAAAAACAATGACAAAAAAAGTAAATACACTCTCATTGGGATATAATTTGTTGGTTTATGCCGCCAAAGTACAAATATTTTTAATATTAATAAAAAAGGACTGAAAAAATTTCATATTCTTCAGTTCTTTTGCCCCATTTACGCTTATTCCACATTTATAATTAATTATTTAATGTTAAAATTTATGCTAAAAACCCAGAATATCATTATGCACGCATATAAAAAATACATTTATCACAAAATAATTATTAATTTTTAGATATTTGATAAAAGTTCAAAAAGCCGCAAAATTTACCGTTTATTTCACTTTTCCAGCGTCTCAGTATTCTTATATAATAAATTATAAAACACAAAAAAAACCTCGAAAAAAACTTCCGAGGCTTGTTATATATAATGCAATTATCTAGAAATTTATTCTACAGTAACTGATTTCGCAAGATTACGAGGTTGATCTACATTGCATTCACGCATAACAGCAATGTGATACGATAACAGTTGCAATGGAATAGTAGTAATCAACGGTGATAATGCATCCGAAGTTTCCGGAATTTCGATAACATAATCCGCTAATTCGCGTACTTGTGTATCTCCTTTAGTAACTACCGCTATAATTTTTCCACTTCTGGATTTAATTTCTTGAATATTACTCACGATTTTATCGTAATGCCCTTGTTTTGGTGCAATTACAACCACAGGCATGTGCTCGTCAATTAACGCAATTGGTCCATGTTTCATTTCCGCTGCAGGATATCCTTCAGCATGTATATAGGAGATTTCTTTTAATTTTAAAGCTCCCTCAAGAGCCACTGGAAAATTATACCCTCTTCCCAAATACAAACAATTAGGAGCGTCTTTGAAAACTGCAGCAATTTCTTTTGCTCTGTCATTTGTTTCTAAAGCCTCTCTTACTTTTTCAGGAATAATTTCTAATTCTTGTAAATAGGTGTGAAAAGCTGAATTTGATAATGTCCCTTTGGCTTTAGCCAAACGCAACGCAATCATTGTCAACACCGTAATTTGAGTTGTAAATGCTTTTGTAGACGCAACACCAATTTCAGGTCCCGCATGAGTGTAAGCACCGGCGTGAGTTTCTCTTGAAATAGAAGATCCCACTACGTTACATACTCCAAAAACAAACGCACCATTTTCTTTAGCCAATTTTATAGCGGCCATGGTATCAGCCGTTTCTCCAGATTGAGAAATAGCAATAACGATATCCTTACTGTTTATGATTGGATTTCTGTATCTAAATTCAGAAGCATATTCCACTTCAACTGGAATTCTTGCAAATTCTTCAAAAATATACTCTGCAACTAAACCAGCATGCCACGAAGTTCCGCAAGCCACAATTATGATTCTTTCCGCGTTTAAAAACTTTTCTAAATTATCCTCAACACCTGCCATTTGAATCAAACCTTCATTAGCATGAAGTCTTCCACGATATGTGTCTTTGATAACGCTTGGTTGCTCATAAATTTCTTTCAACATAAAATGATCGTAACCACCTTTTTCAATTTGCTCCAAATTCATTTGCAGCTCTTGAATAGTAGGATTAACTAAAGTATCATCTTTAATTTTACGCACTTTCATTTGTTTATGCAATCTAATATTTGCCATTTCACCATCTTCCAGATAAATCGCATTAGACGTATATTCTATAAAAGGAGAAGCATCTGAGGCAATAAAAAATTCCCCTTCACCAACACCAATTGCTAGTGGGCTTCCCAAACGGGCAGCAACAATTTCATTTGGAGTTTTTTTGTCAAAAACAGCAATCGCATAAGCTCCTACTACCTGATTCAAAGCCACCTGAACTGCTTTCCCTAATTTTAAATTATCTTTTTTCTGTACTTCTTCAATAAGATTAATTAATACTTCGGTGTCCGTATCAGAATGAAAAACGTATCCTCTCTTAATCAACTCTGCTTTTAAGGGCGCATAATTTTCAATAATTCCGTTATGAACTATTGCCAAGTCCCCTGAATTTGAAATATGTGGATGCGAGTTTACATCATTTGGAACACCATGAGTTGCCCAGCGTGTGTGACCTATACCAATGCTTCCGTTGATGGTAATCTCTTTTGAAGCTCGCTCCTCAAGATCTGAAACTTTTCCTTTTGTTTTAGAAACCTTTAAGTTCTCACCGTCATACAACATGACGCCAGCACTATCATAGCCTCTATATTCGAGTCTTTTCAATCCTTTAATTACAATAGGATAAGCTTCTCTGTATCCAATATATCCAACAATTCCACACATAGTCTTGGTTTAATTAGGTTTTGTATAATAAATTTCAAGTTTTAATCTTTTGGCCTCAGCTACGGTTGATTTTCCGCTGTACAAAATGGTCCCTAATGGGTTTATAACAGAAGCCTTTGGCGCTTGAGAAATAAATGTATTTGGAGTTTTTAACTTATAAGATGTTATTATTCCAATGTCTTCCGTAACTACGAGACCTAATTTAACATTAATGGAATCCTTGTTATTGATCAGATTTCTTACTTGATTGGTTACTCTAATTTTGTAGGTCACCCCTTTTTTACTAGTGGCATCCTTCTTTATAATGCCATCCAAAACAATTTTCGATTTTTTTGGATTCGCACTATTAGTAGTGGGGTCCAGGTAATAATCTGTCAAAGGTCGGTTGTTATTAAAATCATACAAATAAATTCTTTGTGGCTCATAAGTGTTGGCCATAGCGGCTGCATCAATATGAAAAACAAGATTTGCTTCATTAATCAATATCTTTTTACCATCTGCCGGGTTTCTTAAGTCATCTAATTGATCTGAAATTTTATTAGGACCTGTTAACACTCCATTAGCATCATATCCTTTTACATCTGTTTTATCAAAGAGCTCTAAAACCGCTACAGAACCATCACCACCTTTTAAAAATAATTTCTCATCTCCTTCAGTTGTGTTTCCAGTAATTGGCAAGGCATCATATGCACTTCCATTAACGCTAAAATCGTTATTCAACAAACTAACAGTATTTCCTGTCATGTTTAAAACAATCGTTTTCTTTACTCGTGTTGTAGCCCCACCTGTTGTAGAAACTAAATCCTCATTGTAAATAATGGTTATTTTGCCTCCTTTAAAATTCAGCATCGCTAAATTACCTTGACCGCCTCCGGATTTCTCCATTTTAAAATAAAGACCTCTAAAATAATTTTTAAAAACTTCATTTGAGGCTAACTTACCTGAATTAACCGCATCAATAATCTTGGCTTTAAAATAATCCTTATTCAAATTCAGCTTCATTCCCGGAGCAATGTATGCTGTTGATTTCACCTTCGTTACCGTATCTGTTGTTACAACGACATGCTCTGCAGGATTAAAAAAGAACTCATCATTCTGAGCCTTATCAGCGTTGTCATTTAAACGAGTCGGAATTTTTAAATTATCGAATTCAGTATTCTGATCTGTAAAGTATTTTTGAGATTGTTGAAATCCTCCAATAGGATCCGCATCTCTCATAAAATAACCTGATTCATAAATACTTAATTTCATTTTAGCCTTATCCGGACCATAAATAGAGTCTAATGCATAGACATGACTTCCGTCAGCATTCGTTTTTGTTTGGGCTGCGTCTGTGTAATACGGAATGGAAAGCACTACACTTTCCACAAAAGGTTTTGTACTTACTGAAGTAATAAGAGCAGGTAAAGTTAACTGAGTATTGAAGTTTGCGGTTGTTTCGCCAAAATTTGTACTACTGTAAATTCCCAAAGGATTTACTTCAAGATTATTGGATTGTATTGGTCCTGTTTTTTGATTGTAACCAGAAACACTGTATGTTTCTTTTTTAAAATCAAAATTATTTTCACCGATTAAATCTCCACCAATTTCGTTATAATCTTTATCGCAAGAATATAAAAAAACAACACTTGCTACTAAAAGAATTTTCTTAAAAAAAGAATTATTGTACATACTTATTAAAAAAGTTTAATTTAAAGAACCTCGTTTCTGTAGAAATTTGTATACGCTTCCGCGAATGCATCTTTCGGTGCGAAAGGTAAAAAAGGTTTTCCTGAAGATTCTATAAATTTTGTTAAACTTGGAGAGAGGTTTTCTGAAGCAATAATCACTGCATCAGAATGTTTGATAGTTGCTTTGATGATATTTTCGTAGTTTGGAATCTCAAGATCTGTTATTGCATCGTCTGGAACACCATCAAATTTTACTTTATTAATCATTTCTTCATTTAAAGTCCCTTCAAAAGATTGGCTGTACACAGAAGTAACAATCTTTGTTTCCGAAAACAATGCTTCGTTTTTATAAAAATGCTTCATATAAATAGGCAGCATTGCGGCCATCCATCCATGAACATGAATAATATCCGGAACCCAATTGAGTTTTTTAACCGTCTCAACAACTCCTTTTGCAAAGAAAATTGCACGTTCATCATTATCAGGATACATCACCCCTTCTTCATCAGCAAACGTAGCTTTTCTTTTGAAATACTCGTCATTATCAATAAAGTAAACTTGAATCCTTTCTTTTGGAATAGAAGCCACTTTAATAATTAACGGCATATCCAAGTCATTAACTACCAAATTCATCCCCGATAGTCTAATTACCTCGTGCAATTGGTGTCTTCTCTCGTTAATATTTCCATACCTTGGCATAAAAATTCTTATCTGTCCACCTTGATCATTAATCATTTTTGGAACGTCATAAGACATTAAAGAGACCTCGGTTTCAGCGAGATACGGCACCACTTCAGATGATACATATAATATCCTCTTATCTTTCATATCGTAATTTACTTAATTTATTGGCAATAAAAACCATGCAAAATTACAAAAATTTATGCAGTTATTAACTAAAATAGTAAGTTTGCATTTAATTTTAATAATACAGCCATGCATATTTTCTACGGAAAAGCATCTTTAATGGACTATTTGAAATCTATAAAAACTATCCATTCCACTATTGGATTTGTTCCAACGATGGGTGCTTTACATCAAGGTCATTTGGCTTTAATGCAGAAATCATTGCTGGAAAACGACATTACAGTTGTCAGTATTTTTGTAAATCCTACCCAATTCAACAATCCAGAAGACCTAAAAAAATACCCCAGAACGCTGGATGATGACGTAAAAAAACTTACCAATCTGAATCCAAATATCATTTTGTACGCTCCAACTGTCGAGGATATTTATGACGGAAAACCAGTCACGGAATCGTTCTACTTCGACGGATTGGAAAACCAAATGGAAGGCAAATTTAGACCCGGACATTTCAATGGTGTAGGTACTATTGTAAAGCGACTTTTTGAAATTATTGAACCTACTAACGCATATTTTGGCGAAAAAGATTTTCAACAATTGCAAATCGTAAAAAAGATGGTTGCTAAAAATTACTTAGAAGTAAACGTAATTGGTTGTCCTATTTACAGAGAATCTAATCATCTAGCCATGAGCTCCAGAAACGAGCGTTTGTCAGCGCAGGAAAGAGATGAAGCTGCCATTATTTACAAAGTGCTAACTAATGTACGTGAGCAGTTTGCAACAAAAAGCACCGCTGAAATCTCCGGATGGGTTCAAAAATCATTCGGCAACAATCCTCACTTTACATTAGAATACTTCACCATTGCGGACGAAGCAACTCTTTTATCGTGTACACGAAAAAATAAAAATAAAAAATACCGTGCTTTTATTGCCGTATTAGTCAACAATATTCGTTTGATTGACACCATTTCATTAAATTAATTTACTTTTGTAGCATGCAAATTCAAGTATTAAAATCAAAAATTCACCGCGTTAAAGTAACCGGCGCCGATTTAAATTACATCGGATCCATCACTATTGACGAGTCATTACTAGAAGCTTCAAATATTATTGAAGGCGAAAAAGTCTCTATCGTAAACATCAATAACGGAGAACGTTTTGATACTTACGCAATCAAAGGCGAGAAAAATTCAGGAACCATAACACTCAACGGACCTGCTGCCAGAAAAGTGCAAAAAGACGATATCATCATCATCATTTCCTATGCAAGCATGGATTTTGAAGAAGCTAAAACTTTCAAACCATGGGTTATTTTTCCAAATGAAAATGACAATTCGTTGACTTAATTTATATTCGAATAAAAAACCAAAAACTATTTTTTTAGCTACTTATTCTTTGATTTTGTATTTTAAAAACCGAGAATCAGTAGCTGTTTTTTTTAACGCTGTTTTTCTAAACAAATAAACGCTGATTTCGCCCTTGAAATCAAAGCGCATTCTTAACATTTACTGGCATTGATTTTTAATTAAAAGTAATAATGTTTATATTGCTTGCTCTTATTTAGAGCAAACCATAATTTCTAAAACAAACTAAATCATGAAAAAACTAATACTCTTATTACTCTTTTCTGTTTCCGCATTTTCACAAAAAACTACGATTGCTTTCGATTCTCAAGTGCTTGGTGAAAGTCGGGAAATCACCATTGGACTTCCGCCTTCTTTTGAAAAAAACCCTAATAAAAAATACCCGATTCTCGTTTTATTGGACGGCGATTACTTGTTTGAACCTTTCTTTGGCGCTTTAAATTATGGAGCCTATTGGGATGATTTACCGGAAACCATTATCGTTGGCATCAGCCAAAACAAAAATAAGGAACGATTTGACGATTGCAATTATGACGAAGCAGATGGCGTACCTTCTGGAAAAGGAGCGAAATTTTTTGAGTTTATTGGCACGGAATTACTACCATACATTGAAAAAAAATACCCTGTTGCGCCTTTCCGCATCATCGCCGGTCATGACACGACTGCTGGTTTTTTGAACTTTTTTCTGTATAAAGACAATCCCATTTTCAATGCCTATATTTCATTAAGCCCCGAATTAGCGCCTGATATGGAAAATCGCATTCCGGAGCAACTTTCAAAACTCAAACAACCAATTTTTTATTATCAGTCAAATGGTGATGGCGATGTAAAAAAACTACAGACATCCATCAAGAAATTAGACACCAGTATAAAACAGGTGACGAATCCGTTACTTAATTATAAGTTTGATAATTTTGCAGGAGCTTCCCATTATTCACTGGTTCTGTATTCGATTCCAAATGCTTTGTACCAATTTTTCGACACTTATAAACCTATTTCTTCTACCGAATATTCGGAGAAAATTGTCATACTTCAATCGGGATATGTAGATTACCTGACTAATAAATACGAGGTTTTGTCTAAAAATTTAGGTCTAAAAATGCCCATTCGCGTCAACGACTTCAAAGCTATTGAAGCTGCAATTCTTAAAAATAAAGCCTATTCAGAACTGGATAAATTAGCTGAAATTGCCAACAAAAATTATCCAAAATCAATGCTAGCCGATTATGAATTGGGTTTAATGTATGAAAAAATGGGCGACCTTAAAAAAGCGGCAAAACGTTATCAAACCGCGTCCCAATTAGAGGAAATTGGCAACCTGACAAAAAATATGATGATGGAAAAATACGATGATATGACCAGTCAAACACCAAAAAAATAATGTCAAAAGTAAAAACAACTTTTTTTTGCCAAAACTGTGGCGCACAATATGCAAAATGGCAAGGACAATGCAATTCTTGTAAAGAATGGAATACCATTGCAGAGGAGATTATCCAAAAACAAGAAAAAACAACTTGGAAAAGCGAAACCTCTACCAGCAGTAAGGCACCAAAACCATTACGAATAAACGAAATTGATTCAGCGCAAGAAATCCGAATGGACACCACTGATGGCGAATTGAATCGCGTTCTGGGTGGCGGAATAGTTCCCGGCTCCTTAATTCTTTTGGGCGGTGAACCCGGCATTGGAAAAAGTACGCTATTACTTCAAATTTCTTTAAAATTACCGTATAAAACCTTATATGTTTCGGGCGAGGAAAGTCAGAAGCAAATAAAAATGCGTGCCGAAAGAATCACACCCAGCGGAGACAATTGCTATATTCTTACCGAGACCAAAACACAAAATATCTTCAAGCAAATTGAAGCCATACAACCGGAAATCGTGATTATCGATTCCATTCAAACGCTTCATACGGATTATATTGAATCCACTCCCGGAAGTATTTCTCAGATTCGTGAAACCACCGCCGAACTAATTAAATTTGCCAAAGAAACCAATATTCCCGTGATTCTGATTGGTCATATTACCAAAGACGGAAATATTGCCGGACCAAAAATACTGGAACACATGGTAGATACGGTTTTACAATTTGAAGGCGACCGGAATCACGTGTATCGCATTTTACGTTCGTTAAAAAACCGTTTCGGATCTACTGCCGAAATTGGTATTTATGAAATGCTGGGCAATGGTTTGCGCGAAGTTTCTAATCCTTCAGAAATATTAATTTCTCACAAAGACGAACAATTATCAGGAACAGCAATTGCGTCCACTTTAGAAGGCATGCGCCCGTTGATGATTGAAATCCAAGCCTTGGTAAGCACCGCAGTTTACGGAACACCGCAACGCAGCACCACGGGTTATAATGCCAAAAGACTCAATATGATTCTGGCCGTATTAGAGAAAAGAGCTGGTTTTAGACTTGGCGCCAAAGACGTTTTCCTAAATATAACAGGAGGAATTTCAGTAGATGATCCTGCGATCGATTTGGCTGTTGTTGCCGCCATTTTATCATCGAATGAAGACATTGCAGTCAATAAAGATTTTTGCTTTGCCGGCGAAGTAGGACTTTCTGGTGAAATACGTCCGGTAAACCGCGTAGACCAACGCATTCAGGAAGCAGAAAAATTAGGTTTTTCGACCATTTTTGTATCCAAATACAATAAAATTGCGTTGAAAAATACCGGAATTAAAATCAGATTAGTAGCCAAAATTGAAGATGTGGCGAGTGAATTGTTTGGCTGATATTTAAAATAACATTCCTTTTTATAGGCTCATTGCTGCAAGAAATTACGAATGCTTGGTGTATGAAGTAGAAGCTTTAGTTATAGATTTGTATAGTGAAGAGATTACGAGTATGCGCTACAGGGTTTAACAAATGTCATCTTTTATTTTACTTTTGTAAAATTTTATTACTAACTAATTGCTGGTATTGATGATAAATAATTTAGAAAAAAATTAAAGGCAAATTACACTGTTAAAGAAAAATCTAAGGAATAAATATTGTTCCTCAATAAGGGAACATTAAACTAAAGAAAAATAATCATACTGAAAGTAAGACATAAAAATATGAAGACTCTAGAAAACGATAATGAAATAGAGCGTGTAAAAGCATTGATGGAGTTTGATATAATGGACACTCTTCCGGAAAAAATGTTTGATGATTTAACAAAAATTGCTTCTTCAATTTGTAATACGCCAATATCACTAATCAATTTCATTGATAGTGAGCGTCAGTATTTCAAGTCAAATTTAGGACTTGGGGAAGGTGAACCGGCACCATTGGAGCATTCTTTTTGCGCACATGCTATTGCAGATCCTCAGTCGCATTTCGAAGTTACAGATGCTCGTGTAAATCCTCAATTTGCCGCGAACCCCTTGGTGACGGGTCACCCTAATATCGTTTTTTATTATGGTATTCCACTCGTTACTTCCGAAGGTTTTGCTTTAGGTTCATTGTGCGTCATAGACCAAAAGCCCGGTAAATTATCCGCAGCACAAACTGAAGCACTGCAAAGTTTATCAAATCAGGTAATGTTTTTATTAGATCTTAGAAAGAAAAATAAACTGTTGGTCTCTTATCAGCAAAAATTACAGGAATACTCTTCAAACATGGAAGCTTTTTCGGCAATGGCATCACATGACTTGAAGCAACCGTTAGGTTCTGTTCAAGCAGCGCTAAAAATTATCAAGGTGAAACACGAGGATTTATGGGACGATACCGACCAAACATTCTTTAAATTAATTAACAACACCACTACTAGAATGAACCTTTTGATACATGATTTACTGGATTATGCAAAAGGAGGTTTTATTACCAAAGAGTTTGAGTCCATCGATGTGAACTTATTGATTACATCTATTTTTGAAGAACTAACTGAAAATATCGATGGTCACAAGCCAGAAATCAATATTGACACAATGCCGGTAATAAAAAGTTCACGTACGGCACTGATCGTATTATTCAAAAATATATTGAGTAATGCCTTAAAATATCAAATAAAAGGAACACGCACACAATTGAATATAAAGCTCGAAGAATCGAACTCTATCTTTACTTTTTCAATAGAAGATAACGGAATAGGCATAAAACCAGAATATCTCAAAACTATTTTTGAACCATTCAAACGTTTACATAATCAAGAAGAGTTTGACGGTAGCGGCTTAGGTTTAGCCTCTTGCAAAAAGATAGTTGAAAAACTAAATGGGGAAATCTGGGCAACATCAGAATTAAATAAAGGGACCACAATCCACTTTACAATACAACAAAACAAATTATAAGAAAAAATATTATATAACCACAACACAAAACCCCACGGCTCGGGCATATTAACACAACCATAGCGAAAATCTGCAATCCATTCCCATTACAGTCAGCAAATAACACAAAATAGTAATAACCTAAAATGAAATCGTATCCAGAACATTTATAAATCGTCAATACCTTTCATGAACTTGGAGAAACCATTGCTGCTGCCAGGTTTTTAATACAAGAATATGGTTTAGAAAACCCAAATTTTAAAGGCTTCGAATTGAGGGAAAAAGCCAAACCAGAATTTATCCTAATGACTACCGAAGGCGCTCTTGGCGAACCCCAAATTATCCGCATTCCTGAAAACACTTTCAAATATCCGCTGCACTTAATGCTCAATTTGCTACTGCATGAAATGATTCACATGGGTCAAAAAATGACAGAAAACTTGATTGAAGATAAAAATGAAAGAGAATGGCAAGCCTATTACGAAATGCTTTTTCATAAAACATTTCCTTAAATTCCTGAACTTCAATATTTTCATAAACGCTTCTTTGCAAAAAAAGCGTTGGAATACTACAATAGAATGGGCGAAGGTTCTGAACTTCAATTAAAATACGCCAATCAAAAACTGGAAACTGACAATCTGTTGTCTTTTTTGGATGCAAAAACGAAATAGTACTTTTTAACTTCTTCAACTTTCCTTGAGTCACTTTAAAAATTCCTTATTTTAAAGAAAAACAACAATTCAGAAGAAGAATTAATTAATTTTTGTAACTTTATGTTTAACAATGCATTACGAAAATAAAATGAAACCTTCACGTCAAACTATGACTCATTTATACGAACATTTAGGCAAGGTGTTTTATTATATTGCTGCCATTGACAAAACAATTGGTAGAGAGGAAATAGAGAAACTGAAATAAAACCTTGAGAAGGAATTGCTTTCGCTGGAAAACAATTTCAATGAATTTGGCGATGACACCGCTTATGAAATCGAAATTGTTTTTGACCGGCTGGTCGCAAATGAATGGGAATTGGAACAAGTGATTTCCGACTTTAAAATTTTCAGAACAGAACATCAGCAATTGTTCACGACGGAAATTAATGCCTTAATTCTAAAAACTGCCAACGCCATCGCTTCTTCGTTTTCAGGAAAAAATAAATCAGAACAAGTTTTAATAAGCGAACTGACGTTCATTTTAAATGGATGAAAACTAAATGAATACCGGTTGGGCGTAATTAATAAAATTTTAACTAATCATAAATAAAAAAATGAACCACAAAGAAACATAGAGAAAAAGAGTTAGATAGGACAATTATTGGGTTCACACAACTACAATTTTCCTTAAAAAAGTGAAACGCCTTCCGAAACTTTATAATCTATGTGTCTAGCCTGCACAGGGCGAAGTCAGAGTGGATTCAAAAAAATTAAACACATCGAATTACACCCAACGGATTGAATGAAAATCAAAATAAAGCTGTTTTAAAACAATCTACTTTAACTTAAAAATCAAAGACATGAAAAGACAAACTGGCATTTGGATAGATTCCTCAAAAGCAATAATTGTTGCTCTTGATGGTGATACAGAAAAAATTACTGAAATAGATTCTGAGGTTGAAAACAACGTATATCACAACAGGGAAGGCAACAAAGGCACTTTCTCCAGCGACAGCCATCATAGCACTAACGAATCACAATTTGAGGCTCGAAAAGAAGAACAACTCAATTACTTTATAAAATCCGTTTTGTCTTATGTCAAAAAATCAGATGAACTTATTGTTTTTGGTCCGGCACAAACCAAAACAAAGTTAGAAAAAAAATTAATGGACGGAAATTTAATCGAACCCGGAAAACTAAAAGCAGTAGAAACCGCAGACAAAATGACCTTAAACCAAATTGTGGAAAAAGTAAGACGTTATTACAACCCTTCCGAATATAAAAAACCGGAACCCAACAGCTAATATCCCTACTTCTAAGACATAAAAAAACTACAACTCAGTTATGTTGTAGTTTTTTTATGTCTTAAAATGGAATATCAATCATTTTCCCAATCAACCTTCTAAAGAAAATTATAAAAAACTTTCCTTTAGTATTATTTTCCTTTTCTTTATGTCCAATATTCCAAACGCCTGTTGTTTTAGATTCTATTACTTATTAAACCATTTATGAAAAAACAAAAAATATTTTTAGTTGCAAAAATACTTTTTGTACTATTTGCAGTTTTTATTATTGGTTTTTATATGTTTCGTGATGCCGTTTTACAGCAGACGATTGCAAAAGTTACCCATGAAATGGCAGTGGATTATAATAGTACTTTTACAATAAAAAAAGCTTCTTTTGACGGATTATCGGGCTTGAATCTTACTGAAATAATATTGGTTCCAAAAAATGCCGACACGCTTCTAAGAATACAAAAATTAAAAACCAGCGTCAATTTATTGCGCTTGGTTATGGGCGATGTACAACTTGGAACTTTAGAAATACAAAATGGTTTTGTACAGCTGATAAAAAAAGGGAAAACAGGAAATTACGATGCTTTTCTAAATAAAGACATTCAAACTGAGATTCGCGACGAGAAAAGAGATTACGCACAGTTTGCTTACAACATCATCTCAAAAGCATTGAATTTAGTCCCGACAGATATGATTTTGGACAATCTTTCTTTCCGACTCAATGATAACGGGAAAAAAGCAACCATCAATTTTCAAAAATTGCTATTGGTCAGTAAGCAATTGGAAGCTTCAATAAAAGTTCAAACCAACACCATTTCACAACGCTGGAAAATCAAAGGTTTTGCCGATCCAAGAAACAAAAAAGCCGATATCCGTTTTGTAAATATAGATACTGGCGCCATCCAAATGCCTTATTTAGACGAACGTTTTAACCTGAAATCGAGTTTTGATTCTATCCGATTGAATATTCAAAACATAGATAAAGACGGCGACGAATTACATATTGATGGTTTTATGGCTATTGCTAATTTAAAAATTAACCACCCAAAAATTGCCAGTAAAGATGTATTGCTAAAAAACGCCAGATTTGATTACCGATTTTTATTGGGTTCTAATTTTATTTCAATTGACAGCAACTCAACGGTTCAATTGAACAAGATAAAATTTCATCCTTACGCGGCTTATGAAACGGAAAAAGATACGATTTATAAACTCAAAGTAAACATCCCAAAAATGAAAGCGCAAGACTTTATTACTTCGCTTCCTGACGGTTTATTTGCCAATTTTCAAGGAATGAAAGCCAGCGGTACTTTTGATTATAAATTGGATTTTGCATATAATCAAAACAAACCCAATCAGTTGGTTTTCCACAGTAAATTGAAGAAAGAAAATTTAAAAATTACCAAATATGGTAAAGCCAATCTCAACAAACTTAATGGTGAATTTGTGTATCGGGCACTTATAAAAAACGTGTTGCAGCGCCCGGTTTTAGTGGGTTCGGCTAATGCAAATTACACGCCGCTGGACCAAATTTCGCCGTATTTAAGAAAATCGGTTTTGACAACGGAAGATCCTTCTTTTTTTTCGCATCGTGGGTTTATCAAAGAAGCTTTCAAACAATCGATCATCAAAAATATTAAAACCAAAAAATTCTCGCGCGGTGCCAGTACCATCAGCATGCAGTTAGTGAAAAATGTTTTTCTCAGTCGAGAGAAAACAGTGTCGCGTAAACTGGAAGAGATTTTATTGGTTTACATTCTAGAAAACAACCGGATTGTGAGCAAGGAGCGCATGCTCGAAGTGTATTTTAATATTATCGAATGGGGTCCAAATGTCTATGGAATTGGTGAAGCGAGTCAGTTTTACTTTCAAAAAACACCCTCGGAATTATCGCTGAACGAATGCTTGTATCTCGCCAGAATTATTCCAAGTCCGAAAAAATTCATGTATCAGTTCAACGATCAAGGGATGTTGAAAGATTTTGCGATACAACAAGAATCGTTCTTAACAAATATCATGTTTCGAAGAGGGCTTTTAACTCCTGAAGACACTATTTACAAGTCCTTACCCATATTGATTTCAGGACCTGCAAAATCTTTTATCAAATTTAAAGTACAAGATTCCACGCAAATTAAAGTGGATTCCGTGGCCGTTGATGACGAATTTGACCTTTAATTCTTAAAATTTAACTACAAAGTTCACAAAGAAAGCGCGAATTTCACAAAGATTTGAACTGATTTTTTGTGATCCTAAAGTATAAAACTTCGTGAACTTTGTGGTTAAAATTAATTTATGGTGCCGGGTCAGGAATTACCGCTTGCACCTCATCAATCGCCATTAAAATCTCATCCGAAAGTGATACTTGAATCGTATTAATATTTTCTTTTAATTGTTCCAATGTGGTTGCGCCAATAATTGTGCTCGTTACAAATGGCTGTTGCGATACAAATGCCAAAGACAATTCTGTTAAAGACAATCCGTTTTTCTTGGCGATTTCCTGATATAAGCGTGTAGCTTCGGTACTTTGTGTGCTGTTGTATCTGGAAAATTGTGGGAATAATTTTATTCTGGCATTTGGAAGACTTTCACCTGTAAGGAATTTACCGGATAAAACTCCAAAAGCCATTGGCGAATAAGCCAATAAACCGACATTTTCTCTGATGCAAATCTCAGCGGAACCGTTTTCAAAAAGTCGATTTAATAGCGAATATGGATTTTGAATCGTTTTTATTCTTGGCAAATCGTTGTATTTGCTTTCTTCCAGAAAACGCATAATTCCCCACGGCGTTTCATTAGAAAGTCCGATGTGATTAATTTTTCCTTCTTTAATAAAACCGTCTAATGTCTCCAAAACGTTATGAATGTTATCTTCCCAACCATCTTCTTGTACTTTGAAACCGCGTTGTCCGAAAAAGTTCGTTTTACGTTCCGGCCAATGCAATTGATACACATCAATGTAATCCGTCTGTAAGCGTTGTAAACTTTGGTCTAAAGCAAATTTGATGCTGGCGGGCGAAAAATCATTTTTCTCACGCATGTATGTGAAATTTGGATTGGGTCCAGCAATTTTAGAAGCCAAAACTATTTCTTCTCTTTTACCTGTTTTTTTGAACCAGGTTCCTAGGATTTTCTCTGTACTTCCGTACGTTTCTTCACGCGCCGGAACCGAATACATTTCGGCAGTATCAAAGAAATTGATTCCGTTTTCTAAGGCATAATCCATTTGGGCATGGCCATCAGCTTCTGTATTTTGTTGTCCAAAAGTCATGGTTCCAAGGCAAATTTTGCTGACTTTTACATCAGTATTAGGTAAAGTGGTGTATTTCATATTGAAGGGAATTGTATTATGTTTTTTCGAAAACAAAGATAAAATTAGTTTGTCGTTACCATTTGCTGTTAACAGAAAATTGAGAAAATTTTACAAAATATAACCGCAAATTCGCAAATTAAAAGCCTTCAATCGAAAGATAAAATTAGCAAATTGGCGGTAGTTATAGGAAAGTTCTTTTTTTAAACCATTGCAACATTAAGTTTCATTTTGAATAAGCAATTAAATACCGATATGGTAAAAATTATAACATTAGATCTTTTAATCTTAATTTATCTCATTCAACATTTCGGCAATTTCATCTAATCTTGGCGTCAGAATGATTTCAATTCTACGGTTCTTCGCTTTTCCTTCCGCGGTTGCATTGCTTCCCAATGGTGAAAATTCTCCTCTTCCGGCAGCCGTTAGATTTTCCTTGTTGATTTTCTTGTTTTCACTCAAAATAGCGACAATTGCCGTCGCTCTTTTGGTCGATAAATCCCAGTTGTCCGCAATAGGACCTGAAGCCGCGAACGCGTCATCATCTGTATGACCTTCAATAAGCACGGAAATATCCGGGTTGTCACCCAAAACTTTACCTAATTCTACAACTGCTTTTTTACCTTCGGAACCTACAGCCCAACTTCCCGAATTGAAAAGTAATTTGTTCTCCATGGAAACATACACTTTCCCGTTTTTTTGTTGAACGGTCAGCCCTTTTCCTTCAAAACTATTCAAGGCTTTCGACAAGGTTTCTTTTAGTTTTTTCATGCTGGCTTCTTTGGCAGCGATCAAATCTTCCAGTTCTTGCAAACGTTGTGCGCTTTTGCTCAATCGCTCTTGTTCGAATGCCAATGCTTTTCCTTTTTCGTCTAATTGTTCCAGCAAATCACGATTTTTCTTCATGTTGCTTTGCAAAGCGTCTCCGCTATTTTTTTCTAAAGCGACGTACGAATCCTGCAAGACTTTGAACTTATTATGAGCCGTCGCGTAATCTGCTTTCAATTTATCCAATTCCGCTTTGGATTTGCTTAAATCAGTTTTTAACTCGTCGCGGTCTAATTCTAATTGGTTTTTAGCTTTTAGCAAATCGGCATTATCATCTGCTAAACTTCTATTTTCTTTTTTGGAATCGGCGTATTTACTTTCTAAATCATTGTATATTTTCTTGGTTACGCAGGAAGTGGAAAGCGCCAGTACTAATAATCCGATGGAAACTCTTTTAATCATTTTGTTGGTATTTATGTTGTTTCTTAAGTTGCGATGAAAGCAAAAATTAAATTATAATCGGATGCCCTAGCCCCGATAAAAGTGAAAATCCTTTCTAGTCCTGAACTTGTTTCAGGATCCTGAAACAAGTTTAGGACGAGAAAGATTGTAACGGATAGCGGGAAACAGCTCCTAAAATTGTTACTCTAATTCCACTAAAACCGGACAATGATCCGAATGAACGGCATCGGATAAAATAACGGCTCTTTTTAATTTATGTTTTAAAGTATCGCTGACTAAATTGTAATCGATACGCCAACCCTTGTTGTTTCCTCGGGCTCCGGCGCGGTAACTCCACCACGAATATTGGTGCGGTTCAGAGTTGAAATGGCGAAAACTATCAACAAATCCCAACTTCATGAATCCATCTAGCCAAGATCTCTCCTGTGGTAAAAATCCCGAAACATTTTTGTTGCGGACAGGATCGTGAATATCAATTGCCTCGTGACAAATGTTGTAGTCGCCACAAATAATAAGGTTTGGCATTTCTTTTTTTAGTTCGTTGATGTAAGTTTGAAAATCATCCATGAATGTGAATTTATGATCCAATCGATCAATATTTGTTCCCGATGGCAGGTACAAACTCATCACCGAAAAATCATCAAAATCAGCACGAAGGTTTCTTCCTTCGAAATCCATGTGGTGAATTCCGGTGCCGTGAAAGACGTTGTTGGGTTTGATTTTAGAGAGAATCGCTACACCACTGTATCCTTTTTTCGTTGCTGAATAATAGTATTGGTACGGATAACCTGCTTTTGTGATATCTTCGACAGGGATTTGATCTTCGGTCGCTTTAATTTCCTGTAGACAAATAATATCCGGATTTGCGTGTTGCAACCAATCGATAAATCCTTTAGAAATGGCGGCTCTGATTCCGTTTACGTTGTATGAAATAATTCTCATTTAAAAAAAATTTGAATTTCTTCCGGAAAATTATCTTCCCCTGCGGTTGTCAGGAACCCACTTTTTTATTTTCTCGGAAAAAATTATATTGTTTGAATGTGGGTTCCAAATGTAACAAAAAAGTACAAGTTTGATTGAGAAAAATAGAGAAAATGGAGTTTTTTGCTATCTTTGTTTCTTGCTCCAAAAAAAACAAAAAATACATGGGTTTAGTAACCGCGAAAGAAGTTGCAAAAGCAATAAATGCAGATAAGTACGGAGTTTTAGGTACTTTTTCCGGCTGGATGCTGATGAAGGCGCTAAAAATCTCTACCTTAAATAAAGTATATGACAGAAATAAACATCTTCAGGATGTTGCCTTTTTAAATGGAATTCTAGATGATTTACAAATAAAATTTGAAATACCTGAAGAGGATTTAAAACGATTGCCAAAAGAAGGTGCGTATATCACCATTTCAAATCATCCGTTAGGAGGAATTGACGGAGTTCTGTTATTAAAATTGATGCTGGAAAGAGAACCAAATTTCAAAATTATCGCTAATTTCCTTTTGCATCGCATTGAACCGCTCAAAAAATACATCATGCCGGTGAATCCTTTTGAAAATCATAAGGATACTAAATCGAGTGTGGTAGGAATAAAAGAAACTTTTCGCCATTTGAGTGACGGAAAACCGTTAGGTATTTTCCCTGCAGGAGAAGTTTCAACCTATAAAGACGGAAAATTAATGGTAGATAAACCTTGGGAAGAAGGCGCTATTAAAGTAATCCGAAAAGCCCAAGTTCCTGTCGTTCCCATTTATTTTCATGCTAAAAACAGTCGGTTATTTTATTTGCTTTCTAAAATCAGCGGGACTTTTAGGACCGCAAAACTACCGTCAGAAGTATTTAGCCAGAAACATCGTGTGATAAAAGTGCGCATTGGGAAACCGATTTCAGTAAGCGAACAAAACGAACATACTACGCTCGAGGAATACTCAGAATTTTTACGAAAGAAAACGTACATGCTGGCAAATCCTTTTGAAAAAGAAAGCACTTTTTTGCCAACACCTACTTTAAAAATTCTTAAAAGTCCAAAGAAAATTGTCACTCCCGCCAATCAGGACAAAATGACGAAGGAAGTGGATGCATTGCGAAGTACGGATTGTCGTCTTTTACAAAGTAAAAATTACGAAGTGTTTCTCGCTGAAGCAAAAAAAATACCCAATATCCTGCACGAAATTGGCCGTCTTCGAGAAATAACTTTTAGAGAAGTTGGCGAAGGAACCAATGAGTCTATTGATTTAGACAAGCACGATCAATATTACCATCACCTGTTTTTATGGGATAATGAAGCTAATAAAATTGCCGGTGCCTACCGAATGGGATTGGGTTCAGAAATTTATCCGAAATATGGAATAAATGGTTTTTACCTCAATGATCTCTTCCGATTTGAACCAGAATTACATGATATGATGCACAAATCCATAGAAATGGGGCGCGCCTTTATCATCAAAGAATACCAACAAAAACCAATGCCGCTTTTCTTGCTTTGGAAAGGAATTATGCATACCACTTTACGCTATCCGGAACATAAATTTTTATTGGGAGGCGTGAGTATCAGCAACCAATTTTCTGATTTTTCGAAATCACTGATGATTGAATTCATGAAGTCTAATTATTACGATCCGTATATTGCGCAATACATTCATCCGAAGAAAGCGTACAAGGTCAAACTGAAGGATGCCGATAAAGATTTCATTTTTGATGAAGCTGAATCCGATTTAAATAAGTTTGATAAAATTATTGATGAGCTCGAACCAGGAAGTTTGCGTTTGCCGGTTTTGATCAAAAAATACATCAAACAAAACGCGAAGGTGGTCGCTTTTAATGTGGATCCGTTATTTAATAATGCCGTTGATGGATTGATGTACATCCGAATTGCAGATATTCCGGAAAGCACTATGAAACCGGTAATGGAAGAGTTTCAGGCTGAATTGGAACGCAAACTGAGCGAGAAAGAAGATTGACTGCAGAATGCCTGTTTATAAAAAAAATCCCGAACTTATTCGGGATTTTTTATGTATTAAAACCATGCTTTTTTACCAACTTGATACGTTTGGTAAAACTCTTCGTCAGATTTTGTTAAATAAATTATTCCTTCAATAAGTCCCAATAAACCGGTTACGGTTCCACAAGTGCATAAACTAATTACTAACCAAATAATCCCTACTGTAGTGTAACCTAAAAAAAATTTGTGAATCGCTAAAGGTCCTAAAAGAATAGCAAGCAGCCCTGCCGCAAGTCTCTTGTTGTTTTGTCGTACTGGAAGCGGATTATTCCATTCTTCATTTTTCAAGTTTTCCATAAATTATTGGTATTAGCTTGTTTTTCAGCGGTTAAAAATATAAAATTTTATTGAAATGCTTTATCTGTTGGTTCCCAAAGTTCGATCTTATTTCCCTCGCTATCCAGAATCCAACCAAATTTTCCATACTCATAAGACTCCATATCACCCACAATTGTTACACCCTCATCCGATAATTTTTTTAATAAATTCTCTAAATCATGCACTCGGAAATTTTGCATGAATTGTTTCTCACTTGGTGCAAAATAAGTGGTGTCCTCCACAAATGGCGACCACTGTGTAGAACAATCATTACCCTCTTTGTCTTTCCACCAGAAAGTAGCACCATATTGATCGGTTTTTAAACCCAAGTGTTTTGCATACCAAGCAACCAGTTCTTTTGAATTTTTTGATTTAAAAAAGAAACCGCCAATTCCTGTCACGCGTTGCTCCGGCTCTACATCTTTGGCTTGACCAAAATATTTAGTTTTTATCTTATCTACAATTACTTGAGCCAATCGCTGGTGACTTTCAAATGTCCAACCGGCAACATGCGGCGTCAAAATTACATTCTTGGCTTTCAACAAATATTGAAAAGCTTCTGGGGTGTGGTTATCATTAAAAAGAGTCTCGAAAGACAATTTCTCGTATTCCAAAACATCCAAACCAGCACCGAGGATTTTATCAGATTGCATGGCCGCAACCAAATCGGCAGTAACAATATTCTTACCGCGAGATGTATTTATAATCCAAAAGGGTTTAGTAAATCCATTGATAAAATCACTGTCAACCATTTTATCCGTTTCGGGAGTCCACGGAATATGCAAACTTACGACATCCACTTTTTGCTGAAATTCTGCTAGTGAAAGTTGTTTCGCATTAGCATCACCTACATTTTCCTTAATATCGTAACACAACACTTTGACATCAAAACCACGAAGTTTTTTTGCAAAAGATTTTCCCATGTTTCCGTAACCAATAATTCCCACCGTTTTACCGTCGAGTTCATGACCGCGATTGCTTTCCCGATTCCAGTGTCCTGAACGTATCTCGCTGTCGGCTTGGTTTAATTTATTAAAAAGTGACAAAATCATTCCCAATGTATGTTCGGCAACCGCATTTCTGTTTCCTTCCGGAGCCGCGATCAGCGTGATGTTTTTGGATGTGGCATATTCACAATCGATACTCTCTAATCCTGCTCCCACGCGCGCAATAAATTGCAAATTAGTGGCTTTGTCCAAAAATGTTTTGTCAATCTTGAATCGGCTCCGAATTACAATCCCTTGATAGTCTTGAATTTTGGCTTCGATTTGTTCTTTTGAAGAATTGAAATCACTGTGATTTATAAATCCGGAATGCTGTAATTGATCCCAAAGTACGGGATGATTGCTGTCTATGTGAAGGATTTTGATGTCCATAATTGTTCGGTTTTTGATACTTCAAATTAACAAAAAAATTACGGTTTATTGTTTTAACAACGGAGATTAAAGTTGTAATTTGTAAATTAGCCCTCTGAATTTTTTATTATAAAATTCATGCTTATAATAAATGAAAACCAAAAAATGAAATTAACAAAAACATTCAAAGCTTTTTTTGAAAGTGAAAAAGCAGGTGGCCTATTATTACTTTTTGTTACGATACTCTCTCTTTTATTAGCCAATTCGCCAATTCAAACCGGCTACATTGCGTTTTGGGAAACCAATATTGGCAGCCATTCGATAACACATTGGATTAATGATGGTTTAATGGCTATATTCTTTCTTCTCATCGGTTTAGAATTAGAACGCGAAATGTATCAAGGAGAATTATCCAGTATTCAAAATGCGGCTTTACCCATTTTTGGAGCCTTGGGCGGCATGGTTTTCCCGGCAGGAATCTTTTTACTGCTGAATTATGGAACTATTACACAAAACGGAGCCGGAATCCCTATGGCGACCGACATTGCATTTGCCATTGGTATTCTGTCCCTTTTAGGAAATCGCGTACCTACATCACTGAAAGTGTTTTTGACTGCGCTTGCCGTAATCGATGATTTAGGTGCCATTGTGGTAATTGCCATATTTTACACAGACACGATTGCTTATATGAATTTGCTTATTGCTTTTGCCATTATGGGCGGTTTGTTTATCCTGAACCGAAGAAAAGTACACAGCCTAATTCCTTATTTGATTGGTGGAGCGGCGATGTGGTATTTCATGCTGAATTCTGGGGTTCACGCGACGATAACCGGAGTATTATTGGCTTTTGTAATTCCGTTTGGAAATGGTGACAAAAAAACATCTTCGTACCGATTACAGCATTTTTTACACAAACCAGTTGCCTTTTTTATTCTTCCTTTGTTTGCTATAGCAAATACTTGTATTGCCATAAAATCAGATTGGTATGAAGGCTTGAATCATCCCAACACGATTGGAATTATGCTAGGCCTCGTGGTTGGAAAACCATTAGGGATATGGTTGTTTTCGTTTCTTGCTGTGAGTTTAGGGATTTGTACGCTTCCAAGAGATCTAAGATGGAGCAGTATTCTGGGCGCAGGAATGCTGGGCGGAATAGGTTTCACGATGTCTATTTTCATAACCTTGCTTGCTTTTAAAAACGACGGAGAAGAAGTAATTATCTATTCTAAAATTGCAATTTTGATTGCTTCCTTTATTGCAGGAACTGTTGGTTTCTTATGGTTGAAATTTAGTTTGAAATCCGGGAAAGCAAAAAAAATAACCAAATAGTATATAATCTAACTCCATTTTTACAAGAAAAAAGCCTCGTTTAAGAAGCAGCAAACGAGGCTTTTTTAGTTTATTTAAAAGCTATCTCCATGATACTGATTGTATCTTCCTTTTACTTATTAACCCAATAATCAACTACTGTAACTTTATCCGGCGCCGGACTTAAAACAGCTACAAAAGCTTTATGAGCCGGATGAATTAAATACGCATCTCTATCCGCTTCACTCCTGAAAGTCAAAACAAAACAATGAGTCAAACCACTATTTAGGTTTTCAGGACTGTTGTTGATTCCCCATTCATAGGCTTTGATTAATTTGATTTTATGTTCCAAATTCCCAAAAGCAGTTACCACTTTGTCAATTGCTGCGGCATCTGTTCCCGGTTTCCAACCAAACATTACCACATGCCTGAGCAGTTGTTTTTGTTTGTTTTGCTGGGCGTTTACGGTATAACTTGAAATTAAAATAAGCGCTAATAAGAGTAGTTTTTTCACGATAGTTTTTTTTCAAATATAGGATTTATTTGAATGTTTTACACGAAAACGAAATGTTGATATTTATGAAGCTTTAGTAAAAAAATTGCGCAACGTCAAAGATATTTGCGCAGCTTGTATGATAAACACTTTGTAAAAAAGCCTAATTGCAGTTATATTGCTTTAGATAACGCACTAATAACTCTATCTTCTGTCGGTCTTAAAAATAAAAGATATACTATTATCAAAATTCCAAGGATCAATAAATCTTGTTTTAAAAACAAGAAAAATAAGGCTGAACCTTCAAGAATGGCCCACCGAATAATTGAAGCGGTCTGGTAAATAGGAAGATTATCTTCAGGTTTTAGTTTAACGTCGACGTGTTTAAGTTGCGATTGAAATAAAAAATTGCTCACGAAAAAAGCTAAAATCGGGATAGCAAAATATATCAAATCTGAGGAATCAATAAACTCTATTTTTAAACTTTCAATTGAAAGCTGTCCAATAAATAAATAGGCAATTACTGTTCCCGCGGAAATAGCGAGATGAATAATTTGAAGTACTTTGATTTTCTCGTTCATTTTTTTTGATTTTAAAATTTAGTTCCTGCAGACGTAAATTCAGAGACATTTGAGCAGCTTGTATGATGAGCATTTTGCGGAGCAGGTAGTTTTTTCAAATATAAGATTTATTTTATAAAATTAATTCACAATTAAAAGTAGTAAAAAAGAAAAACAACACTTTACAACTTCCACATTTAAATAAAAAAACAAAATTATTACTGATTTTTGATTGTTGATGTAACGTATTATACGAGTTAAAAATGTTTTGAATTCACAATTAAAACTTTTTACTGCAGCATGTCTTACATTCTGTTTGTCAAATACTTAACAATGTGTGAATGTTGCAAATTTAAAAAAAAATTGTGTAAAAGTTTTATTGTAGAGTATACTGATATTTGTGTAAGTGAAAATTAATTCTCTTAATAAATACCAAAAAGATGAACATTGATAAAGCAATTGACACGTTAAATTCGTTAATCCAAATCAACAACGATAGAATTATAGGTTACGAAACTGCTTCAAAAGAGGCTGATGAAACAGATTTGAAAACATTGTTTTCTCATTTTACTGAAACAAGTCTAAAATGCAAATCAGAACTTGTTGCGGAAGTAAAAAGATTAGGTGGAACACCTACAGAAGGAACAACTACATCCGGTAAATTATTTAGAGTATGGATGGATATCAAATCTGCTATGACAGGTAGCGACAGAAAAGCGATAATTAATTCATGTGAATATGGAGAAGAAGCTGCCCTTGAAACCTACGATGACGCGTTAAGTCACGATGAAGATTTATCCGCGGAACAACTGGTGATGATTAAACAACAACATGCTGCTGTAAAAGCAAACTACCAAAAAATAAAAGATTTAAACAATCTTATGGCTTAGATTTTTGTTGAAGGAAACGGGCAATAGTCAAAATGCAAATTACTAACCCGTTGGTTGAACTTATTTCAAGTAAAAAAAATATTGCTTCGCTGTTAATCAAGATACTACTTTTCAGAATCTTGATTAACAAGTGAAGTAATTTCTATTTGGAGTTTTATAGAAAATTCTTTTTAGACTTTTAAAGATTGCATGGTCAGCACGGCAGACCGGCACGCATTATTTAACTAATAATTTGAGAAACAGGACCAGCCCAAACTACACTTAACCCTTGATTTGTTTCAAGGACGTTTTGATTCCTCGTATTAAGGACGAACTGAATCCGTGCATTTCCATTTCATTCAATCCCGCAATCGTGCAGCCTTGTGGTGTGGTTACACGGTCAATTAATTGTTCCGGGTGTACTTTTTCTTCCAGAAGCATTTCGGCAGCGCCTTTTACGGTTTGTGCAGAAATAGCTAATGCAGTTTGCCAGTCAAATCCTATTTCGATTCCGGCTTGCATCGAAGCGCGAATGTATCGCAATGCAAAAGCAGTTCCGCTGGCCGCGAGTACCGTTGCAGCATCCATTAATTTTTCGTCTATAATAGGAGCAGTTCCCAAACTCTGAAAAAGAGAAACTACTTCTTGAGCCTTTTCTTTGTCTTTTTCATGAAACGCAATACAAGTAGCTGATGCGCCAAACTGTGCCGCAATATTGGGCATGATTCGGATCGCACTATTAGCGGTACCAATTTTGTTTTGTAAATTTTCGATTGATAATCCACTCACGGCCGAAGCGATAATTTTATTGGAAATTACAGGGAGAATTTCGGCTAAAACGGCATCTACTTGGTACGGTTTTATCGTCAAAATAATAACATCAGCTTCTTGAATCTGATGGGTATTGTTGGTGGAAACCGTAGCACCTGATTTTTCGAGATACAGAATGCTGGAGGTGTTTCTTCGGGTTATCGTAACTTGATTTTCTGGTGAAAATTTTGATAGTCCTAATGCGATAGAAACGCCTAAATTTCCTCCGCCAATGATGTGTACTTTCATGCTGGTTATGGTTTTTCCTCTCCCCAACCCTCTCCAAAGGAGACGGAGCCAATATGGGAAAGTGTTAGTTTTTGTTGAATTTTTTAGATTCTTTTATAAAAATTAGAATTTAATTTGTCTTAAATTATTTTTATCTATTTTTTTATTTTTGTCCCTTTTTAATTGACAAAAAATAAAATAAAGTTTTTTGAAAAGTACTTTTCACTTTTCACTTTTTCAAAACCCCAAAATCATTTTTGCTATCGAAAAATAAATCAGAATTCCGCAAATATCATTGCTCGTTGTAATGAACGGTCCGGTTGCCAGCGCGGGGTCAATTCCAAATTTATCCAGCAATAACGGAATAAAAGTTCCTATTAACGAGGCAATTATAATTACAGACATTAATGCTATAGTCACAATAATCCCAATGATGAATTCGACATTCAACAGAAAATGACTTCCTAAAAATAATATCGTAGCCAGAATTACTCCGTTTAATAAACTTAGTGAAACTTCTTTGATCAATCTATTAAACAAGGATCCGCTCAATGAATTGTTTGCCAAGCCCTGCACAATAATTGCCGATGATTGCACCCCTACGTTTCCTGCCATAGCGGCAATAAGTGGCGTGAAAAAGAATAAATTTCCGTGCAGAAGCATCGCTCCTTCAAACAACCCCAACACTCTTACGGTGATGAATCCGCCCAAAAGCGCCAAAACCAGCCAAGGCAATCGTGCTTTTGTATGTTCAAAGATGCTGTCATCCGCTTCAACGTCTTGGGAAATACCCGCCGCTAATTGATAATCCTGATCGGCTTCGTCTTTTATTACGTCTACAATGTCATCAATAGTAATTCTTCCTACTAATCGTCCCATTTCGTCTACGACAGGAATAGCTTCTAAATCGTACTTTTGCATGATCCGGGCCACCTCAACATCTTCAGTATCTACTTTTACGGAGTTTAGTTTTCGGATGTAAACATCATTAATTGGTGTTCTGGAAGAGGTTGTCAATAAGTCCTTTAGCGACAAACGTCCTTTCAGTCGGTCTTCATCGTCCACCACATAAATCGAATGGACTCTGGAAATATTTTCGGCCTGAATGCGCATTTCTTTTACACAAGTAAGCACATTCCAATTTTCATTGACTTTAACCAATTCCTTGTGCATGATTCCACCTGCGGTATCTTCGTCATAACGCAATAAGTCAACAATATCTTTGGCATGCTCAACATCTTGAAGTTCTGATATTACTTCGGCTTTCAAATCTTTAGAAAGCTCCGCAATAATATCGGCCGCATCATTCGTTTCCAGCTCATCTAATTCTTCCGCAATCTCTTTTGCTGAAAGCCTGCTTAATATATTCTCCCGCAAATCATCTTCCAGTTCAAGAAGAATTTCGGCGGTTTTTTCACTGTCTAAAACTTTAAAAATATAGGTCGCTTCATTAAAATCAAGCTCATCGAGAATTTCAGCAATATCAGCATGGTGCATGTCATTCAATAATACTTCCAGTTGTTGGTCGTTTTTATTTTGAATGAGTTGCTCTAATTCCTGAATTAATTCTTTGCTGATTTTAAACTCCATCGGCTTCTATTTTTTGGGTAAGTTCTATGAACTGTTCTACATTTAATTGTTCTGGTCGAAGGTTGAAAATTTCGTCTTCTCTCAAACTATCCGACAAATTTAAGGTTTTTAAACTATTTCGTAACGTTTTGCGTCGTTGTTGAAAAGCCGTTTTCACTACGGTAAAAAACAATTTTTCGCCGCAAGGCAAACTGTAATCTTTCTTCCTGCGCAAACGTAAAACTCCTGATTTTACCTTTGGCGGCGGAATAAAAACATTCTCATCTACTGTAAATAAATATTCGGCATCATAAAAAGCCTGAACCAATACCGACAGAATTCCGTAGGCTTTGGTTCCTTTTTTTTCACAAATACGTTGTGCAACTTCTTTCTGAAACATTCCTGCAAATTCTGGTATTTGATCGCGGTATTCCAAAGTTCTGAACACAATTTGTGTTGAAATATTGTACGGGAAATTTCCAATAATAGCAAATTGTTTCCCTTCGAAAATATCGTTAATATTGTATTTCAAGAAATCTTTAGAAATGATTCTGTCTTTTAATTTTGGATAATTTTGGTCCAAATACGTCACTGATTCCGAATCGATTTCAATAACGTAGGTGTTCACTGGCTTCTCCAACAAATATTTTGTCAAAACTCCCATTCCCGGACCTATCTCTAATATATCCTCATATCCCTCTAAGTTCAAGGTGTCAGCAATGTCTTTTGCAATGCTTTCGTCTTTCAAGAAATGTTGTCCGAGGTGTTTTTTGGCTGTTACTTTTTCCATGTTTATGCTGAATACTTTCAGTATTTTTTATTTAGCTAATTTTATTGGTTTTTATTTATTTCTCGCAATTGCTGAATATCCAATAAATCCTTAGGTCTGTTTGCTTTAATTTTGCTTGTTATTAAATCTTCTAATGACAGTACATTCCATTTTAAAAAAAGATTGTCATTCACTTCTACTTCCTCGCTATTTTTAAATGCTTCTGCAAAAGTTTTGTTTACGGAAAATTTTGTGATTAATTCTAAATCCAAGTCTACAGGAGAGAATTTAACGGATATATTTTGTTCTTGTTTTTTTACATTTTCTGGAAAATCATCAATTTCATATCCCATATCATTAAAAACCGCTACTAATTTTTTAAAGTTTTCATCCGTTGTCTCTATCCAAAAATCGACGTCTTCGGAGTGGCGCTGGTATCCATGATAATTTACCGCACCTCCGCCCACCATCAACATTCTTACTTCATGTTTATTGGCAATAGAAATAAATTGATTGATGTTTTCTTCCCATTTTTGAAACATATCAGTTTGCTTTTATTTGAATAATAAAATTCGAATTAGTGTCTTTTTTATACTTCATTGGAAATTGATTAACCTTTTCCATCAAACGCAAAAATTGATAAAAACGTTCTGCTTTGGACAATTTCAAAAAATCCTCCAATTGTTTTCTGTTGCTTTCTTCTTTGGTTTGAAAATAGAGTTCCATGACTATTTATAATCAGCAATCAATTCCAATTCCGTTCTAAACGCCAGCATTTTATCTCCAAATAATTTCAATCCTTCTTCACGAAAAGCCGGTGCATCTTCCTGGTAATATTTCTCCAAAGTTTCTTTACTCTCTGTGGCATATTGAACCGAATAGGTCACTCCGCCCATTTCTTCTTCAATTAAAACCCGCACCATTCTTGCGGAAGAGAATTTCCCTGTAGCCAGAATTTCAGGAATATGCTTGTGCTGCATCCAAATCATCCATTGATCGTGAACGCTTTCGTGTATGTTTGTGGTAACGTTGTATAGTATCATTTTTAACTGTTTAGTCGTTGATTTGTTTAATTGGTTATTCGTATAAACAAATAACCAATTAACCTTTTTTATAAATTAGTATCGCCTCGCAATTGTCTGAATTTCTTCCTCGCTTCCACAAAATAAATACTGTCCTGATGATGGAACAATACTTTTTCATACAACGGCTTCGCTTCTTCAGGAATCAATTGCTTGTTATAAATTTCTGCCGAAAAATACAACGCTTCATCTATATAAATTCCGTCGCTATGTTGGTCGATAATAGTCTGGTATTGGCTTAAAGCCAAAGCAAAATCGCCTTTCTTTTCATATATTTTTCCTAATCGCAACAAGGTCACAGCTTCTATTTCTTGTCCTTTATGGTTTTTCAAAATCAATTGAAACTGTGTTATAGCTTCCTGATTTCTGTTTTGATACAACAGATAATCTCCTTTTGCAAATTGCTTCAAAGCTGTTTGTGTCGAATCTGCTACGGTATTGTCGTTAATTAACAGAAAATATTCCAAAGCATCATTGGCGATCAACTGTGTATTGGCTGATTTCAATTCCTTGAATTGCTTCAACGCCCAAGCAAAATCGGTTTTGAAATAACTGGTTTTTGCGGCTTTCAAACTGGCTTCATGCGCCATTACATCATTTTTTAAATCCAATTCAATTTGCGAATAATAGATTAAAGCCTGATTGAATTTTTCTTCGAAAAGCAAAATATCGGCCAGTTCCATTTTGGCATTAGCCACTTCATAATCATTCAATTGCAATTCCAGCGCTCGCTTGACCATTGCCTTTCCTTCCTCAGGTTTTTTTAAATTAAATGCCGTGAAATGTGCCTGAATTAGCTGCAAAGATAAGGTAAAAGGACTTAGCCCAAACTGTTTCAACAAACCGTCTAATGTCGTACTGATGGCTGCAAAATCTTTTTCAGATGCTTTTTCAATTCTCATTGTTACCAAATAAGAATTCGCTTGGATAAGCAATTCAAAATCTTGTGTATTTTCCAATACAAAACTTAAAATTTCTTTAGCTGCTTCTTGATTCTCGTCTTCAATTGCCAACTGCCCTAAATTTACAATGTTAGCAAGCGATTCTGAATTACGTTTATAAATGGCTTTTTCCTGAATAAATGCTTTTTCGAATTCTTTTTGTTGGACATAAAACCAACTCAAATAATGATTCCAAAACAGATCTTGATTTTTTTGGGTTCTTACAATCAGCGCCTTTCTTAATATTTCATTGAAGTTTGCGTCACCTTCATCCATCATAAAACGAACCAGCTGATTTTGGATTCTAATGGAATTTTGAGGATTGGCATATGCCTCATCCAGAAACGTAGAAATCATCATTTCCATATTGGATAATTGACCGTAAAGCAATCCAATTTGATAATTAAAATTAAAATTTTTATCAAGTTCTGAAGCGGTTTGATACGATTTTAGCGCATATTCGAGCAACACTTTTCTCTCAAAAGCGTTGGAAATTCCGTAAACATCATTTGGATTTTTTTTGATTCGGTCTAACGCCTGTTCGTAGTAAATTTTGGCTTTAGCTTCATTTTTTTGCAACTGAAAATTGTATCCTAATTCTACCAGAAGATTTCCTTGATTGTATTTTTCAAGTCGTTGTTGAATGGCTTTTTCGGCGCTTTCAAACTGCTGTAATTGCTGAGAACAATCTATTATTCTTAAAAAATACTGTGAATTTTGTGGAATCTCCTGCAGCAACTCTTCATAACTGATCTTCGCTTTCTCAAAATCGCCTTTATCATAATAATACTGCGCCAATTGTTCGTTTTGAGCAAACGCAAATAGCGATAAAAACAGGTGTATTAAGAGAACGATTTTTTTCATTTTTTTATCTGTTTTTCTAATTCAGATTTGGATTATGGAATACAGATTTACGTCTTTATTCATTTCCCTTTTTAATCCATTTTCCAACTTCCGGCGCTGTGTAATTTTCCATTTTGCTCAATAAGTCTTCCGCATCATCACTAACCAAAATCATCTTTTGATTGATTTCTTTTAAAAAACCGCTATCGATCATTTTTTGGATGAATTGCAATAATAAATCATAAAATCCATCAACGTTTAAAATCCCAATGGGTTTCTTATGAAGTCCGAGTTGCCCCCACGTCAGCATTTCGAAAAACTCCTCTAAAGTTCCAAATCCGCCAGGCAATGCAATTACGCCATCGCTTAATTCATTCATTCTGGTTTTTCTTTCGTGCATGCTTTCTACAATAATTAATTCTGTCAAATTATCGTGAGCAACCTCTTTAGACATCAAAAAACGGGGTAAAACACCAAATACTTTTCCGTTTTCGCTCAAAACACCATCTGCAACTGCACCCATTAGACCAACTTTTGCGCCACCGTAAACCAAATCGATGTTCTTCCTAGCCATTACCTGTCCCAGCAAAATAGCTTGAACCTCGTGATTTTTTTCATTCCCAAAACTGGAGCCACAGAACACCGTAATTCTTTTCATCAACAAAATGTTTTTCAGTAATGTTATGTTTAATTTATAATATCAAACCCGCAATACTGACGCAATACTTCCGGGATTACGATTCCTTCCGGAGTTTGATAGTTTTCTAAAATTCCGGCCAAAACTCTTGGTAAAGCTAGTGCACTTCCGTTTAAGGTGTGTGCTAATTGGTTTTTTCCGTCTTTGTCTTTGAAACGTAATTTCAAACGATTCGCTTGAAAAGTCTCAAAATTAGAAACTGAACTGATTTCCAACCAGCGATCTTGCGCGGTAGAAAACACTTCGAAATCATAGGTCAAGGCTGCCGTGAAACCCATATCACCACCACAAAGACGCAATATTCGATATGGTAATTTCAATTCTCGAAGAATATTTTTCACGTGTTCCACCATTCCGTCCAAAGCTTCATACGATTTATCTGGATGTTCTACACGAACAATCTCGACTTTGTCAAATTGATGCAAACGGTTTAATCCGCGTACATGCGCGCCATAAGAACCTGCTTCTCTGCGGAAACATGGCGTGTACGCCGTCGTTAAAACTGGCAATTCATTTTCGTTTAAGATAACATCACGAAACAAGTTAGTTACCGGAACTTCAGCCGTTGGAATTAAATATAAATCATCGGTTTTATCATGGTACATTTGCCCTTCTTTGTCTGGCAATTGTCCCGTTCCATAAGCCGATGCTTCATTTACCATGTGTGGAACCTGAACTTCATTGTATCCTGCAGCGGTATTTTTATCCAAAAAATAATTGATCAAAGCACGTTGCAACTTGGCTCCTTTTCCTTTATACACCGGAAATCCTGCACCAGTAATTTTTACTCCAAGTTCAAAATCAATGATGTCGTATTTTTTTACTAATTCCCAATGAGGTTGCGCTCCTTCGTGCAAAACTGGAATCTCCCCTTCTTGAAAAACGTTTAGGTTTTCCTCTGGTGTTTTCCCAGCAGGAACAATATCTGCCGGAAGATTGGGTAATGTGTATAATTTTTCCAAAAGTTCAGCAGCAAGTACATCAGCACTTTCAGATAATTTCTTGCTTTTCTCTTTCAATAAAACTGTTTTTTCTTTTAAAATTGAGGCTTTCGATTTCTCTCCAGCTTTCATCAATTCACCAATATCTTTGGATAATTTATTAGATTCGGATAAAATTCCGTCTAACTCCACTTGCGTAGCGCGACGTTTTTCATCTAGTTGTACCACTTCTTCAACAACACTTGTTGCATCGATGTTTCTCTTGGCCAAAGCAGTGATTACTTTTTGCTGATTCTCTCTAATAAATGCGATTTGTAACATAGTTGATTTTTTTAACGCTAACTTAAATAATAATTGAAGCAAATTTAAGGAAATGTTTGCTAGAAATGGGACAAAAAATTAGTCCAAAGTCCAAAGTCATAAAGTCACAAAGTCAAGCTTAAGGAAATAACCTTGTTTAGTCACCCTTAATTTAAATATAATATCATGTTGAAAAGACAATGGAGTACAATAGAAAATACCTTTAAGACTTTTGACTTGCGACCTTTGAGTTTAGATTAGTTTCTTTTAATCTCATGACCCACAAATTCTTCTAAAGTGGCGAACATGTCATCTACAGAAAGCACTTCAAAATCGGGGTGGGTTTTCAAGAAATTAGCATTCAAAGTAACCAAATTCTCTTCTATTTCGAAAAAAGCGTCGTTGTTGAGTAAATCTCGGATAGGATTTACGCCTTCCAGTTTCCCTTTTAGGAATTTATTGAGCTTGACACTGCTCATCAATTTTACTTTTTTGGATTGCTGTTGAAACAAGTCCAAATGCTTTTCGGCGCCAATCAAAGCCAAACCTTCATCAATCAATTCGTTTAGCTCCTTATCCCAACCCGAATTGTATACAAATTGAGGAAAATTTCCTTCGGTATATTGTGATGTGTAATAATCTAAATAATAACTCATTATGGCATCTTCGTGAATCAAATCATCGTTTACGCCTTCCTCACGCATTAAGTTGATTACTGAAATATTAGAGTGAATTACATCTTGGAGATTTTCACTGTTCATTGCTGTTTCTGAAATAATTATTCTACCGAATTCCATTTATTTTGTATTTGAATATGTGCTGCAAATTTCGGGTAAAATAGTGAGGAATCGAAATGTTTTTTTAGCCACGGATTGCACAGATTAGCACAGATTGATTAGCGTTACTATTTAACTGACATCAGATTCGTCACTAGTCTTTTTCTGATTCATTTTTGTCACTAAAGCTTTCAAACGTATCGCTTTTTCTTTTTTTTCTTCTTGAAGTTTAGTCTTTTTCCGATTCAGCAATTTGGTATGTAAAGCCTTATTTTTGGTATTTTTTTCGGGTCCTTTTGTCATAATTTACAGTCTTTATTAATTCCGTTTGTAAAGATGAAAAAAGCCACATTAATAACGTGGCTTTCCTAATTGACGTACTATTGATAAAATTTTATTACTTTAGTTTTTAATCTTTTGTTCTAAATCCACTGCCATTTGCGGCGGAATCCTTTTCTTTAAAAATAAAATTTGCCCTAAATGACTGGATTGGTGTTCCATAACATGAAACCAACAATACTGGTTTGTTACACCATATCTTTTTTGCTCTGTAGCAAACCAAGCATCATCTTTCTTTTTTAGCTCAGTTATCGTTTTTGTTCTAACTTCATTATATAGATCTAAATAATACTGTATGTCATGCCCTTTTATCTCATTGCGACCACCCTTATCTAAATCTAAAGCCAAACCCCATTTTTTCTTTTCTTCTGGGTTAAATTCTCTGTTTTCAAAGGTTACAACTTGATAATAAGCCTCGGCTGCCGCTAAATGCATTACCAAAGCCCCAATCCTATTAGCTTCTTCATCATGTAAATAATCAATTTCGTATTTATCCATATTTTTGACTGTGTTTTCAACACGGTCTTTTAAATCTTCAAGCATCGAAATCATTGCGCCAATTTGAGGTGAAGCTCCTTCAACATTACCGATCTTTCCAGTCTCTTTTATTTTTATACCACTTCCCTCGATCAATAACCCCAACTTTCCATCAACGTTACTTTTATCAGATATAATTTTATATTCTTTTACTTTGACTATTTTGTTTTTGGATATTCCTAAGTCCCATTTTGGAATATCACCATTCTTTACAGGAGTTTCAAAACTGGCATTTAAAACCGTAATTGGTTCAAAAATGCCTTTTTCATTTTCAATAAGCAATTCAAATTTATCGAAGTAGAATTTTCCATTATATAGACACAAGCCACCAAAACTTAATGATTTAGTATTGGTATCAATAATTCCTTCAACAGTATAGGATTGCCAAGCTTTTGCTTTAATTGGTCTATCATTCATGTTATCAAAAAAGCCATCTTCTTCATTTTTGGTATCTACTCTAGCCCAAACCCCAGCCCAAGCCATAGGTTCTTCGGACTCCACTTTTACAGAGGCAATTACTTTAAACTTTTTTGACACGGCAGTTTGAATGGTTATAGTTTGGTTAAAAGAAGTCCAATCGCTGGAAACTTCTTTTTGAATCTGAGAATAAACAGAAAAAACACATAAAAACAGTGACAGTATCGTTATTTTTTTCATTTTAATAAATAGTTGAATTTAATTGTAAGCGTTTAGATTTAAAATACTTTGGTAAAAAAAATGTAAATATAATACTATTTTTTAGAGTTTTATATTGCTGATCTTAAGTTTTTGAATCTTTTAGTATTGTTAGATAACTAAATATGCTTAGCGTAAAAAGTTGTCACCATACGAAATCTTTTAGCCCCGATGGCAGTGAAAATCCTTTCTATTTTTTTCTTTAAAATAGAAAGATTGCAACGGATAGCGGGAAATAGCTCCAAATAAAAATTCTATTGCTTATTTTTGCAGCTCGTTCTGAATTAATTTCAGAATCTAAAAATAATTTTATGATACAGAATCCAAAAAGATATACGATTACAGCTGCATTGCCTTATACGAACGGACCGATTCACATTGGCCATTTGGCGGGTGTTTACGTGCCTTCGGACATCTATTCCAGATATTTAAGATTGCAGGGAAGAGACGTTTTGTTTGTTTGCGGAAGTGACGAACACGGCGTGGCAATTTCGATGAAAGCTAAAAAAGAAGGCATTACGCCACAGGAAGTAATCGATAAATATGATGGAATTATCCGTAAATCGTTCTCTGATTTTGGAATTTCGTTTGATAATTATTCAAGAACTTCGGCCAAAATCCATCATGATACGGCTTCGGAATTTTTTAGAAAATTGTATGAACAAGGTGATTTTATTGAAGAAGTAACCGAGCAATTGTATGATGCGAAAGCAGACCAATTCTTGGCAGATCGTTTTGTGGTGGGAACTTGTCCAAAATGCGGCAACGAAGAAGCTTACGGCGATCAATGCGAAAAATGTGGCTCGACCTTAAATGCTACGGATTTGATAAATCCAAAATCGACCATTACGGGAGAAACTCCGATTATGAAAGCAACGAAACACTGGTTTTTGCCTTTGGACCGTTATGAAGATTTCTTGAAAGAATGGATTCTCGTTGGACATAAAAACGACTGGAAACCGAATGTTTACGGGCAAGTAAAATCATGGATTGACGGCGGATTAGAACCTCGCGCGGTTACTCGTGACCTCGATTGGGGAATTGACGTTCCGGTTGAAGGTGCCGAAGGTAAAAAATTATACGTTTGGTTCGATGCGCCGATTGGCTATATTTCTTCTACCAAAGAATGGGCTTTGCGCGAAGGAAAAGATTGGGAACCGTACTGGAAAGATCAGGATACAAAACTGGTTCACTTTATTGGGAAAGATAATATTGTTTTCCATTGTATAATTTTTCCTGCGATGCTGAAAGCGGAAGGAAGTTATATTTTGCCCGACAATGTGCCTGCGAATGAGTTCTTGAATTTAGAAGGAAATAAATTGTCAACTTCTAAAAACTGGGCGGTTTGGCTTCACGAATATTTAGAAGAATTCCCAAATCAGCAAGATGTTTTGCGTTATGCGTTGACCTCAAATGCACCGGAAACGAAAGATAATGATTTTACCTGGAAAGATTTTCAGGCGAGAAATAATAATGAGCTAGTAGCGATTTACGGGAATTTAATTAATCGTGTCGTGGTTTTAACCAATAAGTATTACAACGGAATTGTTCCGCAACCAAATGTGCTATCAGAAGTTGATGAACAAACTCTGGCTGAATTGAAAGCGTATCCAGCTGTGATTTCAAGTTCTCTGGAGCGTTACAGATTTCGCGAAGCGTTGAGCGAATTGATGAATGTGGCCCGTTTGGGAAATAAATATTTGGCCGACGAAGAGCCTTGGAAAGTCATCAAAGACAATCCGGAACGCGTGCAAACGCAAATGTATGTGGCGTTGCAAATTGCGGCTGCGTTAAGTTCACTTTGCGAACCATTCTTGCCATTTACAGCCAAAAAATTATCAAGAATTCTAAAAATAGAAAGCCCATTAAACTGGAATACTATTGCTCAAACTTCTGATTTGATTCAAGCGGGACACCAAATTGGCGAGGCGGAATTATTATTTGCCAAAATTGAAGATGAGGAAATTCAAAAACAAATAGACAAACTAGAAGCGACTAAAACAGCCAACAAAGCCGAAAATAAAGTAGCAGAACCACAGAAAGAAGCGATTCAATTTGAGGATTTCGCCAAAATGGACATCCGTACAGGAACGATTCTGGAAGCCGAAAAAATGCCGAAAGCGAACAAACTTTTGATTTTGAAAATAGATACCGGAATTGACGTGCGTACCATCGTTTCTGGAATTGCGGAGAGTTTCAAACCAGAAGATATTGTAGGGAAAAAAGTCACTGTTTTAGTGAATTTGGCTCCAAGAAACCTTCGCGGCGTAGAAAGTCAGGGAATGATTTTGATGACAACTAATACCGAAGGAAAATTAGTGTTTGTAAATCCAGATAATGATGGAGTTCCGAATGGGGAGACGATAAATTAAACATTCATATATCCACTATTACGTAGAGACGTTGCATTGCAACGTCTCTACTGTTTTAACCAAGAACCATTCAGAAATTATATAAAAAATTATTATATTCGTTATCATCAACATACAGGAGACGGCAGTCGTTGCAATGCAACGTCTCTATCTGATAAATCCGAACGAAAATAATATGAATACCAAATTCCAAAATAAATACCGCATACCCTCTGCCCGATTGAAAAATTGGGATTATGGAAATAACGGTGCCTATTTTATAACCATTTGTACTTCAAACCGGGAACATTTTTTTGGCGAAATCGTTTTGGGCAATGATGAAAATGAAATGCAGCTGAATGAAATCGGAAAATTGACGGATCAATTTTGGGCAGAAATCCCCAAACATTTCCCATTTGTTGAATTGGGAAATTATGTCATTATGCCGAATCACATTCATGGAATATTGATAATTGACAAAAAAAATGTAATTGAATCAAATACCGTTGTAAAGACGTTACATTGCAACGTCTCTACAAATAATACAGATATTGTAATAATAAATGAAACAATGTCAAAAATTTCTCCTAAACGAGGAACGATTTCCACCATAATTCGTTCCTACAAATCGGTGGTAACCAAAAATGCACATTTTATCCATGCTGATTTTGAATGGCAAGCACGTTTTCACGACCATATTATTCGTGATTCCGAATCATTTGAGAGAATACAAAATTATATAGAAACCAATCCTGAAAAGTGGAAAGAAGACAAATTTTACAACTAAACTAATTGAAATTATAATTCAGAAGTAACTTTTGTAATTATACCCAAAAAACATAACACACCATGAATCTAAAAATAATTGCTTTCGACGCTGATGACACCTTATGGATCAACGAAACGTATTTTGATGAAACCGAGAAGAAATTTTGTGGTTTAATGGAAGATTATCTGTCCCATCAAGGGATTTCCAAAGAACTATTTAAAGTAGAAATTGATAATTTAAAATTGTACGGATACGGAATAAAAGGCTACATTCTCTCGATGATTGAAGCAGCCATGAATATTTCAAATAATACCATTCCTATTGAAATCATCGAAAAAATCATTCAATATGGAAAAGAATTACTCGAAAAACCGATTGTTTTATTAGAAGGCGTCGAGGAAACTTTAGCAGCTTTACACGGAAATTATAAATTAGTGGTTGCCACCAAAGGCGATTTATTAGACCAGCGAAGAAAATTACACAATTCGGGTTTGGGTCATTACTTTCACCACATTGAAGTGATGTCTGACAAACAAGAAATTGATTATTCCGATTTAATCAAACGATTGGAAATACAACCGGAAGAATTTTTAATGATTGGAAATTCCTTAAAATCTGATGTTTTACCTGTTTTGGCCATTGGCGGACACGCCGTTCATATTCCGTTTCATACAACTTGGGCACACGAAAAAATTGACCATAAAGTGGAGCATGAAAACTTCAGAGCTTTCGAAAAAATCACGGAGGTTTTAAGACAATTATAAAACACTAAATTTGATATCAAAAACAAAAAATAAGTGCCTGCTAATCAGACATTTGAAATTCTGACGAACGATTAAAAAGCAGGATTGTATTCTAATTCGCCATAAAAATTTTTAGATTTTAAAAAAAAAATTCTTCTGATCTTGCAAATAATTCAATAAAAACTCTTTTTGAACCCTATTTTTATAAAATTACAACAAATTCTTATATAATTTACTCTTTTTCGTAAATCTAACGATTTTGTGTAGTAAATTTGCCGAAAATTAAAATTTTCCCAAAATGAAAAAAATTATACTTACGTTAGTTTTTGCTTCAGCAATTACTACAATGAGTGCTCAGACAGAAACTGTAAAAAGTACTGAAAACGACTATAATAAATGGTCTATTGAAATTGCAGGTGGTGTTAATAAAACACAACGACCAATGACTGCTGGTTATTTTACTTCTACGCCAAGTCCTTTCGTGGCTGATCTTGGAGTTAGATATATGTTTAATAACAAATTTGGTTTGAAAGCTGATCTTGGAATGAACAGTTTTGAAGGAAAAAACAATTCAATTGATTTCGACACTAAATATTACAGAGCAGACTTACAAGCCGTTGCTAACTTAGGAAGAATCATGAACTTTGAAACTTGGACCAATACACTTGGTTTAATCGGTCATGCTGGTTTTGGTTTAGCGCAATTAGAAGATCAAAATTCTGCATTGAAAGACAGAATGGGTAACTTCATTGCTGGTGTAACAGGTCAAATCAAACTATCAAACAGAATTGCTTTGACAGGAGATTTCACAACTATCCTTAATGCTGCTCAAGATGCTGCTTTTGATGCTGCAAGTACTCGTAGCGCAAGAGGATTTTCAGGAATTCTTTTTAATGGTACTGTAGGTTTAACAGTTTACTTAGGTAAAAACGAAAAACATGCTGACTGGGTGATTGACAATGAAGGTAGATTCGACGCAATTGACCAAAGATTTATGGCTATTGAAAATAAAATGTTAGACACAGATAAAGATGGTGTAGCTGATTATTTAGATGAAGAAGCTAATACTCCTGCAGGTGCAATGGTGGATACAAAAGGTAGATCAATTGATAAGAACAGCAACAATGTTGCTGACGATACTGAAGCATACATCTTGAAAAATTATGCTGGAAATACTGGTGACGGTTCTGTTATCTACAATAACGATTTGATCAAAAGTTTAATCAACGGTGGTTATGTTGCTGTTTATTTTGATTACAATAAATCTACTCCAACAAATGTTTCTACAGAAGGTACAGATTTTATCTTGACATATTTAAGAAACAATCCTACTGCTACAGTTGACATTATTGGTCACGCTGACGAATTAGGCAGATCAGAATACAATGATAAATTATCTGCTGCAAGAGCAAATAATGTAAAAAATACTTTGATAAAAGCTAATGTTGATGCATCAAGATTGAATGTTGTTGCTGCTGGTGAAGACACTTCAGTTGATAAAGATTCAGATGCTGCAAGAAAATTAGTTAGAAGAGTTACTTTCAGAGTAAAATAATTATTTCTCCATATTCTATAAAAACCCTAAAAGAAATTTCTTTTAGGGTTTTTTTATGTCTTTTTGTTTCGATTTGAAGAACATTTACTCAGTTCCTTAAAACAAAAATTCCAAAAAAACGGATTTATGATTCAAAACATTAACAGTACTTTTGAAAAATAAATAAAAATATCCCATTTTGCGAACCCTTTTAGATACAGAAAATTGGTCAAGAAAAGAACACTTCCATTTTTTCAAACAATTCGAAGAACCATTTTTTGGCGCCACTGTCGAAATTGATTGTACCAAAGCCTACACAACTGCAAAAGCATTGAAAGCTTCCTTTTTCAGTTACTATTTACATAATACATTGATCGCAGTGAATGCGATTGAATCGTTTCGCTATCGAATTTCAGACAACAATATATATGTTTGTGACCAAGTTAATGCTTCAGCGACTATTGGTCGGGAAGACGGGACGTTTGGTTTTTCATTGATTGAATACAATTCTGATTTTTCGGTTTTTGCAACAAACACTTCTAACGAAATCGAACGTATTCAAACTACAACCGGACTCTTTACCCGATCATTTGACGATGATAATGTCATTCACTTTTCGGCGATTCCGTGGTTAGATTTTACCTCTTTATCCCACGCAAGAAGTTATACTTTTCCGGATAGTTGTCCTAAAATTTCGTTTGGAAAAATGAAAATTGCTGACAACGGCAAAAAAACCATGGCAATGTCTGTTCATGTTCATCACGGATTAATGGATGGTTTTCATCTCGGACAATTTGTGGATTGTTTTCAGGAATTAATGAACCAATAAAAGCGTTCAATTTTTGTTAAAAAAAAGTCCCGGTTTGCAGTAAAATTTAGCTGCAAACCGGGACTTACTATTGGGAACTGATTTTATTTTCCTAAAAGCATTACCTCATTAACCACTACTTCGGTGACATATCTTTTTTCGCCATTTTTATCGTCGTAACTTCTGTGGGTTAGTTTTCCTTCGATAGCAATTTCTTTTCCTTTGGTAACATACTTTTCTATAATTTCTGCCGTTTTTCCCCAAGCCACTAATTTGTGCCATTGGGTTTCCTCTACTTTTTCTCCTTTTTCGTTTTTGTAGCTTTCATTAGTTGCTAATGTAAAATTGGCCAACTTTTTCCCTCCGTCAAATGATTTGATTTCCGGATCATTCCCAACGTGTCCAATTAACTGTACTTTGTTTCTTAATGTACTCATGGCGTGTAAAATTTAAATGTTAGTGTATATAAGTTATTTGTTGAATTGTTCTTTCAAATCAACACTGCAAAGATGCGCTTACTGTCAAAAAGTATTCGGTTGCTAACTACTTACTTTCGGTTGTAACTATTTGTAAGCGTTTGTAAATGGGAAAATTTATATATATTTGATAAAATAAAATTTTTATGCAAACCAAAATAAACAAAGTAGAGTTACGAAATCTGAAATTTGATGACTATAAAGAGTTAAAAAACTCTATGGTAGAATCGTACAAAGAAATGGTAGGTTCTTACTGGAGAGAACATCATATTGAAAAATTATTAAGCCTTTTTCCCGAAGGTCAACTGGTAATTTTGGTAGATGGAAAAGTAGTTGGTTCTGCTTTGTCTCTAATTGTTGACGAAAGTTTAGTAGATAAAAACCATAATTATTCGGACATAACCGGAAAATACACCTTCTCTACTCATAACCCAAAAGGAGATGTTTTATACGGAATAGATGTTTTTATTCATCCAAATTACAGAGGACTACGCCTTGGAAGACGATTATACGACGCCCGAAAAGAATTGTGTGAACAATTGAATTTGAAAGCAATTGTTTTTGCCGGCAGGATTCCAAACTACGGACAACACGCAGGAACACTTACTCCTAAAAATTATATCGAAAAAGTAAAAAGGAAAGAATTGCATGACCCTGTTCTTTCTTTTCAGTTGAGTAACGATTTTCACGTGATCCGAGTACTTAAAAACTACTTGGAAGGCGACTCAGATTCTAAAGAATTTGCAGTTTTGCTGGAATGGAATAACATTTATTACGACGAAAGTCCAAAACTGATAAACCTCGCAAAAAGCGTAATCCGATTGGGACTCGTTCAATGGCAAATGCGTCAATTGAATAATCTGGAAGCTTTATTCGAACAATGTGAATTTTTTGTAGATGTTGTTTCTGGTTACGGAAGCGATTTCGCCTTATTTCCGGAATTGTTCACGGCTCCATTGATGGCGGATTACAACCATTTATCGGAAGCGGAAGCCATACGCGAATTAGCCAAACATGCAGAACCTGTTCGCAAACGCTTTCAGGAATTAGCCATTTCTTATAATATCAACATCATCACGGGAAGCATGCCTTACCTGGAAAATGGTACGTTATACAATGTTGGTTTTCTTTGTAAAAGAGACGGGACTTCTGAAATGTATGCTAAAATTCACGTCACTCCAAACGAAGTACAGCATTGGGGAATGACAGGCGGATCACAAATTAAGACTTTTGATACTGATTGCGGAAAAATAGGCATCATGATTTGTTATGATGTTGAATTCCCTGAATTATCCCGATTAATGGCGGATGAAGGAATGAACATTTTATTCGTTCCGTTCTTGACTGATACTCAAAATGCCTACACCAGAGTCAAACATTGCGCGCAGGCCAGAGCGATTGAAAATGAATGTTATGTTGCCATAGCTGGCTGTGTGGGTAATCTCCCAAAGGTGAACAACATGGACATTCAATATGCGCAATCCGCAGTATTTACGCCTTCTGATTTTGCCTTTCCAAGTAACGGAATCAAAGCTGAAGCAACTCCAAATACGGAGATGACACTGATTGTCGATGTAGATTTAGACTTACTGAAAGAACTTCACGAGCACGGAAGTGTTCGAATTCTAAAAGATCGTAGAACTGACTTATACGACATCAAAAAAATCAATCCATGAACAAAACCTGCTTAGAATGCGAAGAAAAAATTGTGGGCCGTGAAGACAAAAAGTTTTGTAGCGACGGCTGTCGTAACGCTTTCAATAATAAAATAAACAAAGACAGTACTAATTTTATGCGCAACATCAACAACAAGTTGCGCAAAAATTATCGCATTTTATCTGAAATTAATACTGACGGAAAATCAAAAACCACACGGACAAAACTCCTAAGCAAAGGTTTCGATTTTGAATTTTTTACCAATATTTTACAAACCAAAACTGGAAATACCTACTATTTCCTATATGACCAAGGGTATATGCTTTTGGACAATGATTTTTATATGATAGTCAAAAAAGATATTTAACACCAGATCTCCCCCCAAAAATCTACTTAACTAAAAATGAAAAAAGATTATTCCTCCATTTTTGCCGGTTTATTTATCCTAGGAACTCTAGGATTGATTTACTTAACCATGATGCCACATTGGACTTCTGATGAAGAAAGTTCCCTTGCTGAGTTTTCGACCAAAAGAGCTTTGACCCAAGTAGAAGCTATTGCAAAAAAACCGCATTATGTAGGTTCCAAAGAACATGAAGTAGTCGCTGATTATCTCGTGAAAGAGCTTAACAACTTAGGACTGGAAACTTCCGTCCAGCAAGGATATACCTTGAGTGATTGGGGAAATCTGGTGCAGTCAAAAAATATATTAGCCCGAATAAAAGGTTCCAATAGTTCGAAGGCCTTACTATTGCTTTCTCATTATGACAGCGCGCCACATTCCTACTCGAAAGGGGCGAGCGATGCGGGTTCTGGTGTAGCGACAATTCTGGAGAGTATTCGTGCTTTTTTATACAATAAAACTTCGCATAAAAATGACATTATTATTCTGTTTTCAGATGCGGAAGAATTAGGATTAAACGGCGCTGCACTTTTTGTAACCCAACATCAATGGGCAAAAGAAATAGGTTTGGTCCTCAATTTTGAAGCACGTGGTTCTTCCGGACCCAGCTACATGCTGATGGAAACTAACAAGGGAAATGCTGGATTAGTGAAAGAGTTCGCTGCCGCAAAAGCGACTTTTCCAGTTTCAAATTCCTTGATGTACAGCATTTATAAAATGTTGCCCAATGATACCGATTTGACTGTTTTTAGGGAACAAGGCAATATTCAAGGCTATAATTTTGCTTTTATCGATGACCATTTTAATTATCATACTGCTCAGGACGATATCCATCACTTGAACAAAAACACACTGGCACATCAAGGTTCTTATTTGATGCCGTTGTTAAATTATTTTTCAAATACCAACTTAAGCACGACACAAGCCAGCGAAGATTATGTCTACTTTACCATTCCGTATACTTTTATAAGCTATCCTTTTAGCTGGGTTTTACCAATGGTCATAATCGCACTGGCGCTATTTATTTTCCTGTTGTTTTTAGGAAAAGCCAAGCGTATTTTATCGTTGCGCGTAATTATAAAAGGATTTATTCCGTTTTTCGCCTCGATAATTAGTACTGGATTAATTACGTTCTTTGGCTGGAAAGCATTGCTAAATGTGTATCCGCAATACAATGATTTACTCAACGGATTTACGTATAACGGACACGCTTACATTGCCGCATTTGTACTTTTGGCTTTGGCGATAAGCATGCTGTTTTATCATTTATTTTCAGAACGAAAAGTAACCATCAATCATTACGTAGCGCCATTATTTATTTGGATTTTGATAAATGGAGCCCTTGCTTTTAGTTTACAAGGCGCCGGATTTTTGATTATCCCAGTGTACTTTGGTCTGATTATTTTTGGTATTTTCATTGTTACTCAAAAATCAAATAAAACATTAAATCTTTTTTTAAGCATTCCTGCTTTGATCATCATAACGCCTTTCATCCAAATGTTTCCTATTGGTTTGGGATTAAAAGTGCTTTTTGGAAGTGCTGTTCTTACTGTTTTGATCTTTGCTCTATTCTTACCCGTTTTTGGGGCTTTCGCCAAAAAAGGAATTTGGTCTTTAGGTTTATTAGTTCTTGCCATTGGCTTTTTTGCAAAAGCACACTCCGAATCAGGTTACGAATATGGAAAAGCCAAATCAAACAGTTTGTTGTATGTGTACAATGTCGATACGGATCAAGCCAATTGGGCAACGTATGACACCAATCTTGACTCCTGGACCAAAGGCTATTTAGGTGAAAACCCGAAAAACGCAACCGCTCTGAACGAAATACCATTGTTCAGCAAATACAATTCTGGTTTTACCTATGCTTCCGAAGCGCCCAAAAAAGACATTCTGAAACCAAGTATAGAATTTCTGGAAGACAGAATCGTGGGCAATCAAAGATTTTTTAAAATTAAAATTTCTCCGAATCGAAACGTAAATCGCTATGATATTTTTGCAAATGAAAAAATGGCTATTCATAATTTCAAAGCCAATGGCGTGACCACATTAGGCCAGAAAAATTCGCTTTACCAACGAAAAGGAAAGAAAATATTGAGTTATTATGTTGTTGGAAACGCATCTTTAGAAATGCAGTTCAGCATAAATGCCTCAACAGTTTTAGACATGGAACTGATGGAAAGCTCTTTTGATTTAATGACAAACCCTTTATTTCAAATAACAAAAAGAGAAAACTGGATGATGCCAATGCCTTTTGTTTTGAATGATGCTGTGGTCATTAGACAAAAAATAAAACCAAGACCTGTATCTGTTGTGAATGCTTTGGAAGCTGCTGTTTCAAATTCTATTATAAAAGATAGTTTAAGCGTTGTGAAAGACAGTTTAGAAAAACCATAAAAAAACGAACTCACTACAAATTATATGCAGATACATACATTAAAATATAAAATACATGATGTTCGGGAACAAAAAGTGATACTTGATTTTGACCTTGCTGCACTTTATGAAGTAGAAACCAAAGTCCTAAATCAAGCCGTAAAAAGAAATATAAAAAGATTTCCCGTCGACTTTATGTTTCGACTAAATATTGAATAATGGGAAAGTATGCGGTCACAATTTGTGACCGCAAACCAAAATAAAAGAAACGTAACTGTAACCCCTTTTGCTTTCACGGAACAAGGAATAGCAATGCTTAGTGGCATTTTAAATTCGGATGTAGCGATACATGTAAATATTGCTATCATGCGTACTTTCGTCATTATTCGTAAATATGCATTGGAACACAAGGAATTCAACGAAAAATTGCTTGAAATAGAAACAAAATACGATAAGAAATTTAGTGATGTATATGAAGCTTTGAGTTACCTCATCACAAAAGACGAGAAAGACAACATACGAAAAGAGCGCAAACAAATTGGCTACAAAAAATAAAAATGAAAAAAATTAGTATTCTGGGTTGTGGTTGGTTGGGTCTGCCTTTGGCGAAAGCCTTAATTAAAAACGATTATTTAGTAAATGGCTCGACGACATCTGCAGAAAAATTAGACGTATTGAAAAATGCAGGAATTGCCCCTTTTTTAATTGTGCTTTCAGAAAATAAAACAACTGAAAACCTAACGAATTTTCTGGAAAATTCTGAAATTTTAATCATCGATGTTCCACCGAAACTTCGCGGTTCAGGTACAGAAAATTTTGTTTCCAAGATTAGAAATGTGATTCCATTCATAGAAAAATCATCTGTTAGAAAAGTGCTTTTCATCAGTTCGACATCAGTTTATAATGATGATGATGCATCGGTAACTGAAGAAACAATTCCGAAACCGGATACTGAAAGCGGTAAACAATTGTTGGCAACAGAACTGCTTTTGCTGAGCAATAGCAATTTCAAAACAACGGCATTGCATTTTGGGGGCTTAATTGGCGACGACCGTCATCCGATACATTTTCTGGCTGGTCGTGAAAATTTGGATAATCCGGACGCTCCGATTAATTTAATTCATCAGGAAGATTGCATTGGTATAATTCTAAAAATTATAGAAAATGATGCTTGGAATGAAACTTTCAATGCGGTCGCTCCATCTCATCCTTCACGAGAAATGTATTACAGTCAAAAAGCGCTGGATTTAGATTTGGCTTTGCCAAAATTTAATCATAACAATCCATCAATTGGAAAAACAATCTTGAGTACTAAAATAGAAACCGTTTTAAAGTATACTTTTACGAAACCAAATTTATAACGTGAAAACTAAAATTAAAAATGCTTTTTTGTCGAAAGTCAATGCTATTGGATTGCCTATTTTGGCTTTATGCTGGGTCAGTTTTTTTTGGGGAACTACTTGGATTGCTTCAAAAGAAGGTGTAAAACACATGCCGGCGTTACAACTTGCTGCCATTAGACAATTCATTGGCGGACTATTGTATATCTCCTTTTTCTTGTTCAAAAAAACTCCTTGGCCAAAAGGAAAACAATGGAAAACCATTATTATTTTAAGCATCCTTAATTTTGTTTTAAGTAACGGATTAAGCACTTGGGGCATAAAATACATCAGTAGCGGACTGGGAGCAATCATTGGAGCTATTGTTCCTTTATGGATTGTAATCATTACTTTTTTTAGAGGAGAACGATTGGCCAGACTCACGGTTATTGGTTTAATTATCAGTTTTGGCGGTGTCTGCGTTATCTTTTACGATCATTTGAGTGATTTTATGGAGGCTGATTTTAGGTTGGGTATTTTTTTATCCTTGATTGCTACCTTAACGTGGGCATTTGGTACCTTATATACAAAGAAAAAGGCGGCGAGCTTTAATCCGTATTTTAGTTTAGGGCTGCAAATGTTTATATCCAGTATTTTACTTTTTGCGTACAATGGAGCCACAGGAACTTCAGTTAGTCTGAGCACTATTCCTGCAATTTCGTGGTGGTCGATTGCTTATTTAGTTGTTTTTGGTTCGGTACTGACTTTCATTGCCTTTATCTATGCACTTCAAAACCTTCCTGCTGAAATAAGTAGTGTTTATGCGTATATCAATCCAATTATAGCCGTGATTTTAGGCGCTGTGATTTTTGGTGAAGTCCTCAATGCAGCCATTGCGATAGGTGGCGGAGTTACCCTTTTTGGATTGTATATGGTGAATTATTCATTGAGGAAAGGAAGGAAAAATAGTAGCGAAATCATATAAAAATAAAGAGTAACCGTCTCAAAAAAATTGATTCGATTTTTCATTTTCATATTTCTTTAAGAATTTTTTTGATTTTGGAAAGATTTCAGAAAGCTATAAAACTGCCTTTCAAGAAACTGACTATTACAAAGAAAAAGCAAAATACAATTTAAGAACAGTTAGTTAGAAAGTATATATGGTTATGATAGTGCAATATCATATGGCATTACCAATCTGCTAGTCCAAACGTTATTTGGAGGCCAGATTGGACAAAAGTTTGCCAAGTTTTGAGAGGAGAAGTAGCAATAAGTGATTTAGGATGTAATTAAGCATGGAAAAACATATATATTTATTTAAGAAAACTTTTGTATTTACAGGAAGCTTATCTATTATTTTAGCTTTGATTGATTATTTTTTCAATCTAATGTATTTCGACACAAAAGGATACTTTGGAGCATTTCAATTTTTAATGTTTTCAATATTTACTTTATCACTATACTTATTTTTTATTTCATCAGATATTAAAAAAGACAAATTTATTTATTTGAGTTGGTTAAATTATATTCTACTAATTGCTTCTCTTTTATCTTTTAGCTACTGGGGTATAATCTATCAAGACGCATTAGCGCTTCTTTTTCCAGCTTATTTTGCAATTATGACTATAATTAATTTAATAGTAATGTCAATCGTCTATCTAATCAAAAAAACAGGAAGACAATATTTTTTTAAAGATTGGATTTTTTTTGTGGGCTTGATCGTTTTTTATATTGTCTATGGTATTATAAACAGGGAAATTAATTCTTAATTGTTTGTGATTTAGTTTTCATCCAGAATGTACTTCATCGGGTGACGTCTTAACGAGACATGCTGATTTAATTGAGAACGGATATGTAATTGGAGGTGCAAATACATATCCCAAAGGCGGAGTGAAATCAATAAGAATTTGGATTTTAAATTAAATATAACGATTATGACATTAACAAAAAGAACAATTCTATTCATCGCTATTTTATGTACTACCTTCCTTTATTGTCAGGAGACTGAAAAGGTAGAAAAAATTAAAATTGGAAAGTTTAAGTATGAAACCTACTATAAAAATTTTAATCATTACGAAGTAAATGAAAAAGGATATTCACTTTTTTACAAAAAAGGAAACACAGAACAATCTATCTGCGCCTGCATTTATTATAAGGATGATAGCATATTGAGTTTAGGCCATATGATAGTAGATAAAGAAAAAGGTCTTATCACCTGTGTAGTAAAAACAATAGTTAAGAGAGTCGATTTCACATCAGACTCCATAAAATATGTCAAAAAGCAAAATAAGCAAGGATTTTTCGAGCCCATTTTGACTGTCGAATATACAAACGGAAAAGAAAAAATTCTTTTTAAAAAATAAATAACAGGTAGTTATTCTTTTTAAGAAAAATGATAATTAAAAATACTTAATTAATAAAACAAAAAAAATCCCAGGCTTTCACTTGGGATTTTCTACATTATACTATTTAGTTTATTACCAGAGTTAACTTTTATATTTATGAGCTAAGGTAAAAGCTTGTTACCAATAAACAATGTCGATCAACACTGTATTTACCAAAACACTATTTTCAAATTTTTCTTGTATAATTATGTTTCCAATCTTATCGAAGGAATATTTGTATTCTACAAGAGTATTCTTCGGTGATTTAGGCAAAGAATAAGTTTTTAATAAGTTATTTCGCTTATCATATTCATTAATTGTAACTGAATGGTATTTAGCCTTTTTAAATTCTAATTCTGATTTGATTCTATTTCCGTTTTTATCAAAAATACATTTTAAATAACCGTCTTTAAGTTCTCCTTGTTCATTGTATGAATAGGTAATTAAAGATTTGTTTTTGTAGTCAATAGTTGTTTTTTCTGTGAATTTTAGTTCTCCATTTCCATCAAAATGTACGACTACTATTCTATTTCCTCTTTTGTCATATTGTGTTACTCTCTTGCTATCTAGCTTTTTGTCAAAGTAGGCTAAATACTCTATTTCGTTACTCTTTTTATCATACTTGTGCTCCATCATTAATTCTGGGCTATTGGTATTTGATTTTGTAATTGATTTGATTTCTAATCCTTTTTGATAAAAAAATAAAGTTTCGTCAAAATAATCTTTTGCATAAATGTCTTTTTGTGCAATTTTATGACCTTCTCTGTTCCAGTTTGAAATTAGTCCGAAGGGTATTGTCTCTGGGTCTATAACAGAAGATCCTTTTATGTTTTTGACTTTTATTTCCTTTACGTGACCTTTGATATCTTGAATGTCACCATCGGGCATGGGGATTTTTTTTATTTTAATAGGAGCACAAGAGGCTAATAATGACAAAACTATAAACAAGGATATTCGCATAATTAGTAAATTTTGTGAATTATAAAAATGATAAAAAGTTGTTTTCTCAACTAGGATTGCATTGTTTAACTCTTTTAAATACGACAACATCGATTGCATTTATCTCTTTGAAAAAGCTTTAATTTCTTTTTTGGACATCTCGGTTGAAATGAATTCTTCTTTGACTAATGCGGTATATTCCCCACCGTTAACCAATTGTACGTCACCTTCTGTGGTGTGAAAATAAGGAGTTAAATAATTGTGTGACAGCATTGATTTATGATCATTGTTGTTTTTTTCTCTGACAGGATAGTAGATGTCAAAATTTAGAAGGTAGTACTCTTTGTTAAATTCATCAATGACTCCTAAAAAGCTTGATGGATAAACAGCATCACCCTCTTTAACACTAATTGAGCTAGATTTAAAACCATTGTAGTTTGCATAGGTACCATCTTCATGTTCCACACGTATGCTGCTTCTTTGAGTGGTAAAAACTAAGTCATCTTGATAAGTTTTATTAGACTGTTTATTGGCAACCTCAATAACAATTCCTTTTCGCATGGCATAAATGCTATCAGGATTTTTGGCTCGAATAGCGTACGACTTGAACATGATGTCTTTTTTTTTGTTAAAATACACTTCATAAACATTCTTGCTCTCATAAACTATATAATTCTTAGCATTTTTAAATGGCAGCAGATAACAATAAGTAGTGTCAACTTTAACTTTGAAGTTACCGGGAACATAAGTGACTGAATAACTGTATCCAATCCCTTTATTTGGATCCCTTGGACGTAAAGTATACAATGTTCCAGATTTGTCTTTTACAATTTTCTCAATATCACTTGATGATGTGTTTTCTAAATTTTTAAATTTTAGATAGACTGTATAAGTACCCGGTTTGAATTTTTCATAAGAAATCTCAACTGAATTGTTTTGATTTTTTACCGCATTAACAATAATTACTCTTTCTTGTGCTTGTGCAACACTAAAGAAAATCAAAATCCAAAACAATGATATTGAGGGGACGATTTTTCTATTATACATATGTTATTAATTATTTATTTTAATAGGTTTTGTCTTTCACACCAAAGCTATATATAAATATATTAAATATAGATTGAAGTAGATGATTATTTAATTTTTTTTATTGTAAAGTGAATTTTAAGAAAATCGTTTAAAGCCAAATGGAATTCATCCATAATAGTATCTTTAACTAGTTTACCATCTAACTCAAAAGATAAGAAGTATTCTAAACATATATATTTCACACCAACTAAAAAGCCCATTCACGATAGTGAATGGGCTTTTTGAAATTCTATTTATTTTGAAAATTACCAGATTCTTACACGCTTTTCAGGTGCGATATACATGCCATCATTTGCTTTAATATCAAACGCTTTATAGAACGTATCTATATTTTGCAAAGGAACATAAGCGCGGTACATTCCTGGAGAATGCGGGTCTGTTTTTACTTGATTTTTCAAGGCTTCATCACGCATTTTTGAACGCCAGATCGTTGACCAGGAAATAAAGAAACGTTGTTCTGGAGTATATCCGTCAATTAATCCCGGATTTCCGTTTTCTTTCAAATACAATTGTAAACCATCATAAGCAGCATTTACGCCACCTAAATCTCCAATGTTTTCACCCAGCGTAAATTTACCATCTACAAAAGTTCCCGGAATAGGTTGCAAGGCGCTGTATTGAGCTGCAAGTGCTCCAGTTAAAGCTGAGAATTGTTTCAAATCTTCAGCCGTCCACCAGTCTACTAAGTTTCCGTCAGCGTTGTAACGAGATCCTGAATCATCAAAACCATGTGAAATTTCGTGACCAATAACACCACCAATTCCACCATAATTTACCGCTTCATCTGCTTGGTAATTGTAAAAAGGCGGTTGCAAAATAGCTGCCGGGAATACAATTTCATTATTTGAAGGATTGTAATACGCATTTACCGTTTGCGGTGACATTCCCCATTTTTCTTTATCAACTGGCTTACTTAACTCAGCAATATTCTCATTGAAACGCCATTGAGACATATTTTTAGCGTTTTCAAAATAGGTTCCGCCTTCTGCCGGACTTTTAATCGTCAAGGCCGAATAATCTTTCCACTTGTCTGGATAACCAATTTTTATTCTTGATTTATGCAATTTAGCAAGCGCGCTTACCTTTGTTTCTGCTGACATCCAAGACAAATTATTGATTCTGTTTTCGAAAGCTGAAAATATATTTTTGATCATCTTCTCCGCTTTAGCTTTGGCTGCAGCCGGAAATTTTTTCTCTACATATAATTTTCCTAAAGCTTCTCCTACCGCTCCGTTGATCGTTTGAAGTGCTCTTTCGTCACGTGGTCTTTGGCTTACTGCACCCGTCAATGTTCTTCCGTAAAACTCCCAGTTTGCGTTTTCAATTTCAGTTGACAATTGGCTAGAAGCACTGTTCAATAAACTCCAACGCATGTATGCTTTCCAGTCTTCTACTTTATTTTCTTTAAAAATAGTTTCTAGCGCCGTCATGTATTTTGGTTGCGATACAATAACGGTATCTACTTTTGCCAATCCAATTTTTGTAAAATAATTATTCCAGTTAATCGATGGAGTTAATTTACTCAATTCACTCAATGTCATTGGATTGTAAGACTTGCGGCGATCTCTGCGTTCTACTCTGTCCAATCTTGGTTTGGACATTGCAATTTCAAGAGCCAAGATTTTTTCAGCATTCATTTTAGCCACTGCTGGTTTATCCCCAAGGTATTGCAACATTTTGGCAACGTGTAAAACATATTTCGCACGTTTCTCTTTAGAATCGGCATCCTCAGAAACATAATAATCTCTGTCCGGCAAACCTACGCCTCCAGGACCTAGATTAATCACGTTTCTACTGCTGTTCTTCGCATCAGTTCCCACGCCAGCACCCATAAATCCAATGCCACCGATAGGTTCCATCTCAATCATTAATGCTTCTAAATCTTTGGCGTTTTTAACCGCGTCAATTTTTTTCAAATACGGTTTCAACGGAGCAATACCTAACTTGTTTCTTCCTACGGTATCAAGAATAGACTTGTATAAATTTACCGCTTTGCCTTGATCTGTATTGGATTTGTAACTTGGATTTGTTGTAGCTTCTTTTAAAATCGCCAATGCATCAGCATCCGTTTTTTGACGCAATTCATCAAAACTACCCCAACGGGTTCTATCAGCTGGAATCGCCGTTTCATCCAACCAAGTTCCATTCACATAGCGAAAGAAATCATTACTTGGTTTTACGTTTTTGTCCATGTAATTCACATTGATTCCCGGTTCTTTAGCTGCCGGAACATTCTGTGCTTGACTCACCGCAAAACCCATAATTGCAGGAATCACAAAAAGCAATTGCTTATTGCTGGTTTTTTTCATTTTTTTTGTTTTTTAGTTATGTAAACAAAGCTATTAATAATTTTTTGATTTTCTATTAAAATCAAATATATGCGGAGGTTTTGACACCAAAATTTCTAAAAGGTTTAATCATGAAAGAAATAATTTACACCCTTTATTTGGAAAGAATCTGCTTAAAATAAGATTGTGTTAATTTGAATTAAAAACAAATCCCGTTTTTGTATTTTTGCATCAAAATAGAACCATGTCAGATTTTTTTAAAAAATACCGTCTCTTTTTTGGAGTTTTCATTGTTTTTTCGGCAATTATTTTATCGTTATTTTATTCAGCTTTAAAGCCAAAAAAAACACTTCCCATTTTCAATCCCGCGGATGTAAATCCAGAATTAGTAGACAGCACCGTTCAGTACAAAAGCAAATATCATACGATTGCCGATTTTTCATTCATTAATCAAAATGGGAAAACCATTACCCAAAAAGATTACGAAGGAAAAATATATGTCGCTGATTTCTTCTTTACCACTTGCGGCTCCATTTGTCCAAAGATGACGACCAATTTGTCCGATATTCAAAAAGCTTTCGCCAACAATCCAAAGGTAAAATTGATTTCCTTCACCGTTTTTCCAGAGACTGACAGTGTTCCCGTTTTGAAGGCTTACGCCAAAAAACACCATGTTGATGACAACAAATGGAACTTAGTAACCGGAGATAAAAAAGAAATTTACACGATGGCCAGAAAATCCTATTTGGCTGTAAAATTGGGTAAACCAAGTGAACTCTACGATATGGTTCACACCGAAAATTTTGTTTTGGTGGATACCAAAAAAAGAGTGCGTGGTTTTTATGACGGAACCAATAAAGAGGACATGAAACGATTAATTGAGGACATCACTTTTTTGAGCAACAAATAATGAGCATGAAGACGGATTTCTACTTTACAAATAACTGTTTTTATAAAAGACAACCGCTGTCTCGATTTGTTTTAATTACCGTATAAATGTGCTAATTATCATTTGTGTTTGTATTAAAATGTGTATTTTTGCAATCTTAATTCAATCTAAATAAGTTTTGCAAACAACGATACATTCTCTCAAAAAAGGCGAAAAAGCCATTATAAAAGACTTTGACATCGATACCGTTCCATTAAAATTATTGGAGATGGGTTGCTTACCTGGAAATCTTGTCGAATTACTTCAAATTGCACCATTTGGAGATCCTTTGTATTTGAATATAAATGGTTCGCACGTAGCAATTAGGGTGGAAACCGCAAAAGAAATTGAGGTTGAGATTATAAAAACCAACTTATGGTAAGCAAGCAAAACATCAATGTCGCTTTGATCGGTAATCCGAATGTAGGCAAAACTTCCGTTTTTAATCAGTTGACGGGTTTGAATCAACAAGTGGGTAATTATCCCGGAATTACCGTTGAAAAAAAAATAGGTTTTTGCAAATTACCTAATAATATAAAGGCGAATATTCTGGATTTACCAGGAACCTACAGCTTGAATGCCAGTTCGATTGATGAAAATGTTGTCATTGAATTATTACTCAACAAAAACGACAAATTATATCCTGACGTGGCTTTAGTAGTCACTGAAGTGGAAAATTTAAAACGAAACTTACTCCTTTTTACCCAAATAAAAGACTTGGAAATTCCTACTATTTTAGTCATCAACATGGCCGATAGAATGAAATTTAAAGGGATTACACTGGACATTCCATATCTGGAAGAACACTTAAAAACAAAGATTGCGTTAATCAGTTCCAGAAAAGGGTATGGAATTGATGAATTGAAAAAGTTGATTGTAAGCTACCGCAACATTTCTACCCAACCATGTTTAAATGCCTCGAGTATTGATCCCGACTATTTCAATAATTTACGTAAAGCTTTCCCCAACCAATTGCTTTATAAATTGTGGCTGGTAATTACACAAGACGTAAATTTCCTGAATTTAGAACGAAATGAAATTCGAAGCTCGTTCACCAAATCGCACTCTGATTTAAAACGTCTGCAACAAAAAGAAACCATAAAACGTTATCAATTCATTAATGATGTTTTGAAAGTGGGACTAAAAATCGATTCTTCCGTTGCAAGAGATTACCGCAGCAGATTGGATCGCGTGCTGACACACAAAGTTTGGGGATACGTCATTTTCTTCCTTATTTTGTTTGTTATTTTCCAATCGATTTTCGAATGGTCTAAAATTCCAATGGATTTCATCGATACTTCTTTTGCTTCCTTGAGTACGCTTGCTGCCGAAGGATTGCCAGCCGGAGTTTTAACCAACTTAATTTCGCAGGGAATCATCCCGGGAATTGGAGGAATTTTGATCTTTATTCCACAAATCGCCTTTCTATTTATGTTTATTTCGATACTTGAAGAAAGCGGTTACATGAGTCGTGTGGTTTTCTTGATGGACAAAATCATGCGAAAATTTGGATTATCGGGCAAAAGTGTGGTACCGCTTATTTCTGGAACAGCTTGTGCTATTCCCGCGATTATGGCAACTCGAAATATTGAAAACTGGAAAGAGAGATTGATTACTATACTCGTAACTCCATTCACCACCTGTTCTGCCCGATTGCCGGTTTATGCCATTATCATCGCTTTGGTAATTCCGGATAATCGCGTTTTTGGTTTTCTGAACATGCAAGGAATGACCTTGATGCTGTTGTATCTTTTGGGTTTTGGAATGGCAATTTTTTCAGCTTATATTTTAAATAAAATCTTGAAAATTAAAGGAAAAACATACTTTGTCGTAGAAATGCCCAATTATAAATTACCGCTTTTCAAGAACGTGGGAATCAATGTAATCGAAAAAACAAAAGCGTTTATTTTTGGAGCCGGAAAAATCATTTTGGCCATTTCTATTGTGTTGTGGTTTTTAGCCTCTTATGGCCCTGGAGAAAAATTTAATAACGCGGAAAAAATTGTTACTGAAAACACCCTGCAAAATCCGTTGACAGAATCCGAATTTGAAAACGCTGTCGCTTCGCAAAAACTGGAAAACTCCTACATTGGAATTATGGGAAAAGCAATTGAACCCGCCATTTCGCCTTTGGGTTATGACTGGAAAATAGGCATTGCCATTATCAGTTCCTTTGCGGCCAGAGAAGTTTTTGTGGGAACATTAGCCACGATATACAGCGTTGGCGGAAGCGACAATGAAGTTACCATCAAAAACAAAATGGCTGCCGAAGTAAATCCGGTTACTGGTGAAAAGATTTTCAACTTTGCATCCGGGATATCGCTGTTGTTGTTTTATGCTTTTGCCATGCAATGTGCCAGTACACTTGCGGTTACTAAAAAAGAAACCAATTCATGGAAATGGCCGGCCGGACAATTAATCTTTATGTCTGGGTTTGCTTATGTCGTAGCATTACTTGCATACCAAATCCTGAAATAAAAGACTATCATTTTCCGTTACCAAAATTTATGTCGTTTGACTAAAATTATTTTAGTCATCAAATTACGATACCGCACTACATATAAATAACACAAATTTTTTAATAGTATTTGCGTATTTCCCAGCGAAGTTCCAATATGCTTATAATCTTCAAGTTTACAATATTAACAATTTACTGAACCTGAAAATTCTTCCACAACGCACTTGATTTATTGAACAAGTGTTAAAAATTACAAATTTATTATTTTTAATTTGTCTAAATAAGATTTAGGATTTAACTTCGCAGCACAGAATCAATCTAAATAAAAATAATATGAAATACACGATTTCGCTATGTATGTGTTTACTAATCACAACGTTTTATGCGCAAGAAATTGAGCGTCAACAAAGCGATACAATAAAAAATTTGTTACCAGTTTTGGTTACTCCAAAAATTCAAAGTCCTGAACGTATGCCTGAAATAAAAGAAAACATACTTTTTTCAGGTAAAAAAAATGAAGTAATAAAACTTTCGAATATAAATGGAAACTTTACCACAAATAATGCGAGAGAAACTTTTTCTAGAGTTCCTGGCGTAAATATATGGGAAAATGAAGGTTCCGGAATTCAAATCAACATAGGTGTTAGAGGATTGAGTCCAAATAGAAGTTGGGAATTAAATACCAGACAGAACGGATACGACATCTCCTCTGATGTTTTTGGGTATCCAGAAGCCTATTATAATCCGCCTTTGGAAGCGGTTGAAACAATAGAATTGATTCGCGGTGGAGCTTCACTTCAATTTGGCCCCCAATTTGGTGGAATGTTGAATTATGTTCTGAAAAGAGAATACAAAAAAACGTTTTCATTCGAAACTCAAAATACAATTGGTAGTTATGGCTTAATGAGCAGTTACAATGCCATAGGTGGAAATTTAAAAAAATTCTCATACTATTTATATAATCACTCGCGCAGTGCTGATGGCTGGAGAGAAAACAGTGAGTATACGGTAAGAAATTCACATGCATTCATGGAATATCGTTTTACCGCTGATACAAAAATTTCTGCAGAATATACGAACATGGATTATGAAATGAAACAAGCCGGCGGATTAACTGATGCGCAATTTCAGCAAAATTCTCAAAAATCTTTACGCGAACGAAACTGGTTTGGAACCCCCTGGAACGTATTTTCATTGCAGTTCGACACTAAAATAAATACTAATTTAACTTCTAACACGAAATTTTTTGGATTAATTGGCGAAAGAAACAGTGTTGGTTTTACAGCAACTCCAAATGTGGCAGATGCCATAAATCCTGCTACAGACAATTATGCAAACCGACGTGTAGATCGTGACTTTTATGAAAACTTTGGTGTTGAAAACAGAAATATCTTCAAGTATACTTTAGGAAAAACAAAACATAACCTGGCATTTGGTGCTAGATTATACAAAGCTAAAACTACAAGACAACAGGAAGGTAAAGGCACCACCGGCAGTGATTTCGATTTATCTATCAGTGGAACCTATCCACGTGATTTAAATTTCATAACTGAAAATATAGCACTTTTTGCAGAGAATCAATTTAAAGTTACGGAAAATTTTAGCGTCACTCCCGGCATTAGATACGAACACATAAGTTCAGAAGGAAAAGGATTATTTGGCATAAAAGGAGGGAATAATGTTCCTTTTTCAGAAAAAAAATTAGTAAGAAACAAGGCGTTATTAGGTTTAGGATTGGAGTATAAATTTGCGTCTACAAATGTATATGCCAATATTACACAAGCATACAGACCCGTTCTGTTTTCTGATTTAACACCCCCAGCAGTAACTGACGTAATTGATCCTAATCTAAAAGATGCAAGTGGTTATAATGCAGATTTAGGCTATAGAGGCAACTACAATAACTATGTGAATTTTGATTTTAGCTTGTTCTATTTAAGCTATAATAATCGTATTGGTGGAGTAAGACAGTTTACTAACAATGATCCTAGTCAAGGTACTTTTCTTTTCAGAACAAACTTAGGAGAAACAGTGAACAAAGGAATTGAAGGTTTTGTTAATATAAATGTAACGCGTTTTCTTGGTAAAGAAAAAGAATTGGGTAATATAGATTTATTTGCCACAATAAGTTTTATTGACAGCCGCTACACTGATTTTAAAATCTCAACCGCATCCGGAACGGCGCCTAATACAACTATAACGGAGCGTAATCTTAAAGGCAACAGAGTTGAAAATGCACCAAGATACATTCATAATTTTGGATTATCTTGGGGCAAGAATAGCATTTCAAGTACTTTGCAGTACAAAATGGCAGGTAAAATTTTTACTGATGCCAATAATACTACCGAACCATCAGCAAATGGTGTAACAGGATTATTAGGGAGTTACAATGTGTTTGATTTCTCTAGCGAGTATAAGTTTTTAAAAAACTATAATATACGAACAGGAATCAACAATCTATTCGACAAATCTTATGCTACTAGAAGAGCTGGAGGTTATCCAGGTCCGGGGATTTTACCCGGAGAAGGAAGAACATTTTACATTTCCATTGGTGCAAAATTGTAATTAAATATGAAATTGCTGTTTCCTAATCTGAAATAAAAACCTTTGGTATTAACTTCGGAACAAGGGCACGGTTGTAAAAACTTTGTCATTAGTTTAACTCAAAAAAGCAACCATTTTCGGTTGCTTTTTCTTATTTTTACGATATGGATATTCAAGAAATTTTAGCTTTTTTAGCGCTCGGAATAGCACTGGCTTTTTTGATTAAAAAATTCTTCTTCAAAAAGAAAAAATCCGATAAAGATTGCGGTAGTGGTGATTGTGGCTGTAGCTAATGCTACTTTAAATAACCAATTTTCAGGTAATACTCTTCTGGATTAATCTTGCTTCCTTCTTTTGGATACGGCAATACACTAATGCTTTTTATCTTCTTTTGTTTGTCTGACAGATAGCTTGCAAGCCACTTTTTATTGTCTTCTTCATTCTTCATTGAAAAAACCAAAGTCGAATCTTCAATTAATTTTGAATCTTTATATACCGAAACAACGGCTGTAACTTCTCCTGCCCAAATGCAGGTTACGCCCTCCGGACATCGGGAATCATTGGATATCGCTTTTAAAACCAACTGAAATCCTTTTTGATTGGGACATACTTTTTGCTTTATGGTTACGTATTTAACCTTTTGTGATTTTTGGCTTTGCGCCAAAACTAGACTGCTGATAATCATAAAAAGGAATAGCACTAACTTTTTCATATATTGTATTTGAAGGTTTAAAAATTTTATTGAAAGACTGCGAAATTCCTAACTCAAAGCTACGTCCAAAACCATCATTATAATAAATCCCCCAACGAATCCGAGCGTGGCAATATCCGTATTTTTATCCTGTTGCGTTTCCGGTATCACTTCTTCCACAACTACAAAAATCATCGCGCCTGCGGCAAAAGCCAAAGCATACGGTAAAATTGGAGTGAAAAATGTGACTGCAAAAGCACCTAAAACAGCTGCAATCGGCTCCACTAAAGCTGAAGATTGTCCGTACATAAAACTTTTCCATCTACTCATTCCCATACGTCGAAGCGGCATTGCAACGGCAATTCCTTCCGGAAAATTCTGAATTCCAATACCAATGGCTAACGTAACAGCACCCGCGATGGAAGCTTCCGGAATCCCGGCGGCCACTCCTCCAAAAAGAACTCCAACAGCCAATCCTTCCGGAATATTGTGCAATGTAATTGCCGAAACCAGCAAAGTGGTGCGTTGCCAAGGCGACTTGATTCCTTCAGTAACTTTAAAATTGATGTGAAGATGCGGTAATACTTTGTCGATTCCGAAAATAAAAAGCGCGCCTAGGAAAAAACCAAAAGCTGCGGGAATGACTTTTGCAAAGCCTTCACCACCGGTCATTTCTATGGCTGGAGCCAATAAACTCCAAAAACTGGCCGCAACCATTACGCCACCGGTAAATCCGAGCATTCCGTCAAGAACCGTCCGATTCATAGTTTTAAACATAAAAACGAAAGAAGCTCCCAAAGCCGTTAGAAACCAAGTGAACAAACTAGCATACAAAGCGGCTAAAATTGGGTCGATGCTCGTAAAATAATCTACTACAGATTGAAACATAATTATTTGATGTATATATTACTGGCTATTTTATTTGAAACCGTTATTTCTTTGGTTCCAACCCGAATTCTAAAGGAGGAATCAAAACTTTCCTTTTCGACAATCTCAATTTGGGAACCCAAAGCGATTTCTTGTTTGTCTAAATATTTTAAAAAATCAGAAGAAGTGTCTTTGACACCCACACAAATACCGATTTGGTTTTTTTCAAATTCAGAAAGCAATTGTTTTTCTACTTTTATAATTCTTCCGTTAGCATCCGGAATAGGATCTCCATGCGGATCTTCAGTGGGATTTCCCAGAAAATCATCTAACTTATTGATCAGTTTTTCAGATTTAATGTGTTCCAATTGTTCGGCAATCTCGTGTACCTCATCCCAAGAAAAATCTAACTTTTCCACTAAAAAACATTCCCAAAGACGGTGTTTTCTAACGATCATCTTCGCCGCTAATTTACCTTTTCCAGTAAGCGAAACGCCTTGGTATTTTACGTAGTTCACTAAGTCTTTCTCGGAGAGTTTCTTTAGCATATCAGTAACGGATGATGCTTTAGTTTCCATTTTTTCAGCAATGGCATTGGTACTGATATCAGCATCCGAAACTGCCGTAAGATGGTAAATGGTCTTGAGATAATTTTCTTCTGAAAATGTCATTTGATTTTAGATTGAGGATTAGTATTTTGGTTTCAGATGACCAAGTCCACATAGCATTATAAATCCGTTGTTTTTTTCGCTTTAAAAATAATAAATATTTAACTGACAGCGGGACACGAGCGAAGACAGCTTACAATGCTAATAGCTTCTGATACCGAAACAAATTTAACACAAGAATTTAATTTTTCACGATTAGTAGCGGGATATCAATTTTGTGGCGTAATTTATCCACCGTGGTTCCAAAGATTAAATCCTTAAATCCGGTGTGACCGTGAGTTCCCATAATCAAAATGTCAAATTCTCCTTTATTAATAATTTCCGGAATCACTTTATTAGGTTTTCCAAAACCTAGTTGTGTTGCTACTTTATATCCTTTTTCAGTAAGCATAACTTTATATTGCTCTAATAATTTTTCGTCAATTAAAGTTTCGTGGTCATCAATTTTTTCGCCATAAATCATTGCGCCAACGGTTTCTACCACGTGAATCAAAGTATATTTTGCTTCTATTCCGCCTAATTCAAAAGCGTTATTTAATGCCACTTCATCTGCATCAGAAAAATCTACGGAGACCGCAATGTTCTTTTTAGTGTAATTTCCGGATTTAGAAAGTTTCAATTTTAAATTATGAGGCGAATGATTTTGAACATCTATTTTAGCTTTGGTGATAAAAGGCTTAAACACAATGTAAAGTAACAATATCAAGAAACTTATCGCTAAAGGAACCACTGTTAACCAAAGCAAAATTGGGTTTTTGGATGTTGCCAGCCAACCAGTAATTTCATCAGAAACCAATTTAGCGTTTAAAGAAACTATAATTGTAGCAATAATCCACGAAGCGATTTGAGTGATTTTACCAATATGAAATCCTTTCATTTTTGATTTATCACTTACAAAATGAATTAACGGAATAATGGCAAAACCCAATTGTAAGCTCAGAATAACCTGACTCAAAATCAATAGTTTTCCAGTGACACTTTCTCCATATATAGTAATTACAATAACTGCAGGAATAATGGCGATTAAACGTGTAATGATTCTTCGAACCCATGGCTGAATACGTAAATTAAGATAGCCCTCCATTACGATTTGACCCGCCAGCGTCCCTGTAATTGTGGAACTTTGCCCCGCAGCAATCAAGGCTACTGCAAATAATACAGGTGCCAATTTACTTCCTAAAAGTGGTTCTAAAAAACGGTGGGCATCCTGAATTTCGGCCACTTCAAACATTCCGTTTTTATAAAAAGTGGCTGCCGCCAATATTAAAATGGCGGCATTTACTAAAAAAGCTAAGTTTAATGCAATCGTAGAATCGATGAAGTTGTATTTTATAGCCTGTTTAATTCCCGCAGTAGTTCGCTCGAATTTTCTGGTTTGCACCAAAGAGGAATGCAAGTATAAGTTGTGCGGCATAACTGTAGCGCCAATAATTCCAATAGCGATATAAAGAGCCGCTTCACTGGGCATCGAAGGAATTAATCCAAACAACACTTTATCCAGTTCCGGCTGGGCAAAAATCATTTCAAAAATAAAGGAAAATCCAATAATAGCAACCAACACAATGATAAAAGCTTCCATTTTACGGATGCCTTTATTAATCAAGAACAATAACAAAAAGGTGTCTAAAACTGTGATCAACACACCTTCAATCAACGGAATATCAAAGAGTAAATTAATACCAATCGCCATTCCTAACACCTCGGCAAGATCACAGGCTGCAATGGCAATCTCGGCAAGGAAATACAATATATAATTGATAAACGGCGAATAGGTTTCTCGCGAGGCTTGCGCCAAATCACGTTGGGTAACAATCCCCAATCGGGCACTTAAACTTTGCAACAATAACGCCATAATGTTACTCATCAATAAAACCCAAAGCAAGGCATACCCAAACTGACTGCCGCCCGCAATGTCCGTCGCCCAATTTCCCGGATCCATATATCCAACACTGATTAAATAAGCGGGACCAAAAAAAGCAAGGATTTTTCTAAATACTGATTTCTTGTTTAGTGTGGAAACGGATTGGTTTACTTCTTCTAAAGATTCAGTCATGACATTAAGTTATTGATACAAATGTAATTAAAAAATTTGTTTTGCAAAATATAATTTTTAGCTTTGTCTAAATTTAATTTAAGCATTGTGAAAAAAATATACCCATTGTTTGTGTTTCTGATGTTTCACTTTGGCTATACCCAAGAAAAAACAAGTCTTTCGGGATTTGTTTCATCAGAAAAAAAAGGGATTTCGGAGGCCCGCGTTTTTTTAACTGGAACAAAATACGCCACCCAAACGGATAGTTTAGGCAAGTATAGCATTGAGAATATTGATGAAGGAAGTTATAAAATTCAAATTGTCGCCGCAGGTTTTCAAACTTTGAAAAAGAGCATTACACTCAAAAAAAATGAGAATAATAATTTGGATTTTGAACTTTCAAATACTGAAAACCAGCTCAACGAAGTCGTGGTTTCGGGAACATTAAAAGCGGTAAAAAGATTAGAAAGCGCCGTTCCTGTCGAGGTTTATTCCCCAATATTTTTCAAAAAAAATCCAACAGCCAGTATATATGAAGCCTTACAAAATGTAAATGGCGTTCGACCGCAACTCAATTGTGGCGTTTGCAATACGGGAGACATTCACATCAATGGGCTGGAAGGTCCGTACACCCTAGTTTTAATAGACGGAATGCCCATAGTAAGCAGTTTATCTACGGTGTATGGATTATCTGGAATTCCGAATTCATTGGTGGAACGAATTGAAATCGTAAAAGGTCCCGCTTCGTCTTTATACGGTAGTGAGGCCGTTGGAGGTTTGATTAATATTATTACCAAAAATCCAACAAACGCTCCCATATTCTCCGCAGATGTGTTTTCTACTTCTTGGTTGGAAACCAACCTTGACTTAGGAGTAAAAATCAATTTAGGCAAGAAATCGACTGCACTTTTAGGTTTAAATTATTTCATATACAATCAAAAAATAGACAACAATAACGATAATTTTACCGATGTGACGCTTTCTGACCGGATTTCCCTTTTTCAAAAATGGATTTTCAACAGAAAAGAAAATCGATTGTTTACCATCGCGGCACGTGGCGTTTATGAAGACCGTTTTGGTGGCGATGTGCGTTGGGAGAAAAAATACCGAGGTGGAGACGAAATCTATGGCGAAAGCATTTATACCAAACGAGCCGAATTGATAGGAAGTTACCAATTGCCTTTTCCGGAAAAACTAATGCTTTCCTTTTCAGGAAACATACATTTTCAAGACAGTCGCTACGGTACAACGAGCTATATTGCCAACCAAAAAATTGGCTTTTTACAGCTGACTTGGGATAAAAAAATAGGGAGAAATGATTTGCTTACCGGAATTGCAACCCGTTACAATTATTACGATGACAATACAGCTGCAACTTCAAAACTTGGAAATAACAATCCAGAAAAAACCTGGTTACCGGGGATTTTTATTCAAGACGAAATTACGTTTACTGAAAAACACAAGATACTCTTGGGACTGCGTTACGATTACAACTCGTATCACGGAAGTATCTTGACGCCAAGAATTGCCTTTAAATGGAAATTGGACGATAATAATATTATTCGACTGAACGCCGGAACAGGTTTTAGAGTGGTGAATTTATTTACCGAAGATCACGCTGCTTTGACCGGTGCTCGTGAAATTGTAATCACAAATAATTTGAAACCGGAACAATCGATAAATGCCAATTTGAATTATATCAAGAAAATAAATTTCGACAGCGGAACCTTTATTGGAATTGAAACTTCCTTTTTCCATACCCGATTCAGCAATAAAATTGTTTCGGATTATGTTACTGATCCCAACCAAATCATCTACGACAACATTAATGGTTACGCGATAAGCCAAGGAATCAGCATGAATATCGATATTAATTTCCCAAATGGATTAAAAATTATTACCGGTGCTTCTTTGCTAGACAATAAAAACGTTCAAAATGGCCGAAAAGAAACACCTTTTCTAACCGAAAAATTTACTGCAACCTGGAGCGCTTCCTATAAAATTCAAGCTATTGATTTGAATGTAGATTACACTGGAAATGTCTACAGCCCCATGCAACTACCTCTTTTAAGCACTTTAGATCCTCGTGCTCCAGAATCGCCTTGGTACAGTTTACAAAACATTCAGTTTACCTATTCTGGTTTGAAAAACTTTGAATTTTATGCCGGAATTAAAAACCTGTTGAACTTTTTGCCTAAACAAAATAACCCGTTTTTAATTGCAAGGACAAATGATCCATTTGATAAAAATGTAAGGTACGACTCGAACGGACAAGTATTGGCAACGCCTGAAAACCCGTATGGGTTGACATTTGACACGACGTATGTATACGGACCCAATCAAGGAATCAGAAGTTTTTTCGGACTTCGATATACCTTAAGATAATGAAAAATATTCTTTATTTACTATTGGTATTATGCTGTGGGATTCCCGCTGGATTTGCGCAGTTGCACTCCGTTTCATTCGAACAAATAGACAGTTTGCAAACGATTGAAAAAAGAAAAACGATTGTCTTCATTCAAACCGCTTGGTGCTCGTTTTGCCATGCGATGAAAAACACCACTTTTAAAAACGAGGAAATCATCAAGGAGCTTAACGCTGCTTTTTATTTTATTGATTTTAACGCAGAAGAAAAACGAACGGTAGTTTTCAACAAAACCACTTTTCAATTCAAACCCACGGGAAATACTTCCGGAACACATGAACTGGCCATCGCATTAGGAACAATAAATAAACAATTGACCTTTCCTGTTTTAAGTGTTTTGAATAGTAAAAACGAGATTATTTTTCAGCACAGCGGCTACTTAAAACCAAAAGAATTAAAGCTGATTTTAGAGAAACTAAAAGAATAAAATTGTCTATTTTTGGGGAAATGTCAAATTTCCAAATGAAACACTACGATTATATTTTTACCGGCGCAGGATTATCGGCTATGATGACCGTGTATAAAATGGTCCAATCTGTTAAATTCCGAGATAAAAGTATTTTGTTATTGGATGAAAATACCAAAAAAACTAACGATAGAACATGGTGTTTTTGGAAAACCAACGATTCACTTTGGGAACAATCTATTTCAAAGAAATGGGATTCGGCTTTGTTCGCCAATGCAGACTTCCGCAGGGATTTAGACTTGAAACCGTACCGCTACAATATGGTGAAAGGATTGGATTTTTACACTCAAGTATTTGATTTGCTTTCGAAACAAGAAAATATCACTTTCATCCATGAAAAAGTATTGGAAATTGAAGAATCCGAAACTATAATTCTGGTACAAACCGAAAGTGAATCCTTTTCATGTTCGAAATTGTTTAATAGTATTTACAACAACAAGAAAGCAGCGAGTCAGACCAAATATCCTTTGCTGCAGCAGCATTTTATTGGTTGGTTTATCAAAAGCGAACAGCCTGTTTTCAATCCGGAGCAAGCTACTTTCATGGATTTTTCGGTAGAACAAAAAGGAAATACCCGTTTTATGTATGTGTTACCAACTTCCAAAACTGAAGCATTACTGGAATACACCTTGTTTTCGCACCAACATTTGAAGACCGAGGAATACGAAAACGAAATCCGGCAATACATCGAAAAACTTGGGATTACGAACTATGAAATTGTCGAAAAAGAACAAGGCAGCATTCCCATGACGTGTTATCCTTTTTGGCAAGCAAATACTAAAAACACAATCAACATAGGAACTGCCGGTGGTTGGACGAAAGCAAGCACCGGCTATACTTTCAAAAATTCGGACAAAAAATCAACAGAATTGGTTGCCTTTCTGCAAAGGGAAACCGACTTCACAAAATTTCATAAAAGAACGAAATTCTGGTTTTACGATTTGCTTTTGTTAGACATTTTAGACCGAAAAAACGAATTGGGTTCTCATATCTTTTCTTCAATGTTCAAAAAAGGAAATCCAACTTTGATTTTTAAATTTCTGGATGAGGAAACTTCTTATATTGAGGACATTACCGTTATTCTAAAATGCCCAAAAATGCTATTCATTAAAGCTATTTTTCATGTGGCTTTCAAAGCAATGAAATAGAAATCAAACTATAACAAAACTTTATAATTCAACTTCTATACTTGATTGTAAACTTTGTAACTTTGCAATTCAAAATTAGTATTGATTTAAAATAAAAAAATATGTATCCAGAAGAAATGGTAAAACCAATGCAAGAGGAATTAACCGCTGCAGGTTTTCAAGATTTACATAGTGCTGAAGCAGTAGAAAACGCAATAAAATTAGAAGGAACAACACTTGTAGTTGTAAATTCGGTTTGTGGTTGTGCTGCCAGAAACGCACGTCCGGGGGCAAAAATGAGTTTAGATGGCGCTAAGAAACCAGACCATTTAATCACTGTTTTTGCAGGAGTTGACAAAGATGCAGTTGATGCCGCAAGACAACACATGTTCCCTTTTCCTCCATCATCGCCAAGTATGGCTTTGTTCAAAAACGGAGAATTAGTGCACATGTTAGAGCGTCATCACATTGAAGGTCGCCCAGCGGAATTAATTGCTGAAAACTTGAAAGACGCTTTCAACGAGTATTGCTAAAAATTCTATTATAGAATGTATTAACCCTTTCAGAGTTCTAAACTTTGAAAGGGTTTTTTATTTATAAATTAAATGAACTTTGTATAATTTTTTTATTTGGAGCTTTTTCCAGCTATTCGTTACAATCTTTTTTTCCGCTAAAAAGCGGATAAAAAAGGATTTTCACTGCTATCTGGGCTAGAAAAATTCAAGATAGAAAAAGAGGTGTATATTTGATGACGGTAAATAGTTAGGCGAATGTTAATCAATAGTATTAAAAAACGACAAAAAATAAATTATGAAATATTACAAACAGCTATTCTCAATTTTCACTATTCTCTTACTTTTGACAAATAATGCATTTTCTCAAACAAGAAAAATAGTTAAAATTGACTCTCTAATGAAATGGTCAAACCAAATTGGAGTTTTTAATGGAAATGTACTTGTTTCAAAAAATAATAAAATATTATACAACGCTTCATTCGGATTTACTGATCCAACAAAAACCAATAAATTAACTACCAATTATAGATTCAATATTGGCTCTATCACAAAAGAATTTAGTGCAGTTGCTTTACTGCAGTTACAAGAACAAGGCAAATTAAAATTGACCGATAAGATTTCTAAATTCATTCCGGAATTACAAAAATGGGCAAATGAAGTTTCAATTATAGATTTATTGCAATATACAAGTGGGATACCTAATGTCAAATGGGCGGGGATTAAAAATGATAAAGATATTTTTGATGGTTTAAAATTAATCAACTCACTTGACTTTAAACCAAGAACAAATTACGATTATAACAACAATAATATTTTTTTAAGACACTTTATTGTTGAACGATTAACTGGAATGTCTTATAAAACTTATGTAGAAAAATATATATTCAAACCTTGTAAAATGAATTCGTCTGTTATGACACCTTTTGAAAATGTAGAAAACATAGCTAAAGGATTTAATAATAATTTAGTTTCGGACAAAACCGACTTACCAATAACTGGTGGTACTTACCTAACGACCTTTGATTTACTGAAATGGGCAAATTGTCTTCATTCAAAAAAAATAATCAATAAAAAATCACTTTACGAAATAGGTCAACAATTTGATTTGCAAGAAACTCAATCCGCTTTAGGACAAGCAAAATTTAAAGGCGGAAATTTAATTGAGCATTTACATGATGGAAGATCTGGAAATTATGAAGCAATTTTAGTTTCTGATATTGATGAGAAATTTACAATAATTCTATTAAACAACAATTTTAACGGAAAAGTTTCTGAAATATCAGATGCGATTATAGCAATATTGAAAGACCAAAGATATAGCCTTCCAAAAAATTAATTAAAAAACAATCGATCGCCCCTCTCCCGCACCACTCCTTTTATCCGGTTCGAAGCAATAAATACGACTTTGAAAAACTAAAAATTAAATTTACCACAAATACCTAGCCCAGATTGCAGCGGCATCCTCTTGTTGTAGCGATAGCGAAAACAAGAGATATAGCGAAAAGCTGGAAATAGCTTCTAAAAAATTAAACCATTAAGACATTAAGATAAATTAAGAATGCATTGTTATTGATTGTCAACCTTAGTCCCTTCAAAACTTTGCCTCTCTGAACCTTTTTCCATACTTTTGCAAAAAATATATTTCTCAACTTAAACTGTTTATAGCATGCAACTGTATAACACATTAAGCGCAGAGGAAAGAGCCATCATGATTGATGATGCCGGAAAACAACGTCTTACGCTGTCTTTCTATGCTTATGCGCAAATCTCAAATCCAACACAATTTCGTAACGAATTATTTCTGGCGTGGAATTCACTTGAAGTTTTGGGCCGAATTTATGTAGCCCGTGAGGGAATCAACGCCCAATTATCATTGCCTGCTGATAATTTCTACGCGTTCAAAGATTCCATCGAGGTCTATGATTTCATGAAAGGAATCCGATTGAATATTGCCGTAGAACAAGACGATCATTCGTTTTTAAAACTGACTGTAAAAGTCCGTGACAAAATTGTAGCTGACGGTTTAGTCGATGAAACTTTTGATGTGACGAATATTGGAATCCACTTAAAAGCGGCGGAATTTAATGAACTTCTGGAAGATCCAAACACGATTGTGGTCGATATGCGAAATCATTACGAAAGTGAAATTGGACATTTTAACAAAGCTATCAAACCAGATGTGGATACTTTTCGGGAATCATTGCCCATTATCGAAGAGCAACTTACGGAACACAAACAAGACAAAAAACTATTGATGTATTGCACCGGAGGTATTCGCTGCGAAAAAGCCAGTGCTTACTTCAAACACAAAGGTTTTGAAAACGTGTATCAACTGGAAGGTGGAATTATTGAATACACACGTCAGGTAAAAGCCGAGGGTTTAGAAAGTAAATTCATAGGTAAAAATTTCGTATTTGATCACCGCTTGGGCGAAAGAATAACGGACGATATTGTCTCCCAATGCCATCAATGTGGCGAACCTTGTGACGTACATACCAATTGCGTGAACGAAGGTTGTCATTTGCTTTTCATTCAATGTGACTCTTGCAAGGAAAAAATGGAAGGTTGCTGTTCTTCTGAATGTATAACTGTGATTCATTTACCGGAAGAAGAACAAAAAGCCATTCGCAGAGGAATTAAAAACGGAAATAAGATTTTCAAAAAAGGAAAATCAGACGTTTTGACTTTTAAAAACAACGAAGAAACGCATGGTATTTTTGTTGCCGAAAAACCATCCCGAACCGTCGGGACTGCTGCAAAAAAAGACCCAAAGGTTAAGAAAATTTATATTGGAAAAGGAACACATTTTTTTCCAAAACCAAGTATTGGTCAGTTTCTAATTGAAGAAAATGAAATCAAAATTGGCGATACGATTTTGATAAAAGGCGCCACAACCGGCGAACAAAAATTAGTAATAGAAAAAATGCTTGTTAACGATTTGGCACAAGAAAAAGCAGTTTCCGGAGACATTTGCACGTTTAAATTACCATTCCGAATTCGATTGTCAGATAAATTGTATAAAATTATAGATTAAACATTTAAGATAAAACTCTATGAAATTAACCCATTACAATCGGATTTGTAATGGGTTTTTTTATTAAAAATTTATGATTTATTGACGCTTTTATGCGTTGTGACGTAAAATTAAAAAATACTATCTTTACGCTTTAAACGTTTTAAGAACTTAAGTTGTGCTCGTCGCAACACTATATATAAAATTATGGCATGTACAAGTTGTTCAACTTCTGATGGTGGCGCACCTAAGGGTTGTAAAAATAATGGGACTTGCGGCACGGATAGCTGCAATAAATTAACGGTTTTCGATTGGCTTTCTAATATGAGTTTGCCTAATGGTGACGCTCCTTTTGACTGTGTTGAAGTTCGTTTCAAAAACGGAAGAAAAGAATTTTACCGCAATACCGAAAAATTAACGCTAAGCATGGGCGACATCGTTGCTACTGTTGCTTCCCCAGGTCATGATATAGGAATTGTTACTTTGACAGGAGAATTAGTTAAAATTCAAATGAAGAAAAAAGGAGCCAATTACTTGGGTACTGAAATTCCAAAAATTTACAGAAAAGCATCCCAAAAAGACATTGACATTTGGTCTACAGCAAGGGATAAAGAAGAGCCCATGAAGGTTCGTGCCCGAGAACTGGCGATTGCTCAAAAACTGGAAATGAAAATTTCGGATATTGAATTTCAAGGGGATGGATCAAAAGCTACGTTTTATTACACTGCAAATGACCGTATTGACTTTCGTGCGTTGATTAAAGATTTTGCTAAAGAATTCAGTACCCGAATAGAAATGAAACAAGTAGGTTTCCGTCAGGAGGCAGCTCGTTTAGGCGGAATAGGTTCTTGTGGAAGAGAATTGTGCTGCTCTACTTGGTTGACGGATTTTAGAAGTGTAAATACCTCAGCGGCTCGGTACCAACAACTGTCTTTAAATCCACAAAAACTGGCCGGACAATGCGGAAAATTAAAATGCTGCTTGAATTATGAGTTGGACACTTACATGGATGCGTTAAAAGATTTTCCAGATTTCGAAACAAAACTGGTAACCGAAAAAGGAGATGCCATTTGTCAGAAACAAGATATATTTAAAGGTTTAATGTGGTTTGCTTATACGAATAATTTCGCCAATTGGCATGTTCTAAAAATTGATCAGGTCAAAGAAATTGTTGCTGAAAACAAACTAAAAAACAAAGTTACATCGTTAGAAGATTATGCTATCGAGCTTATTGTTGAGCCAGAGAAAAACTTTAATAACGCAATGGGCCAAGAAAGTCTAACTCGTTTTGACCAACCAAAAGCAAAGAAGAAACCTAATAAAAAACGCAAACCGGCTGGTGAAAACGCGATTATTGCCAATACTAACAAACCAGAAAACAATAATAAAACTGCAAATAATACCCGTCAAACTCCAGCAGAAAAAAAACCGGCAGAGCCAAGAAAACCAATAATTATTACTAAAAATGTGGATAAAAAATAGCGCTTTACTTCTTTTGGTTGTGATTCTCTTTTCTTCATGTGATAAAAAAAGGGTTTTTGATGAATATAAATCTGTTGGCAGTGCTTGGCACAAAGACAGCATTGTAACATTCAATTTACCAGAATTAGACTCAACAAAACGATATAATTTATTTGTGAATTTAAGAGCTAACAACGATTATTTATACAATAATTTGTTTTTAATTGTAGCGATGGAATTGCCAAATGGTTTTACAAAAGTGGATACACTTGAATACCAGATGGCAGACCCGGATGGAACATTGTTAGGCAATGGTTTCTCAGATTTAAAAGAAAGCAAACTCTTTTATAAAGAAAATGTAAGGTTCAAATCAAAATACAAAGTGTATATCAAACAAGCAGTTAGAGAAACCGGCAAAGTTCCCGGTGTAACGGCTTTAGATGGAATTACAGAGGTAGGTTTTAGAATAGAAAAAAAAGAATAAAATAGTATTATGGCTATCAAAAAAAATAACAATCCAACAAGAGGTAATGTAAATGACATTGCACATTATCAAAGGAAATTTTGGAAAATATTCTTCATAGGCTTAGGAAGTGTCGGTTTGTTTTTCTTGTTTGCTTCTTGGGGAATCTTCGGTTCGATGCCTTCTTTTGAAGATTTAGAAAATCCTGATTCTAATTTAGCTACAGAAATAATATCAGCTGACGGAGTGGTTTTGGGTAAATATTTTGAAAAAAACAGGTCCCAGTTAAAATACGCTGACTTACCAAAAAACTTAATAGATGCATTGATTGCTACGGAAGATGCTCGTTTTTACGAACATTCCGGTATCGACGGAAGAGGAACTTTGAGAGCGATTTCTAGTTTTGGAACTAGCGGTGGAGCGAGTACATTGACACAGCAGCTAGCCAAACAATTGTTCCACGGCGAAGGGTCCAAATTTCTGCCTTTTAGAATTGTACAAAAAATAAAAGAATGGATTATTGCTATTCGATTGGAAAGACAATACACTAAAAATGAAATTATTGCGATGTATTGTAACGTTTATGATTTTGGAAACAATTCTGTTGGAGTAAGTTCCGCGGCAAAAACCTATTTTTCGAAAGAACCAAAGGATTTAACCATCAGTGAATCGGCCATATTAGTCGGAATGTTTAAAAACTCTGGTTTATACAATCCTATTAGAAACCCACAAGGAGTGAAAAACCGCAGAAATGTGGTGCTTTCGCAAATGGAAAAAGGAAAAATGATTACAGAAGCTGAAAAGGAAAAATTACAAAGTTTACCTATCAAGTTGAATTTCAAATTAGAAACCCATAAAGAAGGAACGGCAACGTATTTCAGAGAATACCTTCGTGATTACATGAAAAAATGGGCTGAAGAAAATAAAAAACCGGATGGTTCTGATTACGATATTTACAAAGACGGTCTAAAAATTTACACTACAATTGATTCCAGAATGCAATTGCATGCTGAAGAAGCAGTTACGGCACACATGGCAAACCTTCAGGAAGAGTTTTTCAAACAATCTAAAGGAAATAAAAATGCACCTTTTGTAAATATTTCGAGTGCAGAAACACAAAAAATATTAAATCAGGCAATGAAATCATCCAACCGATGGGCGGTGATGAAATCATTAGATAAAAGCGATGAAGAAATTATAAAATCATTCAGCGAAAAAACAGAAATGACCGTCTTTTCCTGGAAGGGAGAAAAAGACACGATTATGACACCATTGGATTCTATTCGATATTACAAACATTTTCTACAATCCGGATTGATGGCTATGGAACCTCAAACCGGTAATGTAAAAGCTTGGGTTGGTGGTATCAATTACAAATATTTCCAATACGATCACGTAGGACAAGGTGCCAGACAAGTAGGTTCGACTTTCAAACCGTTTGTTTACGCCACTGCCATAGAACAATTGAATATGTCTCCTTGTGACTCGATTATTGACGGACCTTTTATGATTCGAAAAGGGCGTCATAATGTTACTGAAGATTGGGAGCCAAAAAACTCAGACAACCGATACCGCGGAATGGTTACCTTAAAAAGAGGTCTAGCCAATTCGATAAATACCGTTTCAGCAAAATTAATGGACAAAGTTGGTCCGGAAGCAGTAGTTGATTTAGCCCATAAATTAGGAATAAAATCTGAGATTCCTTTGCAGCCTTCCATAGCTTTAGGAGCAGTAGAAATAACCGTTGAAGACATGGTCGCAGCTTACAGTACCTTTGCCAATCAAGGTGTTTACATGAAACCTCAATTTATTTCTAAAATTGAAGATAAAAGTGGCGTAATCATCTACGAGCCAATTCCTGAGTCTCATGATGTTTTAAATAAAGATATCGCTTACGCGGTTGTCAAATTACTGGAAGGTGTAACCGAAGGTGGATCTGGAGATCGTTTGCGTACCACTGGCGGGGGAAGCGGAGACAACCGTTGGACTGGTTATCCGTATCAATTTAAAAACCCTATTGCGGGAAAAACAGGAACTACACAAAACCAATCCGATGGTTGGTTTATGGGAATGGTTCCGAATCTTGTAACTGGTGTTTGGGTAGGTTGCGAGGACCGTTCGGCTCGTTTCAAAAGTATCACTTATGGTCAGGGAGCTACAGCGGCACTGCCGGTTTGGGGTTATTTTATGAAGCTGTGTTATGCTGATCCGGCACTTAAAGTTTCTAAGGAAAGCTTTGAAAGGCCTGCAAATCTCTCTATAAAAGTAGACTGTTATGTACCCAGAAAAGTAGTAGACACGACAGCAGTAGAACAAGATACTGAAGAATTTGAATTGTAAAATTTTAATTAGGAGCTAATCCAGCCATACGTTGCAAACAAAGTTCACTGAACTCCAATGAAAATAAAAATATAGTGAAGTAATCTTTTTTTCGGTAAAAACCTCAAAAAAGGATTTCCACTGCTATCTGGGCTAAGGCACTAGTTCTCCGAACTATATCCTAGATTATTACAACTTAATTCATCGATAGACTAAAATTAAAAAAATAGCAACTCATTTATATGATTAACAAAAAAGTAAATAACGTTCAGGATGCCCTTCAAGGAATTGAAAATGGGATGACTATCATGCTTGGCGGTTTTGGATTATGTGGTATTCCAGAAAATTCGATTGCCGAAATAGTAAAAAAAGCAACTGCGGATTTAACCTGTATTTCAAACAATGCGGGTGTCGATGATTTTGGTCTGGGATTGCTTTTGAAAAAGCGCCAAATCAAAAAAATGATTTCATCTTACGTAGGTGAAAATGCCGAATTTGAACGCCAAATGCTTTCTGGAGAACTAGAAGTAGATCTTATTCCTCAAGGAACTTTAGCAGAACGATGTCGTTCGGCACAAGCTGGAATTCCAGCTTTTTTCACACCAGCAGGTTATGGAACTGAAGTAGCCGAAGGGAAAGAAGTCCGTGAATTCAATGGAAAAATGCATGTTATGGAGCACGCTTTCAACGCTGATTTTGCCATCGTAAAAGCATGGAAAGGTGACGAAGCCGGAAACCTGATTTTTAAAGGAACAGCAAGAAATTTTAATCCTTGCATGGCCGGAGCAGCAAAAATCACCATCGCCGAAGTAGAAGAATTATTACCTGCAGGAAGTTTAGATCCAAACGAAATTCATATTCCAGGAATACTTGTAAATAGAATTTTTCAAGGCGAGAAATATGAAAAAAGAATTGAACAAAGAACCGTGAGAAAAATTTTCTAATTATGGCTTTAGATAAAAATCAAATTGCAAAACGCATTGCAAAAGAATTAAAACACAACTATTACGTGAATCTCGGAATCGGAATTCCAACATTAGTGGCAAATTATGTTCCAGAAGGAATTGACGTTGAATTTCAAAGTGAAAACGGAATTCTCGGTATGGGTCCATTCCCTTTTGAAGGAGATGAAGACGCTGATTTAATCAACGCAGGAAAACAAACCATCACCACTTTGCCCGGAGCTAGTTTCTTCGACTCCGCATTTAGTTTTGGAATGATTCGTGGACAACATGTTGACCTAACCATCCTTGGCGCAATGGAAGTTGCCGAAAACGGCGATATTGCCAACTGGAAAATCCCTGGTAAAATGGTCAAAGGAATGGGAGGCGCTATGGATTTAGTGGCTTCTGCCGAGAATATTATTGTAGCCATGATGCACGTTAATAAAGCAGGAGAATCTAAAATACTTGAAAAATGTACGTTACCATTAACGGGTGTCGGTTGCGTTAAAAAAGTAGTTACTGAATTAGCCGTTTTAGAGGTTACCCCGCAAGGTTTCAAACTCTTGGAACGTGCGCCGGGTGTAACCGTAGATCATATCATCGCTTCCACTGAAGCTAATTTAATAATCGAGGGAGAAGTTCCAGAAATGGAAATAGATTAACATTTACTTTAAAAACACAAAAAAACCACAATCTCAAATAGTACAGAGATTGTGGTTTTTTTTATACACCGATTTGCGATTCCATCCAAAAATCAAATCATTTTAAAATTCTTGTTTTTAAAAGAACCAAGTCGCCACAAAAATTGCTGTAATCACACAAATCAAATCGACTACAAGCATCGTTCCTAAAGCATATCTCGTGTTTTTAATATTTACGGAACCAAAATAAACGGCTATCACATAAAAAGTACTTTCGGCGCTACATTGAAAAATACTACTCAATCTAGCCGTAAAGGAATCGGCACCAAAAGTGTTCATCGAGTCAATCAAAAACCCTCTTGATCCGGCAGAACTAAAGGGGCGAAGTAAAGCGACCGGTAAAGCATCCGTAATTTGCTTACTAACTCCCATATTTGAAAAAATGAAAGCAATCCAATTGCTGATAATTTCAAATAAACCACTGTTTCTGAATAAAGAAATGGCAACCAGCATTCCCAAAACATAAGGAAAAATAGTCACTCCGGTCTTTACACCATTGTTGGCTCCTACTACAAAAGTCTCAAAAACGGTAGTAGATGCTTCTGTAAATTTCTTTTCATTTATAAATGAAAAAATCAACGTAAAAGCAATAATTCCAATTAATATTAAAGCAGAAAGATTTGAAGTGAAATAGTTTTTTCCAATTAAATTCAAATGGTTCACATACATCAACAAACCAACAATTGCGGCTATTAATGTCATCAATACAACCACTAAAGAAGCACTTTTGAAATTGATTCTTTGTTTGATTCCTATAATTAAAAAGGCTGCGATAGTACCGATAAACGAAGTGATAATACAAGGCAACATCACATCCGCAGGATTGCTTGCGTTAGCCGCAGCACGATATCCTATAATAGACGTAGCAATTAAAGTTAGACCCGAAGCATGCAAACACATAAACATAATTTGCGCATCACTGGCCTTGTCTTTCTCTGGATTTATTTCTTGTAAACTTTCCATAGCTTTTAGACCAAATGGAGTTGCAGCAGAATCTAACCCCAGAAAATTAGCGGCAAAATTTAAAGTCATGTAGGAAATCGAGGGATGGTTTTTGGGAATACTCGGAAACACTTTTACAAAAACAGGACTCAATGCTTTCGCCAATTTTCCAGAAGCACCAGAAATTATTAAAAGTTCCATCAATCCGCAGAAAAAGGCCAAATAAGCCATCAGCGGAAGGACTAAATCTATTAAAGTACTTTTACAAGTTGGCAATAAACCATCTGATTTTTGAACACCGCTGTAAATTTTTACGGTTTTATTCTTAAAAACATAAGTCGTATCCGCATTTAGCGTGTCCCGGTTGATAATCATGGTTTGCTCTGGCGCTGTCTTTATGCTGTCTTTTATAAAAGCAGGAAGTTCTTCGGCAAATTTCTCCGACACCAAAATTGGATCATCTTTCTTTCCGTTCAAAACGTGGTCAATTGTATAACTGTCTCCAGAAAATAAACTAAACACTACAAATACAATTGCTGAAATAAAAATGACCAACCAAAATCTACTCAATACCATAATCTATATTTTTTGTAAATGTAATCAATCAATTGCAATGACGATAGCAAAAAGACAAGGTCAATATAAAACAGAAAGGTAGATGTTATGCACTACTATTGATTTTTAAGATTAAAATTGTCATTGATTTTTTACACATGAATGATCTCGTCGTCAATTAACAATTCTTCTCTACGCAATCGGAGGAAAATTTGTGCTACTGCAATAGTGTCTTTTTCACAATAGGTTACAATGCGGTCAATGTCTTTATCCACATAAAAAACATGACCAACCTGACTGCCATCGATATCGCCTTTTGGAGAAGGAATTCCGAGAACTTTACACAACAATTTTAAAGAAGTAAAATGTTTATAATCACCAAATTTCCATAATTCTAACGTGTCTAAATGTGGAATTTCCCATGGTTTTTTTCCAAATAAATTCAGCTTGTTCGGAATAGCAATTTGGTTAATAATCATCCGTCTGGCAAGGAAAGGAATATCGAATTCCTTGGCATTGTGACCACACAAAACGTGTTGTGGCTGATTGAAATGAGTGTTCAGCAAATTATTGAAATCCAATAATATTTTCTTTTCTTCTCCAAAAAAAGAAGTTACCCTAAAATTTCGAATATCGCCTTTGATGGTAAAATAACCCACGGAAATACAAATGATTTTCCCAAACTCGGCCCAAATTCCCGCTCGATCATAAAAATCCTCAGGCGTGAATTCGTCTTTGCGCTGGTATTGAGTTTTGTGCTCCCAAAGATCTTTCATTTCAGAATCTAATGCATTGAAATCCTCCGCCTCCGGAACGGTTTCTATATCAAGAAATAGGATATTATTGAGGTGTATTTTTTCTATCATTTTAGGGCACGCAGGTGACGCGGATTTTACAGATTGGAACGGATTTTCTTGAACGAATATAAGAAATTTATTCACAAACAACTAAAAAAGACTTTGTTGTGTAGTAGGATTTTCGTGTTCCAATAACCATTTTTTGCGCCACAAACCTCCTGCATATCCTGTTAATGAACCATCAGTTCCAATTACTCGATGACAGGGAACCACAATCCATAATGGATTTTTTCCATTCGCGGAAGCCACTGCTCGAATGGCTTTTACATCACCCAAAATTTTGGATTGTTGAAGATATGTTCTCGTTTTTCCATAAGGAATTTCCAATAACGATTTCCATACTTTTTGTTGAAATTCAGTACCTTTTGGATTTAATTTAAAATCGAAATCATTTCTTTTTCTTTCGAAATAATCATTAAGTTGCGAAATGGCGTCCTGCAAAATTGTTGGAATTATATTTGAAATTTCGCCTTCATCAGCAACTGAAATTACGGCTATTCCATTTTCATCGCCTATGATTGTGGCAATTCCTAAGGGGGTTTTGATGTATGCTGTTTCCATATTTTAAAGATAAAAAAATTACCCACATTGTTCCTAAAGAAGTAACAAAGTTCAGAAATAAATGCATTTAAAACGCTTTGAACATACAAAAACCATTCGCAGAGACGAATGGTTCTTATGTTTTAGCCCTGATAATAGCGGCATCCTTTATGTTTTTTCTTTAAAAATATAAAGATAAAGCGGATAGCAGGATTAGCTCCTAAAAAACGCCAGTATTATTTCAAACTTGAATACACATACGCTTCTAAAGCTTTCAATTCGTCATCAGACATGGCTTTGGTAATCACGAAGTTTGCTTTCATGACTTCATATTGGCTTGGGTCAACAATAGGTTCGCCTTCGCCTTTCAAAAACGTTACGATACTTGCGTTTTTATCTTTATAAATTTTAGCAATATCCTGCAGACTTGGCCCTATCACTTTCTTGTCAACCTGATGACAGGCCACACAATTTCCTTTTCCTTTGAAAATTTCCTGTCCTAATTCCTCTGGCGTTTGCACAACTTCTTCAGTGGTGGTTGGGTATAAAGGTTCTTTTTTCACTTCTTCTTTTTTACAAGAAACAAAACTCAGAACGGCTAATAAGAATACAATTTTTTTACTCCTATTTTTAATGTTTATTTTCTGGTATTCGTGAATCTTCGATTTCATGATTATTTATTTAAAAGTATAGCAGCTTCTTTGGCAAAGTAAGTCGAAATCAAACTGGCTCCAGCACGTTTGATGCACATTAATTGTTCCATCATAATTTTATCGTGATCTAGCCAACCTCTTTCGGCAGCAGCTTTAATCATCGCGTATTCCCCTGAAACATGATAAACTGTCACAGGAACATTCACCGCATTTTTGACCTCGCGCACGATATCTAAGTAGGCAATTCCCGGTTTTACCATCACCATATCAGCGCCTTCTTCCACGTCCCACAATGCTTCTTTAATGGCTTCGATTCGATTGGCATAATCCATTTGGTATGTTTTCTTATCTTTTGGAATTTCAGTTGCATCTACAGGCGCACTGTCTAATGCATCACGAAACGGCCCGTAAAATGCCGAAGCGTATTTAGCCGAATAACTCATGATTCCTACATTGTGAAAACCGGCAGAGTCCAGACCTTCGCGCAAACGCAATACACGTCCGTCCATCATATCCGATGGCGCTACAAAATCGGCACCGGCTTGCGCATGAGAAACGGACATTTTGACTAAAGCATCATTTGTTGCATCATTTTCTACATCACCGTTTGTAATAATTCCGTCATGTCCATAAATAGAATACGGGTCCAAAGCTACATCTGGCATTACAATCATTTCCGGACAAGCGGCTTTGATGGCACGAATGGCATTCTGCATCAACCCGTTTGGATTCCAAGCTTCCAGTCCTGTATTGTCTTTTAAATTTTCACTGACTTTTACATAAATATTGACCGCACGAATGCCTAAGGAGAATAATTCATGAATTTCTTTTACTGTCAAATCGATGGAACGACGAAATATACCCGGCATGGATGCGATTTCTACTTGTACATTTTCGCCTTCAGCGATAAACATGGGAAACATGAAATCTGATGGACTTAAACTGGTTTCACGAACTAAACTTCTGATTGATTCGTTCGTTCTTAATCTTCTGCCTCTGTGTAATGGGAACATATTATTTCCGTTTAAAGTTAAACTTTAATTTATTTTTTTAACCATTAAGAAATTAAGATTCATTAAGGTTTTAAACTTAATTTTCCTTAATGTCTTAATGGTTCAACTATTTAAATCCAATTTTTTGGATTTTCTAATACTTTTACTAATTTTTCTTCTGCACTTCCAATTTCTGGATGATGGTCATAGATCCATTGCACATTGGGTGGCAAACTCATCAGAATACTTTCGATTCTTCCATTGGTCTTTAGTCCAAATAAAGTGCCTTTGTCATGAACCAAATTAAACTCTACATAACGGCCGCGACGAATTTCCTGCCACGTTCTTTGTTGTGGAGTAAAAGGTAAATTTTTTCTTTTTTCTACAATTGGAACGTATGCGTCAAGGAAACTATTCCCCACTTCTGAAACGAAATTAAACCAATCTTGCATACTCATCTCTGGAGTTTCTTTACAATAATCGAAAAACAACCCGCCAATCCCTCGGGCTTCATGGCGATGTGCATTCCAGAAATAAGCGTCGCATTGTTTTTTGTATTTTAGATAAAATTCCGGGTTGTGTTTGTCGCAAGCAGTTTTACAGGTTTGATGAAAATGGATTGCATCTTCTTCAAACAAATAATAAGGTGTTAAATCCTGTCCGCCACCAAACCATTGCTGAATCACGTTTGCGTTATCATCGTACATTTCGAAATAACGCCAGTTTGCATGAACCGTAGGAACCATTGGATTTTTTGGATGCATTACCAAACTTAATCCGCAGGCAAAAAAATCAGCTTCACCCACATTAAACATTTTTTGCATGGCTTCGGGTAACTTCCCGTGAACTGCCGAAATATTAACACCGCCTTTTTCGAAAACTTTGCCGTTTTCGATTACACGGGTTCTCCCGCCACCGCCTTCGGCGCGGTCCCAAAGGTCTTCACGGAATTTGGCTTGACCTTCAACTGCTTCCAATCCTTTACAGATTTGATCTTGAAGGTTTTGTATGTAGGTGTAAAATTGTTCTTTCATTTTGAAAACAATATAAAAGTGTTTAAAAGTGTTTAAAAGTGTTTAAAAGTGTTTAAAAGTGTTTAAAAGTGTTTAAAAGTGTTTAAACAATTTCCCAAAAATACCCTGCCGTATTGATAATCTTACCTTCCATTCTTAATGCAGAAAGATAATTAGTAACCTTATTTTTTTTCTTTTCTTCAGAGAGGACAGTTGATAATTTAGGAATAATTAAGTTATCAATTTTATTACGTTTCGTCTTTCCCCATTTTTTAAGACATTCAAGTATCATATCTTTAAAATGAGAATCATCAAAACTACGATTAGCTAAATATTCGGCTTGTAAATTTTCATCATTTGTAGACTCGATAATTTGATAGGATAAGTAAAAATTAAGTCTGCTCCCTTCAATATACTTTAATTTTTTTAGATGTTTAAATTCATTTTCTGAAATTTCTTTGTGTTTTTGAACTTTATCCAACAAAATGATTTCATCTAAACCTAAGTTTGAATTTTTTAAAATAATTTTAGCAAAGTTTTCATCTAAAATTTTACCCGTTATCGTTACCTTAACTTTATTATCTTCAAAATTATAATTTGGCAAAGGAAAAAATCGTTGTTTTTGGAAGTTAAATATTTTTCGAATACCTCCACCTTGAGTTTCAATCATATCTAAATTTTTCATTGCTTCAACTAAAAAGGGATTTCTATACACTTCTTCGGGCGTATCATTCAAAACCACATCCTCAACTGATTTTGGTAAAAATGAACCATAATTAGAAAACACTAAATGATCATCTTCAAATTCAACAACATTAATTCTTGCACCTTTAGAATAATCCTGATGGGCAATAGCATTATTTAAAGATTCTCTTATAATAAATGGCTCGTATCGCAGCACTTCGTCTGGAAATAATGTCCCATCACGTAAGTAACGGTATTTTAAATTTCTAATCTTTTTATAAACTTCATCCACTGATAATATGAATGGAATAGAAAATATTTCAAAATCTTTATCTTGATTATCAATCGTTTTTAGATTCCATCTGATTTTTACAGAAGAACCTAAATAATGTTCTGATTCATCTTTTCCTAAAAGAATTAGAGCTGTTCTAGTTATCTTTCCTTTAATCGTAAGTTTTGCTTTATTTAAAAAATCCAAATCATTCCAATTGTCAATTTCATCAGAATATTTAGGATTTCTTTTTTTAAATTCAATTCTAGCTTTTTTCATAGCCTCTAAATCTAAATCTTCTAAAGATGCTTCTGGAATAATGCCTTTAGACCAATCTTCGTTAACCTGAACTTGTTCGAGAATTGCATCCAATCTTGCTTTGGTCATTTCGACCAAATTATCATCAATACGTTGCCAAGTTTTTTTATGAGCGTAAACCGGCAATCTAAATTGATGTTTCGGAATATGGAAAATCCAAACTACTTTGTTAGTGTCAGATGTAGTAAACTCTTGAACACTAAATTTATCAACGTTTAAATTCGTGATGTTTCCGTTAATTCTAAATCTAATATTCTCTATTGTATAACCTGCAAATTCTTGAATACCTATTATAGCATGTAATTGATCTTGAATCCCAATTACTAAACTCCCTCCTTGCATATTTGCAATCGCAGAAATATAAGAGATGACATCACCACCACCATCTCCTGAAATAGAATTCTTTAACGACTTAAATTCTTTCCACTCGCATTTTTCATTTTCGGTTGGATAGTTTGTTTTTAAGTAATCTTCTAATTCTTTTTCAGTCATTTTTAGTATTTGTATTAATTACAAATATAGGATATTAATACATTTCTTAGTAATTATGATTTATACTCCTTCACCGCATCAATAAAAGCTTTGGCATGATCCACAGGAATATTTGGTAAAATTCCGTGACCTAAATTTACGATGTATTTGTCTTTTCCGAATTCGTCAATCATTTCATGTACCATTTTCTTGATGACAGGAATTGGTGACAACAATCTGGATGGATCAAAATTTCCTTGCAACGTAATTTTCCCTCCGGAAAGGTATCTTGCATTTCGTGGAGAACACGTCCAGTCTACACCAAGTGCTGATGCTCTACTTTTCCCCATTTCACCCAATGCAAACCAACATCCTTTTCCGAAAACAATTACTGGCGCATCATCTGCCAAGGCTTCAATAATTTGGTTGATGTATTTCCAGGAGAATTCCTGATAATCCACTGGAGATAACATTCCACCCCAAGAGTCAAAAATTTGTACAGCGTTTACTCCTGCTTTTACTTTTTCTTTTAAATATAAAATCGTGGTATCGGTAATTTTTTGCAATAAAACATGCGCTGCTTCTGGATGTTGGAAACAAAATCCTTTGGCCATATCAAAACTTTTAGAACCTTTTCCTTCCACGGCGTAACACATAATTGTCCAAGGAGAACCTGCAAAACCAATTAACGGCACCTCATCATTCAACATTTCTTTGGTCAATTTGATAGCATCAAAAACGTACCCTAATGTTTCATTAACATCCGGTACGATTACTTTCTCCACATCCTGTATCGTACGAATTGGATTTGGTAAAAACGGACCGAAGTTTTCTTTCATCAACACTTCAATTCCCATAGCTTGTGGAATTACCAAAATATCCGAAAACAAAATGGCCGCATCCGGAGCAATTCTACGTATTGGCTGAACCGTAATTTCGGCAGCTAATTCTGGCGTTTGACAACGGGTGAAAAAATCATATTTGTCGCGCAAAGCGATGAATTCCGGTAAATATCTTCCCGCTTGACGCATCATCCAAACTGGCGGACGTTGTACTGTTTCTCCTTTTAATGCTCTTAAAAATAGGTCGTTCTTAATCATGTATTTAAATTTTAGCGGATTGCTAGATGCTTTCCGTTGTATAATATTCAATAACTTCCAAAATCACCTCTTCAATAGTCGGCGTTTCAGCAATTACTATGTTTTTAATTTTCTTTGTTTCTAATGCTGATGCTGTAGTGGTGCCTACGCAGAAACAAACTTCATTCTTGATTTTATTATTTGTCAAATAACTTTCAACGGCAGAAGGGCTAAAAAATAGAATTCCGTCAAAATTTTCTTGGTCTGATATTTTAAAAGGCGAAAGTGTTGTTTGATACACTTCGATTTCATTAAAAGTTATTCCGGCACTTTTTAATGCTTCAGGCAACGTTTCTTTACGCAAATTTCCACTTAAGAAAGTATAGCTTTCCTTATTGTAAATTAAAGTGATTATTTCGGCTAATTCAGAGGCGTAATCCAAATAAACATCAACTGTAAAGCCATGCAATTCAAGTAATTCCTTGGTTTTAATACCGACACAAAAAACAGGTTTGGTCTTTAAGACTTCCCAACCGTTTTGTTCAATCAAACTTAAAACAGCATTTTGGCTACTAAAAATTAAATTGTTGTTGATTGTACTCAGTTCAAAAAGGTTGTTTTTTATTTCGATAAAATCTTGTTCTAAAAGGTCAAAATTCGCATCAAGAAATACTTGCCTTTGTTCTGCCGACAATGTTTTAGTGGATAAAATGCTTGTTTGGCTCATTATTTATTCAAATTATTTTTAATTTCTGACATCAATTTTGTTCCGCCATTGTTCAGAATTTCCTGAGCAGCATAAAACCCTAATTTCTTCCATTCTTGCATCGGAACAATTTTTTCGATTTCGATTTTTTGTTTTCCATCAATAGAAAACAAAACGCCTTTAAACAAAATATCATCTTCTACAAAAACTGCTAAAGCGCCAATTGGTGCCGTACAACCTCCTTCGAGTGTTTTTAAGAACTGTCTTTCAATGTGTGTACACACTTCGGTATCTATGTCATTCAATTCCGAAACTGCTTCTCGGCAAAAATCGTCATTTGCCATTGCAACAACTAGCATTGCGCCTTGAGCCGGCGCCGGAATCATCCAATCCAAATCAATATAATTGGAAGGTTTTAAGTTGATTCTTTCTAATCCTGCTGCTGCAAAAACGGCTCCGTTCCAATCACTTTGCTGCAATTTCCGCATTCTAGTATTGACGTTTCCGCGTAAATCAACTACTTTATGAGTCGGGTATTTACTCAGCCATTGTGCCTGACGACGCAAACTTCCGGTGGCAATTGTTCCTTGTTCATTGAGAAAATCAAGGCTTCCCTTATATACCAAAATATCCAACGTGCTAGCTCTTTCCAAAACTGCTGCCTGAACAATCCCTATTGGTAAAGCCGTAGGGACATCTTTCATAGAATGCACCGCAATATCGACATCGCCATGTATCATTGCGATATCGAGCGTTTTTGTAAAAATTCCTACAATTCCTAATTCGTAAAGTGGTTTGTCAAGAATGATATCTCCTTGTGATTTTACTGCTATAATTTCGGTTTTATAGCCTAAATCGTTCAGTCTTTTTTCGACGTTATGTGCTTGCCAAAGCGCGAGTTCACTATCGCGGGTTCCTATGCGTATTGTTTTATTCATTATCTTGCGGTGGCTCCAATTTTAAAAACTTTTTCAATCCATTCTATACTTTCGTCCACCATGGTATCGTCGTCTTTCAAATGATTAGCAAAGTGTGTCGTTATTTTCTGGATAATTCTGTTACTGATTATTTCCGCTTGCTCTTCATTAAAATTTGAAATTTTCCTGCTTTGAAAATCCAATTCAGATGTTTTGATCGCATTCAATTTTGCTTTTAAAGCATTGATTGTGGGCGCAAATTTTCTGCCTTTGGTCCACATAATAAATTCTTCTTTTATTTCTTCAATAATTGCTTCTGCTGCGGGAATGTGTTTTTTCCTGTTTTCTAAAGTCTCATCCGTCAGTTGTGACAGATAATCCATGTGAATCAGCGTAACACCCTCGATCTCTTCTACATCCTCATTTACATTTTTCGGAATGGATAAATCCAAAATCAGCAATGGTTTTTTCAAATTCAGAATCGCTTTGTCAATCGTTGGATTTTGTGCGCCGGTTGCTACGACAACAACATCTGCTTTTTGTAGTTCTAAATGCAGTTCCGAATAATCTTTTACAATTAAATTCAATTTTCCGGCTAGTTTCTCTGCTTTTTCTTTGGTTCTGTTGATAAGCGTGATGTGTTCGTTTTTAGTATGTTTTACCAAATTTTCACACGTATTTCTACCAATTTTCCCAGTACCAAACAATAGAATATTTTTGTTTCTAATGTCTTGCACATTGTTGATTATGTAACGAACCGCAGCAAAAGAAACCGATGTCGCTCCAGAACTAATTTCAGTGTCTGTTTTTATCTTTTTACTTGCCTGAATCACGGCATTCACTAGTCGTTCCATAAAAGCATTGGCTAACCCCAACGATTTTGACTGTGAAAACGAATTCCTTATTTGGGCAATAATTTCAAAATCACCAAGTATCTGACTATCTAAACCCGTTCCCACACGAAACATGTGGCTTATGGCTTCTTGATTTTTATAGACAAAACCTACTTTTTGAAATTCTTCAACAGAGCCCTGACTGTTTTCACAAATCAGTTTTATTAATTGAAAAGGATGCTCTGCAAAACCATAAATTTCCGTTCGGTTGCAGGTAGAAGTTACGATTAAACTTTCTATTCCATCAGTCTTAGCTTGTTCGAGTAAACGGTTTTTTGCAGTAGCATCTAAACTGAATTTACCTCTGATCTCAGCATCTGCCTTTTTATAACTCAATCCAACGGAGTAAAAATAATGATGCTTTAATTTGTTATTATTTTCCATATGTGCACTTTTCCAGAAAGTGGAACAAAATTATAACTATAGTATTTATAAAAGTAACGCTAGAAGTACTTTTTGTATCGCTGCATGATTTTTTAAATTTAAATCGTTATTTAATTATAAAAACCCTTATTTTTGTACAACAAACAGGTCTTTTTTAGCGCATTATTTAGAGTGTTTCTAAATAAACCAACCTGATAATTATCATTTTTGTATTAAAAAAACATCGCTATGAGTTCTCAAGAAATAATAAAAATTGAAGATGATTTTACCTTAATTCGCTTTCAGAACGACGGAACCGATGTATTTCAAGCACAACGCGAAGTAAGCAGCGGATTGATTCAGTTTCATTTTGGATTAAAAGGAAATGCAAAATTCATTTTTAATCAAGGAAACTATGCGTTAGAGTTAAAGGAAGAAAAATCATTGTTATTGTACAATCCACAAAAAGAATTGCCTTTAAACCTGGAACTAGCACCAAATTCGTGGGTGATATCAGTAATTATTTCGATCAAAAAATTTCATGCTTTATTTTCAACCGAAGCGGATTATATTACCTTTCTAAGTGCTGATAACAAAGACAAAAAATATTACGATGAAGGAAATGTAAGTCCTTCGATGGCAATTGTACTTTCGCAATTGTTTCATTATAATTTGCACCCGTCCATTAAAAACTTGTATTACAAAGGAAAAGGATATGAATTATTGAGTTTGTATTTCAATAGAACCGAAGATCCAAACGCAGAACAATGTCCGTTTTTGATAGACGAAGACAATGTAATAAAAATCAAAAAAGCCAAAGAAATCATAATTGCCAATATGGCCGAACCGCCTGGATTACAAGAATTAGCCGATGAAATAGGTTTGAATTTAAAGAAACTAAAAATGGGTTTCAAACAAATTTATGGCGATACCGTTTATGGTTTTCTATTTGACTACAAAATGGATTTTGCTCGAAAACTACTCGACAGCGGTTCCTATAATGTAAATGAAGTAGGATTAAAAATTGGCTACAGCACCGGAAGTCATTTTATAGCGGCCTTCAAAAAGAAATTTGCCACCACACCAAAGAAATATTTGATGTCAATCAACCCAAATATGTAATTTGGCATTGATTTCTTATATTAAACAATAAATAAAAAATAGTTAATCGCAATTTATAAAAAAGTAAGTTTAATTACTTTTGTACCAACAAAAAAAGACAACATGAAAGGTGTATTATTAGTTAATTTAGGTTCGCCGGAAAGTCCAACTCCTAAAGATGTAAAACCATATTTGGATGAATTTTTAATGGACAAATACGTAATTGACGTTCCGTTTTTGTTACGAGCATTATTAGTTCGTGGAATAATTTTACAAACAAGACCTAAAAAATCGGCTGCCGCTTACGCAAAAATATGGTGGGACGAAGGTTCTCCACTTGTGGTGATTTCCAAAAGAATGCACGCGAAAGTCCAAAAATTAGTTGATGTTCCGGTTTCCTTAGCGATGCGTTATGGAAATCCGTCTTTATTATCTGGTTTACAAGAACTACACGACAAAGGCGTAAATGAAGTACTGCTTTTTCCTTTGTATCCACAACATGCAATGGCGTCTACAACAACCATTTTAGAATTGGCTGAAGAACACCGTAAAAAGTATTTCCCAGAAATGAAATTCACTATTGTTCCTGCGTTTTACAACAAACCCGATTATTTACAAAATCTGGCTGATTCGATTAAAGGACATTTAGCCGGTTACGATTACGATCATTTATTATTCTCCTATCACGGAATCCCAGAGCGTCACATTCGTAAAACGGATATAACCAAATCACATTGTAAAATTGATGGCTCTTGTTGCAACACGCCTTCACCGGCACATGAATTTTGTTACCGTCACCAATGTTACGAAACGACTAAACAAGTGGTGAAATTATTGGGAATTCCAGAAGGAAAATACAGCCAGACTTTTCAATCGCGCTTAGCGGGAGACAAATGGTTGACACCTTACACGGATGTTGAAGTCAACAAAATGCCTGAAAAAGGAATTAAAAAACTTGCTGTTGTAACGCCTGCTTTTGTATCTGATTGTTTAGAGACTTTGGAAGAAATTGCCATGGAAGCCAAGCATGAATTTAAAGTTCATGGGGGTGAAGAATTTTTAGCAATTCCGTGTTTAAACGACAGTGACGCTTGGTGTAAAACAGTAAGTAATTGGATTACGAATTGGTCGAACGCTTCTTCATCCATTAAAGTTGACTCCGAAAAAATAAACGCTTAAATGGCTGTTACCGCCGATGAGTTAGGAACTCAAGACATCAAAAAACTCTTAATAAAACAAGCAGTTCCGTCTTCTATTGGGATTTTATTCATGTCGGTTAATATTTTAATTGACACCATATTTGTCGGACAATGGATTGGTTCTTTGGCCATTGCGGCGGTAACCGTAGTTTTGCCTATCACCTTTTTGATTTCTTCTTTAGGAATGGCGATTGGTGTGGGCGGAGGTTCTGTACTCTCGAGAGCATTGGGAGCAAATCACAAAGAAAAAGCATTGCATACCTTTGGCAATCAAATCATGATGACTTTTTTATTGGCGTCTGTATTTGTGCTGTTCGGTCTTTTTTTCAGCGCCGAAATGCTGATGCTTTTTGGCGCAAAAGGCGCCATAATGGAACCCGCAAAAGAATTTTTTATTCCCATAATAATAAGCGTTCCGTTTTTGGCACTTTGCATGATGGGGAACAACGTGATTCGAGCCGAAGGTAAGGCTAAATTTGCGATGGTGGCGATGATTATTCCCGCTTTCATAAATATTATATTAGATATTATTTTTATAAAATACCTTCATTTAGGAATGTTTGGCGCTGCTTTGGCGACAGCCATATCCTATTTCACGTGCTTCTTATTTGTATTTTGGTTTTTTTATTTTAAAAGTGAACTAAACCTAAAAGCCAAACATTTCAAATTCAATATTCCTATTGTAAAGGAAATAACAGAATTGAGTTTTGTGACATTTTCAAGACAAGGAGTGGTTAGTATTTTGGCGATAATCCTAAATCATACTTTATACACGTATGGCGGCGAACATTCCGTTGCCATTTATGGAATTATAAGCCGAATGTTGATGTTTGCTTTATTTCCAATTCTGGGAATTACGCAAGGATTTCTGCCAATTGCAGGTTTTAATTACGGTGCCGGAAATTATGAAAGAGTAAAAGAAAGTGTACAGCTTTCGATTAAATACGCCGCTTTTTTAGCCACATTGATTTTCGTGGTTATTCTAATTTTTGCCAAACCTATCGTTGCTGTTTTTACTACAGATCCACTCGTAATTGACCAAACTCCGGAAGCGTTGCGCTGGGTTTTTGCGGCTTCGCCAATTATTGCTGTTCAACTTATTGGTGCGGCTTACTTTCAAGCGGCGGGAAAGGCAAAAAAAGCATTGCTTTTGACCTTAAGTAAGCAAGGATTTTTCCTGATTCCGTTAGTGCTGATTCTACCAAATTTTTTAGGTATTTTTGGCGTGTGGATTGCATTCCCAATTGCAGATATATTATCAACAATACTGACTGGATATTTTTTAAATAAAGAAATAAATACAAAACTGATTCAAACTAACGATGGAATACTATAATTACCTTAAATCCTTACACCTTATCTTTGTAATTACATGGTTTGCAGGATTATTTTACATCGTCCGCTTGTTCGTTTACCAAATTGAAGCCGCACAAAAACCTTCCCCAGAGAAAGAAATTTTACAAAAACAGTACAAAATAATGACCTACCGTTTGTGGTATATTATCACTTGGCCGTCAGCAGTTTTGGCTAGTGTTTTTGCTTTTTGGATGCTGTTTTTTACGGATTTAGGTCAAGCGTGGTTAAAAATGCCTTGGATGCACGTAAAACTTGGTTTCGTATTTGCGCTGTATTTGTACCATGCAAAATGCCAACAAATATTCAATCAATTGCAAAATGACGAGGTTAAATATACCACAACTTTTATGCGATTGTGGAATGAAGGAGCCACGATAATCCTTTTTGCGGTGGTTTTTTTAGTGGTTTTAAAAAATGCCGTCAACTGGATTTATGGTGTGATTGGGATTTTCTTATTTTCCATTTTAATAATGCTGGGCTTTAAATTTTACAAAAAAATTAGAGAAAGAAATCAATCTTAATTATGTTCAAAAGTTTTAAAATAGCAATGCTTTCATTACGAATCAGGATTTTCCTTTCGATGATTGTATTGATATTAATGGCTTCTGTGATATTGGCTTCCATATCTATTATCCAATTTAAAAACGAAGCCAAAGAATACCACCAAGAGCGACTGGAACGCAATGAAAACGCAGTAAAGCAGCACATCAATTTCATACTTTCCACAACCACTTATCCAATGACTTCCGGGAATTTAGACTTAATTTTCAAAGATAAAATTCACGAATTAGCGCACATTCACAACATCGAAATCAACATTTACAGTCTGGAAGGAAAATTACTAAAATCCTCAAAAGAATCATTTTCTGTTGATAAGGTGGCTCCGCCAATTCCCAAATACATTTTAAAACTGGTTCGTTCTTCGATTGAAAAAAGATACGTGGACATTAAAACTATTGATGGCAAAAAAAATCGTTCTGCTTTCAGCCAAATTAAAGACGACAAATTCAAACCACTGGGGATCTTAAATTTACCTTATGTAGAAGATGACGGCTACTATGAAAATGAATTGAAAAGTTTTCTAATTCGTCTGGGACAGGTTTATGCTTTCTTGCTTATTATCGCTTTCGCCTTTGCTTATTTTCTATCGTCATATATCACAAAATCATTAAAAACAATTTCGGATAAGCTAAGCGAAACGAGTTTGAATCAAAAAAACGAAAAAATTGTCTTGGAAGCCAACAGCAAGGAAATTAACTTACTGATAAAAGCGTACAACGGGATGGTGGATGAACTAGAGAAAAGCGCCATAAAACTCGCGCAAAGCGAGCGTGAAGAAGCGTGGCGCGAAATGGCGAAACAAGTGGCGCATGAAATCAAGAATCCGCTTACGCCAATGCGATTAACTGTTCAGAGTTTTCAGCGGAAATTTGACCCGACTGACCCCAATGTAAAGCAGAGAATGAACGACTACTCAGAAACTTTGATTCAACAAATTGACACCATGAGTGCGGTAGCTTCGGCTTTTTCGAATTTTGCATCGATGCCGGCACAGCAAAACGAAACTCTAAACGTGGTGGAGGTAGTAGAGCTTGCGATGGATATTTTCAACGAAGAATATATTGAATTCCAAAGTTATTCTCCTGAAATTATTTCCAAAATTGACCGAACGCAACTCATCCGAATTATCACGAATTTAGCGAAAAATGCCATTCAATCGATACCGGAACAACAGGAAATTAAATCGGTTGTGGTACGCATCAGAAAAGAAGCAAACAACGTGTTAATTACGGTTTCTGACAACGGAATCGGCATTCAACCTAAAGACATCAGCCGTATATTTGAACCAAAATTCACCACCAAAAGCAGCGGTATGGGTCTTGGTCTTGGAATTATAAAAAACATTATAGAAAATTATAAAGGAACGATTACCTTTGAATCTGAATTTGGAAAAGGAACTACTTTTATTGTTTCGCTCCCAATAATTAACACCTAAAAATACAAACATGAACTACGAAAATCTTTTAATTACCACCGAAAATAATATTGCAACAATTATCATAAACCGTCCTACAAAATTAAATGCGTTGAATGTTGCTACCATTTCAGATTTGAATAAAGCATTTAAAACCTTAGGGAAAAATGATGAAATTCGTGTTATTATTTTAACGGGAAGCGGTGAAAAAGCGTTTGTAGCCGGAGCTGATATCTCTGAATTTGCTCATTTCTCGATTGAAGAAGGAACGCTACTCGCGGCAGAAGGACAAGAAAAATTATTTGATTTTATAGAAAATTTAAAAACCCCGGTAATTGCAGCAGTCAATGGTTTCGCACTGGGTGGCGGATTAGAATTAGCGATGGCGTGTCATTTCAGAGTTGCTTCTGAAAATGCAAAGATGGGATTACCTGAAGTTTCGCTGGGCGTAATTCCGGGTTATGGCGGAACGCAACGTTTGCCACAATTGATAGGAAAAGGACGCGCAATGGAGATGATTATGACCGCAGGAATGGTAACGGCGCAAGATGCCTACAGAACTGGACTGGTAAATCACGTAGTGCCTGAAGCTGAACTTTTAGACTACTGTGTGAGTGTGGCCAATAAAATAATAAAGAACTCTCCTTACGCTATTGGTAAAGCTATAAAAGCGGTCAATGCTAATTTCAAAGAAGGAAAAAATGGGTATGAAGCCGAAATAAAAGCTTTTGGAAAATGTTTTGGAACCGAAGATTTTAAAGAAGGAACGACGGCTTTCTTGGAGAAAAGAAAAGCGGTATTTACTGGTAAATAATAAAATTAAATGAGAAAATTATATGTTTATTTAATTTTTGCTTTATTATCAAGTCAATTATTTTGTCAAAACATTCCTTTCAAACTTGAAAAGAGTGAAGAGTTTAAGGATGATGTCAAAAAATCAAACATTGTTTTGACTGAAACTAATGAGAGTGGAAATACCTTAATCGTTCGATCCTATAATGATAATGGATTATCAAATTACAGTGGCTTTTATATAGAGCATATAGATTCTAATTTAAAAATCCAAAAGACGTTAGATTTCGAAATGAAACATCCAAATTATCAAAAAAACAATATCGTTTTGGGTATTTATTCTGTTAAAAATGAAGTCAAGATTATTGAGTTTTATTATGATTTGAATGATAAATCATATGTTTGTCAAGCAAATATCATAACAGATGATTTTTTAATCTCTAAAAAAGAATTGTTTAGAATCTCGAAGGAAAAAATGAAAGAAACAGGGACAATTTCTTTAGAAAAGGAGTTTTTTAATCGTACAAAAGGAAACTGGACAAATGATAATTCAGGAGAAATAAAATCAGAAAATGATATTTCAAAAAATTCCAGTTTTTTTGAATTTTCATGGGAGGGTAAATCAGAAATATCAAAAAATCAAAAAGGCTCTGATATTGTAATGACTGTGAATGGTAACAAAAGTGCCTTTGCCATCGCAATAGATTACAATAGTGAGAATAAAGAATTTGTGAAATTATATTTATTTGACAATCAGTTGAACAAAAAAATCGACACCGATTTTAATAGAGAAATTAAAGATAAAAATTATAATCTAGAGAACATTCAAGTTTCACCTGATGGGAGAGCCATAAGCTTATTGGCAAAAAGTTATTTAGAAATCCAAAAAGAAAAGAAAGAAGGCGGAAAATACCTATTTGAAATCACAAAAATAACAGCTGAATCACAAAAATCGCAATTCATAGATACTCATGAAAATTTTGTTGGCTCTTTAAAATCTATTTTTCACAATAATGAAATTATTTGTTTGGGTTTTTATTCTGACATTAAAGATTATAGATTTAAAGGAATTTGTTATTATAAGTTAGATTCCAATTCTTTAACCATTTTGCAATCAAAATATAATTTGTTTACAGAACAATTTATGGTTGACAAATATGGGGAAGACAAAGACAAAGCACTTAAGTTTTTAACGTTCAAAAAAATATTTTTCTCTGTAAACAATGATTTATTTTTTAATGCACAAGAGGAATATTTAACCAGTGATACGAATAATAGAACTTATTTTAATTATGATGACATTGTAGCTGCAAAATTAGATTCTGAGGGAAATCTTTTGTGGGCAAGAAATATTAATAAAAGACAAGCAATTCCATCTTACGAGGACGAATCATTTATTTCTTACACTTCATTGGTAAATGAAAATTTCAGTTATTTCTTTATTAACACTGGTGAAAAAATTAAAAAAATTAAAAACGATAGAATTGAATTCGGTCAAATTAGAAAAAACAAATCGAATTTGAATGTAATAAGAATCAGTATGGACGGAGATTTTGATTATAAAGAAATTCTTGATGATGAAAATAGCTCAGTTACTTACATGGTTTCAAAAGGGGGGATTATTAATAATTCTGCTATTTTTTTAGGTAGAAAAGGAACAAAAAAGCAATTACTAAAAATTAATTTGTAAAAATTAATTTGTAAAAAACAAACATCAAATTACTTTACTTTTGAAAATTCATTTCTGAAAATAATATATAAAAATTTTAAACTTATGTCCTTCCAACCTGTATTTGTACTTTTCTGGGAAAAGGTAAAACAAAGTATTGAAAACCATACTTATGCTAAACTAACACTTGCCAAAACCATTGGTGATACGGAACTGAAAAATATTTATGTGCGTCCTGTTCTACTGGAAAATGACGTGTTTAGTCTTTCGGTTACGGCGCGTTACAAAACCGAAGAAATAGAAAGTTTCCATACGCTTGATGAAGCTTTTATTATATTGGCTCCGTATATGAATAATCCGTTTTTAACCGCTTTACTGTTTACAACAGAAAATGACATTACTTTTAAACTCAATAAAAAAAGAGTGGGAACCATTATTGAGCAAGCACCAACTTTTAAAAACGCTTCAGATGTGATTTTGGAAATGAAAGTCAAAGGAAGTTCGATTTAAGATTTTTGATTAATCCCGATAGCTATCGGGACTGATTTTTGATTTAAAATCAGCAATCGAAAAAATATCTGAAATTTAAAATTAGTATTCAGTAATCAATTTTTGGTTTGCGTGTAAAACAAAACTATATTCATTTTTTTTTCTACTAAAGCAGTAGTTTTTTAACGTCAATAAACTGAATACTAAAAACTGAATACTGTTTTCTTACTTCTCTCCTCCCCATTCCGCATAAAACTGCGCCAGAAATCCTTCCATATAACGGTGCCTTTCTTGTGCGATTTGTTTTCCGGTCTCGGTATTCATCTTATCTTTCAACAGCAGTAACTTTTCGTAAAAATGATTTAACGTTGGAGAATCATTCTTCTTGTATTCTTCCTTTGTCATACTGGAATTTGGAGCAATTTTTGGGTCGTAGATTGCTCTGTTTTTAAATCCGCCATAATTGAACGTTCTGGCGATTCCAATGGCTCCAATCGCGTCTAAACGATCCGCGTCCTGCACCACATCCAATTCTATTGAAGAAAATTTCTTTTCGAAATTACCGCCTTTGTACGAGATGTTTTCAATGATATCAACCACATGCTTGATGGTTTCTTCGTCAACGTTTTCTGATTCTAAAAATTCGCGGGCAATTCTTGGTCCGACGGTTTCATCACCATCATGAAACTTACTGTCGGCAATATCATGAAGCAAAGCGCCAAGTTTGACAACGGTGGTATCACAAACTTCACTTTTCGAAATCAGAACGGAATTCTTAAACACTCTTTCAATATGAAACCAGTCGTGTCCGCCTTCGGCATTTTCTAGTTTTTCTTTTACAAAAAGAATCGTTTTACTTATTAAATCAGGATTTATCATTATTTTTATACTTTTAAAAAAAATGTTGAATTTCAAAGTTTACCAACTTCAAAATCCAACATTTTAACCTTTATTTCGAACTAAAAAATCTATCTTACTAATGCTGGCTCTACCCATTTAAAAATATGCGATTCTTGTGGAATTACCATTCTCTCTGAAATTTTTGCCATTCTACCCGGTAATTTCATCAAATAATCACGTGCTTTCTCTGCTTCATCTGTCAAACCGGAGATTTTATCAATTTCCCATTTCTCAATTAATTTTTGCATAATGTCTACATAATCCGCTGCTGTGTAAACACCGATTCTTTGCGCAGAATCAGAAAACTGCTCAAAAGCGGTACTGATTTTTTGACCTGATTCTCTTAAGAAATGTGCAGGCATAACGATTTTTGCTTTCATCATGTATTGAAAGGCAAGCATCATTTCACTTGGATCTATTTGAAAAATACGGGTAACAAATTCACTGTATGCATGATGATGACGCATCTCGTCACCAGCAATCATTTTGCACATTTTAGACAATTTGTTATCGCCATATTTCTTGGCCATTTGCGCTACTCTGTTATGGGAAACATAAGTTGCTAATTCCTGAAAACTAGTATACACAAAGTTTTTGTATGGATCTCTTCCGGTACCTATATCAAAACCGTCGTTGATCAGGTGTTGCGTTGTCATTTCTACTTCACGCATGTTTACACGACCTGATAAATACAAATATTTGTTGAGCAAATCGCCATGACGATTTTCCTCACCAGTCCACTGTCTGATCCATTTAGACCAACCGTTTCGCTCTACATTATCAATTCCTTCTACGTCCATTAACCAGGATTCGTAGGTTGGTAAAGCTTCTTCAGTAATGGTATCCCCTACTAAAGTTACCCAGAAATCATAAGGTAATTCTTTTGCAATTTCACGTAATTCTTTGACCTCATCAAAAAAAGTATCACTTTGGGAATTGGGCAAAAAATCAGTTGGTTGCCATATTTTCTCCACTGGAATTAAATACTGATCGACAAAGCTGTCTACGTTTTTTTCCAAAAACTGCATTACTTCTAATCGAATGTTTTTTATTGACATTATATATAAATTAAATTTTTATTCCTTTAACAACTGCTGTTTCTGTTTTTTCCATTAATTCAGCAAAATCATAGTCTTTAACCGCTAACGGTTTATGTACTACAAAGGTAAGGCGATTTCCTAAACCTAAAGGAAAAAACCCGTATTTAACTATTTCCCAAGAATTGTTTATGCTCACTGGAACCACGTATGCCGACGGCGCGTGCTTACATAAAATTTTTAAACCGCTTTGCGCGAACTCTTTTGGTTTTCCCGTTTTACTTCGCGTTCCTTCCGGAAAAATAACTGCTGAACGGTTGTATTTCTCAATATATTCTGCTAATCCTTTGATGGCCGGAATCGCTTGTTTTGGATCTTTACGATCGATAAGAACAGAACCTCCATGACGTAAATTAAATGAAACGCTTGGGATACCGCTTCCTAATTCTTTCTTACTTACAAATTTACAATGAAAACGACGAAAAAACCAAATCATCGCAATAATATCGTACATACTTTGATGATTGGACACGAAAATTAAAGGCACGTTTTCAGGAATGCTTTCTATGTTTTCAAATTTGTATGTTGTTCCCAAGAGATTTGTGCATCTCAATAAGAAAAAATTCAAGTAATCGACACTTACTTTATGAGCTTGATAGCCAAAAACATGGAAGCAAACCCACTGAATTGGATGAAAAATAACCAAAGTAAGAAAGAAAAATAAATAATAAATTACGGAAATGGGATACGAAATCAGTTTTTGCATGCTTTAAAAATTTGTCGCAAAAGTAAGAAATATATTTTTAGCGGTATTTAAATCAGAAACAATATACCGGCTCGACGTTTAATCGTAACTTTGCAAGTCAAAATCTATGTCTTTTTTCTATTAAAATGAACTTCACTTACCCAAAAAACGAAAAGCTAAAAAGTAAAATCACCATTGGATTACTATTTACCGAAGGGAAATCAGTATCTAAATATCCGTTGCGATTGGTCTATAAAGCCGGTTCTTTTAGCGAAGGCGAAAAAATAAAAATGGGCGTTTCGGTTTCAAAAAAAAATTTTAAGAAAGCCGTAGACCGCAATTATTTCAAAAGGGTACTGCGCGAAACTTACCGTCTGAACAAACACCTTTTGATTGACAATTTGGACCAACCGTATTCCTTTATGTTTTTTTACCAAACGAAGGACCGACTGACATACGAGGAAATTAATACCAAAACCATTCAGTTGTTTGAGAAGTTTATTGCTCAAAACATTAAAAAACCAGAATCAGCAATCGATTCTGTTTCTGAAATTTAAATACTTAACCCATTCTAATTTGAACTAAGTAATCTTTGATTCCTTTATGCATAATTATTTGGCGAATTATAGTTATTTTAGTGACCTCAAATTTAGTTAATGAAACCCATGAACTTCTTCAAAAAAAAATTCATAATTCCAGTTGTCGCTTCGGCATTTCTGTTTGTTGGAACCAGTTTCAAAGACGATTTTTTCGAAATCGCCAAGCAAATCGAGATATTCACCACTCTTTTCAAAGAATTGAACCGGAATTATGTCGATGAAACAAATCCTGGAGAACTAATGGACAAGGCCATCAAAGGAATGCTGGCTAATTTAGATCCGTACACCGTTTATTTCAATGAGCAGGATGTGGTGCGATTCAAAATAAACAACACCGGAGAATATACCGGAATAGGCGCTTTATTGACTCGGAAAGAAGACAAATTAATTGTGAAAGAACCCTATAAAGATTTCCCTGCCGACAAAGCGGGTTTAAAAGCCGGAGACGAAATTATCCAGGTGGGGGATGTACTTTTATCTGATTTTAAAGACGAGGCTTCTCAACTTTTCAAAGGTACCAAAAACACGAAGATTGACATCAAATACATCCGTCAGGGAAAAGTGAACACTACCCAGATTATTCTGGACGAAGTCGAAATCAAATCGGTTCCCTTTTTCGGAAAAATAGATGACAAAACCGGTTATATTGTATTATCACATTTTAACAAAAAAGCATCTTTGGAAACCAAAGAAGCTTTGGAACAACTCAAAAAAGAAGGTGCTGAACGCATTATTTTGGATGTAAGAGACAATCCGGGTGGACTCTTGAATGAAGCCGTAAATATCTGTAATTTATTTGTTCCAAAAAACGAAATTATTGTTACTACAAAATCAAAAATAGAGAAACAAAACAGCACGTACAAAACGACCAAAGATCCTGTAGATACTGAAATCCCTTTGATTATTCTTGTTAACGGCCGAAGTGCTTCGGCATCTGAAATCGTGGCTGGCGCGCTTCAGGATTTAGATCGGGCTGTGGTGGTGGGAAGCCGCAGTTTTGGAAAAGGACTGGTGCAAAGACCAGTAGATTTGACTTATGGAACGCAACTAAAAGTAACTATTTCCCGCTATTACACGCCATCCGGAAGATGCATTCAAGCTTTGGATTATTCTCGAAAAGACAAAAATGGAATGGCCATAAAAACAGAAGAAGCAAACTTCAATGCTTTTAAAACCCGAAAAGGCAGAACCGTTTATGACGGCGGAGGAATCCAGCCTGACGTTGAACTAGAAGAAACTAAATCAAGTCCAATAACGGCTGCTTTGTTAAAAAATGATGGGATTTTCAACTACGCCACGACCTATTATTATAAAAATCCGAATTTAGGAAATCAGATTCCAGTCATTTCTGATGCGGATTATTTAGATTTTAAACAGTTTCTGAAAGTACAGAAATTCTCCTTTGATACGGAAACAGAATTGGCTTTAAAAAATACTTTGGCTGTTGCTAAAAAAGAAAAATTAGACCAATCTATTCTCGCCGAATATCAACAATTGCTAACGGCCCTTCAGAAAAGTGAGAATGTTTTAATGGATAAAAACCAAAAGGAAATCAAAAATTTAATGGTCGATGAAATCATTAAACGCTACCAGTATCAAGAAGGACTATATCAATATTACATCAAAAACAATTCGGAAATTAAAAAAGCGGTAAGCATTTTAAACAATAACTCGGAATACAAGTCTATTCTCAAAATATAATGAAAAAATCGTTTGCAATATTTCTGCTTCTTTTTTCGAGCTATCTAACTGCTCAGGGAAAACCTATAGAAACGGTGTATTTTGAATTTGATAAATTCACACTTTATGAAGATCAAATACAAATTATAATTGATTTCATGAAAAATGCGGATACCACAAAAATTGAATCAATACAAATTTATGGATATTGTGACGACAGAGGAGCCAATGATTATAATTTTGCACTGTCAAAAAACAGGGTAACTACGGTACAAAACATTCTCACGGCAAATGGTTTTAACAATAACAAAATTGTAATTATTGAAGGCAAAGGCCGTGTAATTCTGCAAAAAGAAATGGTGGAAAACCTGTCCGAAACCCGTTCAAAAAACAGACGCGTCGACTTGTTTATTGTCAAGAAAAACAGTTTTGCAAATGGGTTATACAATTCGTTTCAAGATAATCATAAAGTGGGAGATCGTATTTATCTGGAAAACATCCTTTTCCCTCTTGGAAGCAGCGCATTAACGGAACAATCCAAGAAAGAATTAGATAGAATTGCGGTTCTTTTTCAAAAACAAAAAACATTGGAATTCCAAATCAGAGGACACGTTTGTTGTACTCCAAGTAATTACTCGGATGCCATAGATAATGAAACTCGGGAGCGTAAACTTTCTTTGAATCGAGCCAAAAATGTTTACAAATACCTTATAAATAAAGGCGTAAACAGTCTTAGGATGCACTATGTTGGCAGTGGAAATAAATTCCCTTTAGATCAGGGAGAAGCACTAGACCGTAGAGTTGAATTTATAATTTTGAAAATCTAATTCCCCTCTTTTCATCTCAATATGCGGAATATCGTCTTCAAGATACATTTCACTGGTTTGCACAAATCCATGACTTTCATAAAATTTTTTCAAATATAATTGCGCTCCGATAGTGATTTTACTTTCACCAAAATGATGCGAAATTCCTGCAATTGATTCTCGCATTAGGTCATGTCCCCACTTTCTGTCGCGGTAGTTTGCATCAACAGTAACGCGGCCAATCGATGAATTATCAAAACTGATTCCGGGTTTAAAAAGTCTGGAATGAGATACAATTTTCCCTTCAAATACGCCAATAAGATGCAAAGCCACTTTGTCTTTTCCATCAAGATCTAAATAAACACAGTTTTGTTCCACCACGAAAATCTCGCTTCTTAGACGCAGTAAATCGTAAAGTTCGTGAACTGTCAGGGCATCAAATGCCTTAATTTCCCATTGTATTGTCATGCTTCGTTTCTTTTTATAAAATGCAAATAAAAGAAATTTAAAGCTCTCTTTTAGCAATAACCACGGATTTCATGATAGCTTCCAGTTCATGCATTAAATCCCGTTTGTCTTTTGATGGTGCGTAACAAAATCCTTCTAATACCAAAACGCGATTATAATCCTTATCAATAATAGCATAATTGATAAAAGGTCCCGACATGAAATCATTGTTTAGCTGCCATGTTCCTTTTGTCTCGTAAGTGTCCTTTCCATCGAGATTGATTTTAGAAAGATAAGGCGCATACCCCTCTTCAGTAATCATGTTCGTATCTGGTTCCTTTCCGCTAATATATAAATTGCCTATAGAATCGCGCATTTTAATGATACTTGCGATTAAATCCTTGTCTTTATTTAAGGTATTCAAAGGAACTTGATATAATAAAAGACTCGTATTCCCGCCAATAATTTCTTTTTTTAGCCACATAAAATTACTCTTTTGAAGCACATAAGCATATCCGGAAGGAATCTGTAAAGTAATGTGAAACTTGTTTTCTATGATTTTGGGATCTATCAATGACTGACTGTTTATTCGCTGATTCTCTGCAATTTCAGCCTGTTTGATTATTTGAATCATTTGCGGAGCATTTTTTTCAATGCAAGCAATAATATCAGTGGCTGTTTTGCCAGAAATATGAAATACATTTTGAGGAGATGCGTATTGGTCTTTTCGGATTTCAAACTTATTTTCTTCCGCTTTTTTGACCACAATAATTGCTCGGGTATCCGTCATAAAACCTTCTAAAAGCTTGACTGGATATTGATTGATGTTGAATAATGGCTCTTCTTGAGGCAAACCTATTACCGGCGATGCAAACTTGTTTCGTATGCTGTCTCCTATATCACCGTTCCATAACTGATCATCAATAATAACCGAAATCGTGTTGATTTTACCAGTTGTTTTACGAGTAAGATGATTATTTTCTTTTTTACAGGAAAACAACAGCAGAGAAACAAAAAGAAATAAAATATGGGCTTTATTCATTACTATTCTATTATAAAGTAAAAACCAAATTTATAGAAGTTTATGCTATTATCCGTTTATTTTTAACTTCATTCCAGGTTTAATATCTTCATTGCGAATACCGTTCCATTTTTTTAGGTCGGAAATGGTAACGCCAGGGTATTTTTTGGCAATACTAAATAAAGAATCTCCTTTTATAACGTAATAATCGGTACTTACTTTTTTGGATGCTGAAGTAACGCTTGATTGGTTTTTGAAAGAATTAATTGTCGCTTGATCCGTAACAATTGCAATTTCATCTTTGGCAACAATTAATGTTTTTCCAATAGCAATAGTGTTGTCCGGTAAATCATTCCATTGTTTTAAATTAACCACGGAAGTGCCGAATTTATTGGCAATATTTCCTAAATTATCTCCTTTTAAAACTGTATATTCAAGATTTTTACGTTCCGAATTTCTGACTAATTCTTGTTTTGAAATCAACTCTTTCTTGGCAACTTGAAGTAATGTTCCAAACTGAACAATGTCATCTAAAAGTCCGTTCCAAGTTTGAATATCCGCAACGGAAACATTATATTTTTGGGCAATGCTTCCCAAATTATCTCCCTTTTGAACCACATAAACTGTTGAAGAACTATTTGACAATGGTCCTGAATTAGTGTTTATTTTGGATTCAGAGGCAACTACATTTTGATTTTTCGAGACAACTTGAGAAGCAACATTATCAGAATCCGATTCTTTCTTTAAGGATTTAACCACACTTTGGCTCGAAATAATTTTCAGGCTTTTGCCATAAGTAAGCGTATTGCTTTTCAGGTTATTCCATTTTTTTATTTCGGAAATCGAAACGTCATATTTATTCGCTATAGCAGTTAGATTGTCTCCTCGTTTAACTTTATAGTAAGACGTTTTGGGCAAAGTAACGCGCTGAACAGTGTAATTAGCAGTATCTCTTACCACCATTGCTTTTGTTATCTGAAATGGTCTTTCACGTTTGTCTACTTCATACTGAACGTACGCGTAAATTTGAGGTTCATTGGAGGCAAAAAGACCAACTTTCTCTTGTGGTAATCTCAAAAAATGATTTTCATCATGATAAAAAGGAACTATATTCAGTTTATAGGATGGATTAAGAAGCTGTAATTGAACTACGGGAACATCAAGCAAATCAGATATGTGTTTAAATGACATTTGCTTTTTAATCATGATGGTATCCGTGGCAAAATGCTTTACTGCTGTTCTGTTGGGAACGATTCCGTGCTCCTTATGGTATTCATAAATATACATTGTCGCTAAGAACGCCGGGACATATCCTTGTGTTTCTTTAGGAAGATTTTTTCTGATATTCCAATAATTTTGTTGACCGCCGGAACGTCTGATCGCTTTTGAAACATTTCCTGGACCAGAGTTATAAGAAGCCAAAACCAAATCCCAGTCACCAAAAATTCTGTACATATTAGTCATGTATTGGGCTGCCGCTTCGCTGGCTTTCATTGGATCGCTGCGTTCATCTACATAAGAATCAATTTTCAACCCATATTGTTTTCCGGTTTGATACATAAATTGCCACAATCCGGCAGCGCCCATTTTAGAAACTGCTTTTGGATTTAAAGCCGATTCGACCACAGCTAAATATTTAATTTCTAGAGGGACATTTTGTTTGGCCAAAGCCTCTTCAAACATGGGAAAATAATACTCTGAAACAGCCATCAATCGCTCAAAAGATTTTTTTCTGTTCTTCAAAAATGATTTGATGATGTTTTCTAATCCTTGATTGTATTCAATATTGAAAGGAGATTTAGCATCCATTGCAGCCAATCTTTCTTTAAGAAGTTCAGTTGACAATTCATACTCAATTTTTTCGTCGATATTAACATTCTTAATATCATCCGAAATGGTGTTGTATAAATCTAAATTGGTTAATTCCTTCATCCACAAACTATCCACGCAAGCGGCTAAATCGTCTTTTACGAAGGTTTTCTTTATGGAATCTAAATAGGATGATTTTGTTTCTACTTTCTTAAAGCCTCTATTTACAACTGCTTCTTGCGAAAATAAATGTACGGATGCTAATAGAAAAAACGACAGGGTGGTATTTTTTATATTCATATTTTTACGATCAAAGACCTATACTACAAATGATTACAAAGCTTTTTTTTTTACAAACATAGTGGGTTAAAACTAAAATTTTATTTAAATATTGTTAAAAAAGCATTATCTGCATCATTCACAAAGAATTTTCTCCTGATTCGATAATTAAAATAACGATAAAAAATGAATACTTTAAAATAAAAAACCTCAGCAATAAATAGTTTATCGCCAAGGTTTTCATTTTACTATAACAGTATTTTTTTAATTTAAAATAATTAAAATCTAACCGTTACTATTTGTTTTGCAACAGCTGCATTAATCCAAAATCGCTGCAATTCCTGGCAATACTTTTCCTTCCAGCATTTCCAGCATTGCTCCTCCACCGGTTGAAACATAGCTTACTTTGTCTTCCAGACCAAATTGTTTTACAGCAGCAACGGAATCACCTCCACCTACTAGAGAAAATGCTCCGTTTGCCGTAGATTCAGCGATGAAATTACCCAAAGCAATAGTTCCATTAGCAAAATTTTCCATTTCAAAAACGCCCAATGGTCCGTTCCAGAGAATCGTTTTTGATTCCATGATTACTTTTTTAAAGTTTTCTAATGATTTTGGACCTGCGTCCAAACCTTGCCAGCCGTCAGGAATTTCTTTTACATCCACAATTTGCGTTTCGGCATCATTAGCGAAAGCGTTTGCCGCCACAACATCAACCGGAATATGAATTTGTACTCCTTTTTCTTTAGCTAATCGCAATATTTCTAATGCCAATTCTTGTTTATCACCTTCACAAATAGAATCGCCAATTTTACCGCCTAATGCTTTTACAAAAGTAAAAGTCATTCCTCCACCAATAATCATGTGATCTACTTTGTCCAAAATATTCTCGATAACCGTAATTTTAGAAGACACTTTAGATCCACCAAGAACTGCTGTTACCGGTTTTTTACTATTTTTCAAAACTTTGTTCAAGCTTTCAATTTCTTTTGCCAATAATAATCCGAAACATTTCTCTGTTGGAAAAAACTGAGCGATAATTGTAGTCGACGCGTGCGCTCTGTGTGCTGTTCCAAAAGCGTCGTTTACATAAATATCACCAAGTGACGCCAATTCTTTTGCGAAAGCAATATCACCTGCTTCTTCTTCACTATGAAAACGTAAATTTTCCAACAATAAAACTTCTCCAGCCTTCAATTTCTCAGCTGCATCTTTCGCTACTGAACCAATGCAGTCAGCGGCGAACTGAACCGGAACTCCAAGAATATCTGTTGCTGTTTTCAAAATGTGTTTCAAAGAATATTTCTCCTCCACACCTTTTGGTCTGCCTAAATGTGACATCAAAATCACACTTCCGCCTTGAGCAAGAATCGCATCAATGGTAGGTTTCGCAGCTTCGATACGAGTGGCATCCGTTACATTTAAATTTTCGTCCAAAGGCACATTGAAATCAACACGAATTATGGCTTTTTTATTTGCAAAATTGAAATCACTTAACGTTTTCATCAGAATATTTTTTAGTTTGTTTTTTTTGAAAGAGTAACAAATATAGAACTTTTAAAGCAGTACTAAATTAGAGAAAATCATATAAAATCAATTTTTAGCAACGAAATCGATGTAAATTAATAAATACTTCTGTTTTTTTAATAATTTATGCGGCAATTGCTCTTAGTATAGCCAAATTAAATTTTAAAATTAATCACCACAATCAACGCCTCTCTAAACGTGCTTCTGCTGAAACTTTGCCTGCTAAAATTTTAGACTAAACCATTTTCTGCTATCTTTGCTTCATGCAATTTTCAGAAATTTTAGGACAAGAACACATCAAAAGTCATTTGACAAAAAGTGCTGATTTGGGTAGAACTCCCCATGCGCAACTGTTTGTAGGTCCTGAAGGCAGTGGAACTTTACCCATGGCGATTGCGTATGCACAATACATCATTTGCAGCAATCAAAACGGGGAGAATTCCGGTTCAAATGAAGCATGCAACCTGAAATTTCAGAAAACCTCACATCCGGACTTGCATTTTATTTACCCGACGGTTAGCACTGAAGACGTAAAAACCAAACCTAAAAGCATCGATTTTATAACCGAATGGCGCCAGTTTTTAGAACATAATCCGTACGGAAGTTTGTTTGATTGGTACCAAATGCTGGGCGTTAAAAACAAACAAGGTGAAATCAGGGTTGATGATGCACAGGAAATCCTGAAATCGCTGGCTTTGAAATCTTATGAAGGCGGATACAAAATAATGATTATTTGGATGGCTGATAAATTGAATATCGCAGCTTCCAATAAATTACTGAAATTGCTGGAAGAACCTACAGACCGGACGGTTTTTATCCTGATTTCAGAAAATGAAGAAGATATTATTCAAACGATTCGTTCCCGTTGCCAAGTATTACATTTTAATGGTTTAAACGAAAAGGTCATCTCAGAAGCTTTAATCTCAAGGGAAAATATTGAATTTAAAACGGCCGTAAAAATAGCGCATCAGGCACAAGGAAATTATAATAAAGCATTGCAATTATTACAACCGGACAGCGAATCTGTTTTTTTTGAAAAATGGTTTGTTGATTGGGTTCGTGCTGCTTTTAGAGCCAAAGGAAACGCTGCCGCCATCCAGGATTTGATCCAGTGGAGCGATCAAATTGCCGGTTTGGGAAGAGAAACCCAGAAGAAGTTTTTACATTTCTGTATCGATATGTTTCGTCAGGCATTGTTGTTGAATTATCAAACGCCAAGTTTAGTTTACATGGAGCCGCAAGTAGAAAAATTCAAACTGGAGAATTTTGCGCCTTTTGTAAATGGCAACAATATAAATGATATTTTTAAAGAACTTTCGGAGGCTATGTATCACATTGAGCGCAACGGAAACGCTAAAATTATCCTCACCGATTTATCCATAAAATTAACCCGTTTAATTCACAAAAAATAAAAACATGAACAACATTACTTCTATTTTGATTTTAATTTTCCTGGCCATCACTTTCCTGCAGTCTGGATACGACAAACTGTTTTATTGGAAAGATAATGTCGAATGGTTAAAAGGTCATTTCGCTAAAACACCATTAAAAAACAGCGTCCCTTTAGCATTACTGAATATTTTAATTTTAGAATTAATTTCCGGCATTTTATGTGTGGTGGGCTGCATCGAATTATTCGTAAACAACGGAAGAATATTTGGTTTCTATGGAGCCGTTTTCTCTTGTATCACGTTGTTGATGTTGCTTTTCGGACAACGATTAGCCAAAGATTATGATGGAGCCAGAACGATTGTCATCTATTTTATCCCTGCAATATTGGCCGTTTATTGGTTAAACTAGACTTTACAACTTATTATTTTGAACAACAATTCCTTTTTAAATAAAAAAATGACACCAAAACACCCTTCAGAATCCCTGACGATATTAACCGATTTGGTTTTACCAAGTGAGACCAATCCTTTGAACAATCTTTTTGGTGGCGAATTACTAGCCCGTATGGATCGCGCAGCAAGTATAGCGGCACGCAGACATTCCCGAAGAATTGTAGTTACGGCATCCGTAAATCATGTTGCATTCAACAGAGCCATTCCGCTGGGGAGTGTTGTTACTGTTGAAGCCAAAGTTTCCAGAGCTTTCAAAAGTTCAATGGAAATATTCATTGACATTTGGGTTGAAGACAGAGAATCCGGTAATAAAACCAAAGCAAATGAAGCGATTTATACCTTTGTAGCAGTAGACGATACGGGAAGACCCGTTGAAGTACCTCAAATTGTTCCGGAAACCGAAATAGAAAAACAACGTTTTGAAGCTGCATTGCGACGCAAACAGTTAAGTTTAGTTTTAGCCGGTAAAATGAACCCACATGATGCAACCGAATTAAAAGCGCTGTTCACGTAATGAGCATAATTCAACCGGATTTTTTTTATTAAAAAATAGATTTAAAATATTCTTGAAAGAGAAAATTTTAATTAAAAAAAGAAGTATTTTTACGAAAATAAATGTTCAGTATACAAATGAAATTTCAGGATAATAAGTCATTCTGTCAGTTTCTTACCGTTATAAAACAATACAAATAGATGAAAGAAAAGGTAAAAGAGAAGATGAGTACAGAGAAAGAATCTAAATTAAAAGCGCTACAACTTACGCTTGACAAATTAGATAAAACCTATGGAAAAGGGACGGTAATGAAAATGGGCGACAAAGCCATTGAGGAAGTAGAAACTATTTCTTCCGGGTCTTTAGGAATCGATTTAGCATTAGGAGTTGGCGGTTATCCAAGAGGAAGAATTATTGAAATATACGGTCCGGAATCTTCTGGAAAAACCACGTTGACACTTCATGCCATTGCTGAAGCTCAAAAAGCAGGTGGAATTGCAGCTTTTATTGATGCAGAACACGCTTTCGACAGAAATTATGCGGAGAAATTAGGCGTTGACATCGAAAACTTAATCATATCACAACCGGACAACGGGGAACAAGCATTAGAAATTGCAGAGAACTTGATTCGTTCCGGAGCAATTGACATTGTTGTAATTGACTCGGTTGCTGCTTTGACTCCAAAAAGTGAAATTGAAGGCGAAATGGGAGATTCTAAAATGGGATTACATGCTCGTTTAATGTCTCAAGCGCTGCGTAAATTAACAGGAACCATCAGTAAAACAAACTGTACAGTTTTCTTTATTAATCAATTAAGAGAGAAAATTGGAGTAATGTTTGGAAATCCAGAAACTACAACGGGAGGAAATGCATTGAAGTTTTATGCTTCCATTCGTTTAGATATCCGTCGTTCTACACAAATTAAAGATGGTGATAACGTCCTTGGGAACAGAACCAAAGTAAAAGTGGTGAAAAACAAAGTCGCTCCGCCATTTAAAATCGCTGAATTTGATATCATGTACGGTGAAGGAATTTCAAAAACAGGAGAGATTCTTGATCTTGCTGTTGAGTTTGAAATCATCAAAAAAGCAGGATCTTGGTTCAGTTACGGTGAAACCAAACTTGGACAAGGTCGTGACGCTGTTAAGTCTTTAATAAAAGACAATCCAGAATTAGCTGATGAATTAGAAGAAAAAATTAAAGCTAGAATAAAAGAACTAGCAGAAGCATAAAAAGTAAAACCCGAAAATTTCGGGTTTTTTCATTTTTAAACGCAACCTTTTGTTACAATTTTTATCTTTTAAAAAACTGCTTACAATCCAATAGAGAAGCTGACTGGTATAAATTTAAAAAAATAAGAAATGAAAAAATTCGTCCTTTTTATTTTGTTCATTACAACCTTGACCGGATGCTCCATTGATAATGACAATCAAGATTCTTACAGCTTTGAAGTGCTGCCTGTAGACAGCTATACCTTACCCGAAAAATTTATATTAGGAAATACCTACGAGATAAAATTAAAATATCGCAGACCTTCAGAATGTCATTTATTTCAAGGGATTTATTATGACAAAAATTTGAATGTAAGAACCATCGGCATTCAAACGGCAGTGAACACAAACCAAGTTTGTACGCAACAAATCCCGGCACTATCAGAGATTTCTTTTAATTTTTATGTAACTCACAACGGTTCCTATATTTTTAAATTTTACAAAGGAAAAGATGCGTCAGGCAAAAACCTTTTTGAGGAAGTAGAAGTTCTTGTAGTCAACTAACAAATAGAATAATTTCTGTGGGATTAGACCAAATAATTGCGGACTGTAAAAAAAATTACCCCAAAGCTCAGGAACAATTGTATCAATTGTTTTCTAAAAAGTTTTTTGGCGTGTGCTTAAAATATTCCAGTAATTATGCGGACGCCCAAGACAACTTACAGGATGGGTTCCTGATCATCTTCAGAAAAATTGAACAGTTTAGCGGAAAAGGATCTTTTGAAGGCTGGGCCAAAAGAATAATGATCAATAATGCGCTCCAGAAGTACAAAGGAGTTAGGTACATGGAGGTAATTAGTGAAAATATTCCAGAAGAAGATGTTGAAATCGATGATGACCACATTCCAATTGAACATTTAATGCAAATCATTCAAGAATTACCCAATCAATACAGATTGGTTTTTAATCTCTATGTTTTAGATGGTTATTCTCATAAAGAAATCGCAGAAATGCTTACAATAACTACAGGGACAACAAAGTCAAATCTAGCCAGAGCTCGGTTGATTTTAAAAGAGAAAATAGAAGCGTATACCAGAATTGAAATAAAGTCATTGGCAAAATGAACGATAAAAAAAACATAGACCGCTTTTTTCAAGAGCAATTCAAAGATTTTGAAATGCCTCCAAAAGAACAAGTCTGGAAAAATATCCAAACTGAATTAAAAAAAGAGAAGAAAGAACGAAAAATAATTCCGTTCTGGATAAAATTTCCGGGAATTGCAGCCGCAATTCTTTTGGGAATACTGGCATTAAATACACTTTTCAGTGATCATTCAGGAAGTAAAAACAGTGGTGTTACAAAATCTGAAAATAAGGACACTGTCCCGCCTCAAAAAGAGAAGAATTTTAATCCATTGCAAATTGAAAAAACTGCTCCAATTGTTGTGAACAAAATTAAAACGGGCCAAAAAAATGAAAAAGAATTTACATCTTCTAATCAACCTGAGGTCAATTCGAGCAAAAATAAAGAGACAACTCAAAGTAGTGCTATTGTTTATTTACAAAAAAATCATCCTTCGGTAAAACCAGCAATAATAAATACCATCGACCTGTCAACTAACGAGAATGTCACAGAAAAAATTGCTGCGACAACTTTTAAACCATTTGATATCACAGCAAATCAAACATTGGAAAAAGACCATTTAAAAGAGCATGAAAACGCTACAATTGCTGCGATCGATTCTAAAAATAAGTCTTCAAATACAGCTGGAACACTTAACGAATTGGACGAAATCCTTAAAACTAAAAAACATAAAGAAGTTGAGGTCGTTAACGCAAAAAACAAGTGGCAAATTACTCCAAACATCGCCGCTGTTTATCTGAATCCAAATTCGGCCGGTTCCTCCATTGACCCACAATTTTCAGAAAATCAAAAAACAACGGATAACAGCTTAAGTTTTGGTGTAGGGGTAAGTTATGCTGTTTCGAATAAAGTGACCCTACGGAGCGGGATTAACAAGTTAGAACTGGGATACAACACAAATGACGTAGTGTACTCAACAGGTTTGTCAAATAATAATCTGGCGAATATTAATTATACTTCAAATGCATTAATCGAAATTAAAAATGAATCCAATTCAAGTATGTTATCCTTATTTGAAATCAACTTACAGAAAACAAATTCAGGAGCTATCAATCAAAAAATGGGTTATTATGAAGTCCCATTAGAGATTTCGTATGCAATTTTGGATAAAAAATTTGGAATTAACCTTATCGGTGGTGTAAGTACTTTGTTTCTCAACCAAAATAAAATTTCGTTGGTTTCCTCAGAAACGAATGTAACATTGGGAGAGGCCAAGAATTTGAATCAAATAAATTTCAGCACCAATGTTGGTATTGGTGTTCAATATGAGATTGTGAAATCATTTCAAATAAATTTTGAGCCAATGCTAAAATACCAGATGAATATGTTTTCAGGCACTTCAGGTAAAGTCAAACCGATATTTGTAGGACTGTATTCAGGTATTAGCTATAGCTTTTAACCATATCAGCATTAAAAGTCACTAATTGTGTATAAATTATTTCGCGTACTTCCTCTCTAATTTCCTTACGATCAACGCCAGTTTTTCCCAATGTTTCTATATGTGAATGCATCTTTACACGCATAATTCCCGGGCTACCGCTGAAAAAAGTATACGGAAATCTCTTTTTATTATCGGCAAAAGTAATGGGAACAATAGGAATTCCATGTTCTATCGCCAATCGGAACGCGCCATCTTTAAAAGTGTCCAATACTACAGATTCATCGTCTGGAACGCCGCCTTCTGGAAAAATACAGATACTCAATCCCTGATTAATTCTTTTTTGAGCACGATTAAAGACTTCCATTTTACTTTTTGAACAATTCCGATCCACCAAAATACAGGTTCTTTTGTAGAAAAAGCCAAACAATGGAATTTTTGAAAGTTCTTTTTTACCCACAAAAACAAAAGGATTTCTTGTCAGAGCAAGCATCAGCATAATATCGGCCATTGAGGTATGATTGGCAACAATCATGTAACTTTTTTGGTATTCCATTTCTTGGCTTTTATCAATTTTGTAATAAAATCCCATTCCAAAAAGAATAAATTTTGCCCAAATACGCGCCATCTTAAAAAAATAAGAATAGCCACTTTCCGTCAAAATAGACAAAACCAAAAAAGGAAACATTATCAGTATGGGAATGGCCATCAAAACATAAAACCATACGCGCCAAAGCACCCAAAAAATAATTTTAAATCCTCTCATAAGTTCAAAAGTAACAAATCAGATGTAAATATTGGTAAAATAATTTGCTTTGGAAAACTACCTATTAGAAAAAATTTGCAATCCTTGTTAACTTTGCGTAAATCTTTGCGAACTTTGCGCTTAAGAAAAAATCATAATGGCAAAAATACTTACAGGCGTTCAAAGTACCGGAACACCACATTTAGGCAACTTACTTGGCGCAATCATTCCCGCGATAGCATTATCAAATAAACCTGAAAACGAATCCTTTCTTTTCATTGCTGATTTACATTCGATAACGCAAATTAAAAACGGTGAAACTTTAAGAACCAATACTCACAGTACTGCTGCAGCTTGGCTTGCCTGTGGTCTGAATGTAGATAAAGTAGTTTTCTACAGGCAATCTGATGTGCCTCAAACAGCGGAATTATCGTGGTATTTAAGTTGTTTTTTCCCTTTTCAACGATTGACATTAGCGCATTCTTTCAAAGATAAAGCCGATCGACTGGAAGATGTCAATGCAGGTTTGTTTTCGTATCCAATGCTTATGGCTGCCGATATTTTATTATACGACGCAGAACTAGTTCCGGTAGGAAAAGACCAATTGCAGCATGTTGAAATCACTCGTGATGTAGCCTCCCGATTCAACCACCAAATGGGAGATACTTTCGTACTTCCCGAAGCTAAAATTCAGGAAGACAGCATGCTGATTCCGGGAACCAACGGCGGAAAAATGAGTAAATCAGCCAATAATATCATTAATATTTTTTTGGACGATAAAACACTACGCAAACAAGTGATGAGTATTGAAACTGACAGCACACCACTGGAAGATCCAAAAAATCCAGAAACCTGTAATGCATTTGCTATTTATAAATTATTGGCAAATGAAGAACAAATAGCCACAATGATTGCCAATTACCTTGGGGGGAATTACGGTTACGGGCACGCCAAACAAGCGTTGTTTGAGTTGATTTGTGAAACTTTCAAAACCGAAAGAGAAAAATACAATTACTATATCAACAATCTTAATGAGGTAGATGCTTTATTGAAAATTGGTGCTCAAAAAGCAGCAGTAGTTGCCAATGGAGTTTTAGCAAGAGTAAGAGAAAAACTAGGATTTGAGGTGTAACAATATATTTTTAAAACATATAAGTCATTTAAGTTTTTTATAGTTTAATACTATTTCACTAAAGCTTACATGACTTATATGTTAAAATCAAATCGCCTCAAACAATTTCCCAGGCAAAGGCCGAATCACGCCTTTCAATTCCATATTCAACAGCATTCCTGAGATTTTATAAATAGGAAAATCACAGCGTAAAGCAATAATATCCATCAGTTCCTTTCCAGTTTTAAGGAGGTAATCGTATACTTTTTGCTCGTCTTCCTCTAAGCTTACAAACAATTGTTTTTGTACGGGTTTGGATTCTTTTTGAATATCCCAATTCAAAATATAAACCAAATCCGCGGCACTCGTCAAGACATTTGCTTTTTGTGTTTTTATTAGATTGTTGCAACCCTGACTGTATTTATCCGTAACACGTCCCGGTACCGCAAAAACATCACGGTTGTAATCATTTGCCATATTTGCCGTGATTAACGATCCACCTCTATCTGCCGATTCAATTACGATAGTCGCTTCAGACATTCCCGCAACGATTCGGTTTCTTCGAACAAAATTTTCTTTATCAGGATTGGAGGAACTCCAAAACTCAGTCATAAAACCACCGTTCTGTTCTACTTTGGCCACATATTTTTTATGGGTTTTCGGGTAAATTTGGTTCAAACCATGCGCCACCACGCCTATCGTTTGTAAATTATGCTCCATCGCCAGTTGGTGCGCTACAATATCGACTCCGTACGCAAAACCACTGACGATTACAGGATCGAGCGGCGCCAAATCTTCTATCAATTTTCGGCAAAATTCAGTTCCGTACGAGGTAATTTGCCGCGTTCCTACAATGCTGATTATTCTTCTGTTTTTTAAATTAATATTTCCCGAGGTAAATAATAAAAGTGGTCCGTCAATACAATGTTTCAAGCGTTCCGGATATTCCTCGTCCTGAAAATAAACCACGTTGATTGCATTCGCTTTTATAAACTCAAGTTCCTGAATTGCTTTTTCGAAAACGGATTTATCTCTTAAATTTTTCAGCAAAACAGAGCCTACTCCATCAATAGCAGCGAGTTGCGAGGCTTTTGTGTTAAAAACCGCTTCCGCAGTTCCAAAATGGGTAAGCAGTTTTTTGGCCATTATATCGCCCACACCTTCTATTCTTTGTAATGCCAATAAATAAAATAAATCCTGCTCTTTCATATGTAGATAATACTTGTTTTTTATTGGAATATGGAATACGCCAGTTTAAAAAAATCTTTATTTATGTTTGTATAACGATTAAACATGGCTATTTCATGTTAATTATTTGAGAGTGAAATGTATAAATTTTTAAGCGGATTGTTAATAAAAATTGTGAATAAAATTTTGATAACTATTTTGGTTGTATAACTTTGTAAGTATGAAAATCGAACTTTACATCGCACAACTTTTATACCGTTATCAATGTGTTACCGTTCCGGGTTTCGGAGCTTTTTTGACCGAAATCCAATCGGCTAAACTAAACGAAAGTACAAATTCATTTTCTCCACCCAAAAAAATGATTGCTTTCAATGCAAATCTGAAAAACAATGATGGTTTATTAGCCAATCATATCGCTTTAGCTGAGAAAACGTCTTATGATTATGCCGTAAGCGCAATTCAATATGAAGTTTTTAATTGGAAAAAAGCATTGGAAGAAAACCAACTTTTTTCTGTAAAAAATGTAGGTGATCTTCGCTTAAATGCTGATAAAAACATCGTTTTCACTCCCTACGATCAAACGAATTATTTAACCAGTTCTTTTGGGTTGGCTCCTTTTGTTTCACCACTCGTAAAAAGAGAAATCTTTGAAAAAGAAGTAGAAGCAATAGAAGAAAAAGCGACCATTACAATGGTTTCTGAAGAAACAAAAACAGCAAACCCGTATCTAAAATACGCCGCTATTTTTGTACTAGGACTAGGAATTGCTGGAAGTGTTGGCTATCCAATGTATCAAAACCAAATCGCCTCAGAAACGATTCTTGTTGAAACTGCCGTTCAAAAACAAGTTCAAAATAAAATTCAGCAAGCCACTTTCTTCATCGAAAGTCCGGTTCCCGCTGTTACACTCTCTGTAAAATCCGACAAGGAAATGAAAATGCCGTATCACATTATGGCCGGAGTGTACCGAGAAGAAAAAAATGCCAATAAAACGCTGCGAATTCTAACTCGTTTAGGATATGATGCCAAACGAATCGCTCCTAACAAAAACGGCTTTTTCCCGGTTTTATATGGCAGTTACGATACGTTTGCTGAAGCCGAAAAAGCGAAAAAAGAAATAAATGTAAAGCACAATCCAGAGGCTTGGATATTGATTCAATCTTTGTAATTGCATTTATATATAATCTAGTTTTAGAAAGAAAATCATTAAAAAACGCTGTTTGAAAAATTTTCAAACAGCGTTTAAATTTTTAAAACTTCCTGCCTATCCCAATAGAAAAATTCCAAAAACTAAAATTATTTATCGTTTTATGATAGCCACCGTCTAAGGCAACAAGAAAACTTTCACCTACTTTATAATCTAGATGTAAACCCGGGAATATGCCAGCGGTATAACTATAACCGGTCCCTTTAACTTCAATCCAACTAAATGAATCAATGACATTATTTTCATCGACGTGAATCGATGAAAGTCGAAATAATTTGTCTTTATAAGCAATAATTCCCAACCCCATGTTGAAGGATAGGTTTACTTTTCTATTCTTATAAATGGAATAATGAATTTTAGCTCCTATTTCATGGTTTTTCACAAAATCCCATTCGGTGTCTTCAAAAATTGTTTCAGGATTACCTGTAAAAATAAATCGATCCAATTCTTTTTCATTCCCGTAAAAACTGGGGAAGTAATCGTTTTGAGAATATAAAAAATAATATTCCATGGACCACTTTTCGTTTCTTTGTCTGTGGTAACTGACTGAAATGTTGAAATTTCTTTGATTTTCTTTCATATTCGGATAAATGCTCAGTCCTGAATTGACAAAGACTTTGTTCTTTTCTTGCGCAAAAGCAAAAAAACTACAAAACGAGAGTGATATAAAAAATATTTTTTTCATTGTATTTATTAAAATAAGCACGAGGCAAAATGCCTCTTGTCTGTTAAATTTATTGCAAATCTGTGAACCAATGTTTATAATAATAATCAACTATTCCTATCGATTTTACATTATATAATATGCCACCATCGGAATAAGTTTGTCCTGTGGAACCATCACCTGTAATAGTAGATAACATCTGTCTTCGCGGTGATTCTAAATTTGCTCTTCTTCAAAATTTTTAAAGTAAATGTTTCTACTGAATTTGATGTTGTTACTAAATTTTCTAAATTAGTATCCATTTCAGAAGAACAGCTAAACAAACTCGAAGTAATTCCAAAAACTAAAAATTTAATCGATTTTGTTTTTATAAGTTTTAATTTAATTATTAAATAGTTTCTCAATAGATTTAAAAAAACTCCTCGATCGGTAGAAAAATCTAGAAATCTAATAAATGTTTTAAATTATAATTAAAATTATAATTGTGCAAATTTTTTTGTTAAAATTTTACAAAAAAATAAATTTTTATGATTATAGCTATCTTAACCCAGATTTTTTCAATAAAAACAACTATCTGTTTGATTATTATCAAATCACTACAACACATAAAAAAACCTATTCACACAATCATTTGAATAGGGTTTTCTAGTTTTAGCACTTTGTTGTATTTAGTTCAAACTCGCTTTGTACATCCTAGCTTCTTCCCACGAAAATTTATGACCGTGTTTTTCCATCAAGGTATTCAGTGATTCTTCTTTGTATCCATCAAAAGCAGTTGCTAAATCTTGCATTTTATCCTCTGGTAAAACTTCCGAAATAGATACCGCTTTAGTTTGAATCAGCTTTACAAAATGCGAATAAATGGTTTGTTTAGTCAACACTCTAATTGTCGAAATATCCTCAATTGATTTCTTTTCGACCCACAATTCATAGGTTTCCTGAACAGTAGATTTCTTGGGTGTTGCTGCTTTTGATTTATTCGAAGTATAGCGTTCTACATCTTTATCATCATCAATCAACGTGACATTTAATTCCTTGAACTGATTTTGTATGGCTTCCGTTTTACGGATGATGTATTTTTTTATTTCTGAGGACGTCAATTTTTCTTTCGAAATGGTTTCTCCTGCAACAACGGTTTCAATCAATAACTTAGCTTTCATTAAGCGTAAAACGGCTTTAGTTTGCAATTCTTCCAGAATAATTAATTCATCGTAAAACGCTTTTACTTTTTTGATTCGTTTTACTTCTTCAATTTTCCAAAGGATTTCAAAAACCAGATCATCCATTGGTTTTAAGAAATAATCGAAAGCAGCTTGAATACGTTCAGAAACATGATTCAAATCGACGGTTTCCTGACCAAAAAGCTTATTCAATTGCGAAATGAATTTTTTGGATGGATCCAAAAGCTGTTCGATGACTTCCGTTTGCTTTTTGGCCCAAACGGCATGCTTGGATTTCTCTGAAATCTCTGATTTTTCGTTGTAACTGTATTTATGATTGCGCCATTCCTGAGCTAAATCATTCCAATCGAAAGTGTTTATCAGATAATTATGGATGAAATTTTTGGTTTCAAAATGCAAGGCATTCTCTAAAAACGAATCCGAAGCTTTGTTAAGTGAATAATCCATCACATCCTGATCGTTTGAAATGCCATTCATGCGCAACGGCGAAAGCAAAATAAGCCCTTCTAACGAGCGCAAACGCGATAATGCAACATAAGCCTGGCCCGGAAGAAAAACTTGCGAAACATCGAGCGCCGCTTTATCAAACGTTAATCCTTGGCTTTTATGAACCGTAATCGCCCACGCTAATTTGATGGGATAATGCACAAAAGTTCCCAAAACTTCTTCTTCAATTTCTTTAGTGGTTTGATCAATTTTGTACCGAATGTTTTGCCATTCGTATTTTTCGACTTCTATGGTTTTGTTTTCTTCCGGAAAATGAACCAGGATTTCCTGACTCGAAAGCGATTTGATAATTCCCATTTTTCCATTGAAATAATTTTTATCAAAAGACAAATCATTTTTTACAAACATGATTTGCGCGCCCATTTTCAACTGAAGTTGTTGTTCTACGGGAAATATCTTCTCCGGAAAATCTCCGGTTATCTCCGGTTTGTAAACCACTAACTTTCCTTCTAAATCTGCCAAAGCCTGCGCATTCATAGAATCGGCTTTGTTGTTGTGGGTGGTTAATGTGATGTATCCTTTATTTGCTTTTAGATCAAAATCCGGTTTTACATATTGGTTCAAGGTTTGAATGTCTTGCTGCGAAATCTCATTGTTGCGCAAATTATTTAAAACGGAAATAAACGTGTCGTCGGTCTGGCGAAAAATCTTGGATAATTCAATGTATAATGGCGGATTTTGCTGAACCACATGCGAATGGAAAAAGAATTTTCCTTTGTAATACGTTTTTAGCGTACGCCATTCTTCGTCCCGAATTACAGGTGGCAATTGCAATAAATCACCAATATATAAGACTTGAACGCCACCAAAAGCAGTGCTTTTTTTGCGTACAGTTTGCATCATATAATCCATAGCGTCCAGTAAATCCGCACGAAGCATACTCACTTCATCTATGATCAACAATTCCATATTACGAATTACTGATTTCTTTAAACCGCTCATTTTGAAATGCCTCCGCAAGGTCGCTTTGGTTTCAAATTTAGTGTTTTCAGAAAATTGAGGTGATGAATTATCCGGAATAAATCCTCCAAAAGGTAATTGAAACATGGAATGTATCGTTACACCGCCCGCATTTAAAGCGGCAATTCCAGTTGGCGCCACTACAACAGTGTTCTTGTGTGTAGTTTGGATAATTTCCCGTAATAGGGTGGTTTTTCCCGTTCCTGCTTTCCCGGTAAGAAATACAGATCGATGGGTTTGATTGATGAATCGTAACGTGTAAGCGGCGGCTTCTGAAATGGTTTGCATGTGGCGTATATATATAATGCTAAAGTATTGAAAATTAGAAACACTATTTCGATTCTTATCAAAGATTTTAGAATTGTAAAACAACTACTATTTAGCCCTGATAGCAGCAGAAATCCTCGAAATTTAGAAAGTAATTTTTTCTAGCTGGAAAAGAGCGACCAGCGGAAGCTCCTTTTACAGGTAAGAAAAAACACTTTCTAAACGAGAGATTGCAGCGAATAGCGGGAAATAGCTCCAAAAAAAATGCCTTCAATCTAAGGGTAGACGAAGGCAATTTTTGAATTAATATAAAAAATTATTTTTTAACTGCTGTTTTTTCTTCAGTTTTTGCAGGAGCTTTGTATTTATCGTTCAAGGCTTTGATGATTTCTTTTGTGATATCAAATTTGTCTTCAGCATATAAAATTGAAGCTGCGTCACCGGTACCGTAGATGTATGCATATCCTTTTTCTTTACCATACGTTTTGATGAATTTTTTCACTCCGCTTACTAAAGAATCCATTTCTTTGCCACTTTCTTGCTGCAATTCTTGAGACAACGCTTGTTGCGCATAGCCCAATTGTTGTTCCTTTTTTTGCAATTCAGCACCTTTTTGTTGTGCCCATGCCTGGCCGTTTGCTTGAGCTTGCGCTTGAAAACCAGCTGCCTCTTGTTTGAATCTTGCGATTTCGGCATCTAACTGTCTTCCTTTTTCTTCTGCTTTTGTTTTATATTTTGCTTCAAGGTCTTTTGCCTCTGTATATTCTTTCATTAATTCCGAAGTGTCTACGTAAGCTGTTTTTACTTCCTTAACTGCTTCTACCGGTTTGTTACAAGCAACAATCGAAATTGATAATGCGATAATTAATAATGCTTTTTTACTCATATCTTTAATATTTCTTTTTTGGTATTCGTGAATCTTTGATTTCATTATGATGAATTTCTAGTTTTAAGTATTGGTGACAAAAATATAAAAAAATTGATAGTATTGACAAAAAGTTTACAAATTGCTACTTTTTTATAATATAAGATTTTGTTATTGGGATTTATAAATGCATAATTTATGACTATTAAAAATGAGTTGTATATCTTTTAAATAAACGAATTATTTTAAAAATTCGATTTCACCCTTGACTGCAGTTAATAAACAAGCTTAAATGCACTTAAAATGATTTTTAGTTGTTTTTTAGGATGTAAATGTGTGAAGAATACTCAAAATTCTTTTTCGCTTTCCAATTTGATTGCAATCCGACAAAAAAGGCTTTTATATAATTCATTTTGCCTGTTTTGTATTTTTCCGAAAGTAAGCTCACGTAAAAAGAATCAAATTTCATAGGAAGCACTTTTACCAATTGCATTTCTTCTTTTTCAAAAAGCATTTTTATAGCTGTTTTAGAAAAATGCCAAAAATGAATCGGTACATCATAAGCAGCCCAAAACTTTCCATAATGTTTTGCATCGAAAGATTTGAAATTTGGAACAGCAATAATTAGAGTTCCATTTTGTTTTAATAATCTTTTCAATTCTTTGATTTGATTTTCCAAATTAGGAACGTGCTCCAAAACATGCCACATCGAAATAACATCGAAAGAATGATTGTCCAATTCACTGGTTTCTCCAACAAATGAAACGCCTTTCTTTTTTGCAATCGCTTTTGCTTTTTCGCTCGGTTCCGCTCCTATCGTGTGCCAACCGTTTTCTTTGGCAACTGATAAAAAGTCTCCTGTTCCGGCACCAATATCTAAAATGCTTCCTTTATTAGTTTGCAGCGAATTAATTAAATTCAATTTGTTTTTCAGCGCAATAGTTTTTACAAAATGATATACTTTTTCAAACAGCGATCTTTTGCTATCCGTGTGCGAAATATAATCCACGCTTTCGTAATACTTTCCTAAGTTTTCTAAGCTGGGTTGTGGAGAAGTAAATAGCATGTCTAATTTGGCATCATGGTATAAGTCAAAAATCTCTTGAGAAACAGAATAATCTTTAACGGTTAAAAAAGGCTGTTGATTTGAGATGTTCATATTGTAATTTTTCGGTTTCCAGTCGCAGTTTGCAGTTGAATCCCTTTGTATATAATGCAAATTTAATTTTGTTTCACGTGGAACGTATTGTTAAGTATTCATTTTTTTACTGAACACTGAGACTGTAAACTTATTACTTTATCATCGTCCCATATAAATTAACAAAACCGAAACATCGCTTGGCGAAACACCACTAATTCTTGATGCTTGGGAAATAGTCACCGGACGAATCTTGCTCAATTTTTGTTTTGCCTCAATTGACATCGATTTGATTTTCTCATAGTCGAAATTTTCTGGGATTTTTACATCTTCCAATCGAAGCAGTTTATCTGCATTATTTCTTTCTTTTTCGATGTAACCTGAATATTTCACTTGGATTTCGGCTTGTTCTAAAATCTCTTGGTCCAAATCATTTTCCGCAACATAAGCAGCCACCTTTTCAAATTTCATGATGTCTTCCAAATCAATTTGCGGACGAGAGAATACTTTGAACATTTTATCCCCTTGCGTTATCAGCGCCGTATCTTTTGATTGTAAAATAGGATTTGCTTCCGCAACCGAAACACTCGTTTCTTTGAAAAAAGCCACCATCTTTTCAGATTCATTTAACTTGTGTTCCATTCTACGCAAACGCGCTTCTGAAGCCAAACCTATTTTATGCGACATAGGAGTTAATCTGAAATCGGCATTATCCTGACGCAACAACGTTCTGTATTCGGCACGAGAAGTAAACATTCTGTATGGCTCTTCCGTTCCTTTCGTAATTAAATCATCAATCAAAACTCCAATATATGCTTCGTCTCTTTTTAAAATTAACGGCGCTTTTTCATGTACTTTTAAATGCGCATTTATTCCAGCCATCAAGCCTTGAGAAGCCGCTTCTTCATATCCGGTAGTTCCGTTTATTTGTCCTGCGAAATACAAACCTTCAACCAGTTTTGTTTCCAAAGTATGTTTCAATTGCGTCGGAGGGAAATAATCATATTCGATTGCATAACCCGGACGAAAGAATTTCACTTTCTCAAATCCCGCCACAGAACTCAACGCCTTGAATTGAATATCCTCAGGCAGCGATGTAGAAAATCCATTTACATAAACCTCACAGGTATTCCATCCTTCTGGTTCGACAAACAATTGATGTCTTTCCTTATCAGCAAAACGATTTATTTTATCTTCGATTGAAGGACAATATCTTGGTCCAAGACTTTTAATTCTTCCATTAAACATTGGCGAACGATCAAAACCTTCTCTTAAAATATCGTGAACCTCAAGAGACGTATACGTCATGTGACACGATTTTTGATGAATCAACGGTGACGTCACATCCGAATAGGAAAACTTATCCGGTTTAGCATCTCCTTTTTCTTCGTTCATTTTCGAATAATCCAAAGATCGTCCATCGACTCTTGGAGGAGTTCCTGTTTTCATCCGTCCTGATTGAAAACCTGCAGCAACTAAATCTTCGGTAATTCCATACGCGGCACTCTCGCCTGCTCTTCCACCACCGAATTGCTTTTCGCCAATATGAATCAAACCGTTCAGGAAAGTTCCATTGGTCAACACAACCGATTTAGAGCGAATCTCTACTCCAAGCGAAGTTCGAATTCCTTTTATTTTTCCGTTTTCAATAATTAAACCTTTTACCATTTCTTGATAAAAATCAAGATTTGGAGTTCCTTCCAACATCATTCTCCATTCCTCAGCAAAACGCATACGGTCACTTTGAACGCGTGGAGACCACATTGCTGGACCTTTGGACTTGTTCAACATCTTGAACTGAATTGCGGTTCTGTCTGACACAATTCCAGAGTATCCTCCAAGCGCATCAATCTCACGCACAATTTGTCCTTTGGCAATTCCACCCATCGCTGGGTTGCAAGACATCTGGGCAATATTCTGCAAGCTCATTGTTACCAATAAGGTTTTAGATCCCAAATTTGCGGCGGCGGCAGCAGCCTCAGAACCGGCATGGCCCGCACCCACAACTATCACATCATATTCATCTAGAAACATCTTCTTTTATAATTTAATCCTAAAATTAAGGATTGTAATTTTGAATTCTATTTTTGTTCCACGTGAAACATTGCAACCGTATCTTTTTAAACCAAAACAAAATGTTCCACGTGAAACATATTTGACTTGAAGTTTAAAACACCACTATTGTTCCACGTGAAACATAACGATTTTTTGATCTTCTTTACTTCTCATTAAAAGCTCCTCCGCTTCTCCTTTATCTTTGTAGCCACAGTAGTGTAAAATTCCGTGAACTAAAACGCGCTTTAATTCTTCCTCAAAAGAGACATTGAAATCAGCGGCATTGTCTTTCACTCTTTCGACAGAAACAAAAATGTCACCGTGCAACTCATTACCCATAGAGTAATCAAAGCTGATGATATCCGTCAGCGTATCGTGATCCAGATACTCCACATTGATTTTGTGCAAATACTCATCGTCACAAAAGATATAATTTATCTCTCCTTCTTTCTTGTTCTCCGATGTAATAACATTTCCCAACCAGGTTGCAACCGCTTCTTCGTTATCTAAATTAAAGTCGGTTTCGTAATTAAAATTGATCATTTTTTATTAAAATATTCTTGAACCTTTTGATTAAAATTCGAGCGCAAAGGTAAGGATTGTCTATTTAATATTTCTATGCTATTCAAATAATCTAATAAAGCAGCTGGCAGTGAATTAGATTGATTATTAAACTCTTTTTTATTGGTTTCAGATTGGCGTTTGTTTTCTTCGCCTTGTTGTTGAATAGCGGATTTCAATTTCAACAATTCCTGTTTCACATTCAATATCTTTTGAAGCGTTTCGTTCTTAAAACCTTTATTTAATAATTGCTTTTCAATTTGCTTCATTTGTTCCAAAGCGCTTTGTCCGTTACCACCCAATCCTTGTTTATTCAATTCGTTTTGCAATGCTTCCCGCAATTGCTTTTGCTCTTTATAAATTTCCATTACAGCTTGCGCATCACCTTCGCTACCCTGACCTTCTTGACCTGATTGGCCTGGTTTCCCCTGTTTGCCGTTTTGTCCTTTTTGACCTGCACCGGGTTGCTCTCCTTTCTTGATTCCGTCTTTCACTTTTTCACCAAGACCTTCTTGTTTTTTAATAATGTCCGGCAGTTGCATTCCTTGTCCTTGACCAAGTTTCGGTTTACCAGAACCCATTCCGGACATTTGCATTTGCATATTGTTAAGCATATCACTTAGAAAATCTGCTAATTTGTTAGCTGCAGAAATGGTGTACTGTTGATGCGACAAACCTTTTGGCACTTGAGCATCGGTTAAACTGGACAACGATTTATCGACATTGTAAATTACATTGCCAATTTCTTTAGTGATATCCTCAGCAATTTTAGGATCGCGCAATGACATCGCAAATAAACTATCGTCAACATGTTTGAACTGTTGCTTTAAATCCTGTTGAATTTTTATGTTTTTATTAAAAGCCGGAGAACCTGATTTGTGCTTTCTGAACTGATTCATTAAGTCTTCCTGTGACAGAGAGAATGCCAATAAATTATCTAGAATTTGTCGCAACATGGCTACATCTTCCTGTAACTGTTCCATCTCGCCTTCTTCCAAAGTTTGTGCCATTTTTTGCGCCATCTCTTTCATCTTTTTGGAAGCACTTTTTTGATTTGGCTTAGCCTTATCTTTCTTGTCTTTCCTCAATTCCTCAGAAGCTTTCTTTAAATCTTCATCAATACTTTTTTCTTTAGCATCGTCTGTAGGCAAGTCCAGAGGTGATTTCAATTCCTTATTTTCTTTTTCCAGATCATTTAAATCTTCCTGAATTTTGTCAAAATCAGCATTAATGTCTTCCTGCTTCTCCAATTTATTTTCCTTTTCATCATTGGATAATTTATCTTGTTTTTCAGAAAGCTTTTCCAATTTGTCTCCTAATTGTTCTGCTTTCTTTTCTACATAAAACCTCTTGGTCAACTCCACCAACTGTTCTAAATTCTTAGTTTGGTTTTTACTATTTTGTTTAAATTTATCCAACTTAGACAACAGTTCTTCATTTTGAATTTTATCGTTGAGTTCTTTCAACTCATCTAAAAGCTTTTGGTTTTTATCCACTTCTTTTTCTGCATTGTCCATTCGTTTTTGAAGCTCTTCTTTTAATTCATCCTTTTCATCGGTTTTGAATTGCTCCAAATTATCGTTCATTTTTTTAGTGAATTCTTTCATCATCTCATCCTGTTTCATTTGCCGCTTGACAAAATCATTTACTTTTTGCTGATCTTTGAAATCCAGATTTTCTTTCTCTTTTCCGGTTTTTTGCAATTTCTCCATTTCAGAAATTTGCTTATCCTGATTTTTCAAAGACTTCTCTAAACTATTGATATTGTCATTTTGCTGCTGCAAAATTTGATCTTCCTTTTCTACATCTGTCGCTACCCGATTAGAAAAAACCGACGACTTCGTGCTTTTGAAATTATGGATGGCATCGTTATCAAAAACTTCAAAATAATAATCATAAGACACACCTTGCTCCACTGGAAGATTACTTGGAAACGAAAACACGAATTGATCAAAAGCACTTTTCTTGATAGCAATCGTTCCGCGTTTAGCAGTTTGAGGCTTCTCTCTTTCGTAAAAAACAATCTGAAGTTTGGACAAACCGTAATCATCGGAAATTTGACCTACAACATAATTCTTGGCAACCTTCAAACTGTCTGGTGCGTTGTTCACATTAATAGTTGGGAATTGATCTTTGATAATTGTAATCTGATAATTGAGTTTTTCGTAGTTTTTTACCTTATCATTTGAAGTAAGAATTTGATAATCTGTGTTTTGCAGTATATTTTTGGATAAAATAAAGGTGTTTTCTATTTTCGAAAAAGAAGCTTTTGATATTTCGTCCATCCAAACTACATTCTGTGTCGCTTGTGTATTCATTTTCCAAGTCACACGCGTTCCTTCCGGAATAACCCCATTTCCCGTTCCTTTAACTGTTTCAGCTTTTTTATTCACATAGGAAGGAAAGTTCAACTGCATTTCAAAATTAGCAATCGAAGGAACAATTATCACTTTCAATTCATATTCCGGTGAAGAAATAGCATTTCCCTCAACGTGGAACAAAATATTTCCTAAAGGCTTTGCTATTTTAAATTGAAATTCTCCTGCTTTGACTGACTCCATAAAATAACTTTCATCTTCAATGAATATCATCGCATTCTCAGGAACAATTTTTCCTTCAGTTTTGATTCGAAGTATAAAATCTTTTCCTTGCTCCGTTTGTAAATTAGAATTTAAAACCACGAATTTAAAAGGAGCCGGAGGCAAAAAAGCTGAATTGTAATGCACGACTCTATTAAAACTTTGAGAAATCATATTACTGTTTCCAGAGAAATAAAAGAAAGCAAATAACAGTAATGGAATTAAAGCCAAAGGAAAATACAATCTGTTTCCGTTATAATTTATGGCGTTCCCAAAAGGGATTGGTTGCAACGCGTTCGCTTTTTGTTCAATTGAAGCGGCTAATAATTCCGACTTAATTTGATGTTCATTCGGATTTGATAATTGTAAAAAGTTAGTCAGTTTGTCGCTCACTTCCGTGAAATGATTTCCTATAATAGTCGAAGCCTGGTTGTAATCGATTCCTTTTTGAAGTTTGAATAATTTAAAAATTGGAAACAAAATAAAACGGAACAACAAATACACTTCTACTCCGATGAAAGTCCAAAATAAAATTGTTCTTCCCAACGGCTTGAACCAAAAAAAATATTCTACAAAAAGCGTAAATAAAAAATACAACAATCCCAAACCGATAAAGAAAATAGTTCCCCTTATCAATTCGTTGGTATAAAACTTCCTGATGAAAGCTTCTAATTTTTGATAAATAAATTGTTGCGTTTCCAAAATGTATGCTTTGTTTATTACAACCAATAAAAGTAGTAATTTTTAATTAGAAAATTTCTTCATAAGAAAATTAGCAGGTCAAACCCATTAAAATAAATTTTGACCATGATAAGAGTTAACAATAGAAAAAAAGCACTCAATTTTTTTCTATGTCATCTAAATTTTAACTGTTCGGAAAAGATTCAAATCAAAAAATAAACTAAATTCTTTGTTTCTATGTGGTTCAATTATTTTATACTTTAGACTTGGAAAATTAGAAAATTGACATAATTGATTAAATTATCTAATTACAATCATTTTCTCATTGTCTAATTAGTGTTGTATCTTTGCACCAAAATTTACAAAAATGTCGAAGCAAGTTCGTGTGCGTTTTGCACCAAGTCCAACTGGACCTTTACATATTGGCGGAGTTCGTACCGCACTATTCAATTATTTGTTTGCCAAAAAAAACAATGGTGTATTCTTCTTAAGAATTGAAGATACGGACCAAAACCGTTTTGTTCCCGGTGCCGAAGAATATATAATGGACGCACTGGAATGGTTAGGAATTGCGCCTGATGAGACTATTGGTAAAAACGAGAAATTTGGTCCGTACCGTCAAAGCGAAAGAAAGTATATGTACCAACAATATGCGGATCAGTTAATCAATTCGGGAAATGCGTATTACGCTTTTGATACAGCCGAAGCTTTAGATGCGGCAAGAAAATTAGAGGAAGAACAAGGAAACACCTTTATATACAATCACCATAACCGAGAAAAACTGGACACTTCATTAGTGATTTCTGCAGACGAAACTGCTAAAAGGATTGCTGATGGCGAACATTATGTCATCCGTTTTAAAAATCCGGTGAATGAAACGCTGCATTTGCACGACATCATACGTGGAGAAGTGAAATTTGAAACGAATCTTTTAGATGATAAAGTACTGTTTAAAAGTGACGGAATGCCAACGTATCATTTGGCTAATATTGTGGATGATCATTTAATGGAAACGTCGCATGTAATTCGTGGCGAAGAATGGTTGCCATCGATGCCTTTACACATTTTATTGTACAGAGCATTTGGTTGGGAATCACCGGAATTTGCACATTTACCCTTAATAATGAAACCTGTTGGAAACGGAAAATTATCCAAGCGTGACGGTGACAAAATGGGATTTCCTGTATTTCCATTGGATTGGAAAACTGAAGAAGGTGTTTCGTCCGGTTACAGAGAAAAAGGGTTTTTCCCGGAAGCTGTAATTAACTTTTTAGCCTTACTAGGCTGGAACGACGGAACGGAAAAAGAATTATATACTCTTGATGAATTAGTTGCTGCATTTGATTTGAACAGAGTGCATAAAGCTGGAGCTAAATTTGATCCGGAAAAAAACAAATGGTTCAATCACCAGCATTTAATCAAACAGAAAGATGATGATTTGGCGAAAGCCTTCGCTCCTATTTTAGCTGAAAAAGGGTTTCATGTTGATCAAAGTGCTCTAATCAAAGTGGTTTCTTTAATCAAAGAACGCGCCCATTTTGTTTCTGAATTTTGGGAAATGAGTGATTTCTTTTTTGTGGCTCCGATAGCGTATGATGAAAAAGCGCGGAAAAACTGGAAAGCCGAAACGCCCGCATTAATGCACGAATTAATGGCCGTTGTGGAAGAAATCACAGATTTCACTTCAATGAATATCGAGACGATTGTAAAAGACTGGATGACGAAAAACGAAATTGGAATGGGAAAAGTAATGCAGCCGTTTCGTTTGAGTTTGGTTGGCGCATTAAAAGGTCCTCACCTATTTGATATCGTTGAAGTAATTGGAAAGAAGGAAACGATTAATAGAATTGAGAAAGCAATTTCTTCTCTTTAAAACTAAAAAAGCTCCCAGATTTGGGAGCTTTTTTTATAAATAAAGAATCAAATCTGCATTAATAATTCCTGAATTCCCTTTGAAATTTACACCTAAATTCTTGTTGTTCAAATTTGCAAGCATATTGTTCAATCCATATTGATAGGAAACATTAGCCCGGAAATGGCGAACTCCGGCAGTTATTCCAACGGTTGGATAAAAATTAAAATTTGAAATCTCCCTAATATCTTTGGCTAACAAGGTTGTCCCAGAAATAACATTGTTTGCATCATTATTATCCATATTTAATTTTCCGTTTACTTGAACAATTGGTCCAAATTCAACACTTAAATGATTTTCGATAAGTTTGTAACTCAACTGCAGTGATATTTGCGCAGAAGCCAATTTATAATTCACCTCTTCTTTAGCCAAAGTCAAACTATTAGTTGAAACAGAAAAATTGTTTTCGCTAAACTGAATTGCATAAACCATATCCCAGTTATTATAGAAATTTCCCCGCATGCAAAGTCCAGCATTCCAACCCAATTCAGGTTTTGTTTCGAAATTATCAGTGTTAAAGGTAAATTGATTGACTCCAAAACTGATTCCTATCCTGTTTGAATCTCTATATTTATATTGAGAAAAGGCTGATATTGTACAAAAAACAAACACTAAACTAAGTGATATTTTTCTCATATAATTGGAATTTATAAAGACAAACCTAAAGTTTTGTTGTAAATTGTGGGATAATTTTTAACTAAAAATAAAAACATTATGAACATTGCTTTAATTATTCTACTCGTATTTGGATTTTTCATTTTATTTTCCTCATTTTTTACAGTCAAACAGCAAACGGCTGTTGTTGTAGAGCGATTTGGAAAATTTTTAAGTATCAGACAATCAGGTTTGCATTTGAAAATTCCATTGATTGACAGAATCGCAGGACGTGTGAATCTAAAAATCCAACAATTAGATGTTATCATTGAAACAAAAACCAAAGACAACGTTTTTGTGAAACTTAAAGTTTCAGTTCAATTTATGGTTATCAAAGAGACTGTTTACGACGCTTTTTATAAACTGGAATATCCGCACGATCAAATTACTTCTTATGTATTTGATGTCGTTCGTGCCGAAGTTCCAAAGCTAAAACTTGATGATGTTTTTGAAAGAAAAGACGATATTGCCATTGCTGTAAAAAGAGAATTGAATGAAGCCATGACGACTTATGGATATACGATTATCAACACTTTGGTAACGGATATTGATCCGGATATTCAAGTAAAAAATGCGATGAACAGAATAAATGCGGCTGATAGAGAAAAAACTGTAGCTGAATTTGAAGCGGAAGCCTCCAGAATTAGAATTGTAGCCAAAGCGGAAGCGGAAGCAGAAAGCAAACGATTACAAGGACAAGGAATTGCGAACCAACGAAGAGAAATTGCTAAAGGTTTAGTAGAAAGTGTTGATGTTTTGAACAGAGTTGGTATCAATTCCCAAGAAGCTTCGGCATTGATTGTGGTAACACAACATTATGATACGTTACAAGCTATTGGTGCTGACACAAATTCGAATCTGATCTTATTACCAAACTCTCCACAAGCGGGAAGTGACATGCTTAATAATATGATTGCTTCATTTAGTGCTTCTAATCAGGTAGGTGAATTAATGAAAAAGAGAAGCGAAAGAGGGAATTCTAGAAGGGAAAATAAGGTCGAATTACCGGAAGCTCCTGAAGAAACTCCCGACACAGAAGAATAGATATTTAAAATCATAAAAAAAGAGGCTTAAATGCCTCTTTTTCTTTTTGCAAACCAATTTTTGATAAATGGAATTGCTTTATTTAATATAAAAGGTGCCGCAGTAGAAACGATTGCTCCATAAGGAATAACAGAACTATACGTGCCTATTAAGTCACTTACAATGTTTTGAGGTGAAAAACTTTCCTTAGTTTTTTTTACTCCAAAAATTAATTTTTGATAACTGATTTCCTTTTCAGTCTTTAAAATTTCAAGTTCTCTATCAATTTGAGCGTAAGAAGAATATTTTTTTGTTTCCATGATTTAATCGTTAAAAAATATTTCTGAAAACTTCTCCAATATTGGTCCTTCAACAATTTTATCTTTTATTAAAAATAAAAGGCTCGTTATTAAAAGATATACTCCTCCTATTATTAAAAAACCCAACGGATAATTATCTAGATATTTACCCATTGCCAATGCTCCTGCTATGGAACAAAAGAATAAAACCATGCTAAAACATAGAAAAATCAATGTGAACTTAAGAATCATGGTCGTCGATTTCATTGCTACTTTGAAACCCCATAATTTGTAATAAGACACATTGCTCTGAATATATCCTTGTATTTGTTCCTGAATATCCTCCGTATTTTCTTTTAATTCTTCAAAAGCCATGTATTTCGTTTTAAAATTTGATAGATGGGAAATGCAAGATTATTTTTGAAGTTTTGCATTTTTCCTCTTTAAATCGGCTAATTTATCTTCTAAAAAAGAAATTACCTCTTCGGTTTTATGACTCATATTTGAAACTAAATCTTCGTAGGTTTCTTCTAAATCAAATTTAGCTGTTGTTAATTGGTCGCTCAATTGTACTGATACAGAATCAAGTTTATTTTGTAAATCATTTTTGGCACCATCAAAACCATCTTTTAATTTTCTTCTTGTTTTTGATCCTTTATCAGGTGCGTACAAAATTCCTATTCCGGCTCCAATTGCTACTCCTGCTAAAATAGCGAATAATGTATTTCCTGTAGTATTTGACATAATTCTTAGTTTTAAAAAGTTTGATTTATAAAGATACGGATTTATTAACAACAACCCGCTAACAACTCGTTAAAGTGCAATTTCACAGGACAGAAAGCAAATAAAAGCGAGCTGTTAAATGATTTTTTTGAATTTATACTTCGTACTGTTTATTTAAATAAACAGCATGAAAAACGCTTTATGAAAGTCATTTTTAATTGCATTAAACTATTGAAAATTAAATTATCATAATAAATTACTATAATACCAAAAGTCCTCTGCTAAGAGGACTTTGAATCGATAAAACCTATTTAAAAATAAAGCTTAAATTTTAAGCTCATTTAATAATTGCAACACTTTTTCGTTTTTTTCATTATTTTTCATATCTGAAAGTTGTGTTTGAAAAAGACTAAAATTATTCAAATCATTTTGTAAATTCTCAATTACCAAAATTCTAACAGTTGCCATCTGACTTTTTAAGGACATCGTATATAATTTTGTTAAAGAATCTGCTTCAATATCTTTTACTTGTACTTTATCAGAATGATGCAAAATCAGATTTGAAAACAACAACGAGTTATTGTCATTCTTAATGTTTTTGACAATAGTCTGAATAATTAAACTGTAATTATCAATACTTTTTATGTTTTCAACAATGGCGTTAAGAATCAAATTGGCATTGTTTTCGTCTTTTTCCTTAACATATTTATTGATTTCTTTTTGAGTATTCATCAATAAATTTTCTTCTTTTTTACCTTTTTCTTCCCAAGCATCTTTCAATCCAACGGTTTTATTAAAGACAATTTTGCCTTCCGTTGAATCTTTGTCCACATTGAAATAACCCAATCGTTGAAACTGAAATTTTTCTCCGGCATGAACTGTTGCTAAACTTGGTTCAACAAATCCTTTAACAATTTGTAATGAATCCGTATTCATGAATTCCAAGAAATTTTTCTCTTTATGGCTGTCTGGTGCTTCATCGATAAACAAGCGATCATAGAGCCGTACTTCCGCTTCCAAAGCATGTTGAATCGAAACCCAATGCAAGGTTCCCGATACTTTTCGTTGGCTGGCTTCGCTCCCACTTCCACTTCGACTATCTTCATCATAAGTTACATGAATCTCAGTTATCGTTCCGGCAGCGTCTTTTATAACACTTTCGCCTTTGATGATATAAGCGTTTTTAAGACGTACTTCTCTACCTAAACTCAATCGGAAAAACTTCGCTGGAGCCTCTTCAAGAAAGTCTTCTCTTTCAATAAATAATTCTTTTGAAAAAGGAACTTTTCTAAATCCTGCGCTTTCATCTTCCTGATTGTTTTCGGCTTCCAACCATTCTTCTTTATCTTCCGGATAATTCGTAATCACCAATTTTATTGGATCTAAAACTGCCATAACTCTTGGAGCAGTTTTATTCAAATCTTCACGTAAGCAAAATTCCAAAAGAGAAAAATCAATTATATTTTCCCGTTTAGCAACACCAATTATATCACAAAACTTACGAATAGAATTCGCTGTGTAACCTCTTCTTCTTAATCCTGAAATGGTTGGCATTCTAGGATCATCCCAGCCATTCACTATATTTTCCTGAACTAATTGCAATAGTTTTCGCTTGCTCATTACTGTGTAATTCAAGTTCAAACGTGCAAATTCATATTGATGTGGTCTTACTTTTGAATCATCATAAATTTGGTCCAAAAACCAATTGTATAATTCTCGATGCATGACAAATTCTAACGTACAAATAGAGTGTGAAATTTGCTCTATATAATCACTTTCACCATGTGCATAATCATACATTGGATAAATTTTCCAATCGTTTCCAGTTCTGTGATGATGACGGTGCAAAACACGATACATTAATGGATCACGCATCAACATATTCGTAGAAGTCATATCAATTTTAGCACGTAAAACATGACTTCCTTCCAGAAAATCACCATTTTTCATTCCTTCGAATAAAGTAAGATTTTCTTCAACAGAACGGTTTCTGTGAGGACCATCAACTCCCGGTTGTATTGGCGTTCCTTTTTGAAGCGCCATATCTTCTGACGATTGACTATCTACATACGCTTTTCCATTTTTAATCATCGAAATTGCCCATTCATATAATTGCTGAAAATAATCAGAAGAATACAATTCCTCCGTCCAATTATATCCCAACCATTTCAAATCTTCTTTGATGGCATCTACATATTCCTGCTCTTCTTTTGCAGGATTAGTATCATCAAAACGCAAGTTTACCGGCGCATTATACTTTAGCCCTAAACCAAAATTTAAGCAAATCGATTTAGCATGACCAATGTGCAAATACCCATTGGGCTCAGGAGGAAAACGAAAACGTAATTTATCTTTGGGAAAACCGTTTGATAAACTGTCTTCGATGATTTGTTCTATAAAATGGAGTGATTTTTCTTCAGTTGACATTTTTTTGTTTTATTTTAGCAAAGATAAAAAAAGTTTGAGGTTTAAAGTTTAATGTTTCCATAGAAACCTATGAAAAGTTATCAATTTCGCTTTACACTTTACAATTTTAAACAAAAAAATAAAATAATGGGAATTATAAAACTTAAAAATATCAGAACTTATTCTTACCACGGTTGCTTGATCGAGGAAGGGAAAATTGGATCAGACTATACCGTGAATTTAGAAGTTAAGACCGATTTGAGAAAATCCAGTTTAACGGATGATTTGAAAGATACAGTTGATTACGTGCTCTTAAACCGCATTGTTGTCGAGGAAATGGCGATTCGTTCGGACTTATTAGAACATGTGGCACACCGGATCATAACGCGCATATTTGAAGAAATTCCTGAGATTTCCAGAATCATTGTAGCGGTTTCTAAACTCAATCCTCCTATTGGCGGTGATGTTGAAGCAGTTACTATCGAAATGGAAGAATACAGAAGTTAAATCAAAAATGTTTAAAAAGCATAAAAAAATATTTTTTAAAACTTTTAAACTTTAATCTTTTAAACATTAAACTTTTTAAGTACTTTTGCCATCCGTTTAACAATGGCGTCGTGGCCGAGCGGCTAGGCTGGGCTCTGCAAAAGCTCCTACTCCGGTTCGAATCCGGACGATGCCTCTAAAACCTTCAAAGTAATTTGGAGGTTTTTTTTATGTCCAATTTTTAAGAAAAATTAAGTAAAGTATGGTTCGAATCCAGACGATAGTTAAAAACCTTCAAAGCAATTTGGAGGTTTTTTTGTGTCCAATTTTTAAGAAAAATTAAGTAAAGTTTGGTTCGAATCCGGACGATACCTTTAAAACCTTCAAAGCAATTTGGAGGTTTTTTTGTGTCCAATTTTTAAGAAAAATTAAGTAAAATTTGGTTCGAATCCGGACGATGCCTCTAAAACCTTCAAAGCAATTTGGAGGTTTTTTTGTGTCCAATTTTTAAGAAAAAATTTGAGAATATTATATTATAAACCATTAAAAAATTAAGAAAAATTAAGTGTTAGGTCTCAATGAAACTTAATTTCTTACTGGTTCAAAAATAATTTTAAATTGATAAGGTGGTAACTAAAAACGTACATGACTTATATGTTAAAAATCTTAAACCAGTAAGTCATTTAAGTGGTAAATTTTTCGATTACATTGCCTCAGATTTATAATAGTTTACATGAAAAAGCCTTAATTCTAATTTATTTAGAATCAAGGCTTTTTACTGTTTTATGAAAATTAAAATCTATTAATTATCTATTTTATCGAATGCATCTTTTACCATTGCTTTTTCTTCAGGGAACCACCCCTGGGTGATTAAAACCAATCCGAAAACCATCATTACAATACTAATTCCTTTTTTAATTTTAAGAATATTTACAGGAGTAAGTTTTGTTTTTAATTGTTTCGCCAAAAGTATTTTAATACAATCTACAAACAAATAAGTTCCAATAACTGCAATAAAGAAAGTTATCATTCTAGGTGTTTGCATTTCTAGTTTTGGCCCAACAGAAATAATGATTGCCAACCAAAAACCAAGAACACCAATGTTGATGATGTTTAACAAAAAACCTTTTATAAAAAGGTTTATATAGTTTTTTTTGACAATTTCCTTATCGATAATATCCGTATTAATTTTTTGTTCTTTCTTTAACTGTATGAATGAAATTATACCATAAGCTAACATTAATACACCTCCAAAAATGAAAAGAGCCGGCTGATCTTTTAAACTTTGAATCAACCGATAACTGCCTAAATAAGCAATTCCAATGAAAATAATATCTCCTAAAACAACTCCTAAATCAAATACTAAAGCCGCTCTAAATCCTTTTATAATACTTGTTTCCAGTAAAATAAAAAAAACAGGACCAATCATAAAACTCAAGAAAATTCCCCAGGGAATACCAGCTAATATGTCGTTTATCATTAAAAATTTAAATTTATTGCTCCAAAATCTAAACCAAAGTACTAATTTTTTTCTAAAATCGTACCGCCAATGAAAACTTCCTTATTAATCTGTTTTGGTTTTCCGTAAATAAAAATAGAGCCTCCAGCTCTTACTTTTGCATCAACTAATGTTGACGCATGGATTTCTGATTTTCCTCCTGCAGCAACGCTTATTGTGGTTTGTGAAGTCTCTAAATCCTTTGCGTTTAAAATTCCTCCAGAAGTTATTACAACATCTTGATTTTTCGCTTTCCCAGATAAAGTAACTATTCCACCAGCATTCGCTTTCACAATTACTTTGTCAACATCTATGTCCAAATTTATTTCGCCACCTGATTTTGCATTCAAATCTAAGCTTGTTTGTTTAAAATCTTTTTCACTTGAAACATAACTTCCCTCACTCACCGCGATACTTTCCAGATTTTTAAAATATAATTTGACCATAATATCTTCACCTGATAATAATTGTGGAAAAGGCATTCTGATTTTTAATTCTCCGTTTTTATTTACCGTTTCCACTTCGTCAGCTCGTGCTCCTGTTACGACAATTTTGTTCTCTGATGATTCAATTAATTTGACATTGATTTTATCAAAAACTTTAACTTCATCAAAATCTCCTAAGTTTCTGGTTGCTTGAGCATTTGTTAGTTGACTCAAAAATACAACAGCAAGTATCATTAATTTTTTCATTTTTTTTATTTTAACGGTTCTCCAATTCTTCTTAAAAAATTAAAATCCAGTTGTTTTTTAACTAAATCGGCATTTTTTACTTTAACGTAAATTTCGTCACCTAATTGTAATAATTTACCAGAAGTTGCTCCGGTTAGTGCATATTGTTTTTCATCAAAGGTGTAATAATCGTCTTTTATATCTCTAATTCTACACATTCCTTCACACTTATTTTCTATAATTTCAACATAAATTCCCCATTCTGTCACACCTGAAATTACTCCTAAAAATTCCTGATCCTGATGATCTTGCATGTATTTTACCTGCATGTATTTAATAGAATCACGTTCGGCATTGGTTGCCAAACCTTCCATTGTCGAGGAATGAACACATTTTGTTTCATACGTTTCTTCATCTACAGATTTTCCTCCGTCCAGATAATGTTGCAACAATCGATGTACCATAACATCCGGATAACGACGAATAGGTGAGGTAAAATGCGAATAATAATCAAAAGCCAAACCGTAGTGTCCTATGTTATCCGTAGAATATTTGGCTTTACTCATACTTCTAATCGCAAGCGTATCAATTAAATTTTGTTCTTTTTTACCATTCACTTCTTCCATCAACGCATTCAATGATTTTGAAATATCGCCTTTGTTACGAAAATCAATTTTGTAACCAAACTTAGCAATCACCGTTTGCATCGCAATTAATTTATCTTCATTTGGTTCATCGTGAATTCTGTAAATAAAAGTTTTCTTTTGTTTTCCAATGTATTCCGCTACTTTTTTATTGGCCAAAAGCATGAATTCTTCAATAAGATGATTGGCATCTTTGGAAACTTTAAAATAAACACCTTGAGGTTCTCCGGCTTCATCTAAGTTGAATTTGACTTCTACTTTATCAAAAGATATAGCTCCTTCAGCCATTCTTCTTTTTCTAAAAATTTTAGCTAATTCATCCATTTTTAGCGTCGCAGCAACAATTGCTGAAGAAACTTGATACGAACTTCCTGTAATCGAAATTTCTTCAGGAATTACATCGTCTTTAGTTTCTATGATGTATTGCGCTTCCTCGTAAGCAAAACGTTGATCGGAATAAATTACCGTTCGACCAAACCATTGGTTGACAACTTGTGAGGTTTCCGTTATTTCAAAAATAGCGGAAAATGTGTATTTTTCTTCATTTGGACGTAAAGAACAAGCAAAATTTGATAATACTTCCGGTAACATTGGCACTACCCGATCCACTAAATAAACGGATGTTGCTCTTTGATACGCTTCATCGTCCAGGATTGTTCCTTCCTGAAGATAATATGAAACATCGGCAATGTGAATACCAATTTCATAATTACCATTTTCTAATTTTTTGAATGAAAGTGCATCATCAAAATCCTTCGCATCTTTTGGATCAATCGTAAAAGTCAACGTATCTCGCATGTCACGACGTTTGGCAATTTCATCTTCTTCAATCGAAGTATCAATTTTTTGTGCAAACGTTTCTACTTCAATAGGAAACTCAGATGGTAATCCATATTCAGCAAGAATAGCGTGGATTTCCGTATCGTGCTCTCCAGGTTTCCCTAAAACTTTTATTACCGAACCAAAAGGACTATCAGCTCTGGCTGGCCAATCTTCGATGTGAACCAAAACTACATCGCCTTGCTCCGCATCACCTATTTTATCTTTTGGAATAAAAATATCGGTATACATTTTTGGATTTGCAGTAGAAACAAAAGCAAAATTTGCTTGAATGTCAATAACACCAACAAAGTCGGTTTTGTTTCTTTCAAGTACTTCAATTACTTCACCTTCAGGTCTTTTCCCTTTTCTGCGATTGTAAACATACACTTTAACGATATCTTTGTCCAAAGCGTGGTTTAAGTTATTGGTTGGGATAAAGACATCTTCTTCCATTTCAGGACAAACAAAATAAGCTGTTTTACGTCCGGTCATGTCAATCTTACCTTCGTAATACTCTTTACTCTCAGCTTTCACTAAGTATTTACCCGGTTCTGATTCTATAATTTTATTTTGCGAAGCCAGAATCTTCAAATCTTTTATAATTTGATTTCTGCTTTCAGTATCGTCAAGCTCCAGCTTTGCACCTATTTGTTTATAATTGAATGCTTTATTAGCACTTTGCGATAATATTTTTATAATTTTTTCAGAGAAATCTTTCTCTTTTTTTATCGGCTTTCTTAATCTTTTACTCATAAATCTGTTCTTAAAAGTCTAAAATTACAAAATACTAAACTGTTATCGGTAAAGAGTTCACAGTTTTAAAGAAAATATAACTTTACAGAATAGTTGTACCTTTATAAAAAGTATCAAAAATGGAAGAATTTCAAACCATTGCAATTTTTAATTATTCGCATGAAATTGTAGTTATAAAGCATTTGCTGGAGCAGGAAGATATTCACTATTTTTTTGAAAATGAAACATTGGTTTCCATTGATCCTTTTGGAAGTTTCGCATACGGTGGAATCAAACTCAAAATTCATTTTAATGATTTTGAAAAAGTTCAGGAATTATTAGACAATCTCAACAACAATTTGAAAATTGTTTAGATCTAAAATCAACTTTTAAGTTTTAATTTTTTGAAAGTTGTCAACATATATTAATATAATAAAAAAGAAAAATTAAATTTAAATTATTTTTTGGTTGTTATTATAGCATGTTAATAGTAGCAATAAATATATTTTAAAAAGCTTTGAAACCAAGTTTAAAGATTTTATTTAGAGTTATTAACATACTTACTTTGTGATAAAGTATTAGTTTTAAAGTCTTTTTATATTTTAATTAACAATCGTTGATAACACAAAAACTATTGCTTTTGTAAATAACTCACATTACGGTTTTTTGTTGATAACCCACTTTTTAATATTGATAACTATTCTAAAAATTACCTGAACTAAATTAGGATTTGAAAACTAGGTTTTGGATTACATATTTTTTTGATACAATTAAAAAATAGTTCTTATTTTCTATCCAAAGTTATGAACAGTTTGTGTTAATTTAAAGTTAACTGAATATCAAGCAATTGCGTTTTGCTATTAACAATGCAAATTTTTAACATTTTAAATATATAACTTTCATTGATTTACAGCTATTTATACATTTAAAAGAATTGTTGATAACCTTTAATTTAATAGAAATCTGATAGTTACAGAACGTTTTGTTGAATTCATATTTAAAGGTACATTTCAATTAAAATAATCTGGTAAAGAAGCAAGATTTAAATTCATCAGAATAGATTACTTTTTTTAAATTTGCAATACACAACTTAATACATAAATCATGAAAATCTCTATAGGAAATGATCACGCAGGCCCGGATTACAAAAAAGCAATTGTCGAAATGCTTGAAGCAAAAGGACATCAAGTAATTAATTATGGAACAGATTCCGCAGAAAGTGTGGATTATCCAGATTTTGGTCGCCCGGTTGCAACGGATGTTTCTGAAGGAAAAGCTGATTTTGGAATTGTTATTTGCGGAAGTGGAAACGGAATTTCTATGACAGTCAATAAACAGTCTAAAGTTCGCGCTGCTTTATGCTGGATAAAAGAAATTGCAGTTTTGGCGCGTCAACATAATGATGCGAATATTATTAGTATTCCAGCTCGTTTTACTTCAATTCCACAAGCAGTAGAAATGGTAGAAGCGTTCTTAAATACCGAATTTGAAGGTGGAAGACATCAAAAAAGAGTGAATAAAATTTCTTGTTAGAATTTAATTATTCCAAAATTATACAGTCCAAAAAGGATTAAAATTTGAATTAATATAATTCCGTAAAACCTCAAAAGGAAGCTTTCTTTTGAGGTTTTATGTCTAAATAGAAGCATAGCTAATCCAGAACCAATTGTTCCGCCAAAAACACTTGTAAACAATAAATAGCGTTCAGAAATGCGCCATTTTTGCTGTATGGCCAGCCGTTTGTCAACTGCTATTATTGAAAAGGCAAATAAGTTTATAAGCGAAAAGTACCAGAATAAAAAAGACATAAATAAGGAATTTTGACTCAAAGATACTATTTTAGCAACATGATTTTATAATCTTAAATTTATAATGACCAATATACAATTCATATCAAAAGTCGTTGCCACTGCAGCAATAAACATTCAAAAAACAGTACAATTATTACAAGAAGATTGTACTATTCCTTTTATTTCTCGCTATCGAAAAGATACAACAGGAAATCTGGATGAGGTACAAATAGAACAAATTGCAAAGCTTCAAAAAGAATACGAAGTGATTGTAAAACGTAAAGAAGCGATTTTAAAATCGATTGAGGAACAAAATGCGCTCAGTCCAGAATTAGAAAAAAAAATCCAACAAAGTTTTGATTTACAGGAATTGGAAGATTTTTATCTGCCATTCAAAAAGAAGAAAAAAACTAAAGCGGATGTTGCCCGTGAAAATGGATTGGAACCGCTGGCCAAAATCATTATGGCGCAAAATAATGACGATGTCAATTTTATATCCACAAAGTATTTGAATGAAAAGGTCATCAATGAAGTAGCGGCATTACAAGGAGCAAGAGATATTATTGCCGAATGGATTAATGAAAATGTTTTTGTTCGCAAACAACTCCGACGATTGTATGAACGCAAGGCTACCATCACCACCAAAGTTGTAAAAACAAAGAAAGACGACGAAGCAGCACAAAAATTCAATCAGTATTTCGACTGGTCAGAACCGCTGACAAAAGCACCTTCACACCGACTATTGGCGATGCTTCGTGCCGAAAATGAAGGATTTATCAAGTTTAAAGTTGAAGTGGATATTGATGAAGCGTATGATATTATTGACACGTTAGTTATAAAAGGTCAAAATAAAACTACGCAGCACGTTCAATTGGCTATCGAAGACAGTTACAAACGATTGCTGAATCCGGCGATTTCAAATGAAGCTTTGCAAGAAGCCAAAGCGAAGGCTGACGCCAATTCTATTCAGGTTTTTGCGAACAATTTGGGGCAATTATTACTAGCACCGCCTTTGGGAGAAAAACGAATTCTGGCAATTGATCCTGGTTTTAGAAGCGGTTGTAAAATTGTTTGTTTGGACGAAAAAGGAGATTTGTTATACAATGAAACCATTTATCCGCATGCGCCTCAAAAAGAGGAAGCGATGGCGATGAAGAAAATTCGTTCGATGGTAAATTCGTACAAAATTGATGCCATTTCTATAGGAAACGGCACCGCTTCACGTGAAACCGAATTCTTCATCAAGAAAATAGCTTTCGATAAACCGGTCCAAGTTTTTATTGTTTCAGAAGCGGGAGCATCGGTTTATTCTGCCTCAAAAATTGCCAGAGATGAATTTCCGAATTATGATGTTACAGTTCGAGGTTCAGTTTCTATCGGGCGAAGATTAAGTGATCCATTGGCTGAGTTGGTAAAAATTGACCCGAAAGCCATTGGCGTAGGCCAATACCAACATGATGTTGACCAAAATAAGTTGAAAGAAGAACTGGATAATACGGTGATTCGTTGCGTGAATTCGGTTGGGATAAACATCAACACTGCGAGCAAGCATTTATTGAGTTACGTGAGTGGAATAGGAGAGAAGCTGGCCGAAAATATTGTTCAATATCGTTCTGAAAATGGTCCTTTTACAGATCGAAAACAACTTAAAAAAGTGCCGCGTTTGGGTGAAAAAGCGTACCAGCAAGGCGTTGCTTTTATCCGAATTTCGAATGCAAAAAATCCGTTGGATAATTCGGCTGTTCATCCCGAAGCGTATGTTATTGTGGAAAAAATGGCAAAAGATTTGAAATTGACGGTGCATGATTTGATTGCAAATAAAGAGAAAACTGTTTTAATAAAACCAGAAAATTACATTACACCAGAAATAGGTTTATTGGGATTGAAAGACATTATCAAAGAACTCGAAAAACCGGGATTAGATCCCAGAAAATCAGCCAAAGTTTTTGAATTTGACCCCAATGTAAAAACGATAAAAGATATAAAAACAGGAATGGTTTTACCAGGAATTGTGAATAACATTACTAATTTTGGTTGTTTTGTAGATATTGGAGTCAAAGAAAGTGGCCTGGTTCACATTTCCCAACTCAAAGCGGGTTTTGTCAGCGATGTGAATGAAGTGGTTAAATTACACCAACATGTGCAGGTCAAAGTCACCGAAGTAGATGAAGGCAGAAAGAGAATTCAGTTGACAATGGTTATTTAATAATGAATCAAAAAAATTGATTAAATTTGAATATTAAACAAATCAATTATGGAAAATTGGCAAAAATACATCAGCATTAACCCAGAAATTGGAAGTGGAAAACCTTGTATTTCTGGCACCAGAATCACAGTTTCGGATGTGTTATCTTATTTAGCAGCAGGAATGTCAATGGATGAAATTATTGCAGATTTTCCAGCCTTAGATAAACAAAAAATAATTGCAACACTTTCATTTGCAGCTTATCGTGACAATATGACTAAAATAGCATTTGCATCGTGAAGCTGTTATTAGATGAAAATTTATCTTGGCGAATGATAAAACAGCTCAGGCCAATTTTCGCAGAAGTTATTCACGCATCAGAATTATAAATTAAACAACATGCAGATGATATTTCAATTTGGGATTATGCTAAGAAATATGGATTTACAATCATCAGTAAAGACGATGATTTTGAAAAAATTGTACTTCTAAGAAAAGCACCACCAAAGTTAATTTATTTGAAAACCTATAATTTAGACACCAAAAAATCAGTTGATTTAATCCAAAAAAATAAAGATAAAATAATCGAATTTATTGATTTAGAAGAAAATGATATTTTCGAAATTTACTCCAATTAGTTTAAAAATTAAATGCATCGAACAATGATCATTTAAACCATAAAAAAAAGCTTTTCATATTATGAAAAGCTTTTTTTTTATTTTATTTCTTCTTCTTTCTTATCAGCTGGCTGACCATCTTTGGCTGCGTTTTTAAACTCTTTGATTCCGCTTCCTAAACCTTTCATAAGTTCCGGTATTTTTCTACCACCAAAAAGTAATAAAACAATCGCTAATATAACGAGGATTTCTGTAACACCTAATCTTCCCATGATTGAATAATTTATTGCCGAAGCAAATTTGTAATAAATCTATAAGCAAAGGTATATAGAAATAGTTTACGGAGATTAATTTTACCGCATTTATTTGGTTTCAAAAGCGTTAAAAATTTGCTAAAAATTAATTTAGGTTTTCAATACGGGATAAATACAAGTAAACACAAGCAAGGACAATAATTGTTATATTTGTTCATTAATCAAATTATATGTCCAAAAAAAGACAAAAGCGACGCAAAATCAAGGAAAATTTATTTAACAAAAGACGTTTAATCATATTAAATGAAGATACTTTTGAAGAGACATTTTCATTGAAACTTACCTTAATGAATGTTTTTGTGGTAGCGACTTTGGGAGCAATAATTATCACATTTGTCACTACTTTAATTATTGCTTTTACTCCTTTACGGGAATTAATACCAGGATATTCCTCGTCAAAATTAAAGCGAGATGCAACGGAATTAGCCTTAAAATCAGATTCGTTGTCCAAGGCTTTAAAAAGAAATGAAGCCTACATCAAATCCATCCAGAAAGTATTGACTGGAGAGCTGGAATATGCTAAATTCAATAAAGATTCCATACTCGAAGCAGCAGCTGAAATTACTAAACCTGTTGATTTATCACCATCAAAACAAGAACGGGAGCTGCGGGAACAAGTAGCGAAAGAAGATAAAAATTCTCTTCCAAGCTCCTCGAAAACCAGGAGCGAAAACCCAAAATAAAAAGTATCTTTCACTTTTAAAGAACAAAATAAAAATGTCAGTAAAATCATTTGCAGCAAAATTATTTGCAAAAAAAATATACAAGGAAACACAGCTTTGGTCCAACAATCCAATTGCAACTCAAAGAAAAGTGCTATTGCAATTAATCCAAGATGCCAAACAAACACAATTTGGGATTGACCATCATTTTCACCAAATAACGAACGAGAACGATTTTGCTAAACAAGTTCCGGTTCGGGATTATGAGACTCTGAAACCGTATGTGGATAAGGTTGTAAAAGGCGAGAAAAATATCCTTTGGAAAGGAAAACCACTTTATTTTGCCAAGACTTCCGGAACGACTTCCGGGGCCAAATATATTCCGTTAACTAAGGAATCCATGCCGTATCATATTGAGGCGGCCCGAAATGCAATTTTGCATTACATTCACGAAACTGGAAATGCTGATTTTGTTGACGGTAAAATGATTTTCCTGCAAGGGAGTCCAATATTAGAAGAAAAAAACGGAATTAAATTAGGAAGATTGTCTGGAATTGTGGCACATTTTGTTCCAAAATACCTTCAAAAAAACAGAATGCCATCTTGGGAAACCAATTGTATCGAAGATTGGGAAACCAAAGTAAATGCGATTGTCGAGGAAACAATCAACGAGAACATGGCTGTGATTTCCGGAATTCCTTCCTGGGTTCAAATGTATTTTGAGAAATTACATCAAAAAGGGGGGAAGCCAGTGGGGGAAATCTTCAAAAATTTCAATTTGTTTATTTACGGTGGCGTCAATTATGAACCGTATCGCGCTAAATTTGAAAATCTTATTGGAAGAAAAGTAGACAGTATAGAATTGTTTCCGGCTTCGGAAGGATTTTTCGCGTATCAGGATTCGCAAAAGGATAAAGGAATGTTACTGCTTTTGAACTCCGGAATTTTTTATGAATTTATTAAATCGGATGAATTTTACACTGAAAATCCAAAACGATATACGATTGGTGAAGTAGAATTGGGAGTGAATTATGTTTTGATAATTTCAACCAATGCGGGACTTTGGGGATATAATATCGGAGATACCGTACAGTTTACCAGCTTAAAACCGTACCGAATAATTGTCTCGGGAAGAATCAAACATTATATTTCTGCTTTTGGCGAACACGTGATTGGGAAAGAAGTGGAGAGTGCGCTGCAGGAAGCAATTATTGGAACTAATATTCGAATCAATGAATTTACGGTCGCACCACAAATCACTCCATCAGTAGGGTTACCGTATCATGAATGGTTTATTGAATTTGAAAACGAACCGGAAGACAGCGTATCTTTTGCGGAAGCGCTGGACAATGCGATGCGAAAACAGAACATGTATTATGATGATTTGATTGTTGGCAAAGTGTTGCGAAAAGTGGTGGTTACCAAAGTGGTTAAAAATGGCTTTCAGGACTATATGAAATCCATTGGCAAACTGGGCGGACAAAATAAAATCCCGAGACTTTCCAATGACAGAAATATTGTGGATTTGTTAAAAAGAGAATAAATGTCTTACCTTTGAAGGTTAGAAAATAAGCAGAAAATGAAAGAAACAAAAAATATATCACGCTCCAGAGCACAAGAATCATCGGCAGCTATTGAAAAAATGTACATCACGATGCGTCATCTTTTCAATAGGGGATTTTACAAACCGATGGGAATTTCAGGTGATACGTTGCGCGAAGCATTATTAGCATTACGACCAGAAATTTATGGAAATATTGCCGAAGAAAAAGTAGAATTGAACGGACTTTTATATGTCATTGAACGTCTTCCAGTAGGAATAGAAGAATGCAGATTTATCAATTTAACTTCGGATGAAGGGTATTCTAAATCGCATTTTCAAGCGATTGTACCGCCAAAAAGACGTCGTAATTGTTACCGAATCGATGAGGAACAAATGAACGTGGAGATCACGCGCGGACGCTCGGATATTTATGATATTCTGACGCATTTGACTTTTATTTTTATCGAATCACACAAAATTAGAAATAGAGTTTTATTAGATGATGCCGGTGAGGTTTCCAGAGACTGGTTCAAATTAGAACAAGCGGTTTCCCAAAAGAAGAAACTGACTCTTGTTGAAAAAGAAAAAGCTATTTCTCATGCCGCTAATATTCTTGGAAGAACATTTGAGGAAGTACTGGATATTTATGATGCTTTTGGTTCAGCTGCTGCGCCAGATCGCTTTTTGCATGTCATATTTTGGTTGGGGAAACTCGCCATTGAAGAAATTGTAGATGATAATAAAAGAACGATTACTTTCAGTCCTATTTTAAGAGAGCGATTGGGACATCACATTCACGGGGAAATTTGGGCCACTAACATCAAGGAGGTTTTGAAAGAAAACCAACTTTTAGACCGTCCAATTCACGTAATTAGTGCGAACATGCACAGTGTGATGAACTCTATTTTTGCAACGAAAGTTTTAAAAACCAAGTTTAAGGACAAATCTGATTTCTTTATTTATGAGGAATTGAGTAAGTCCGGCGCGAATGCTGTTCGGAACCAAGTGGAAGAAGTAGCCTTGAAATTTGGAATGATTTCGTTGCCGGACACATCGGGAACCAATATAGATGTTCAGATTTTTGATACCGCCAAAATTGATTGGGCAAAAACATCTTTTCCAAAGGCGAATACAGGAGATAAAAAACCAGTGTTGATTGTTATGGATTATGCATTTGGAGAACAGGCTTATGAAACCATTGACGAATTGTTGAAACCATTCAAAAAAGACACCTTATTGAATGTGGAATCAGTTTCTATCATGGGGAAAGCTGGAATTCTGGAAGGTGGAAAAGGAGATATTATGATTCCTAATGCGCACATCAATGAAGGAACGGCGGATAATTATTTTTTCAAAAATGAATTGACTGCTGACATGTTTGAAGGAAATGATATTGCTGTTTTTGCGGGTCCAATGGTTACTGTTTTAGGAACTTCTTTGCAAAACAGAGATTTATTGAAGTTTTTCCATGAATCGACCTGGGGAATTATCGGACTTGAAATGGAAGGTTCATATTACCAAAAAGCGATACAATCTGCTTCAAAAATTAGAAAAAGTGTCCCTCATAATGTTAAAGTTAGGTATGCTTATTACGCCTCTGATAATCCACTGGAAACAGGAAGCACATTAGCTTCAGGCGGATTGGGAACTACGGGTGTAAAACCAACGTATTTGATTACGATTAAGATATTGGAACAAATTTTCAACGTAAAATAAAAAATATAAATGAGTGCAAACGTGCCCAATAATCAAGACGATCAGGAAATTGATTTGATGAAAATTTCTAAAAAAATTGGCAATATATTTCAGGATTTCAATACATTCTTGTTCAGATGCATTCGGTTTTTTGTAAAAAATGCAGTAGTGATTTTGATTTTATTCGTACTTGGTTTTGGAGTAGGAATGTTTTTAGATTCAACTAAGAAGACTTACAATCATGAAATTATTGTAACTCCAAATTTTGGAAGCACGGATTATTTGTATTCAAAAATTGATTTGTTAACGGCTAAAATTAAGGAAAGCGACACCGTTTTTTTAAAATCAATAGGTATTCAGGAACCAACTAAAATAACAAAAATTACAATTGAACCAATCGTTGATGTTTATGGTTTCATCAACAACAGCGAACAGAATTTTGAGTTACTAAAATTGATGTCAGAAGATGGGGATTTAAAATCGATTGTAAAAGAAACGACTACGAGTAAGAATTATGCTTTTCATACCATTACTTTATTAACAAAGGGTATAACCGAAAGTAAAAAAGGAATACAACCCCTGTTAAACTATCTCAATACCAGCGATTATTACAATAGAGTTCAGAAAGTTTCAGTGGAAAACATTCAACAAAAAATAAAAACAAACGAAGGAATTGTTTCTCAAATAGATGGAATTTTGAATGAGTTTTCGAATTCCGCTTCTGGAAACCATCAAAAGAGTGATAAATTGGTATATTATAATGAAAACACACAATTAAATGACGTTATCAAAACTAAAGAATCATTAATTAAAGAGATAGGAAATCTAAAAGTGGCTCTATTATCTTCAGATAAAATCATCAAAGACAATACCACAACTATGAATAAAGAAAATACAAGCTCAATCAATGGTAAATTGAAAGTAATTTTGCCACTTGTATTTATTCTTATTTTTATTTTATTACGTTTTTTTATTGCTTTTTACAAAAAACAATCATTAAAAGTACAACAAATAAATGCTTAACTTTTAGAGAAAAATTTAATTCTTTAATCAGGATTTTCAATTTTTTACTATTTACAAGAATGCTACAAAATGCATTTTATTGTAATAAAAATTGAAAGGATTTGCGTCATGATTACTAGAAAGTTTTCGAAATGCATGTTTTATTATTATTTAAATTAAATCATGAATCTCAGTCCGACTCAAATCAATAGCTGTTACAGTTTAGAAACGGAAATTATTAAAGATAAAAGAGGCTATTTTATGGAAAGTTTCAAAGCGAATACGTTAAAAAAAGGAGTGCATCAGGATGTTCATTTTGTGCAGAACAATCAAGCTTCTTCAACAATAGGAATGCTTCGCGGATTGCATTGTCAAAAGGAAATTCATGCACAGGCGAACGAATTAAATTGCGATACACATTTTGTATTACCGACTTTAGAAAACGAAAAAAAAATATGGTAGTTCTTGTAACAGGTGCGAATGGACAATTGGGGCAATCATTGCAATTTATCGCTGCGGGTTATCCTCAAATAGACTTTGTTTTTTGTGATTCTAAAACCTTAGATATTACTCAAAAGGAATCGATTGAGCTAGTTTTCACAAAATTAAAACCTGATTTTTGTATAAATACGGCTGCTTACACAGCAGTTGATAAAGCAGAAAGTGAGCCTGAAAAAGCATTCGAAATTAATGTCGTTGGGGCACAAAATTTGGCAGAAGTTTGTCGTGATTATAAAACAAAATTAATTCATGTTTCTACTGATTTTGTTTTTGATGGTACCAAAAACATACCTTACACAGAGGATGATACTACCAGTCCTAAAAGTATATACGGCCAAACTAAATTAGATGGTGAAAAAGTTATTCAGAAAACGATAAAAGAATGTTTTATCATAAGAACTTCTTGGGTTTTCTCTTCATTTGGGAATAATTTTATGAAAACCATGTTGCGGTTGGGAGCTGAAAGAGACAGTTTATCCGTTGTTGATGACCAGATAGGAACACCAACAAATGCCGTTGATTTAGCGCAAGCTTTGGTACAAATTATTTTACAAACTTCTGAAAATCCAGAAATCAATAGGTACGGAATTTACAATTTCAGTAATGAAGGACATTGCAGCTGGTATGATTTTGCTCGAAAAATACTCGAAATAAATAATATAAACATCCATGTAAAACCAATTCCGTCTTCAAGTTACCCAACTCCAGCTGAAAGGCCTAAATATAGTGTTTTAGATAAAAGTAAAATTAAAAGCGCTTTTGATATAAAAATTAGAACATGGGACGAAACAATTTAGTCTAGGTAAATACAACTAATTTGCAAGTAAATGTTTAGAAAAATATACCTGTCATTAAATAATGAAATCGCCAAGAACTTTTTTTATTTTAGTGTAATAAAGTTTGCTAACATACTGTCAAAGTATATTTTATTAGGCTATTTGATAAGGACTTTGGGCGAGGAAGGATACGGAGTTCTTACTTGGATTGATTCATTTGTTCAATATTTTTTGATATTGGTTAATTTTGGATTTGATATGTATGCTGCTAAATACATTGTTGAAAACAAACAAAATAAAACTAAAATTGATGAAATTATTTCTGCAATTATAACTGTAAAAACAGGATTATTTGTCTTCGGTTTTGTTCTTTTGGGATTGTTTTCTTTTAACAATGAAATAGCCAAACATATCGATTTGATATTTTTTATGTTGTTTATGGGAATTGGAGAAATATTGTTTCCAATTTGGTATTTTCAAGGAATCGAAAAAATGAAACCCATTGCTATTGTAAGTGTGGTTTCCAGAACATTATTGGTTTTTCTTACGATACTATTTGTAAAAAATTCAAGTCACATCGCAATATATATTTTTATTTTGGTTCTTTCTAACATTGTTTGGGGAGGTTTAGGGTTTTATTTTCTAAAAAAGAAATCTAATTTTAAATTTATACTTGTCCCCCTAGAAACCATTAAGCACTACCTAAAAGAAGGATATTTGTTTTTTTTAGGACGATTTTCTACACTTTTTTTAAATTTTGGAACCATTTTTCTAATTGGTTATTTCTGTTCAAAAAACTTAGTTTCTGGTTTTGACATTGCTTCTAAAATAATTTTTGCTTTCATATTTCCATTTGAAGTCATTCAACAAGCAGTTTTTCCTTTAATTGTAAGGACTAAAAACAAATTATTTGTGCAACGATTGGTGCTTTTTACCATTTGTAGTGCTATGTTTTTTTCTGGGGGTATTTATTATTTTTCCAAAGAAATGATGACTTTTTTTGGAGGGAATCAAATGACAAAATATGCTTATTTACTAGAATCATTAGTAGTATTGATTCCGGTTATAAGTTGTTCTATAATTATAGGAAGCTGTTCGTTAGTTGCTTTTGGCGCGTTAAAACAATATAATTATGCGCTTGTTTTTTCGTGTTTGATTTATTTTTTTACAGTGTTGCTGTTGTATGTAATGAATCAGATGAGTTTTATTAATTTGTTGCTGCTTCGCATTAGTGTTGATGTAATTATGGTTATGCTTATTTTTTATTTTGCTGTAAAAAAGAAAACATTGTTGTAATTTGATAAAAAAACAGTGACCAGAAAACTATTGTAAATCGATATGATTATAGTCTAATTTGACAATGAAAATTAAAAATTGCAACTATATTTGTATAAAAGTTAAATTAAAAAAGATTAAAAAATGAAAAATTATTTTTATTTGATATTTGTATTTGTGCTATTTCTATCGTGCAAGGAAGAGGAAAAGAAAACAGAGTCTTTTAGTTTAAAAGAAATTGTAAACAAACAAAATTATCAAATGGAACTTTACCAAACAGATGCCAATGAATATTCATTAGTAGTATTGAATAGATTGACTGGGAAGGTTTTTGTGGGCAAAAATGCCTCTGGATGGTATGAAGCTACAAATGCGGATAGCATTCCGGTTTATAAAACACCAACGTATTCCATTAAGGTATTTAAGGGCCCGGAGTCCAGTCCTCAGATTTCATTGATGGACGAGAAAGAGGGAGAACTTTACATGTATATTGTGGGACACACGGCAAATTTTTACAATACAAATGCTGGTATAAAAGCGCTTGAAAGAGGTTAATACATCCCCAAAATGATATTAATGGCTGTAATTTTATTTTTTTTATTCTCACTGGTAGGAATTCTTTATTGGAAGCGAAAAATATTTTTGCTGTCACCTGTTGATGTTTTTGTATTGTTCTTTGCAGGAGTTTTAATTTCGACTTTATTATATCATAATTTTTATCCAAGATACGAGAAATTCAATTTTTTTCAGTTTGATTTTATTGGGAAAAATAAATTCAACAGAACCTTTTTTGTTTACCTCAAAATGCTTTTGCTGTTTTTGTTTGGCGTTTTTATCTATTCGGTTGTTAATAAATCGTATTTCGTTTTAGCCAAACAGCGAATCAAAATTATTGATACGCGAAATCTTAAACTCGACACCAATCAAATTTCTACGGTTATAGTAATCATAGCTTTGTTATGTGTGCTTTTGGTTTACATTGATTACGGTTCTTTACTATTTTACAGGGCAGATTATATTCCTAATGATAATTCTGTTTTTAAAATTATTTATCAAAATTTATTTATCGTTTTGTGCCTTTTGTCAGGTGCTGTTTACAGAACTAACAGGTCACTTGCGCTGACAGCTTTTTGTATTGCCATTATTGTAGGGATAGGAGTGGGGAGCAGATCAGCCACTATTTATTTATTAGCATTTGGGTTGAGTTATTCCGTTTTTTTAAATCGTTCCAGAGCCAGAACTTTCTATATTTTCTTTATTCCTTTTGTAATTTTATTCTTTGGATACAACATTTCGCTGCGTTTAGAAGCGAATGGACATGGTTTAATTCCGTATTTAAAAGTAACACTTGAAAAACCTGAAATTTTATTTACTTACACTGTAATGAATATTTATTATACGTTTATTTTTGGGTTTTACGCTACTTCCGAAACCATTCATTTGTATAAAAATGCTTCCATTGGTAATTTAATTACCACACTGAATCCATTACCGGGAAGATTGACAAATTGGTATAGTATTGCTTCTAAATTAAGAATAAACGAAATAGCTCCTTTTACGGCCATTGGTGAATTAGCCAAATACCCTGTTTTTAGTGTTTTTTATTATTCCTTATTAGGATATTATTTTGCAGCGATAGATTATTTTATAAAAAATCAATTAGTGCGCAAAAAATATTTGTGGGCTGTACTTCAATTCTTGTTGTTAGTTTTATATGTTATTCATAGTTTTGAGTATAATCTACGATCTTCACATCGTTTTATTTATTATTCTATTGCGCTTTATCTGCTTTATTTTATATTAAAAGGATTAAAAACTAAATTGCCGCGTAAATCAAGCAATAGTAATCTCTTAACAGAATGAGGGTAAAAACAAAAATTAACGATTTCTCAGTTGAAAAAGCAGTTCCTTATGTTGCTTTCTTTTGCGGTTTATTCGTACTGTTGCCATTTAAAGTAAAGCCTATTACGGTAATGGTTTTTTTTCTTCTGGGTCTTTTTTCTATTTTTAAATACAGAATCAGCGCTAAAATTGAAATGAAAACAGTTTTCATATTTAGTATTTTCTTTATTGTTTATGCGCTTAGCTTATTTTTTTCTGAAAATATTCAAAAAGGTTTTACAATTTTAGTCCGTTGTATTCCAATATTAATTATACCTCTTGGATATTCTTTTTTAACTCTTGAAACAAGAGTAAAGTTTAATCAAGTGTTCCGGAAGACCTTTATTATTGCCGCAAGTATCTATTCAATTTTAATATTCATTTACTTATTTCAATTGGGATATTTTAGCCAAAAACATGATTTATATTATTGTTATTCCTACATAACATATGAATTTTGGGGCATGAATGAGCATCCTATTTATATATCAATCTTTTTTTCGGTAGCATTATTTTTTATTTTGATAGAAGGTTTCAAAAATAAAATTTTTAATTTCATATTGTTTTTAGTCTTAATTTCTGGACTTCTAATATTGGCAAGAAAAGGTGTTGTTGTTTCTTTTTGTATTCTTTCCGGCATTTTTTTGTTTCTAAAACGTGATAAAAAACAAATCGCTAAATTGGTATTCGTCTTTATAAGTTTGATGATATTATCACTATCTATTACCGAAATTAGAAACCGTTTTTTGGAAATATTCGATATTAATAGTATTGTAAATAATAAAGAAACATCGTCTGGTATTCGGTACATTCTGTGGAATACAGGCGCGAAAGTAATTCAAAAATCAGATTATTTAGGATATGGAATTGGAGATGCCCAAGCAGTTTTAAGCACACAATTGGCGGCAGATGGTTACGCGGTTTTATCTGAGGAAAATTATAATGCGCACAACCAGTTTCTTCAAATAGGATTAGCTATTGGAATTGTAGGAATTTGTTTGTATTTATTTTCGTTGCTCTACTTTATTCGAGTATTTATCAAAAGAAAGAATGCTGAAGGAGTTGTCTTTTTACTGTTTTTTATTTTTGTTTTTCTGTTCGAAAGTGTTTTGGAACGACAAAATGGAATAATTATCTATTCCTTTACAAGTTGCATGTTTATATACGCTTCTGAATTTGACAAAAACCTAAAAAATGAGATATAACCTCCTTATCATTGGTCCTTTTCCAGGTCCGCCAAAAGGAATTAGCTTGTCCAATCAAGTTGTTGCAAATGGCTTAATAAAGAGAAATTGGAATATAAAAAAAATAAATACGGAACATTCTGATAAGGTAAACGGTGCAATTGGTCAGTTCTCATTTGATAAATTATCATTCCTAAAAACCTATTTTCAAGGTTATAAAATTTTTACGGTTGATGTAGTTTATATCACGATAGGAATTACTTTTTTTGGAGTCTTAAAATATGCACCCTTTATCTTGTTGTCTAAAATTCTAAACAAGAAAACAATAGTTCATCTGCACAGTAACCATCTTAAAAAAGAATATCAATCTCTAAAAGGAATAAAAAAGAAGGTCTTTTTTAATCTTATGGCATCGTTTGACGCTGGAATTGTACTTTCTAATTCTTTAAGAGACAATCTAACACCTTTTATAGCTTCTGATGCTGTTCGAGAACTGTATAATTTCGTAGAAGACAAACTAATAATTTCGGAAGAGATTTTACTTAAAAAGAAAGATTTTACAGAAATCCGACTTTTCTTTTTAAGTAATTTTTTAGAAGAAAAAGGGATAAACCTGTTGCTTCAAGTTATAAAAAGATTAAATGAAGAAGGATTATTTCTTAAAGTTAAAATAGCAGGCAATAAGATTTCAGGAAATAATGTAGATGGACTGCTGGCAGAATTAAATAATGTGGAGTATCTTGGGATTGTTTCTGGTTTAGTCAAACAAGATTTGTTAATTTGGGGCAATGTTTTTTGTCTTCCTACTTTTTTCAGTATGGAAGGACAACCCATTAGTATTCTGGAAGCTATGGCATTTAATAATTTAATTTTGACAACACAGCATGCGGGAATTCCAGATATATGTTCCGAGGAGAATGCTGTTTTTTGCAAAGAAAAAAGTGAAGAGGATCTTTATTTAAAAATAAAATTGATAATTTCAAGTTGGGATGAAGTACAAAAAAAAGGAACCTCAAACGGAGTTTATGCGAGAAATAAATTCACGGAAACCAAATTTATATCAACACTCGAAGGTATAATTTTAGAAACCATACGGAAATAAATTTCATAGATGAAAATCACCATAATCAGCCATAATTATTTCCCGGAGGACAGTGGGATAGGTTTATATTCGACGGGCATGGCAGAGTTTTTGGCATTAAAACATGATGTGAATATAATAACGGGAGTTCCCTATTACCCGCAATGGAAAATCTATTCAAATTATGCAGACCATCCTCTCTTTTCAAAAGAAATTATAAACAACGTAACGGTGTATAGATTCAAACAATACACTCCTGCAAAGCCAACTTTTGTTAAGAGAGTGCTTCAAATGACTCATTTTTTTTTTGGTTCAGTTTTTAATATTATAAAAATTAAGAAAGCAGATGTAGTATTAGTTGTTATGCCTTTTACGCTTTCCATTATTCTTGGGTGGTTTTTAAAAACAATTAGGGGAGGAGGAATGCTTTGGGTTCATATACAGGATTTTGAATTTGATGCAGCTTTTAAAAATGGGATTTCAGAAAAGAATCAGTTATCGTCAAAGATTTTATTTAAAATTGAAAAATGGACCTTAAGTAGAGCAGACTTTATTAGCACCATCAGTACAAGAATGATGATAAAATCAGCGCAAAAAACAACAGTCGATCAAGTTTACTTTCCTAACTGGATTGATTATTCTATGATAAATCCAGAAATTGCGAAGGAAAATAAAGTTTTTAATAAAAATACGTTTAACATTCTTTATTCTGGTAATATTGGAGAAAAACAAGATTGGAATTTCTATGCTGAGTTTGTAACCGCAATGCAAGTACATCCTGAATTTCATTTTTATTTAGTGGGTGAAGGAGCAAAACGCGTGGAAGTTTTACAACAATTACAAAACAAAGTAAATTTTACCTATTATCCTCCGGTGCCTTACAAACAGTTAAATAATTTGTTGTGTAATGCGGATGTTCATGTATTGTTTCAAAAATCAGAGTTCAACGATTTGGTTATGCCTTCAAAAATCTTAGGGATGATGGCAAGTGCAAAACCATCAATAGTTTCTGGACATAAAGATTCTGAAATAAAGGTTAACTTTGAGAATTCTCAAGGGGGTTATTATTTTGATGAGAATATTATCGAAACAATAAAAATGTGTCTAATGGAGTTAAAAAACAATCCTGATAAGGCCCGTTTAACGGGAATTTTTGCAAGAGATTTTGTAACTGAACATTTTTCGTATGAAAAAGTTTTATCAGAATTTCAATCAAAATTAGAAGACACAGTTCAAAAAAAATAAAAAAATCAGAAGTGAAATATTCAGTATTTATAAAGCGATTATTTATTATTGCAAAATCAAAATGGCTTTTAGAAGCGGTAAAGGGTAGAATTTATTCTTTTGCCTCTTTTGAAGTGGTTTCAAATTTAAAGAAGATGGTGCCCGAATTAACCACTATAATTGACGTAGGAGCTAATTCAGGTCAATTCACTAAAGTAGCAACTCATTTATATCCGCATGCGCAAATACACACTTTTGAGCCATTACCGGATTTGTACTCAATAATCGAAAAAAAATTCAGCAGTAATCCAAATATAAATACCTATAATATCGCACTGGGCAATGAGGATGGGACAATCCTATTCAATAAAAACAAATTTGGACATACCAGTTCTATTCTTGAAATAAATGAGGAAAACATTCATTTTACCAGAAAAGATAATGTGTTAGAGCAAATAAGAGTCCAAATAAAGAAGTTAGATTCCATAGCATTATTTACTGACAAAACGCATTTGTCATTACTCAAATTAGATGTTCAAGGGTATGAACTTGAGGTCTTAAAAGGAGCGGATCAAACCTTAAAGGCTATTGATTATATAATCATCGAAGCAAACTTAGAGGAGTTATATTCCAGTCAGCCTTCCTTTACTGTAATGAATAATTACCTCCAAATGAAAGGGTTTGAATTGATGGGAATGCTTGATTTTAACCTTGGTAATAAAAATAAATACATAGAGTTTGACTTATTGTATCGAAAAATTTCTCCAAAAAACGAATAATTTTAATGTTGATAATTCCTATTTCTCGCGGGTTAACATCCTGCATAAAATGAGTAGTTATTTTAAAATTAATCTGAAATTAATAATCTGCCAATATCATTTTAGACTCTAAAATAAAGTTAGGTCTTAGTTCGTAATTTTTATTAAACCAAGCCTTTTTTTGAAAACAAACTATATTTTTGTACAAACGAAAATCAAATTTTTTAAATAATGAAAAGAATACTTATCACCGGAGCCGCAGGTTTTTTAGGATCACATTTATGTGACCGATTTATCAAAGAGGGTTATTTTGTTATTGGGATGGATAATCTCATCACTGGAGATTTAAAAAACATTGAGCATCTATTTAAATTAGAACAATTCGAATTTTATCATCATGACATCACAAAGTTTGTCCATGTTCCGGGAAATTTAGATTATATACTTCATTTTGCATCACCTGCAAGTCCAATAGATTATCTAAAAATTCCAATTCAAACACTGAAAGTTGGGTCTTTGGGAACGCACAATTTGTTGGGATTGGCCAGAGTTAAAAAAGCACGAATTCTTATTGCATCCACTTCTGAAGTATATGGAGATCCGTTAGTTCATCCGCAAACCGAAGAATATTATGGAAATGTAAATACCATTGGACCAAGAGGAGTTTACGACGAAGCAAAACGTTTTCAAGAATCAATCACTATGGCATATCATACGTTTCATGGCGTAGAAACCAGAATCGTTAGAATCTTTAATACGTATGGGCCAAGAATGAGACTAAATGACGGTCGTGTTATTCCAGCATTCATAGGTCAGGCAATTCGTGGAGAGGATTTAACCATTTTTGGTGATGGGACGCAAACGCGTTCGTTTTGTTATGTTGATGATCAGGTCGAAGGGATTTTTAGGTTATTGCATTCTGATTATGTATTTCCTGTAAACATTGGAAATCCGGACGAAATCACAATCAAGGATTTTGCAGAAGAAATTATAAAATTAACAGGCACAAATCAAAAAGTGGTATATCATCCGTTGCCCGTAAATGATCCTTTGCAGCGTCAGCCGGATATTACAAAAGCTAAAAACTTGTTGGGTTGGGAAGCTAAAATAGGTCGTGCCGAAGGAATGAAAATCACGTATGATTATTTCAAATCTTTATCTAAAGAAGAATTGTCCAAAGAGGAGCACAAGGATTTTTCAAAATATATTTTTTAATATTAAGGATTTAGGCTCAAAATGGTTTCGTTATTCGTGTGTAGTTTTATCATACTCGTTTTGATTTTATATTGTAATAAAATAAACCATTTCTACATGCCGGATTGTTTAAATGTTGTGAATTAGTTTACGCATAAATCTTTAATAAAAACATAGTTATTTTTGTTTCAAAAATCATAATTTAGGCCAAAAATACGGCATTAAAAGACAACTTATTTTCGGTTTCGGAGTATAATCATAGTAATAAAAGAAAAGCAATATGACTTTTCTAATCGGATAAAATAGTGAAAACCAAAACCGGAAGATATTCAGGCTATATTCGCCCTTTTTCATTTGTAATAGACTTAATTGTTATCAATGTACTCTTGGTATACTTGACGGACCTTCCCGTTAACGAGCTTTTTTATCCCCTTTTTATAAGTGTAAGTTGGTTTGTTATAGCTGCTAATTTGGGTTTTTATGAAGTTTACAGATACACGAAAGTGATTGCCATACTAAATTGTGCTCTAAAGCAGGGGATTTTGTTTATGCTTATCTGTCTCGCCTTGGCTTTTTTTGACTCTGAAAATTCCAGTTTTCATAGAATTGTTCTCTTCACTTCAGTTTCGCTGTTCTTTATTTTAATCATAAAACTATGTATTTATTATTTTTTAAAAAGGTACAGAGTGCTATTTGGAGGTAATTTTAGAACTGTAATACTGTTAGGGAATTCTAAAAGTGTGGAGCCATTAAAACAATTTTTCACTGAAAATCCAGATTATGGATACAAGTTAGAAAGAGTTTTTGACTTGGAAAAAGATAAAGTGCGAAAATTTAGGGAGAGTTTTGCCTTTGTTTTGGAACATAAAATAGATGAAATGTATTGTTCGATGAGTGATTTAACGCAAAATCAAATTAATGAAATTGTATATTTTGCTGATAATAACCTAAAAACATTAAAATTTATTCCGGACGAAAAGCAGATTCTTTCCCGGAATTTTACTTTTGAATATTACAATTACATTCCGGTAATTTCGTTGAGAAATATCTTGTTAGACGATACCTTAAACAAGGTGATCAAACGGGGTTTTGATATTTTATTTTCGGTTGTAGTGATTCTGGGGTTGTTATCTTGGCTTAGCCTAATTCTCGCAATTTTTATAAAATGGGAGTCAAAAGGGCCTTTGTTTTTTATCCAAAAGAGGAACGGATTAAATTATAAAGAATTCAATTGCTACAAATTTAGATCGATGGAATTAAACGATGAAGCTGATTTAAATCAGGTTTCTAAAAATGATATTCGGGTAACTACAGTTGGTCAGTTTATACGGAAAACAAGTATTGATGAGCTGCCACAGTTTTTAAATGTATTATTTGGCGATATGTCCGTTGTAGGTCCAAGACCTCACATGGTAAGTCATACCGAAATGTATGCATTGAAGGTGGATAAGTTCATGGTACGCCACTTTATAAAGCCAGGAATAACCGGACTTGCGCAGACCAAAGGATTTCGTGGTGAAGTCGAAACAGATAAAGATATTATTAACAGAGTCAAATTTGATATTTTTTATTTAGAAAATTGGTCTATTTTATTAGATATTAAGATTATTTTTAACACAATATACAACACCATAAAAGGTGATGAAAAAGCGTATTAAAAATGGAAAAACCACTTGTGTCCATAATTACTCCTTCTTTTAATTCTGAAAAATTTATTGTTGAAGCGATTCAATCGGTTCAGCACCAAACGTATCAGCATTGGGAAATGATTATTGTAGACGATTGTTCTTCTGATGAAACGGTTTCTATAGTTGAGGAAATCGCAATAAAAGACACAAGAGTCCAACTTTTTAAACTCGAAAAAAACTCAGGAACCGGAATTTCCAGAAACACCGCTTTGGCTAAAGCAAACGGTAAATATATTGCTTTTTTGGATGCAGATGATTTGTGGAAACCGAACAAGTTAGCAGTACAAATTGAGTTCATGAAAGTAAATAATCTTCCTTTCACGTTCTCTTTTTATGAATGCATCAACGAAGCTGGACAACCGTTAAACAGAAGAATCGAAGCGCCATTGCATCTTTCATACAAGCAGTTGTTTTTTTGTAATTATGTAGGGAATCTAACGGGTATCTATGACGCAAGTTACTTTGGGAAAATCTCCATTTCCTCCATCCGGAAACGACAAGACTGGATGATGTGGCTGACTGTTCTTAAAAAAATAAAATTTGCGCAACTTGTTCCGGAGAGTTTGGCTTTTTATCGCATCAGAGACAACTCGATTTCTGCATCTAAATTTGATTTAGTAAAACATAATTTTTCAGTGTACAGAGCATATCACCGTTTGAATTTAATTGGTGCAATACTTTGCATGATTGGTTTTTTGTTCACGCAATTAATCCTCAAACCACGTTATTCCAAAACCATTAAAGCATCGATTTAAATTGCTTCAATTTTCCTCGATTGCTTCTTTCTAAAGTATCTTTTTGGATAAATATAAATTTTAAATTCGGTTCTAAATACAGTTCAATCGCCTTTTCAATTTTTTTAATTTGTGCCAAATTTAATTTGGTTTCACTCACATATTCAATTTCAAAAGTATCTATTTTGGTTTGTTTTATCACAAATTCTTTCACATTCGAATCATCTTCAATGATGCTTTTTGTCACATAATAAAAAGTTAATCCGGGCGATTTCTTTCCACTTGGTAAAACCGCAACATCATTTGTTCGTCCTATTAATTTCTTGAGAATGGGTTTTTGCAACGTGCTTTTTTCGTCCAAAATTCCAATATCGCCAATATCATATCGTATAAATGGATGCGCTTTATTAAACAATGAAGTGATCACAATTCGACCTGAAGTTCCATTTGGAACCGCTTGATTATTGTCATCCAAAATTTCCACAAACAACGTTTCGGAATTTATTTGCCATTCGTCTTCTGTCCCGACGCTTGGGGATTGAAAAGCGATTAAATCGAGTTCCGAAGCGCCATATTCATTGACAATAGGAACGCCAAATTGTTTCTTTAAAAGCATTTTGTCGTCTTCAAAAAGCATTTCGGAAGTCACCATGCACACTTTCAAACTCGGACAAATTGTGGTTAATATGATGTTTCTCTTTTGTAAAAATTTAGCAAATAAAACTATCGAACTGGTATATCCATTGATGTAATCGAATTTTTTAGTTCGAAAATGATTCAAAAATCCTTCTAAAACTGTATCCGACAAATCGAAAATGGAGAACCGAAACCGATGGCTCAAAAAATCTTTAAAACGTTCTTTTTTGTTTCCAATAAAATCCATCGGAATTCCATAAAATCGTGCTTGGTACGAAGTATTAAAATCAATTCCATGCCAACCAAAACGGTAGATGTTTGAAGCCCACGTCAGCGCGTGGCAATATTTGTCTTTGGCAAAAACAAAAGGAGTTCCACTCGAACCGGACGTTTTATTGACGTAGCTGTTTTTCGCGGAATAGCCCTCCGAAAGCCTTTCCTGTAATGGTTTCTGTAAGTTTTTCTTATTTAAAACTGGTAAATCTTCCCAGCGGGTAAAAGTTGTTACGCCGGTTAAATCTTTGTAAAAAGGATTGTTTTGAAAATGAAAATTGACAATTTCTTGTTTTTTATTTTCAACGAAAACTTCATGTTCTTTTTCTGAAAATGCTACGATTTTTCGCAATTCGGATTGGGCTTCCTGAATTGGGAAACCATTTAGCTGCAGCGATAAGTCGAATAGTGAAAACATTTTAAAGGTATATTTCATCAAAAATAATATTTACTAACAACTAATGGCTGGTAACCAACAATTTTTTAAAGATTAATTATTTTTTAAGTGCAAAAGCAATTATTTTTGCAGCACAACTAAACACAACTACACATGACAATTTTACTATTGGGTTCAGGCGGAAGAGAACATGCTTTTGCATGGAAAATGATTCAAAGTCCGCTTTGCGACACACTTTTTGTAGCACCAGGGAATGCTGGAACCGCTTCAATAGCCACTAATGTTACGATGAGTCCAACTGATTTTGAAGCTATAAAAGCATTTGTTATTCAGGAAAAAGTAGCAATGGTTGTCGTGGGACCAGAAGATCCTTTGGTAAAAGGGATTTATGATTTTTTTCTAAACGATACTGCATTAAGTCATATTCCGGTCATCGGACCTTCAAAAATGGGCGCACAATTGGAAGGAAGTAAAGAATTTGCTAAAGAATTTTTAATCAGACATAACATTCCAACTGCCGCTTACGATAGTTTTACTGCTGAAACGGTAGAAAAAGGATGTGAATTTTTGGAAACACTGCAACCTCCGTATGTTTTGAAAGCTGATGGATTGGCCGCCGGAAAAGGCGTTTTAATTATTCAGGATTTGGCAGAAGCCAAAGAAGAATTAAGAAACATGCTGGTTCATCAAAAATTTGGTGCCGCCAGTTCTAAAGTCGTTATCGAAGAGTTCCTGGACGGAATTGAATTAAGTTGTTTTGTTCTTACCGATGGGAAAAATTATAAAATTCTGCCAACGGCCAAAGATTATAAACGCATTGGCGAAGGCGATATAGGACTAAACACAGGCGGAATGGGAGCCGTTTCTCCAGTTCCTTATGTTGACGCTGTTTTAATGGAAAAAATTGAAACACGCATCGTAAAACCTACCATTGATGGTTTTCAAAAAGACGGAATTCCGTACAAAGGTTTTGTTTTCATTGGGTTAATCAATGTTAATAACGAGCCAATCGTAATTGAATACAATGTGAGAATGGGCGATCCGGAAACCGAAGTAGTTATCCCGAGACTCAAAACCGATTTAGTAGCGTTGTTTTTGGCTGTAGCCAATGAAAAACTAGACGAAATCAATCTGGAAATTGACAAAAGAAGCGCTACTACAATTATGATTGTTTCTGGTGGGTATCCGGAAGATTTTGAAAAAGGAAAAGTAATTTCAGGATTGGAAAAAATTCAAGATTCTATTGTTTTTCATGCGGGTACTAAACTGGATAACGGAAATGTTCTTTCAAATGGAGGAAGAGTTTTGGCCGTAACATCTTATGGAAATGATTTTGAAGAGGCCATAAAAAAATCTTACCAAAACATAGACAAGCTACATTTCGATAAGATGTATTTTAGAAAAGATATTGGAAACGACTTGAAATAATTGACAAGTATCGTTCACTTTTTTTAAATATTATTTTAAGAAAGAGTGAGCGGTAGTATCTTGCTTTTCTGTTCCAGCGTCTTCAAAAATCTTTAATTGTCTGATCCAATAAACCATTGCGGCAGCACAAATAATCATAAAAATCCAGTTGATTGTATTTGCAACAAACCAAGAACTCAACTCTAACGAGCGCAAAAAGTCTAATGGAGCAAATAGAATATCAACAAATAAATATTGTATTCCTTCGAAAAATGATTTCATAATGTGTAGAATTAATTTTAGTAGTTGTTTTTGGCAACTCTGATTTGTAAAAGTTCTGATTTAGAAGAATCTTTTTGAACAAGCAGGGTTTACTTTTTAAACAAGTATTATATTTACGAACACAAAAGTATAAAATATCCGTATGATAACAAGTGTTTTTAGAAAATCTACACCGTTAAATTTTTCATTGGTCGTAATTTTAATGCTGGTTTTCTTTTTATTATTCCATTTTCAAGATTTATCTTGGACAAATTCCTTTTTTTCTATCGCACAAAAAGGGGGATTGTTCTGTATTGTTGTTGCTTCAGTTTTTATCACCGATTTTGTGGCAAAGAAAAACGGATTGAGTAAAGACAGTACCTACACGATTTTTTTTTACTTTTTGTTTCTACTTTTTTTCCCTTCAGCGCTGGATAATTTAAACTTGATTTTGTCTAATTTCTTTATTCTGTTGGCGCTTCGCCGATTGATTTCATTACAGTCTCTGAAAGCTTCCAAAGAAAAAATATTTGATGCTTCATTATGGATTTTTTTGGCTGCGTTATTTCATTTTTGGAGTATAATCTTTCTAGTGTTAGTTTTTATATCCATAATTTTTCACGTTTCTAGCGATTATAGAAACTGGATATTACCTTTTATCGCTTTTTTTATAGCAGTAATCATGTTCCTGCTTTTTGCAACGGTTTTCGATTTGAATGTCATTGAATATATTCTTAAAAGTGTACAAATCAATTTTAAGATTGACTATTTCACGAATAATTATCAAAATGGGGCTTTGTCTATTTATGCAACTGTTGCCCTGTTTTTCTTGGTTTCTATGTTTGCCACATTGTCAAGCAGACCACAATTGTTGCATACTTCTTTCAAAAAAATTATCGCCTCTTTCTTTATTGGAGTAATAATTTTTCTGATTTCTGATAATAAAAGTGATGACTTATTGCTTTTTACATTTGCGCCTTTGGCCATACTGGCAACGAGTCACATCGAAATGCCACAACTAAAATTGAAGCAGGAAATGGTACTTTTTGTGCTGATAACCTGCAGTTTATTTGCTTTTTTCAGCCAACTATAATTTTTCACCGTAGGCTAAATCTCCCGCATCTCCCAGACCGGGAACAATATAGCTGTGTTCATTAAGTTTTTCGTCTAATGAAGCGACCCAAAGATGACAGTTTTTCGGCAGATGTTCTTCCAAATGCGCGATGCCCTCTGGTGCGGCAATTACAACTGCGATATGAATTTCTTTTGGCGTTCCTTTTTCCATCAATTTATTGAAAACGCTTACAATAGATTGACCGGTGGCAAGCATGGGATCAACTAACAGCAGATTTTTGTTGTTGATGTCAGCAATGGCTTGGTATTGCACTAATATATCAAAGTAATCATCATTGTTGGGATGGTGACGGTAAGCAGATACGAAACCATTTTCGGCATTATCAAAATAATTCAGAAAACCCAAATGCAAGGGCAATCCGGCTCTTAAAACAGAACATAAAACCAATTGATCTTTAATCTCAGTCGTGTTTTTTATACCTAGCGGCGTTTGGATTTCGATACTTTTGTAATGTAGTTCTTTACTTAATTCATACGCCATTATTTCGCCAATACGTTCAATATTTCGTCGGAAACGCATGCTGTCATTGTGAACATTTACATTGCGTATCTGTCCCAAAAAATGATTTAGAATACTGTTTCCTTCCGATAAATAATGAATTTGCATGGTTGTATTTTTGTAATTAAACTTACAGTTATTTTTTTATGGTATAAAAGTATAAAAAGTATCTTTGTCTTTTAATATATAAAGATATGTTTTCAAAATTAGCGTACTCCGTATTCGAACAAAGCATCAAAGATTATCATCAATTTGATAACGTTGATCAGCCTATAAATAATCCTTTTCAGAAGGATAAATTTGAACATTTATTGTATCACAAAAACTGGATTGATACCGTTCAATGGCATTTTGAAGATATTATTCGGGATCCAAATATTGATCCTGTGGCTGCTTTAACATTGAAAAGAAGAATTGATGCTTCTAATCAGGAACGTACCGATATGGTGGAATATATTGACAGTTATTTTCTTCAAAAACACAGCCTTGTAATCGTAAAAGATAATGCAAAAATCAACTCCGAAAGTCCAGCTTGGGCTTTTGACCGATTGTCAATTTTGGCATTAAAAATTTATCACATGCAAGAAGAGGCTACTCGTGCCGAAGCTTCACAAGAGCACAGAGATAAGTGTCAGACAAAGTTGAATATTTTATTGGAGCAAAGAACAGATTTGTCAACTGCTATTGATGATTTATTAACAGACATCGAAAATGGCAATAAATTCATGAAAGTGTACAAACAAATGAAAATGTACAACGATGATGAATTGAATCCTGTTTTGTATCAAAACAAGAAGTAAAAAAGAGATTTTGAACCATTGAGGTATTAGGAAAATTAAGAAAAACTTAATGAATCTTAATACCTTAATGGTTTTTAAACGTTAATTAATTGTCAAAAAAAATCCAACATATAGCCGTCATGAGACTTTCCGCAATGGGAGATGTCGCCATGACGGTTCCTGTTTTACGTGCTTTTGTAAGCCAGCATCCCGATGTTAAAATCACAGTTATTTCCAGACCGTTTTTCAAACCTTTTTTTGAAGGAATTCCCAATCTTTCTTTTTTTGCTTTCGATGAAAAAAAACGACACAAAGGGGTTGCAGGATTGTTGCGCTTATTCCAAGATTTGAAATACCTAAACGTTGATGCTTTTGCCGATTTACACAATGTCTTGCGCTCTAAAATCGTTCGAAGCCTTTTTGCTTTAAGCGGAAAGAAAGTAGCTTCGGTGGATAAAGGAAGAACGCAAAAAAAAGCGTTGACCCAATCCGAAAACAAAGTGTTCCAGCAATTGCCAACGATGTTTGAACGACATGTAAAAGTGTTTGAACAACTCGGTTTTATAGTTGATTTATCACATCCAGTTTTTCCTGAAAAAGCAGTTCTAAATCCAGAAATTCTGACGATAATTGGAGGAACAAATAACAAACTTATAGGAATTGCTCCTTTTGCACAATACGATTCTAAAGTATATCCGTTGGATTTGATGCAGCAAGTAATTGACAAATTAGCTTTGGATACAACACATACCATTTTACTTTTTGGCGGTGGAAAAAAAGAAATTGAACTATTGAATTCACTTGCTTGCAACAAAAAAAACGTAATCAATATGGCAGGACAACTCAAATTGCAGCAAGAATTGCAGCTCATCAGTAATTTGGATGTGATGCTTTCCATGGATTCCGGGAATGCGCACATTGCGGCTATGTTGGGCGTAAAAGTAATTACGCTTTGGGGAGCTACGCATCCGTATGCGGGATTTTCGCCGTTTAATCAGGCTTTAGAAAATGCCATAGTTTCGGATAGAAAGCTATTTCCTAAATTACCAACGTCGGTGTATGGAAATAAAAAAGTTGCAGGATATGTAGATGCCATGCGAACGATTTTGCCAAAAACAATAGTTTTAAAAACAAAAAATATTCTTTTGAACCATTAAGGCATTAAGAAATTTAGGATTTAATGAAACTTAATTCTTTAATGGTTCAAGAATTCAAAGCCAAATTTTTTCATCTTGACATCGCTTCAAAACATATTTTTTTAAATTCGAAATGGTTTCCTGATAATTTGGAGCGTCATACCCAAAACGTTCGTGCTCGGCTTGTTCTTTTTCGATAGCATCGCAGCCTTTTATGACTTCTTTAAGCATATCAAGCATCGCCAATTCTTTGTTGGTTGTTTTTTGAAATTTGAATTCCACGATTTCATCTTGCAATTGCTCACAATATTCTAAAAGTTGCGCTACTTCTGGTTCGTTAAGAAGGGAAGGGTTGTTTTTGAATATTTCTCGAAAGGATTTCATATAAAAAACAGTTTACAGTCTCAGTTTAAAGCTTAGATTTCAAATCCATTCTTTCGTGAAGAATCCTTATTATTTCTATTTCTTTGACCAAAATAATTCTATAAAAAATAATGTGATGATTGGTTTTAAATCCTAAAATATCAGGTTGAATTAACACATAATTTTTCCCAAAGTTGGGATAGTTGGCTAATTCCTGACAAGCTTCTAATAGTTGTTCATAATATTTATTGGCTTGTTTTTCTGACCATTCCTCGTAAGTATACTCCCAGATTTCAGCTAAATCATTTACAGCTAAATTTGTCAAATAACAGTTAGCCATTTGCTCTTTTCTTTGCTTGTAACGATTCTAGGTGATTTTTCGGGTCAAAGTCTTTTGCAAGTCCACTATCGATTCCTTCCTGAATGGTATTTTTTAATAGTAGAACTTTATCTTCTTCTTCTTCTAGCATACGAAGACCAGCCCGAATTACCTCACTTGCATTTTGAAACCGACCTTTTGAAATACTTTTTTCGACAAAAGTTTCAAAATGATTTCCTAAAGAGACGGATGTATTCTTTCCCATGATTTTAATTTTTCACTAAAGTACCAAAATTTGGTAACAATTATAATGTTTGTTCTGAAAATTTAACTTAACATCAAAGAGAATTAATCATTTGAGCGATTCCAATTAGGATCATTACAATTCCAGCAAGATTTCCTTGCCATGTTTTTGTGTTCTTCGAAAAAAACTTGGACAAATGCAAATCTGTACTAATGTCTTTTCTCAAATATATCAAAATTACCATTCCTAAAATAATAAAGGCTATTCCCCAAAACATAGCATTCAATTTTAAGTTAATCAATGATTTCCAGTTTCTTTTAGCACAATTTTTGAGCGTTTCCTGCTGACTTTTATATATGTTTTAAGGTCATACATGGATACCCTAAATTATATGTACTACTTAACGATAATAATTTATCGAAATATCGTATGGATTTTGACCGTACTATTATTTTACTAATATACTACAAATCCCAACTTCCCTAAAACAAAAAAACTTCCCTTTTTAGAGAAGTTTTTGTTGTCATTTAAGGTTATTTCCTAAACATCATCATAATCCACATAAATGGTCGCTGAGGTAGGATGCGCTTGACAGGTAAGAATCAAACCCTCGGCAATTTCTTTATCGGTAAGGATGGAATTTTTCGTCATTTCGGCAGTTCCGGCCGTAACACGGGCCAGACAACTGCTGCATATTCCTCCTTGGCACGAATACGGAGCATCAATACCTTGCTTTAAAGCGGCATCAAGAACGGTTTGTTTTTGTGACATTTCGAAAGTCATTTCCTCGTCATCTACCATTACGGTAATTTTAGTATGACCTTCTAATGATTGTTCTATTTTATGTTCTTTGGTAGAAGAAGCAAACAATTCAAATTTTATTGCCGATTCTTTTACATTATGTTCCTTTAAAACAGCGGAAACAATATTGATCATTTCTTCCGGTCCACACAAATAGAACTTATCAAATTCCAATTCCTTGTGTTTGTTATTCAAAACAAAATTAACTGTCGATTTTTCAATTCGTCCAAACAAAGCATGTTCTACTTTGGCTTGACTGAACACATAATGTACAAAAAGACGTCCCACATGTTGCAATTGCAAATCGTGTAATTCTTGATGAAAGATGGTTTCTTCAGGCGTTTTGTTTCCGTAAACCAATACAAATGAACTTTTCGGTTCGTTTTTCAATACGGATTTTAAGATAGACATTACGGGTGTGATTCCGCTTCCCGCAACAAAAGCCGCGTAGTTTTTTTGTCGATCCGCTTGGGGATCAAAAGTGAATTTCCCTTCTGGTTTTCCTACTTCAAGAACATCGCCAGCTTTAAGTTTTGTGTTGGCAAATTGAGAGAAAGCACCGTTTTTTACCGCTTTCACTGCAATGCGCAACTCGTCACTTTCCGGAGAAGAACAGATAGAATACGCCCGGCGAATTTCGGTACCGTCAAGTGTTAATTTTAAATTGATGTATTGACCGGCAATGTAAGCGTAATCTGCTTTTAATTCCTCGGGTACGTTAAAAAGTATCGAAACAGCGTCTCTGGTTTCGCGTTTTACTTCTTTTATGATTAATTTCAGAAAGGATGACATGTGATTATTTTTTTACAAAGATAGGAAACACATTAGATTTTTTGAATTCAAAATATTTGAAAATTTTAATACCTAAAACTATTATGTATAAGAATCTTATGTATATTTGTTTTTCAAAATGAGATTACTTCGTGCCTCGCAATGATAAAAAAATGAAAAACTCACAATTATATAAAGGAAGTCTGAATACGATTATAATGAAATTGCTCGAAGAAAACGGCAAGATGTACGGGTATGAAATCACCCAAAAAGTCAAGGTGATTACCCAAGGCGAACTCAACATTACCGAAGGCGCTTTGTATCCGGCTTTGCACAAACTGGAAGCCGAAGGTTTGCTGGATGTTGAAATCGAAAAAGTGGACAACCGCATGCGTAAATATTACAAACTCACGGAAAGCGGCCAGAAAGAAACCGTAAACAGACTTTCAGAACTCGAAGATTTCATTCGAAACATGCAGAGTTTAGTGAACCCAAGTCCAAAATTAGAATTTTAAAATTTTGAAGATGAAATTAACTGTAGAACAAATAGTTCAAATAGAAGAAACATTAGTTTTAAACGGTATCGTATACGACGATATAAGGCAGGAAGTTTTAGATCATATTGCCACGGAAATACAAGTTCTGATGGATGAAAAAACACCTTCTTTTGATGAAAATTTTGAAATAGCACTGGATAAATGGTCAGAAGAATTAAAACCTGCATGTTCAATTTTCACAGGACTTAACGTTAACTATCCACAAAAAGTTTTAGACAAGAAGGTAGCAGCAATAAAAAAACAAATATTTATTGGATTTTTGATAAGTCTAATTTTTTTATTTACTTTTCTTGGTTTTTCAGCATTTTACAATCTAAAGTTACTTACTTATTATTTCCAAGTTGGGGCTCGATTTGTATTTATTACTGGATATTTATTATTGATAATAAATACAATTAGAATTTGGAATTCAAAAATAAATACATCTTTTTATCCTCAACACAAAAATAGAGTAGCTGTATACATATCTTGGATTTATCCTTTTTGTTTTATTAACACTCCAGCAGGCACTACAAACCAAATCATATTTGTTTTTACGGGTTCTCTAATGTTACTCCATCTTTTATTTAGCTCAAGATTAGCAATGAAGCATTTTAAATTTGAAAAGAAACTATCCTTTACCAAAGCATGAAACTAACCACCGAACAAATAGAATATGTATCTAATTATGTCAAATCCTTTGATATCAAGTGGTATGAATTACAAGTAGAATTTACAGATCACATGGTAAATAGTATGGAGGAAATTTGGGAGAAAGATCCGGAACTTACTTTTCATCAAGTGAAACAGTATGCTGAAGATCGTTTTGGTCGAAATGGTTTTAATGCGATTGAAGAGGATCGCACACAAATTTTAAGGAAAGAATTTAGAAAAGCGCAGTGGAATGTGATATCTGAGTATTTGAAATTCCCTAAAATTATTGTGGGTATTTTGCTTGCCCTTTTGATCTTTAAAGCATCTTTTTATTTTGATGAACCAGATAAGTTTGTTAGAAATTTATTTGGTTTATTAGCGATACTATTTATACCAGCATTCTATTCTTTTTATACAAATAGAAAAATCAAGGGAAAACGTTTTTTAGAATTGAATATTAGTCATATTACTTTCACAGGGATTTTTGGATTTATGTACTGGATAATTTATCTATTAAACTCTTGTAAGGAGTCAGTTCAAAGGCATCCAATTTTAATACTACCTTTTTGTTGTGCTTTGATATTGGGAATATTATTTTTAATGACGGGAATTCACCTTCAAAGAAAGACGATCGTGAATGTCAAAAAACAATATCAATTAATTTTATGAAGATGAAACTAACCACCGAACAAATACAATATGTATCCAATTATGTCAAATCCTTTGATATCAAGTGGTATGAATTACAAGTAGAATTTACAGATCACATGGTAAATAGTATGGAGGAAATTTGGGAGAAAGATCCAGAACTTACTTTTCATCAAGTGAAACAGTATGCTGAAGATCGTTTTGGTCGAAATGGTTTTAATGCGATTGAAGAGGATCGCACACAAATTTTAAGGAAAGAATTTAGAAAAGCGCAGTGGAATGTGATATCTGAGTATTTGAAATTCCCTAAAATTATTGTGGGTATTTTTTTAGCCTTTTTTATCTTTAAAGCATCTTTTTATTTTGATGAACCAGTTAAGTTTGTTAGAAATTTATTTGGTTTATTAGCGATACTATTTATACCAGCATTCTATTCTTTTTATACAAATAGAAAAATCAAGGGAAAACGTTTTTTAGAATTGAATATCAGTCATATTACTTTCACCGGGATTTTTGGATTTATGTACTGGATAATTTATCTATTAAACTCTTGTAAGGAGTCAGTTCAAAGGCATCCAATTTTAATATTACCTTTTTGTTGTGCTTTGATATTGGGAATATTATTTTTAATGACGGGAATTCACCTTCAAAAGAAAACAATCAAAAATGTCAAAAAACAGTACCAATTAAATTAATTTTTTGAAGATGAAACTAACTAACCACCAACTAACGATTATTGAAGAAACGCTTGTTTTAAATGGAGTTGTTTATGATGATATTAAACTAGAATTGATTGATCATATTGCTTCAGAGATAGAAGAAAAATTAAATGATGAAAAAAGTTCTTTTGAAGTTATTTTTGATGAAGTTTTAGAGAAATGGAAACCAGAATTACAGCCATCCTTTTCAGGATTAATAGGTTTTACAAACCCTAAAATAATGACTGTTAAATGTCACAAAATAGTAAAAAGGCAATTATTTACGGTAATTGCAATTTCTTCTTTGATTACACTGTCATTGATGTTGTTTGTTAGAAATTCAAACTCTGAATTAGTTATAACAAATAGTCAAGGAGTCCTGAGGTCATTTGTTTTAGTCGAATTCTGTTTGGTTATTTTGGCTTGGGGTTTAATCTGGAAATCAAAGATCCAAACAACCTACAGTTATTTGATGAAGAAAAAAAGCTTTGGTCTCATTCTATTTCTTTTTATGATTGGAATTGGTGGATTTCCAGTAAGGTTAAATCATCCAGACGCTAAAATTGCTTTTGTAACTGTTTTTTTTGCAATAACTTATGTTTTAATCACGGGAATTTACCTGCAATTGGCATACAAACACTTACAATTCAAAAAGAAACTATCTATTTCTAATGCATGAAACTACTAGCCCAACGGACAGACTTACTTTATCCACAACATATTGTTCCAATTATTCAGTAGTTTTTTAATCAATGACTATTTTTTATGGGGAGCAAATATTGTTTTTATAGTAGTAAGTATCGCACTTTTCATCATTTTTAAATTAATACCTTCCAAAACAGAATCCTATCTAAAACAAACTTATCCTGAATACAAACCACAAAATCTGTAACGTTTTCCTACTTTGACATACTTACCTTAAAACCAAAATAACCAAACTATGATTCAAAAATTCCTTTATCTCGAATGGAAAGCATTTTTTCGGTCAGCTTCCTTCGCTACAAATCTGGCTTTGAAAATCCTGATGGGTTTTGTCGCCGTTTATTTCATTTTAATCTTCCTAGCACTAGGAGTCGGAGCCTTTTATATTCTAAAGAAAATGAATTTAGACCCCATCGTAACCGTAAATCAATTCATGATTTATTATGTATTGATGGATTTAATAATCCGATTGCTGTTGCAAAAAATTCCGGTGATGAATATTCGCCCCATGTTGATTTTCCCTATAAAAAAATCCACGATTGTTCATTTCTCATTAGGAAAAACCGTTTTGTCGTTCTTCAATTTGGCGCATGGTTTTTTCCTGATTCCGTTTTGTGTTGTTTTAATTATTGAAGGCTATGATGTGCTTTCCGTAGTGCTTTGGTACACTGCGATCTTTTCTTTACTATTCAGCAACAATTTTCTAAATATTCTATTGAGTAATAAAGACAATTTATTTGCCATTTTCTTAGCAACAGCTGCTATTTTAGGAGGATTACAGTATTACGGATTCTTTAATATCACGGAGTTTACCGCGCCATTTTTCAATGCTATTTTCAATACGTATTGGGCTTTTGCCATTCCGGTTTTTGTTTTAATTGCGCTTTATTATGTTACTTTTCAGTATTTCAAAAAGAATTTATACCTCGATGCGGGATTGTCAAACAAACATGATGTTGCTAAAACAGAAGAGCTGACTTGGTTAAACCAATTTGGAACCATAGGAACCTTTTTGAAAAATGACATTAAATTAATCAAAAGAAACAAACGGTCAAAAACCACAGTAGGTCTCAGTGTCATGTTCCTCTTTTATGGTCTTCTATTTTTCACTAATAATGCTTTCTATAATCCTGTAATGCACATTTTTGCCGGGATTTTCGTTTCGGGTGGATTCTTAATTACTTTCGGACAATTTGTACCAAGTTGGGACAGCGCCTACTACCAGTTAATGATGACGCAAAACATTCCTTATAAAGGGTATTTAAGTTCGAAATGGTGGCTGATGGTGATTGCTACAGTAGTGACCACAACCATTGCGTCGTTCTATCTTTATTTTGGATGGCAGGTATATTTAACAATTATTGTGGGTGCTATTTATAACATTGGAGTCAATTCCCATTTGGTATTGCTGGGCGGCGCATACACTAAAACACCAATCGATTTAAGTTCCGGAAAAGGCGCTTTTGGCGATAAAAAAGCATTCAACATAAAAACCATGCTGATTTCGATTCCGCAATTGGCTTTGCCCGTTTTATTGTATTGGTTAGGTTCTAAATTTGGCAATGCCAATATAGGCTTAGCGCTAGTAACAGGGGCAGGAGTGATTGGTTTTGCATTCAAAGAGAAAGCATTTTCGTTAATTGAAAAAATCTATAAATCAGAGAAATACGCGACCATTGCGGCTTACAAACAAAAAGGATAATTAGCAATCACATTAACCAAATAACGAGTCAACCGATTAAACTTCAAAAAATGATACAAGTAAACAACCTTTCAAAAACATACAACGGAACAACCGTATTAAAAATAGATACTTTAGAAATAAAAAAAGGCGAAAGCTTTGGATTAGTGGGGAATAACGGAGCCGGAAAAACCACTTTTTTCAGTCTTTTATTGGACTTGATCCAGCCATCAACAGGAAATATTATCAATAATGACATTCAGGTAAACACCAGCGAAAACTGGAAACCGTTCACTGCTTCTTTCTTGGATGAAAGTTTTCTTATTGGCTACTTAACACCCGAAGAATATTTTTATTTCATTGGCGATTTACGCGGACAAAACAAAGCCGATGTCGATGCTTTATTGGCCACACATGAAGAATTTTTCAACGGAGAAATCCTTAAAAACAAGAAATATTTACGTGATTTAAGCAAAGGAAACCAGAAAAAAGTTGGCATCATCGCCACCTTAATCGGAAATCCGGAAGTCATTATTCTGGACGAACCGTTTGCCAATTTAGACCCCACGACCCAATTTCGATTAAAAAAAATTATCAAGGATTTAGCCGATAATCCGGAAGTAACCGTCCTGGTTTCCAGCCACGATTTACTGCACACCGTTGAGGTCAGCAACAGGATTGTCGCGCTGCACAAAGGCGAAGTGGTCAAAGACATTCAAACTTCAGAGGAAACCTTACAGGAATTAGAACTGTTTTTTGCTGTTTAAAATTCAACGCAACTGTCGTAGACAAAACTTTTACCGCTAATTTGCTAATTGCATTTACTAATTTGAATGTTCAGTTTGCGAATTAGCGGTTTATTTTGGGCGTAACCCTCCGTAAAAACTTCGGGTCGGGCTGTCCGCTGTATCTTTATTTTCTTAAAGAAAGAAAATAAAGGATGCCGCTTCCATTCCTTACGCAGCAGACGAATATCCAAATATAATGTCATAATTTTCACGATATCAAAAAGAAATGTATTTTTACCAGTGCATATACTAAAAAGTATATTTGGCAGTTAATTGATAAAAACGTTTTCCATTGAAAATCAATATATTTAAACCGTTATCCTTCTTGTTGTTATTTGCTTTTTTAGTAGCTTGTTCTATCAAGAGAGACACTTTTATGGCTAGGAATACGCATGCCTTAAGCACTAATTATAATATTTTATACAACGGGCAAATAGGATTGGATAAAGGAGTTCTGGCGGTAAATGCCAACAACGATGATGATTTTTGGCAACTTCTGCCGGTAGAAAAAATGCAAATTGTAGAAGATTTCACTTCCACAACAAAATCTAAAAACACCGATTTTGAATTGGCAGAAACCAAAGCTACCAAAGCCATTCAAAAACATTCGATGAACATTGGTGGTCAAGAAAAAAACAGTCAAATTGACGAAGCGTATCTGATGCTTGGAAAAGCCAGATATTACGACCAACGATTTGTTCCTGCGCTCGATGCATTCAATTATATTCTATACAAATACCCAAACAGCAGCCGAATTTATGAAGCTAAAATTTGGCGCGAAAAAACCAACATGCGTTTGGGAAATGATGCTTTGGTGATAAAAAATATCAGTAAATTATTAGAAGATCAAGATGTAAAAAAACAAGTTTTTGCAGATGCAAACGCTCTTTTAGCCGCTTCTTTTTTAAATTTAGAAGAAATAGACAGTGCCGTTGCTAAACTAAAATTAGCAATAGAATTTACGAAAGTAAATCAGCAAAGAGCCCGTTACCGTTTTGTTTTGGGACAATTGTATCAAGAATTGGGATACAAAGACAGCGCTGTTACTTCCTATCAATCCGTGATTGAAATGAACCGAAAAGCGGAGCGCAAATTTGTTATTCAAGCACATGCCAAAAAAGCGGAGTTGTTTGACTATCAATCGGGAGATTCGGTTTCTTTTGTAAAAACATTCGATAAATTGATTCAAGACCGGGAAAATCGTCCGTACAAAGATTTGATTTTTCATCAAATGGCAGTATTTCATGACAAGAAAAACAATCAGAAAACAGCATTGGATTTTTATAATGCATCGTTGAAAACCAATTCAAAAGACACCTATTTAGTAGCTTCAAATTACAGGAATTTGGGAAATCTGTATTTTAGAAATGCAGAATATCCGTCGGCAGCAAAATATTACGACAGCACTTTGGTTAAACTGAATACTAAAACAAGGGAATTTGCAAAAATCCAAAAAATAAGGAGCAACCTTGATGAGGTGATTTTGTATGAAGCGCTTGCAAAGCAAAATGACAGTATTTTAAATGTGGTTGCGATGAATCCTGCGGATCGTAAAACTTATTTTGAAAAGTACATTGTTGCGCTAAAAGAAAAAGATGAGGTTAAGCGACTTTTAGAGGAGAAAAACAAAGCGAAACAGGAAAACATAAACAGAAACAATTCGATGACTTCGATTGATCCTGCTTCAGGTCTAGAGCCGGCAAAATCAGCCCGTAAATCATCAATGGCTCCGCCTACTATTACCAGTACAGCTACACAACCGGCAGCTGGAGTTTTCTATTTTTATAATCCGACAACGGTCGCTTTTGGAAAAGTAGAATTTAAGAAAAATTGGGGCGAAAGGACTTTAAATGGCAATTGGAGAATTTCATCAGGAAATGCAAATTCATCTTTAGCTACTGCTTCGGATGAGGATAAACAATCTGTTGAAAAGGAAGCGGAACCAAATAAAATTGTGGAACAATACACCGCTGATTTTTACCTGAAACAACTTCCAACAGCGCAAATAGAATTGGACAGCATCAATAAAGAACGCAATTTTGCGTATTATCAATTGGGGATTATTTACAAGGAAAAATTCAAAGAAAATTCTTTGGCAATTGCTAAACTGGAACAATTTTTAATCAATAATCCAGAAGAAAAACTCACGCCGCCAGCGATGTACAATTTGTATAAATTATATCAAATCGCAGATGTAAATAGAGCGGCAGAAATGAAAAACAACATTTCAGCTCAATTTCCGGATTCTCGATATGCACAAATAATAAATAACACTAATCCAAATGGAATTTCTCAAAATGAAACCCCGGAAAGTGTCTATAAGAAATGGTATAAGTTATTTCAACAAGAACAATTTGTTACGGTTTTAGAAAACGCAGACGTTTTGATTAGTCAGTTTTCGGGAGATGAGATTGTATCCAAATTTGAGTTGCTTAAAGCAAATGCTATTGGTAAATTAAAGGGTTTGTCGGCGTACAAGAACGCATTGCAAGTGGTAGCGGATAATTATCCCAACAGTGAAGAAGGGAAAAATGCACAAGTTATTCTGACCGAACAAATCCCATTTTTAGAGAATATGGAATTCAAAACAACGGATTCAAACAATTGGAAAATTCTATTTCTAGTGGGTTCCCGCGACGATAAAAACACAAAAGCTTTAGAAGAAAAAATCAAATTATTCATTGCGAGTGAAAATCTTCAAAAACTATACTATTCGTATGATATTTACACGGAGAAAGAAAATTTTATTACAATTCATGGGATAAAATCACGAGTTTACTCGGATGAAATTGCATTGGTTTTGAAAGAAAATGTAAAATATAAAATGGCCGAACCAGCTATTGTGATTTCGGGCGATAACTACAAAGTGATTCAAATTAAGAAAAATCTTGAAACGTACTTAGCACCAGCAAAAAAGTAAAATATGTTTGATAAAAAACAAAAATCATACACCGATCTTTTGGGAAAAACCAATCGAATTGTGGAAGGAACAACGATAAAAGGCGACATTATATCCCAAGCTGATTTTAGATTGGACGGGAATTTAATAGGAAATTTTCAGTCGGAAGGAAAAATTGTTATTGGACCTGCGGGAAGTGTCACCGGCGATATTATCTGTAAAAATGCGGATGTCGAAGGAAAATTTGACGGAAAAATACAAGTTACTGAAGTCCTGAATGTAAAAGCGAAGGCCAGTATTCATGGCGAAGTTTCAGTAGGAAAATTATCCGTGGAACCAGGTGCTGATTTCACTGCGTCTTGCGCGATGAAAACCAATAGTAAAAATCAAATCTTGAATGATGGACAACAAAACACCAAATAAAAACAATTCTAACAAGTGGTTGGTATTTATGGGAATTCCGTTTCAAATGGGAATTGTCATTTTTGCGTTCACTTACTTTGGGATGTGGCTCGATAAAAAATATTCAGATGAAAGCTCTTCCTTTTACACTATTATTTTATCACTATTGTCCGTTTTTATAGCTCTTTACAACGTAATTCGCCAAGTTAAAAATATTAATAAAAATAACGAATGATTAAAATTTTACCGTTTTTGAAGTATTTAATACCCTTCACATTGCTCTTTTTTGTTGCACAATATTATGGAACAGCAGCCTGGAGTGCACATCATGAATTTTTTTATGCTACTTGGAGTATTTATCTTTTCCTGTTTGTTTCCACGCTTTTGATCTATTTGCTGTTGCTTTTTGTAAATTTAAATTTTCCGGATTTTACCGGTTTTGCTTTTCTGGGCACCACTTTTGTGAAAATGATGGCGGCTGTCGTTTTTTTGATTCCATTAATCCAATCAGAAGGCAGAGAAACTAATTTAGATATAGCAGCTTTTTTCATCCCTTATTTCCTATTTTTGCTTTTTGAAACCATTTTTGCAATACGATTACTAAATAAAAGATAAATTGCTTGAAAATAATGCAATACGATTGTAAAATTCATTTTTTAAAATCATCATTATAATTTTCAATTTTCAATTAAATATGTACCTTTGCAAAAAATTTTAAAAACGTAAAATCAGATACACAATTAATAATGGTAATTTCTAAAAAATCACTTCAATTCCTGTTAGTTACTTTTCTAGCGTGTATGCCGTTGGTTACTTTCGCAAATCCAACAGCGGATAGTCTTCAAAATCACACAGAAAACGCTGCTCCTGTTACAGAAGCACACGGAGAAACAGGTCATTCTGCTGAAAAAGAATTTAATGCTACGGAATTGATTAATGATCACATTGGAGATTCTCACGAATTTCACATTGCGGATTATGATGGTCATCCTATAACGTTTTATCTTCCTGTGATTTTATGGACAAACAATGGATTGGAGATTTTTTCTTCAGAACAATTTCACCATGATAATGAAGGACACCATGTTGTTGATGTTAATGGTCAAAAATTAGTTCGTTTCAACGAGGTTATTTTTTATGCGGATAAATTTGAAACCTTAACTGAAGAAGAAAGAAAAAACGGTGCTTTTGCGTTTGATGCCAGACCACTTGATTTTTCGATCACTAAGAATGTTTTCTCGATGTTGATGTCAGCTCTTGTGTTGTTCTTTTTGTTCCTTGCTGTAGCGCGTTCTTACAATAAAAATAAACTAGCACCGAAAGGAATCGCTGGATTTCTGGAGCCATTAGTAATATTCGTTAGAGATGAAATCGCGATACCTAATATTGGAACAAAAAAATACGCGAAATACATGCCGTATTTATTGACTATATTTTTCTTTATCTGGATTAATAACCTTATTGGATTGATTCCTTTTTTCCCTTTCAGTTCAAACCTTACCGGAAATATATTCTTTACATTCGTTTTGGCATTGATTACTTTTATTGTAACCTCTTTTAGTGCCAACAAAGATTATTGGAAACATATTTTTATGCCTCCAGTTCCTAAAGCGTTGTATCCTATCATGATTCCTGTAGAAATCATTGGAATGTTGACAAAACCTTTTGCATTAATGATTCGTTTATTCGCGAATATTACTGCGGGACATATAATTATATTGAGTTTAGTCTCATTGATTTTTATATTCAAATCAGTAGCCGTTGCGCCAATTTCTGGAGCTTTCGTACTGTTCATGAGTGTACTTGAAATGTTGGTTGCGGCGTTACAGGCTTATGTCTTTACGTTGTTGACAGCATTATTTATTGGTCAGGCCGTAGCAGAGCACGATCATCATTAAAGTGTGTTTTATTAATTATTAACTATATTAAATTTAGTATTATGGTATTAGCTGGAATCGGAGCTGGATTAGCTGTTATTGGTGCAGGTCTAGGTATTGGAAAAATTGGTGGTTCTGCAATGGACGCTATTGCTCGTCAACCGGAGGCTGCTGGAAAAATCCAGACTGCTATGATTATCGCTGCTGCACTTATTGAAGGTGTTGCACTTTTCGCAGTAGTTGTTGCGTTGATCGCACAATAATTAAAATTTAAAACTTCCTGATACGGTTGGTATCAGGGAGTTTTTATTTCTAAAACAAACTTTTTAAATATAAAAATATGAATTTAACAGCACCAGAGAGTTTAATTTTTTGGACCTCGATCATCTTTATAGTTTTCTTTATCCTTTTAAGAAAATTCGCTTGGAAACCAATTCTTGGCGCAGTAAAAGGTAGAGAAGATTCAATCAATGAAGCGTTATCTTCAGCAGAAACTGCTCGTAGAGAAATGCAAAATCTTACTGCCGAAAACGAACGTATTCTTCAGGAAGCAAGATTAGAGCGTGACTCTTTATTGAAAGAAGCACGTGAAATGAGAAATAAAATGATTGCTGATTCTAAAGCTGACGCGCAAGCAGAAGGCGCAAGAATGATCGAGCAAGCTAAAACAGCTATTTTAGCAGAAAAAAATGCCGCTATGGCTGAATTGAAATCACAAGTTTCATCATTGTCATTGAGTATTGCTGAAAAAGTATTGAAAGATGAATTATCTAACAAAGAAGCTCAAACAAAATTGATTGAGAATATGTTAGGTGACGTTAAATTGAACTAATTATGGCAAGTACAAGAGCAGCAATTCGTTATGCAAAAGCAATTTTAGACTTAGCAAACTCAAAAGGTGTTGCCGAAGCGGTAAGCAGTGATATGAAAACTATTGCTACAACTATCAATGGAAATTTAGAATTGAGTACTTTTATTCAAAATCCTACCATTAAAGTTGCGGTTAAAGAAAATGCCTTGTTAGAAGTTTTTGCGGGTATCAACGGAGTAACTCAAGGGTTATTTCATTTGTTATTTGAAAACAAAAGATTCGAAATATTAGGGGCTATTGCTACTGAATATGGTAAATTATCTGACTTGGAAAATGGTATCGAAGTAGCGCAAGTTACTACGGCAATTCCTATGGATAAGGCTTTAGAAGAAAAAGTTTTAGCGAAAATAGCAACATTTTCAGATAAAAAAATTACAGTAGAAAATATAGTAGATCCTGCGATAATTGGAGGATTTATTTTGAGAATAGGTGATAAGCAATACAACGCTTCAGTTGCCAACAGATTACAAGTATTAAAAAGAGAGTTAAGTAATTAGTTTTATTGCACATTTAAGTGTTTAAATTATAAATTAAGATGGCGGAAATTAAACCTGCTGAAATTTCAGCGATATTAAGAAAGCAAATAGAAGGTTTTGAATCTGGTGCTACACTAGAAGAAGTAGGAACCGTACTTCAAGTTGGAGATGGTATTGCTCGTATTTACGGGCTTTCTAATGTTCAATACGGAGAGTTAGTTGAATTTGACAATGGATTAGAAGCTATTGTTTTGAATCTTGAAGAAGACAATGTTGGTGTGGTACTTTTAGGACCATCAACAGGAATCAAAGAAGGTTCAACTGCAAAAAGAACACAACGTATTGCTTCTCTCAAAGTAGGAGAGCAAATGGTAGGTCGTGTAGTAAACACTCTTGGTTTTCCTATTGATGGAAAAGGACCAATCGGTGGAGATTTATATGAGATGCCTTTAGAAAGAAAAGCTCCTGGAGTTATCTTCCGTCAGCCCGTTACTGAACCATTACAAACAGGTATCAAAGCAGTAGATGCTATGATTCCGGTGGGTCGTGGACAACGTGAGCTGGTTATTGGTGACCGTCAGACAGGTAAATCAACTGTTTGTATCGATACTATCTTAAATCAAAAAGAATTTTACGATGCTGGGAAACCAGTATTTTGTATCTATGTCGCTATTGGACAAAAAGCTTCGACTGTAGCAGGAATTGCTAAAATGTTAGAAGAAAAAGGTGCAATGGCGTATACTGTTATCGTTGCTGCAAATGCATCTGATCCAGCTCCTATGCAAGTGTATGCTCCTTTCGCAGGTGCTGCAATTGGTGAATATTTCAGAGATTCAGGTCGTCCGGCTTTAATTGTTTATGATGATTTATCAAAACAAGCGGTTGCGTATCGTGAGGTTTCTCTTTTGTTAAGAAGACCACCGGGACGTGAGGCATATCCTGGAGACGTTTTTTACTTGCACAGTAGATTATTAGAACGTGCTTGTAAAATAATTGCAGATGATGGCATCGCTAAAAATATGAATGATTTACCAAATTCATTGAAATCAATTGTAAAAGGTGGTGGTTCTCTTACTGCCTTACCAATCATTGAAACTCAAGCTGGTGACGTTTCTGCATACATCCCAACAAACGTAATTTCGATTACAGATGGTCAAATTTTCTTGGATGGAGATTTGTTTAACTCTGGAGTTCGTCCGGCGATTAACGTAGGTATTTCGGTATCTCGTGTTGGAGGAAATGCGCAAATTAAATCGATGAAAAAAGTAGCAGGTACTTTGAAACTGGATCAGGCACAATTCCGTGAATTGGAAGCATTTGCTAAATTTGGTTCTGATTTAGATGCCGTTACTTTAAATGTAATTGAAAAAGGAAAAAGGAACGTTGAAATTTTGAAACAAGGTTTGAACGATCCATATACTGTAGAAGATCAAGTTGCGATTATCTATGCTGGTTCTAAAAACTTATTGAGAAATGTTCCTGTGAACAAAGTAAGAGAATTTGAGAAAGACTTCTTGGAATTCTTGAACAACAAACACAGAGCAACTCTTGATGCGTTGAAAGCAGGAAAATTAACAGACGAAATTACAGATGTAATCGAATCTGTAGCAAAAGAATTATCAGCAAAATATAACTAAAACTAGTCAAAAGTTGTAAAGTCGAAAGTCTTAAAGTCAGTTTATCTGCTTTTGAGGACTTTAGACTTTATGACTTTACGACATTAGACTAATATAAAATGGCAAATTTAAAGGAAATCCGTAATAGAATTACTTCCGTTTCATCGACGATGCAAATTACATCGGCAATGAAAATGGTTTCTGCAGCAAAGCTAAAGAAAGCACAAGATGCAATTACAGCAATGCGCCCTTATGCCGAAAAATTAACTGAATTATTGCAAAATCTTTCTGCTACACTGGAAGGTGATGCTGGTGGAGAATTTACAACCCAACGCGAAATTAAGAAAGTGTTACTTGTTGTAGTGACTTCTAACAGAGGTTTAGCGGGTGCTTTTAATACGAATGCAATTAAAGAAGCTAAAAGCCGTGCTGAATTTTACGCAGGTAAACAAGTGGATATTTTTGCCATAGGAAAAAAAGGAAACGATGTTTTAAGCAAAACATTACCGGTTGTAGCTAATGAAAGCGCTGTTTTTGATGATTTGACTTTTGATAATGTGGCTAAAATTGCTAATTCATTAATGGAGAAATTCGTTGCTGGTGAATACGATAAAATTGAGTTGATTTACAATCAATTTAAAAATGCAGCTACACAAATCGTTCAAACGGAACAATTCTTGCCTTTAGCGTCTCTCAAGTCAGATCTTACGGTTACTCCTGGAGATTACATTTTTGAACCATCAAAAGAAGAAATCGTGTTGACTTTGATTCCAAAATCATTAAAAACACAATTGTACAAAGGAATTCGTGATTCATTTGCTTCTGAGCACGGAGCGCGTATGACTGCGATGCACAAGGCGACTGATAATGCAACAGAATTGAGAAATCAATTGAAATTGACTTATAATAAAGCACGTCAAGCTTCTATTACTAACGAAATCCTAGAGATTGTTGGTGGAGCAGAAGCATTGAATGGGTAATAGATTATTGATTCGAAATATATTCTAAGAGCCAACAGATGTTGGCTCTTTTTTTGTTTAATTTTATAGTTTAAAATAATACTAGGAAGAATGAAAATACAATTAAGAGAACTCAGCACAGTAGAAGAAATGCTTGAAAACATTGAAGTAATGCGATTTTTATACCCCACATTTACGGTAGAAAAATACCAATCGTATCTTACGGAGATGATTCCGCATAATTACAAGCAGGTAGCCGTTTTTGAAAATGAGGTATGCGTTGCCGTTTCCGGGTTTTGGTCGGGAACAAAACTTTGGTCGGGAAAATACATCGAGATTGATAATTTTATTGTGCACCCGGATCACCGTTCCAAAGGATTGGGCAAAATGATGACGGATTATGTTGATGCTTTGGCAAAAAAAACGGGCTGTACGATGATCGTTTTAGATGCCTTTACCGGAAATTTCACCGCACATCGCTTTTACTACAACCAAGGTTATGTGCCAAAAGGGTTTCACTTTCTTAAGATTTTAAATGAAGAAGGATTAAGTTAAATTGAAAATTATGAAAAGATATAAAATAATTAGTCTCTTGTTGATCACCGCTAGCAGCCTTACTTTTTGTGCCATGAAACAAGAACTTCAAACAGAATTTCCACAGGAAATACAATCGGCTTTTTATCAGAAAATGAAGAATGGCAACGAAAATACCGCTACGCATTTTTATATCGAATTTAAAAAACCGCTTGCTGTAAACATCGAATTGGAGAAAATCTATTTTCACAATCAAGAATCTTCTGTTGACGAAATTACTAAAAGTACCTTTGTAGCACATTTTTATCAACGTAATAAAAAAGAAGATTTAATTTTGGATAGTAATCCTGCCAAAGAATATGGTAATAAAGCGCCCGTAATTCAAAAATCTAAATTTGATTTGAAACCCAACGAAGCAATTTTGAAATACAAGAAAGACAATAAAACCCAGTTCTTTAAAATAACCAATCTCATAGAAAAGCCATTGCGGTAATTGCGCAATAGAAAAGCTTTTGTTTTTGATTGTTCTCTTTCAAAACAAACATGCACTTCAGCGGATTAAACCAAAGAATTAGTTATTTTTGGCTTTTTAATTTTAATAAAAACACCATTTTGGGATTATATAAAAATCTTTTTAAACAGACTGCCATTTACGGATTGGCAACGGTCATCCCCCGAATGTTCAGTTTTTTTTTGGTGCCATTGTACACGGATTTACTCCCAAAAGCAGCATACGGAAAGGTTTCCATCATTTTTGCCGGCATTATTTTTTTTAATGTCATTCTTGCGTACGGAATGGAAACCGCTTTTTTTAGATTTTACAATAAAGAAACAGACAAGAAATCGGTAGTGGAAACCACATCCGTTTCGCTTTTTTGGACTTCCATTTCGTTCCTATTCATAGCATTATTATTCCGAAACAATTTAGCCGTTTGGGCTGGAATTGACGCGCAATTTATTACGTATAACATCTGGATTTTAGTGCTCGACGCTTTGGTGATTGTTCCTTTTTCTAAATTAAGGGTCAATCAACAACCGATAAAATACGCCATAATCAAAATAGGAAATGTAGCTGTCAATTTGTTTTTGAACGTCTTCTTTTTGAGTTATTTACCGGTGATTTCACAATCGAATCCGGATAGTTTTTTAGGTTCTTTTTACTTGGAAGATTTTCAGATAGGCTATATTTTTGTGTCTAATTTAATTGCCAGTCTACTGACCTTTATAGTGTTGTCACCCAATTACTTTATATTGAAATGGCATTTTGATTATTCGCTTTGGAAACGAATGATGCAATACGGTATGCCTGTTATGGTGGCCGGAATAGCATTTGCCATCAACGACCAATTTGACAAAATTTTATTGGGATACTTATTGCCTCCTGACATTGCTGATGCCGAAGTGGGAGTGTATAACGCCTGCTACAAACTTGGATTGTTCATGGTTTTGTACCGAACTGCCTATACTTTGGGAATCGAACCCTTCTTTTTTAGCCACTCGGATAGTCAGGATGCACCACAAACGTATGCTACAATTACCAAATATTTTGTCATTTTTGGCTCTTTTATATTACTGTCCGTCATCGTTTTTGCCGATGTGCTCAAAGTTATTATGATCAGGGATGAGTCCTATTGGGAAGCCATGAAAGTAGTGCCGCTGATTATTTTGGCCAACTTCTTCTTAGGAATTTATACCAATCTTTCCGTTTGGTACAAACTGATCGACAAAACACATATCGGCGCCTATATTTCCATAGTAGGGGCCATAATCACACTCGCGTTAAATTATCTTCTGATCCCAACAATGAGTTATTACGGGTCGGCAATTGCCACGATTGCGGCGTATGGAAGCATGATGTGTATTTCCTATTATTTTGGGAATAAATATTATCCTATTCCGTACGATACCAATAAAATCTTCATATATCTATTGATTTCAGTAGGATTTTCGGCAGTTTCATTTTACGGTTTTAGAGAGAATTATTACGTAGGAATCACGTTATTACTGGTATTTATGTATTTTATATACCACAACGAAAAAGAATTATTAATCAAAATGTTGAATCGAAAAAAGAATTAGAAGCTAGTTTTCAGGAGCTATTTCCTACTATTCGCTGCAAATGAAATTCACTGAACTCAAATGAAAATAAAAGTATAGTGAAGTAATCTTTTCCTTTTTAAAGAAAAAAGGAAAAGGATTTCCACTGTTATCAGGGCTAAAAAAAATCTAAAACAATACGAAAGATCATGTAGGGACAAGTCGCGACTTGTTGCTCCTACTTCCATATTTTAAATAAAAAACAATGACAGTAAACATAATCAACAAATCACAACATGCCTTGCCTAACTATGAAACCATAGCCTCTGCAGGAATGGACTTACGAGCCAATTTAACTGAATCCATCATTTTAAAGCCATTGGAAAGAACAATCGTAAAAACAGGTCTTTTCATTGAATTGCCCATAGGTTATGAAGCTCAAGTACGTCCGAGAAGTGGTTTGGCCGCCAAAAAAGGAATTACGGTTCTGAATTCTCCTGGAACAGTAGATGCCGATTATCGTGGTGAAATTGGTGTAATTTTAGTAAATTTATCCAATGAAGATTTCGTTATTGAAAACGGAGAGCGCATTGCACAGCTCATCATCGCAAAACACGAACGTGCGCAGTGGGTTGAAGTACAAGAGTTAGCAGAAACCTCAAGAGGAGAAGGCGGTTTTGGAAGTACGGGAGTAAAATAAATTAATTTAATAATTCAAAGATTGAAAAATTCAAAGATTTTTAATTCTAATTTTTTAATCTATTAATATACAATAATATGAAAATAATTGTCCCAATGGCCGGACGTGGCTCACGTCTTCGCCCACATACATTAACCATTCCTAAACCATTAATTCCTGTTGCCGGAAAACCAATTGTTCATCGCCTGGTCGAGGATATTGCCGGAGTGTTGAATCAAGATATTGAAGAAGTTGCCTTTATTATTCATGAAAGTTTTGGTAAAAAAGTAGAAGAGGAACTACTTGCTATCGCGCAAAAATTAGGCGCCAAAGGCACTATTTATTACCAAAATGAAGCGTTAGGAACCGGTCATGCTATTATGTGTGCCAAAGATTCTTTGAGCGGTCCTGCGGTTATTGCTTACGCAGATACGCTAATACGTGCCGATTTCGATTTAGATAAAAATGCAGACAGTGTGATATGGGTAAAACAAGTAGATCAACCAGAAGCGTTTGGTGTTGTAAAACTGAATGAAGCGAATGAAATAGTAGAATTAGTGGAGAAACCGGCAACTTTTGTATCTGACCTTGCCGTAATTGGAATCTACTATTTTAAAGATGTTGCCGTTTTAAAAAACGAATTACAATTAGTATTAGACAACAACATTATCCATGGGGGCGAATATCAAATAAATGACGGAATCAAGCAGATGATGGCCAAAGGCATGAAATTTGTTCCGGGTAAAGTAGACGAATGGATGGATTGCGGTAATAAAAATGTAACCGTGGAAACGAATTCCAGAATGTTAGGATTCTTGCATAATGATGGCGAACATTTAGTGGACTTTGATGTCAAATTAGAAAATTCAACCATAATTCCGCCTTGTTATATTGGTAAAAATGTAATTTTGATAAACGCAACTGTTGGACCAAATGTATCTTTAGGTGATGGATGTCATGTTCAAAACAGTACCGTAAAAAACAGTTTAATACAAACACACTCTCACATCAAAAATGCAAATTTAGACAACGCAATGATTGGAAATCACGCCAGTTTTGACGGTAATTTTTCAAGCATTAGCATTGGTGATTATTCGGTTTTAGAATAAAGTTCCGCACATATTCATAGATTACTTTTTTTTATTCTGTGAATCGGTGTCTAAAAAAATTAATATAGTTTTTTATAAAAATTTTAGATATTTCGGTTTAAATAAAAACATGAAAAACAACGCTTTCATTCTGTATATTTTAGGAATTTCATTATTTCCTGCTTTGCTGTGGGCACAAACGGAACCTGAAGAAATCAAGCTTGATACGGATCAGTTTCAAGAACTTTTTTATGAATCCTTGCTTCAGAAAGGAATTGAAAATTATGATAAAGCGATAGTAGCTTTGGAAAAAGCCAACAAAATAAAACCGAACGATGCAACTGTTTATTATGAATTGGGAAAGAATTATTTAGCATTAAAAGAGTATAAGAGTGCCTATAATTACTTTGAAAACGCCACTAAAATAGATCCAAAAAATAAATGGTTCTGGATAGGAATGTATGATGTGAGTTACGAGACTAAAAATTTCACTCAAGGAATTACAGTCATTAATAAGTTGATTGAATTTGATCCAAAGTACAAAGAAGATTTGACCTCACTGTACATGGGGACCAATCAGTATGAAAAAGCACTTGCGTTGATTCAGGAGCTCAACGAAACCTATGGAAAAACGGACCGAAGGGAATTGTACAAAAGTCAGATTTTATCAGTAGGGAAATTTCAAAATATGGAGATTACCAATCTGGAAGATCTAATTGCTAAAAATCCACAGGATGAGTTCAATTATATTAGTTTAATATTTTTGTATTCCAAAAATAATGAAGAAACAAAAGCTTTTGAAACGGTCAAAAAACTGGAAAAAGCAATTCCAGATTCGGAATGGGCACAAGTGAGTTTATTCAAGAATTATCTGGATGCTAGTGACGCACCAAAAGCGATAAAAGCGATGAATATCGTTTTGGCCAGTTCCAAAATAGATTCGAAAATTAAACACAGAATTCTGAATGAGTTTCTGATTTTCACCGATAAGAATCCGCAATATTCGCCTGATTTAGAGAAAGCTGTCAGCTATTTTGACAATGATTCTTCCGTAGATGTAGCCAAAGAAATAGGGAAGTTTTTCCATACTAAAAAACAATGGGAAAAAGCTATTATTTATTATGAAAAATCGACAAGCAAGGGAATAGGAGATACTGTAGAAACGAATTTACTTTTGCTTCAAGCGCATACAGAGATGAAACAATTTGATGCAGTAGCCAAAAAATCGTTGGCGCTGGTAGAGACTTTTCCAACACAACCGCAATTTTATTATTATGCCGGTTTGGCTAACAATCAGCTCCAACAATTTAAAAAAGCGAAAGATTTATTAGAAATGGGCATGGATTATGTAGTGGAGAATAAGGAATTGGAAATAAATTTCAATATCCAGCTTGGAGAAGCGTACAATGGTTTGGGAGATTTCAAGAAAAAAGACTTGTTTTTCTCTAAAGCCAATCAATTATTAAAAGAAAAAAAATAATGAAAAAAATTTCAATATTAGTGCTACTTACTGTTTTTATGGTATCGTGCAAATCGAAAGCTATTGCCGTCGAAGCAAGTAATGAGCCTGTCATGGGGGCAGGATACATGACGGCTAAAAAAATAATAGAAAATCATTACAACAATAAAAATGAATTTTCTACATTATACATTAAGTCAAACGCCCGTTACGCTGATGACAAACAAACGCAAAATGTTACCGCTGAAATCAAAATAAAGAAAGACGAACAGATTTTGGTAAGCATCCGTTTCCTGGGAATTACAATGGCAAAAGCATTAATTACTCCTACTACAGTAAGCTATTACGAAAAGATAAACGGGAAATATTTTGATGGTGATTTCAGTACTTTAAGCCAGTGGTTAGGAACGGATTTAGATTATAATAAAATCCAGAACATGTTATTAGGCCAGGCAATTGATGATTTGACAAAAGGAAAATATTTAGAATCATTATTGGAACAAACGTATCGATTGGATGATACATCAAATAAAAACACCAAAAAATCATTCTTTTTGGATGCCGATAAATTCTTGGTTCAAAAACAGGAAATCACGCAAACTGCTGAAGAGCGAACGATCAAAGTAGCATATGCTGACAACAAAGTATACAATCAGGCTACACTACCAACAAGCGTTTTAATCAATACATTTCAGAAGAAAGGAAATACCGAAATTAATCTCGAATACAACTCAGTAACTTTCAATGAAGAACTTTCTTTTCCTTATAGTGTTCCAAATGGGTACAAAAGAATTATAATTAAGTAAATTAGCAAAAATATTTTTTCGATATGCCAAAATTTCTCCTAAGCCTAATTTTTATCTGTATGACTTCATTACTGTGGAGTCAGGAATCTCAACAAGAAAAATTAGAAGAACGTAAAGCTCAAATTCAAAAAGAAATTCGAGAAAATGAAAAGTTATTACAATCTGTAAAGAAAAAAGAAAAATCTGTTGTTAACGTAATTGTCATTCAAAGCACCAAAATAAAGCTGAAGGAAAAATTAATAAACACTACTGAAAAGCAAACCAAATTGCTGAATAATGACATGTATATTAATCAGGTTCAAATCAATAAATTGAAAAAAGAATTAGCTGAACTTAAGGAAGATTATGCTAAGATGATTGTGAAATCATATAAAAGCCGTTCATCGGAGAGCAGAGCGATGTTCTTGTTATCGTCTGAAAACTTTTTGCAGGCATATAAAAGAGCGCAGTATATGAAACAATATACCAGCTACAGAAAAATGCAGGGAGAAGAAATAAAAACAAAAACAAATAAGCTTACAGATTTTAATCAAAAACTAGATGTACAAAAAACAGCAAAACAAAAACTGATTGCTGAAAACCAAAAAGAACGTTTGTCTTTAGAAAAGGAAAAACAAGAGCAATTGAAGTTAGTAAGCGTTATCAAAAAAGATAAAAATAAGATTGCTAAAGAAATCAAGAAAAAACAACAGGAATACAGAACGATTGACAGACAAATAAATAAACTAATACGGGAAGCTATTGCTGCAGCCAACAGGAAAGCGGCTCTAGAAAAAGCGAAAGCCAATCCGAGTGCTCCAGTTTCTAAAGTTGCGGTATCATCATCTAAAATTGAACTGACCCCTGAATCTAAAATTATTGCGGATAATTTTAGAGCTAACAGAGGAAGATTGCCCTATCCAGTTGAAAAAGGATATGTGTCATTAGGATACGGAAACCAAACGCATCCTTTGTTTAACACGATAACCGTGCACAATAGCGGTGTAGAAATCACTACAGACAAAGGCGCAAGTGCAAGAGCCGTTTTTGGAGGAGAAGTTACCAGCGTTATTGTATTGTCACCAGTAAACAAAGCGGTAATGATACAACACGGTGATTACTTCACGGTCTATCAAAATTTAAGTTCCGTGAATGTTAGCAAAGGAGATAAAGTGAGTATAAAGCAAAGCCTTGGAAAAGTAAGAACCAACGGTGAAACGGGTAAAACGATAATTAAATTCTTAATCCTTCAAAACACTACTTACAACAATCCTGAAGGTTGGTTGTCACCAAGATAAAAACAGTTATTTTAAATAAAAAAAGCACTATTATATTCTTTGGAATACGATAGTGTTTTTTTTATGACCTATATTTTAGTTAAGAAACTCTTTAAAACTAAAGCAAAAAAAGTTGTGCAAAGAACCTTTTCAACGGTTATATTGTTAATTCATAAGTCGTGCAGTTGATTTAATTTCCAAAAACAAATGCAAATTTAGAATCGGTTTAAAATGCTATTCAGCTTTAGTAAAAGAAGAATTTATAGCCTTCATTGTCCCTTCAGTAGACCAAGTTCCCGAAACTATAATACGTCTGATAGTATACAATGGATCAACAGGATCTCTTTTGGTAGATAAAATATAAGCCATTTTATATCCACTCTTTTTTATTTCAGGGATTGCCTCGGTATTCCATAATCCAAACGGATAGGCAAAATCGGGTACTGGTTTCCCTACGATTTCCTCCAGTTTTGCTTTTGGTTTAACCAATTGGGTATTCCAGTCGTCTCCGGTATATCTTGTAACCATGTGATGATCCCAAGTATGTGCGCCTACTACATGCCCGTCGTCAGACAAGCTTTTGATTTGCTCTTTGCTCATATATCCGGGACGGTTAATAGAAACAGTCATAATAAAAAACACCCCTTTGAAACCGTATTTTTTCATCTCGGCTGCGCCAATACTGAATTGTTCTTCTCTGGTATCATCAAAGGTAATCATGATTGGTTTTTCAGGTAATGGGCCATCAAAAACTAAATAATTATACAATTGTTCCGGCAAGATGGTGTGGTAGCCTGCATCAGCTAACGTTTTCATTTGTTCAGCAAAAGCAGGAGGTTTTACGGTATATACCTTCACGTTTCCACTCGCACTGGCGCTAAAATCCCTGATGTTATGATAACATAAAATGGGTACTTCTTTTTTCGAAAGAATGGTCGCGGCATCTGCAGCTACTTTTTTTGGAGCAACAATTTTTGCTGGAGCCGCGACAAGTGGGACTTCAGGAACTATTTTACGCGTTTCTGATTGACATCCCACCAATAAAAATAATCCAATGAAAACGGAATAAAGAATATTTTTCATAAGTTGAATCGTTATTATTGGTACTGAATGTAAATTGGTTTTGGAGTGAATTTTACTAATTCTTCAGGACTATACATTTTCCAATCGTTTTTATTGTCATTTTTATAAAACAATTTAAAACCGGCAAATTGTACAGGTTCTCTATAAATATAACTTACGTAAGAATCTTTTTTTAATACTTTACTTCCAAAACCATCCATATCCATTACGATTTGTACTTCGGGTACGGTTTTGATTTCTTTGTAGTTTTTCACCATACCTTGTGTAAATCGGTGTATTACCAATACTTTTGGAGTCAGTTTATTTTTACGCACAATGTCTGCCAAAATATCAATGGCGTCATTAATGTCTGAGGCAGTAAAATGCCCGATTTTAGAACCTGGACGTTCTCCGTTTTTCATCGAAAATTCAGGATCAATTCCAAGATGTACATTAGGCATGGCAAGATATTTTTCCAGTTCCGCTACTTCTGATTTAACAGTGCTGTGACCTACCTGAATATCTAAAAACACTAATGCATTAATAGGTTTTGCCCAACTGATAACAGTGTCAATTTGTTTAAAAGGCATTCGCAGGCGGTGCATGTTGTTTTTTCCCGGAGCGCCTTGAGCCGTAACAGCAATGTAATGCAAAGCAGGAATTGTTTTTACAGTAGAATCAGCTGCCTGCCATTTAGCGACTTCGCCTTGTAATTTTGCCAACATTTCTTTACGAGGAAGTTCACCTAAGATACCCATTCTCGTGGAATATAAATTTCCGTAATAAGCAATAATTCTATTGTATGGTAATAACGCGCCGGGTAAAGGATAAGGCGCTTTTACAGGCCATCTTCCGGTAGTGTCATTGTTGCTTAAAGCGACCATTCTTTTGTTGAAATCAAGTGTGTCAATGGTAAGAACTTTCTTTTTTTCAATTGAATCCGCTTTTTTAGTCTCTGTTGTCGTTTCTCCGTTCACAGTATCGGCCGCTTTGCCACGATCGCAGGATAAAGTACTTAACAACAATAAAGGAAGTGTGATACATGCAAGTGCTAATTTTTTCATAAGTAAATAATGTTGTTTTTTTATTTAAAAGAAATATCGAAGTTTAAAGGTAATTTAATTCTTGTTTCAACGACAAAGGTATGATTTTTAAAGAACGTCTTTTTATGTAAAGTAGTGTCATAAAGCGGTATTTTTTATATAATTTACGGTTTAACTAAGGCTTTATGTAATTTCACAATTTAATGTCATCAAATATAAAAACAGAATATAATTTCGCTTACATGCAATCGAGAATTTTCTTTAATCGATTCTTGTTTAAAAATGATTTTTAGAAATAAAAATAAATAGCTAACTTTATCAACGTTTTTATTCATTCAAATACTCAAGCAATTGTTCAAAAATTCCTTTTTTTTCCTCCTTTTTTTATGTAGTGCGACTGCTGTTTTTGGACAAATAAAAAAAGATACGATTGCCCTTTCAGAAATTACATTGAAGGGTTCGCCAATCAAAAATGTACTTCAGAATACGGCTTCTTCTGTTTCAGTTATTACCACAGCTGACATAAATAAAAGTGATGGAATTATTCTTACTCCGGTCTTAAACAAAATCCCTGGCGTTACGATGCAGCAAGGTGCTATTAATACCAACAGGATTACGATTCGGGGTATTGGCGCCCGATCTCAATACGGTACCAATAAAATAAAAGCCTATTTTGATGGGATTCCATTGACTTCCGGTGAAGGCGAAACTACGATTGATGATATTGATTTAGCATCAATCGAAAAAATTGAAATTATAAAAGGGCCAAATGCCACTAGTTTTGGTTCCGGTTTGGGCGGTGTAATCCAATTGTTTTCACGAGAAACGCCTTTGTTGGAATCATTCGGGAAATCAACGATTACTTTTGGAAGTTTTGGGTTGTTGCAACAACGTCTTTCGGCAGGATACAGCGATTCCCAAACAAATGTATTTACAAGCTTTACGGATTTACAAAGTGACGGATTCAGAGCAAACAGCTCCTACAACAGAAAATCATTGAACCTGCATGGTAAACAAAAAATTGGTTCCGCCGGCACTTTGTCATTTTTAGGAACGTTTACCCGACTGAAAGCTTTTATTCCAAGTTCTATCAATGAGACGGATTTAAAAAATAATCCTGAGAAAGCAGCCGCTACTTGGGCAGCCGCTCAAGGTTTTGAGTCGTATGACAAATTTATGTTCGGGTTAGGATACGATCATCAATTTTCTGAGAAATGGTCTATACAAACCAGTGTTTTTTCTAATTTTAAAGACGCATACGAACCCAGACCTTTTGATATTTTGGATGAAAAAACAAATGCTGCGGGATTTCGTTCCAATGTAAATTATAAAGACCAATTGTTTTCCTTGCCATTTGAACTGAGTTTTGGCACCGAATTATTAATTGAAAAGTACGAGTATTCTCTTTTTAAAAATTTGTACCAATCGCAACCGGGTCAAGGCAGTATTAAGGGCGACGAATTTAGTGCCATCAAACAAAACCGGAATTACGCAAACTACTTTTTACAAATGGAACTTTGGATTTCAGAAAAACTGCATCTGGAAACCGGAGTAGCATTTAACACAACCAAATATTCGTTAGAGGATGTTTTCGAAAATAATTCTGGAGGTCAAAAGATGCCTTTCACTTTTGGAAATGTTTGGTCGCCAAGAGTTGGTTTTTCGTATAAAGTAAGCAAAGGGAAAAACATATTTACGTCGGTTAGCAAAGGATTTTCGGTGCCTTCTGTTGCTGAAACATTGACTCCGGAAGGTCAAATAAACACCGATTTAAAACCAGAAATAGGTTGGAATTACGAACTCGGTTTCAAAGGAAATTGGCTTAAAAATAAAGTGTATACAGAAGTAACGTTTTACACCACACAAATTGAAAATTTATTGGTGGCACGACGCACCGCCAATGATCAATTTGTAGGAATTAATGCGGGCAGCAGTTCGCATACGGGATTTGAATTCTTAGTAAATTATAAACTTTTAGAGCTGACCCAATTTAAAATTACACCTTATTTTTCAGGAGCGGTAAATACTTTTAAATTTAAAGAATTTTTGGATGGCAATGCGAATTATTCGGGAAACCAACTTACAGGGGTTCCCGAAAAACAATTCAATTTTGGAGTGGATCTAAATACAAAAAACGGATTTAGTGTCAACACTTCGTTCCGAACGATAGGTAAAATTCCTTTAAACGATGCCAATACAAAATACAGCGAGCGGTATTCGTTGCTTGACATCAAAACGACGTATGTTTTTACGATTCTTAAAATCCTAAAAACAGAGTTGAATGCTGGAGTTAATAATGCATTGGACACTAAATACGCAGCAAACATTCTACCCAATGCTGTAGGTTTTGGGACTGCCGCCCCACGCTATTTTTATCCGGGAAATCCTGTCAATTTTTATGGAGGTTTTTCGGTGTCTTATGTTTTTTAGAGACCAATACTAAGTCCGAATTTTATTTTTTAATGGCTGCGACTTCTTTCTCGGTAACGATTTTGGTTTGTTTATTACTCCAAGAAGTCATGATGTAATTCATCACATCGGCAACTTCCTGATTTGTAAGTCCCATGGCTGGCATGCTGCTATTATACGTTATTTTATTGACGACAATTTTGCCACTTTGTCCAAATTTTACGGCAGCTATACTTTGATTTCTCTTGGTTTTTAACCAATCAGAACCGGCAAGAGGAGGGAAGTTTTTACCATCTCCTTTGCCATTTGCACCATGGCATTGCATGCAAAAATCAGCATAAATTTCTTTTCCCGGTGACTGAAATTTTGAAACAACTGTGGTTTCGGTATTCAAGTCAATGTAGTTGTCTGGAGAAAATGGGTTTTCTAAAGAAAAGCTTCCCAATACAAATAGTCCAAATCCCAAAAATAATTTCGTTGTAAACATAGTCTAATTAGGTATGATTTTAATAATTCCTTTTCCTTCTACGCCCATATAAATATAGCCATCTGGACCTTGTGCCACATTACGTACACGGCCAATGTCGGTTGCGATTTTTTGTCTGCCGATAACTTCATTGCCTTTCAACTTTAGCAATTCAAGATATTGAAATTTTAAAGAACCAACCAATAAATGCCCTTTCCAGTCCGGATATTTGTCGCTGGTAACAAAAGTCATTCCGCTAGGAGCGATAGAAGGTAACCAATAATAAATAGGCTTTTCAATGCCTGGTTTTTCGTTTTCTTTGCTGATGGTTGTTCCGTCATAATCGATACCGTAAGTAACAACTGGCCATCCGTAATTGACTCCCTTTTTTATGATATTGATTTCATCGCCACCTTGAGGACCGTGTTCATGTGCCCAAATTGCTCCTGTTACGGGGTTTTTTGCCATTCCTTGCGGGTTGCGATTCCCATAGGTGTAAATTGCTTCTTTAGCTCCGGTCTGGCCTACAAAAGGATTGTCTTTAGGAATACTTCCGTCATCGTTTAATCGGTATATTTTTCCGCCATCGCGTTTGATGTCTTGTGGATTTACGAAATGCTCGCCTCGTTCTCCTACAGAGAAATACAAATATCCGTCGTTATCAAATACAATTCGGGAACCAAAATGCTGTCCTTTTGTGGTATTTGGAGTGGCTTTATAAAGCGATTCGATTTGTGTCAGACTTCCGTCCAATAATTTTGCTCGAATGAGTTTTGTGTGACCGCCAGTTCCTTCCCCTTCATCGGAAGCATACGTCATGTAAATCCAGCCATTTTTAGCATAATTAGGATGCAGCACGATATCTAGTAATCCGCCTTGTCCGCGAGTATATACTTTGGGAACATTTTTAATTTCCGTTTTCACACCGTTTTTGACGTGATATAATATACCGCTTTTTTCCGTAACTAACATGCTCCCGTCAGGCAGCCAAGTCATTCCCCACGGAATTGCAATATCAGAAGCTACAGTCTGGAGTGTATAGTTTTTTACTTCGTCTTTAATAGGAATATCATTGGATTTTACTTGCGCATCGCAACTGAAAGAAAGGAATGAAAGAATCGCGAGAGAAACTATTGCTGTTTTTTTCATGAGTATAATTTTTAATCTTTTAAAAAAGAAATCTTTTAAAGGTAGTAAAAGCTGATTTAAAAAGATAAATAAGTTTTTAATTTTGCTTAGAATTAACAAATCTTAATTTTTAAAACCCTGTTTTTGCTGTCAGAATTCAATTAGCTTTTTATAGTCTTCCAAATCTCTACATTAAATTCTTTTTTACGACACATTGAAAATAAATATATTATTAATTTTGGAACAAGAAGTCGAAACAGAATTAATATTGCTCTTCAAGGCTTAAATTTTACTGCCGATTTGAATTATTTGTTTAACTTTGCAGCATAATTATTAAACAAAACAGCTTTTAAAATGTCCGCTTTGAAATTTTTAAATATGCTTTTGCTTTCAAAAGAATAGTTGTAGATACAGAAAAGTGTTGCATGAATAAACATTTTAAACTGATTTTAAAACTAATAAATGAAACGTTACTCATTAATTACTTGTAATTAATTGGGAAATATAAATTAAAAATAGATGAAAAATAAAAAACCAGATAATGTTGTATACTCTGTTGAAAAAGGTTTTAATGCCAGTGTACTGCCTTACGCTACAAATGTTGGAGCCCCGGTAATCAGGGTTGATGATGTGGTTTCTTGGAAAAGTAGAGGGATTGACAATGTAAATAAAGAGCTTGGAAATAAGTTTAACGAACTCAAACTGCAATATCAAAAGTTGATGCAAGAATACGAGTGGAATGAATTAGTGTACAGTGCTAAATTTTCATTTGAACCCGTTATTGGTGAAATTTATCATTTGTACAGAGATGCCGCAGGCGTAAATTTTCTATCATTGATAGGACCTGATGAATGGAACAAGGAACATATTGGCACCTTTAAACTCAACAGTGATAAAAAATGGATTCTGCTGAACGCACAAGATCCGCATCTCTATTAAATTAAAATAATCGAGATTATTTGAGGTTAAAGCGTTTATTAGTATTTCTAAGAGCAGAATTGATTTACAAAAATTATAGTAAACTAATCGTGTTGCCTTGTTTGCGTTTTCCTTCCGAGTTTTAATTTTTATTTAAGATTAGGAATAGATTTAAACGGTTCTTTTTTTAATCGTATTTTTATCCGGGTTTTAATATAAGAAACTATGGAAGAAATTTTACGAAAACAAATTGAGAAAATTGTACTACTAGAGGATGATGAATTTCAATTCGTACTGTCTTATTTTTTGGTTGGTAACTATAAAAAACATCAATACATTGTGCAGCAGGGGAATCCTGTTCCATACGTTCATTTTGTTGTAAAAGGGCTTATGAAATCTTTTTATATCGACAAATCGGGCAAGAGCCATATCCTTCAATTTGCCAAGGAAGACTGGTGGATTACTGATAATGAAGGTTTTTATAATGAACAGAATGCCACACTCAATATAGATTGCTTAGAAGACGCACAAACTTATTATATCACGCTTGAAAACAGAGAAAAATTGTGTGCCGAATTACCGAAAATGGAATTCTTCTTTTTGCAAAAAATGACTGCCGGAAATATTGCGCTTCAAAACCGAATTCTGTCTTTGATGAGCAAAAACTCAGAGGAACGATACATGCAGTTTATCCAATTATACCCGGATTTGATACACCGCATTCCTAAAACTTTAATAGCATCCTATCTGGGAATTTCAAGAGAAACTTTGAGCCGTTTGTCGCATTAACGTGATATAGGTCACAAATTATCTGTGACTTATGTCCTTTGTAACTTATGGAATATTTTCGAATTTTGTAATTCATAAAATTTTAAAACAGAAACATGGAAAATATAGCGTTAGTAGTTGGAGCGACCGGAATAACGGGTAGCAATCTCGCAGGAAAACTTATTGCTAAAGGCTGGACTACTTTTGGTTTAGCCAGAAACCCGCGAAAAGACATAGAAAACCTTCAGCCTGTTGCTGCAGATCTTTTAGATTTGCAAAATTTAAAAGCAGCGTTAAAAAACATTTCTCCCACGCACATTTACATTACAACTTGGATGCGTCAGGATTCTGAAGCCGAAAACATTCGGGTAAATAGTTTGATGATCAGGAACCTTCTCGAGGTATTATCTCCTAAAAAATCAGTACAACATGTGGCGCTAGTTACAGGACTGAAACATTATCTTGGGCCATTTGAGGCCTACGCCAAAGAAGGATTTCTGCCGGAAACGCCACTGAGGGAAGAGCAACCGCGTCTCAATTTGGATAATTTTTATTACGCACAAGAAGATGAGGTTTATGCCGCTGCAGGACGAGATGGTTTTACATGGAGCATCCACCGCCCGCATACGATTATAGGAAAAGCGGTAGGAAACTTAATGAATCTTGGCACTACGCTCGCGGTGTTCGCCAGTATTTGCAGAGAAACAGGCAAACCGTTTCAGTGGCCGGGTTCAGAAGCACAATGGAATGGACTTTCAGATGTTACCGATGCCAGAGTTTTGGCGGAACATTTAATATGGGCTTCGACTACTGAATCGGCTCGTAACGAAGCATTCAATGTGGTAAATGGTGATTTTTTTCGCTGGAAATGGCTTTGGAAAAAACTAGCGGAATCGTTTGGAATTGAAGCAGTAGGTTTTGATGATACAATTCATACTCTTGAAGAACAAATGAAACATGAAGCTCCAGTTTGGAAAAAAATCGCCACACAATATGCTCTTGAAGAGTCTGATTTAAACAAATTGGCTTCTCCGTGGCACACTGATCTTGACTTGGGACGTCCCATAGAAGTAATGACGGATATGTCTAAAAGTCGCAAACTCGGCTTTACCGTTTTTCAACGTACCGAAGATTCCTTTTACGATTTGTTTGCACAGCTTCGTACTGACCGACTGATTCCATAGTTATCGTAAAATAGCATGCATAAAAATAGGGGTCGCAAGATATATTTCTTGAAACCCCTGTTTTATTTGTATTTTTCTTTGAATTGGCCGTAGCCACTTTTTCAATATTTACACATCTATTGCATCATAAACCAAGACCTTTTTCCATAAATGAGAACAGTTCTTTACGAAGTCTTGATGAATGGGATGATCCTGGTATATTTTTTGCCCGGCTTCATCATCAAAAAACATAAGTTCTGAAACATCCCAAGAGGTGTCTACAACTTCCCGTTTCTCAGTTGAAGCTAGAACCCCAACATGAATTTGACGAATCGCTGGAATTCCCGATAAGGTTTTCAAACCAGAAATTAATTGCTGTTTATCAGCCTCGGATTGTGGGTTCTTTAACCAAAAAAACACATGATGCAACAATGATTTTTTCTTTGGACGTATTGCAAAGCCCATAATACCAGCAACTCCAAGTAAAGTTGCGAAACCAATAAATCTTCTACGTATCATCAATTTATTTTTTTAAAAGGTAAATATCGAACTTTAAAAAAGAAAAATAACACTTTTTATCTGTTTGAATAGAGTAGTATTATTTTATAGGAGGCATTCTACCTTGGTCGTTTTGATCTACTTTAAGATCATTAATTTTAATCTTTTTCTTTTTAACGACATCGAAGATCTTAAAATCAAAATTGTAATTGTATGTAACTCCAAAGTATTAATTGGAGATTTTAATCTAATGTTTTGGCGGCAGCCTGTGTACTTGCATTCTATTCAAATTTTAAAATTTTATAAATGACGATGTCAAGTTAATCTCCAATGGTGCCTTTGTGTTCTAAAATTGTTTTTTGATTTTAAAGAATACTAAATTAAAAACGGGACCAGCGCCTTACGGTATTTTTTAGAAGAATTTAGAAACACAAAAACTTCCTAATACGTTTTATTTTTTAATTCAAGTATAGTGGTCACAACGCAGAATATTATTTTTATAAGCCACTTATGAATTGGTTTAAGTTGTGTAATTCAGCTGGATTTAAAGTTTCCGATTAAGTTCCATTTTCAAAACAAATTTACTGAATCAAAAAACTCATTTGCAATCTCGGAAAATTATTTAATAAAAAGCCAGTTGAAAAAGAGGTTATCAATAGGGAATTTAGTTATTTTATAGGCAATCATTGAGATAATTTCAAAAACACTGCAAATGAAAATAATTGATAAGCTCGCTTGGATTGAAATTAAAAACAATAAAATTCTATCTACAAAATCTTTTGGCAAAGATAAATATTATATTCCTGGAGGTAAAAGAGAAAATTTTGAGAGTGACGAACAGGCGTTATGTCGTGAAATAAAAGAAGAATTAAGCGTAGTGTTAATCCCAGATACCCTAAAATTTATTGGAGTATTTCAAGCACACGCTCACGGGCATTCTGAAGACACGATTGTCAAAATGACTTGTTATGCTGCAAGTTATAATGGTTTGCTAAAAGTGGATTCAGAAATCGAAGAAATGATATGGTTAACTTATTCTGATAAAGGTAAAATATCAGCGGTGGATAAGTTAATTTTTGATTTTTTGAAAGAACGCAATATGTTGGAATAAACAATTATATAGAAAATAAATAGGAGTTCTAATGTGAAACCACACTTTTTTAAAACAAAAAAAGACCTTACATCACTGTAAAGTCTTTTTAAAAAGCTCCCTCTCTTGGGCTCGAACCAAGGACCCTCTGATTAACAGTCAGATGCTCTAACCAACTGAGCTAAGAAGGAAACTGTATGTTTTTATTCTGATGCTGAATGAACGTTTTATATGCTTATTTGTGCGGTGTGTTTCACTTGTAAAGCGGTGCAAAGATAGGCTATCATTTGGTTTGTGCAAATAAAAATCAAACTTTTTTTATTTTTTTTTACTTCCCTACAATTGCCTTGTATATATCATTTCCGTTAGCAAATAATAACAGTGTTATAAGTAATACGAAACCAACCATTTGCGCGTTTTCTAGGAATTTGTCACTTGGTTTTTTACCGCTGATGATTTCATATAATAAAAACATAACGTGTCCACCATCAAGTGCCGGGATAGGCAATAAGTTCATTACACCAAGCATTATCGATAATAAAGCAGTGATATTCCAGAAAACTTGCCAGCTCCATGTATTAGGAAAAATATTGTAAATAGCGGCAAAACCACCTACTTCTTTATAAGCTTCGGTTTTAGGATTGAAAATGGTTTTAAGTTGGTTACCGTATTCAACTAATCCATCTACACCAATATTAATTCCGATTGGAATAGATTCAATAAAGCCAAATTGTTGACGATTGATCTTGTACAGATTCAATTTTTCGATATTAGAATAAGGTAATCTTGAAGGATAAGCAATCCCTAATTTAGATTTGTTGTCGAATTTTACAGTTGTCTGAATAATTTGCCCATTTCTTTTTAGAGTAACAGAAACTGTTTTTCCGTTAAAGTTTTTAAACTGTGATATAGCTTGGTCAGCATATTTTACAGGAACTCCATTAAAGTGAGTTATGATATCTTTAGATTTTAAAGTTTTAAAATTTTGAGAACTTTTATCTATGTCACTTATTATAAACGGGATTCTCATTTCGACCAAAGTACGTTTTGCTCCGGAATTACTTATCTGATTGATAATATTTATAGGGAAATTAACGATTTTTGTTTCGTTATTTCTTTCTACAGTAACTTCTCTTGCCAGAAATAAATTTTTAGAGATATCGTCATAGCGATCGATTTTCTTTCCGTTTATAGAAAGAATTTTATCGCCAGTTTGGATGCCTGCCTTTTCAATAGCCTGATTGGTTACCCAAATTCCATCTTTCAAATCCTCATTAGCAATATAAGTATCACCATAAGCAAATGCCATTCCAATGTATATAATGAAAGCCAAAATGAAGTTGACGGTAACTCCTCCCAACATAATAATCAGACGTTGCCAAGCCGGTTTAGAACGAAATTCCCATGGTTGCGGTGGCAAAGCCATTTGTTCCTTGTCCATACTCTCGTCAATCATTCCCGAAATTTTAACATAACCGCCCAAAGGCAGCCACCCGATACCGTATTCGGTTTCGCCAATTTTCTTTTTGATAAGGGAATATTTAACATCAAAAAACAAATAAAATTTTTCGACTCTGGTTTTAAACAATTTAGCAGGAATGAAATGTCCTAATTCGTGAAGTATAATCAGTAATGATAAGCTCAATAAAAATTGAGAAAGCTTGATAACTATGTCCATTTTTTAATTTTAGTTCTTTTTACAACTCACAAAAGTAAGGTTTTCTATTTGTTTATTTTACAATAATTGTTCCATACCATTTTAAATATTTGTTAATTAATGTAAATTGAATTCTAAGTTTGATTTGGGAATCTTAACTTTACTTTTTAGAAATGAGTATTTCTTGTTTCTTTCACTTTTAAAATAAATTTATGTCGTCAAAATTATTTTCTCCTCTTCAAATAAAAAGCATAACGCTAAAAAATAGAATTACAATTTCGCCGATGTGCCAATATTCTGCTCAAGATGGTTTTGCCAATGATTGGCATCTCGTACATCTTGGAAGTCGTGCCATTGGCGGTGCGGGATTAATCATTCAGGAAGCGACTTCTGTTTCTGCTGAAGGCCGAATTTCTCCCGAGGATTTGGGACTTTGGAAAGACGAGCAAATTGAAAAAATGCAGCAAATTAATCAATTTATAATCAGTCATAAATCGGTTCCCGGAATCCAATTGGCTCATGCCGGAAGAAAAGCAAGTGCCGCGTCACCCTGGAACGGAGGCCGAAAACTAGACGAAACCCAAGGCGGCTGGGATACCGTAGCGCCAAGTGCAGTTCCGTATCATCATACTGAAAAATTGCCTGTTGCATTAGATGAAGCAGGAATTCAAAAAGTAGTTTCCGACTTTAAATCAGCCACTAAAAGAGCACTTCAAGCAGGTTTCCAAGTGATGGAAATTCATGCGGCGCACGGGTATTTGTTGCATCAGTTTCTTTCGCCATTATCTAATTTTAGAACCGATGCATATGGCGGAACTTTCGAAAACCGAATCCGTTTGACTCTCGAAGTAGTCGAATCCGTTCAATCCGAATGGCCGGAAAACTTACCTTTATTCGTTAGAATATCTGCTACAGACTGGGCGGAAGGCGGCTGGAACTTAGAGGAATCAGTACAGCTTTCGAAAATATTAAAAGAAAAAAGAGTCGATTTAATCGATGTTTCTTCAGGAGGATTAGTCTCGCACCAACAAATTTCGTTAGCTCCAAATTACCAAGTTCCTTTTGCGGAAAACATAAAAAAGGAAACTGGAATTCCAACTGGAGCCGTAGGTTTAATTACTGATGCCGTTCAAGCGGAGGAAATTGTCGCTTCAGGGAAGGCAGATTTAGTGTTATTTGCCAGAGAATCACTTAGAAATCCGTATCTGGGATTGACATTCGCCCTTGATTTAAAAGCAGATGTCAAATGGCCAGAACAATACGAAAGAGCTAAAATTTAATGAAATCCAATCACGAATTTCACGAATTGGCACTAATTATTGGGATTGAATTTCAAAGGTAGAATTTCAGAGTTAGCCATTTCACCCAATTCTTCTATGAACTTATATGATTTATTTGTTTAAAAACGCACACTCTACTGATCTGAAAAATATGATATGCAAAAAATAAAAACAGTATTGCTCTCTTATGGCATGTCCGGAAAAGTATTTCATGCTCCTTTTTTGAATTTTCATCCAGGATTTGAGTTGCTTGGTTCTTGGGAGCGAAGCAAGAAATTAATTCATCAGGATTTTCCTATGGTAAAAAGTTACGCCACTATGGAAGAGTTGTTGGAAGATGATGTTGATTTGGTGATCGTTAATACGCCGGTGAATACGCATTATGAATATGCAAAACAGGTCCTTTTGGCAGGAAAACACGCTCTTGTCGAAAAAGCATTTACCACAACAGTTGCCCAAGCGCAGGAATTAGCGGCTATCGCCAAAGAAAAAGGGCTAAAGCTCGCCGTTTTCCAAAACAGAAGATGGGACAGCGATTTCAAAACCGTTCAAAAAATTATTTCGGATAATGTGCTGGGCGAAATTGTCGAAGCCGAATTCCATTTTGACCGTTATAATCCTATTTTAAGTCCAAAGCAACACAAAGAATCCGCCAATTCTGGTGCTGGAATTTTAAAGGATTTAGGGCCTCATTTAATTGATCAGGCGTTGTGTTTATTTGGTTTACCACAATCGGTTTTTGCCGATATTCGCATCACGCGGGAACATTCGTTAGTAGATGATTACATTGATGTTTTACTGTATTATTCCAATTTCCGTGTCCGACTCAAAGCTGGATTTTTTGTGCGCGAAGCCATTCCGGCGTATGTTATTCATGGAAAAAAAGGTTCTTTCCTAAAACTGCGTGGTGATGTACAGGAAGACGAATTGAAAGCAGGAAATAAGCCAAATTTAGAAACGTGGGGAACGGAATCCATTGAAAAACGGGGACTTTTGCACACTGAAATTAATGGAGAAATTATTCAGGAAATTATATCCACACTTCAAGGGAATTATTATGATTTTTTTGACGGAATTTATCATTCGATTGTAAATGACTTAACCGAACCGGTGACGGCTCAAGATGGTCTATATGTAATGCAAATTATTGAAGCTGCAATCCAAAGCAGTGCGCAGAAAAAAGTAATTGATCTATAAAATCTGCCGGGAATTCACTGATTTTTTACAAGGTTAAAAAAATTAGTAAATTCCCGGTAATTACTTTTTATAAACAATAACGTTGTATTTTTCTTCAAATGTGTTGTTTTTACACAATTAATGATTGCTTTTTGTAATTTTGACCCAATAAATGCTAAAATAAATCACTTTGATAGATTTAAACTTTTTAGGAAGGTCAAAAACGAAAGCCAAACTTAAGAAAACATATACAGAAGCGAAGGTTTCTTATTTGAACCGAATTCGTTGGGCGGTTTCCATGTTTTATTTTGGCATGGGTTTGTGTTTTGCCACTTGGGCCAGCCGAATTCCGGATATTAAAACCGATTTACACCTCAGCGAAGGGGATTTAGGAAGTATTTTATTCGCTTTGCCATTGGGTCAATTAGTAATTATGCCGTTTTCGGGAAAATTAGTTACTCGTTTTGGCAGCCACAGAATTTTGATATTCGCGCTTTCATTATATGTTCTTAGTATGACAAATTTAGGTTTGGCTGCGGCGGCTTGGCAATTGTCATTGGGATTATTCGTATTTGGAATCTTTGGAAATCTATCTAATATTGCCGTAAACACACAAGGCGTTTACACCGAAGTGTTGTTCAAAAAAACCATTATGTCGTCTTTTCATGGAATGTGGAGCTTTGCCGGATTTATGGGAGCATTAGTAGGACTAGGAATGCTTACTTTTAAGATGACACCTTACGTTCACTTTCTCATTGTTGCCGGAATCGTGTTTTTGATGATGGCGTTCAACTATAAATTTTTAATAAAAGCGAAAGAAACCATCAAAGCCGAAAAGAAAAAACTTTTTTCAAAACCTGACAGTGCACTGATTTGGTTGGGAATAATCGGATTTTGTTGTATGGCAAGTGAAGGCGTAATGTTCGACTGGAGCGGTGTTTATTTCAAAGATGTCATCAAAGCGCCCGGACCATTAGTTATTCTGGGATATACTTCTTTTATGATTATGATGGCTGGCGGACGTTTCTTAGGAGATGGTTTTATTCGCAAATTTGGACGAAAAACGGTCTTACAAATCAGCGGAATTATGATATCAGCAGGGCTTTTTACAGCCGTATTCTTCCCGTTTGTCATTCCCGCAACCATTGCGTTTATGTTTGTCGGATTGGGAGTTTCCACTATAGTACCCACAGTTTATAGTGTTGCCGGAAAAACCCCGAACGTGTCTCCCAGTGTGGCGTTGACTACAGTTTCAAGCGTCAGTTTCCTAGGTTTTCTTATGGGTCCGCCAATTATCGGGTACATTGCGGAGCTATCAAGCCTGCGATTTTCATTCGCATTCATCGGTATTTTTGGAATTCTTATCTCCTTAATGGTGTCCCGAATCAAAGCAATCGAGTAAATAGAAGTATTTAGGAGCACTACATTTCGTTTTTATAAAAACACATCCTCCCGCTGTTCGCAGTATCCACGCCCAAAAACGTGGGATACTTGCTGCCATCGGGGCTATTAAATTCGTTTATATTTTTTAAGAACTTTTCCAAAAAACAGTTTTAAAAACGGATTATAAAAAATATCTTACTTGAAAATCAATATGTTAGTATTTTTTTAATACATTTAACATTAGAATTCTTTCAAGTAATATTTCAATTTAATGCTGCACACAAAATACCACTTAATTGGCAGTATCGTATTTAAGGTTTATACCACTTTTTCCAAAATTCAGTTTTAATTATTTAACGTCATCCCATTTCGGATAATGTTGTCATGTTTGTAGTTCAACCGTTGCATGTGATTGTAACGATTGAACTACTTATTGGATTTTCAGCTTTTAAAATATAAACTATCATCCGTTGCATCTATGAATAAATTTTACGTTGCATTTTTCTTTATTGTTCATATTGGATGTAGTGTTGCACAAAACAACACAGGATTTTTTGGAAAAGTCGTGGATTCAAAAACCCAAAAGCCATTGGGGTTTGTGGTGATAAGTATTCAAAATACTACCTTGATGCAACTCACTAAAGACGATGGTAATTTCAGTTTTGATACTGTTCCCGCAGGAAATATTTTGGTTCTGGTGCACAGTCAGGGTTTCAAAGATGGGTTGTATCCTGTAGAAATTACCGAAGAACAAATGTTGGATTTAGGAACCATAACTTTAGAAGAAGACCAATCCACGGAACAACAAAACAGTATTATAACCCTTATCGAAAGTGATTTTGGTGAGGACAACAGTAGTTCCGAAAGTACTTCCGGACTTTTACAATCATCCCGGGATGCTTTTTTGCAGGCCGCCGCTTTCAACTGGGGACAAGCTCGTTTTAGAGTTCGCGGATTAGACAGCGAGCATTCCACGATGATGATTAATGGCGTTTCCATGAATAAAATTTATGATGGAAGACCGCAGTGGGGCGAATGGGGCGGATTAAATGATGCGCTCCGCAATCAGGAATTCACCCTTGGAACTGCTCCTTCGGATTATACGTTTGGCGGAATTTTAGGAACGCAGGAAATCACTACGCGGGCTTCTATTTACAGACCCGGTTCCCGAATTTCTTTTTCATCAGCAAACACTAATTATCGTTGGCGCACGATGGCAACGCATGCTTCCGGAATGAATTCCCGTGGATGGGCTTTTGTCGTTTCAGCAGGAAAGCGCTGGGCACAGGAAGGCTATTTTGAAGGAACAAATTATGATGCAAATTCTTTTTTTATAAGTCTCGAAAAAAAGTTAAGCGAGAGGCATTCGTTGAATCTGACGGCGCTGTATACGCCCAATTCCAGAGCCAAAAATTCTCCAAACACAGCTTAGGTTACGCAATTGACGAACGTAAAATACAGTTCCTATTGGGGTTTTCAAGACGGTAAAAAAAGAAATGCTCGCATAAAAACGATTGAAGAACCCGCGATAATGCTGAATCATTATTTTAAAATCAATGATAAAACCAATCTGAATTCGAGTGTGATATATCAATTTGGGAAAATTGCCAACAGCAACATCGATTATCAAAATGCGAATAGCCCTGATCCCACGTATTACAGAAAAATGCCCAGTTATTACAGCTCGCTATACGCACCGGATAACGGAGAATTTTCGGGAGCATTTACTCCAGATTATGAAAATGCGGAGAAAAGTAAAACGGGATTTTTAGCCCATTCGCAAATCGATTGGACGGCTTTGTACCAAGCCAATCAAAATTCAGTTTTGGATGCTAATGGAACAATTACGGGATATGAACCTACAAAAAGTAAATATGTATTATACGAAGATCAAGTAGAAGATCAAACAGCGGTGGCCACAACAAATTTGAGTGCCCAACTATCCGAGAATATTTTTTTGAATGCCGGAGCATCTTTCAAAAAACTAAAATCGCATAATTCACAAAAATTGTTGGACTTACTTGGCGGTTCTTATTTTGAAGATATTGATGCTTTTTATAGCGGGAATCAATCCCAGTCGGATTTAAATAATCCAGACCGGCAAGTGGTCGTTGGAGATACGTATGGATACAATTATAATTATTGTGCCAATACTTTAGAAGCGTTTACGCAATTTAAATTCACCTACAGTAAAGTGGATTTTTATCTGGCGCAAAATTTTTCAAGGGCAGATTATCAACGGGAAGGTTTGTACAAAAACGGAATCTATGAAACCAATTCCTTCGGGAAAAGCGAAAAAGTAGCGTTTGAAAACTTTGGCTTTAAAGCCGGATTTAATTTGAAAATTTCCGGAAAACAGTTAGTAACTTTTAACGCGGCACATTTGACCAAAGCACCCTCATTAAGAAATACTTTTGCTAATTCCCGTTTGAATAATTCGATTGTAGACGGAATTGAGAGCGAGAATATCAGCAGTTTGGACGCCAACTATATCTATCGTTCTCCAAAATTAAAAGCCCGACTAACAGCCTATTATTCCTTAATTAAAAATGCGACTCAAATTTCCTTTTTCTATGCCGAAGGAATTTTTGATGACGGCGCAGGTTATTTAAACACCGATGCTTTTGTGAGCCAAACATTAACGCAACTAAACAAGAAGAATGTGGGTGCCGAATTTAGTTTGGAATACCAATTGACACAAACATTTAAAACCACTTTTTCAGCGGCTTTTGGGGAATACATTTTTGATAGTAATCCAAGAGTGACTTTGACAAACGATGCTGAAGCAACTCCAGAAAATACCAGTCCGATTTTTGATTTTGGAACTGCTGCACTCAAAAATTACAAGCAAGCGGGGATGCCACAACGCGCATATTCAGCGGGAATGGAATACCGCGATCCAAAATATTGGTGGATTAGCGCAAATGTAAATTACCTCACCAACAGTTATATTGATATCTCACCCATTTCCAGAACTGAGATATTTTATAAAAATCCCGCAAGTGGTTTTAATTTTCCGGAAGCAACGGAAGAACGGGCAGTAGTGCTATTAAAACAAGAAAAATTTGACCCAACCATGTTACTCAATTTTGTGGGTGGAAAATCATGGCGCATCTATGGTAAAAATGTTGGAGTTTTTGCCAGTATCAATAATGTGCTTGATGTAACCTATAAAACAGGCGGTTATGAACAAGCCCGAAATGCAAATTTCAGACAAATTAATCAGGATGTTTCCAGCGGCACGCCTTCTTTTGGGCCAAAATATTTTTACGGATACGGCAGAACGTATTTTGTAAATCTTTATATCAATCTATAAATTATAGTATATGAAATCAATATTCTACAAAACCTTTCTATTTTTACTGATGATAATCACATTTGGTAGTTGCGTGACAGATGAAGTTGTGGCTCCAAAACTAGTTTGTACACAACAGGATTTAGTTACAAATAAAACAGTGAGCGAAGTTCATGCGGTTGCAAATGCCATTGTAACGCAATACAAATACGATGATGTCATCGAGGCGTATGTGGTTTCCAGCGATGAATCGGGGAATTTTTTTAAGTCGATTTCCTTTCAGACTTTGGCAACAGCCACTACACCAGCCATAGGATTTAGCGTTCCTGTGGATGCTACAAATTTGTATATTGATTATAAATTGGGCAATAAAGTATACATAAAGTTGAAAAACCAATACACGGATATTTCGTTCGGTGGCATGCGCATCGGAAGTATTTTTGTGAATTCCTATAATGAAGGCGGAGTAGGACGGCTTTCGCAAAATGAATATAAAAAAGTGCTGAATGCATCTTGTACAAACGTAAAGGAAGAGGTTCTTGTTCGGTCATTAATCATGTCGGAATTGCTGAACGATGCTAATTTGAATACTTTGGTCGAATTGTCTGACGTTCAATTTTCAGCCGAAGCTGTAAGTCGACACTATTTTGAAGAAGTCAATAACGTGGGCGGCGCTACCAATTGGGGTTTAATAGATAAATTAGGCAATAAAGTGTATTTTAGGACCAGTAGTTTCTCTGATTTTGCGAGTAAAATAGTTCCGCAAGGTAGCGGAAAAGTAAGGGGAATTTTGACGAAATACGGAACGGATTACCAATTATTGCCCCGTTCCGAAAAAGACGTTGCAATGATTGGAACTCGACTGGTTCCTTTCTTCATTGAAAATTTTGAAACCGTGGTTGATAAATCGAAATTAAGTCTTCCGGGTTGGTCCAATTTGGTGCAGAAAGGAACACTTTTCTGGAAAGGCACCGTTTTTTCTGGAAATGGATACGCCGAATTTAATATTTCGGGAACTAAAGTTATTTCAAATGTAGCGTGGCTAATTTCGCCAAAAATAGATATGGAGGTTCACACGAAAGAAGTTTTATCTTTTAGATCGGCTCAACATCATTTAGACGTTGATTCCCAATTAAATTCTTTGGAAGTATATGTTTCCGGTAATTTTGATGGATTGAATTTTGCTACAGCAACTTGGGTTCCGTTAGCCGTTAATTTGCCCAAGCAAGCCACACCTTGGTATCAATTTGTAGGAAGTGGCGCAGTAGATTTATCTTCATATAAAGGTAAAATTAACATTGCTTTTAAATATACCGGTTCTGGGAAAAATCTAGCTTTGGATGGTGCTTTTCAAGTAGATGACGTTCAGGTTTTTGGTATTAAATGATTTTTATAAAAGGCTTTGCTTGAATTACTATATTTGCAGCCTTAACATTTAAATTAAATTATGAAATCTACTTTATTAGCATTAGTTTCTTTATTATTTGTTTCTTGTTTATCGGATAATGAAGCATCTAAACCTGTTGATTACACCGTTCAAAATGAAAAAGAAATCGTGGATTATATTGCCAAAAATAAATTGACTGCCACAAAAACCGATTCAGGTTTGTATTATGTGGTTAATGAAGCGGGAACTGGTGTTCAACCAACAGCTTCATCTAACGTAACGGTAGCGTACAAAGGGTATTTTACTAATGGAAATGTTTTTGATGAGAGTAAAGCCGAAGGTATTTCTTTCGGATTAAATCAAGTTATAAAAGGCTGGACAGAAGGCATTCCCTTTTTTAAAGAAGGTGGAAACGGAGTTCTATTAATTCCTTCCCATTTGGGTTATGGAAGCAACGGTAGCGGACCCATTCCAGGAGGCTCTGTTCTTGTTTTCAATGTTAAACTGATTAAAGTAAATTAGTTCAAGAGAAAGATAAAACTAAAAAAGGCTGTCTAGATCTTCTAGGCAGCCTTTTCTGTTTTATGAATTTATGTGGTAGAATGAATTAATATACACGGATTATTATTATGAACTCGTTGGGTGTAATTAAAGAAAATTTCAATTAATCTTTAATAAAAAATTTGAACCGCATAGAAACATAGAAAAAAAGAGTAAGATAGCCTAATTCTTGGGTTCACATAGCTATGGTTTTCTCTAAAAAAGTGAAACGCCATACGGAACTTTAAAATCTATATTTCTAGCAGGTTAAAAAATTAAACAAATTGAATTACACCCAACGGGTTATTATTATTTGATTTCAACGATGCTTATCGCATAACCTCCACCCGGAACACTGAGTTGTGCTAGTTTTGATTTGTTAGTCACTGTCATTTTGCGAATAGTATACGCTTGTGGATTGGTTTTATAATGCGCATCTTTTGCATCAGCATAAATCGTAGCCGTATATTTTTTTCCTTTTTCTAAGAAATCAAATTTGATGGTTGAGGTTCGAGACGTATCGCCATTTACATTACCAATGAACCAATTGTTAGTCACTTTTGCTTTACGAGCCACAGTAACGTATTGTCCTGGTTCTGCTTCAAGGTATTTGCTGTCCGTCCAATCTACTGCTACATCTTTGATAAACTGAAAAGCATCCGGAAAGCGATCGTAATTTTCCGGTGTATCGGCTGCCATTTGCAACGGGCTGTACATCGTTACGTACAATGCCAATTGATTTGCAATCGTGCTGTTGACATGAGAATTATTATCTGGATTCAATTTGCTTAAATCCATTTCAAAAATTCCCGGCGTATAATCCATCGGTCCGCCCACTAAACGGGTAAAAGGCAGTACCGTTACGTGATTTGGTTTAGATCCGCCAAAAGATTGATATTCTGTTCCTCTTGCGGCTTCGTTACCAATTAAATTGGGATACGTTCTGGAAATACCAGTTGGACGAACCGCCTCGTGCGCATTCACCATAATTTTATAATCTGCTGCCTTTTCTATTGCGTATTGAAAGTGGTTGTTCATAAATTGATTATAGTGATTTCCACCGTTTTCAATGATAGAACCAACATAGCCACTTTTTACGGCATCATAACCGTTGTCTTTCATAAACTGATACGCTTTATCCATGTGGCGCTCGTAGTTGCGCACAGAACCAGAAGTCTCGTGGTGCATAATCATTTTAATGCCTTTTGATTTGGCGTATTCATGTAAACCTTTGACATCAAAATCCGGATACGGCGTCAGGAAATCAAAAACATAATCTTTGGAGTGTCCAAACCAGTCTTCCCAACCTTCATTCCAGCCTTCGACTAAAACGGCATCAAAACCGTGTTTAGCTGCAAAATCAATGTATTTTTTGACATTGCTGTTGTTTGCGCCATGCTTTCCATTTGGTTTTGCTTTTGAAAAATCAGTAACGCCAAGTTGTACCGTTGGAAACTCATCCGTGTATGCCCAAGAACTTTTTCCAGTAATCATTTCCCACCAGACACCCACATATTTTAACGGTTTTATCCATGAAGTATCTTCAATTTTAGAGGGTTCATTCAAGTTCAAAGTTATTTTTGAAGCTAGAATTTCTCTTGCGTCATCACTAACAATTATCGTGCGCCAAGGCGAATGATTTGGGGCTTGCATGTATCCTTTATCGCCTTTGGCATCTGGTGTCAACCAGGATTCAAAAACCATAGTTGCATCATCTAGATTCAAATGCATGCAAGAATAATTAATTAATGCCGCTTCATGTAAATTAATATACAAATTATCCGCTGTTTTTAGCATTAGCGAAGTCTGAACTCCTGTTGTAGAAAACGACTTTTGCGAAACATTTGTGGTAGTTGCTTTTTCTGATAAACCTCTAATTTCTGACAATTTTGAGGTTGTATAATCGTATTCTTGAGTGTCATAATCGCCTGGAATCCAAAAAGCAGTATGATCGCCTGTCATGGCAAATTGAGTTCTTTCTTCTTTGATTATAAAATAAGTAAGGTTTTTTTGTGAAGGAAATTCATAATGAAATCCTAAACCATCGTCAAACAAACGAAAGCGAATAACAATTTGTCTCTCGGTTTCTTTTTGATTTAAGGTTACTGCTAATTCGTTATAATGATTCCGAATGAAGGCAACTTCACCCCAAACTGGTTTCCAATTTTCATCGAAAGTTGCTGTTTTGGTATCAATAACAATAAAATCATTTAATAGTGATTTTTTGTCATTTTTTAATTCAAGACCCAATTTGCTCTGTTTGATAACTGCTTTGCCTTTGTAATTTAAACTGTAACTTGGAGTTCCGTCATTTAGTAATATAAACTCCATTACAAATTTGCCATTTGGGGATTTTAACTGCTGCGATTTTGCAGGGCTAAAAAACGCTAGCCATAGTAAGGTTGTGAAAAGTAATTGTTTCATTTTATAAAATATAAATTAATAATTAATCCAAGGTTGGAAATAGCATTCGGATATTTTTTTTAAGAAATCGAATTATTGAAAAACGCAACTGTTTTAATTTAAATTCCGATAGTGCGAAAGCAAAAGTAACCTCTTTATTGTTTATTTCACTCTCTTTTCAGTCGAATAAAATTTGAAATGATGTACTGTTTTGTTCAATTTAAATAATAGCGAGTCAAAATTATTGCTAAAGACTGTTTTCAAATGACGTAATTTATTAAAACAGAATTAGTATTTAATGTAAGCAAGTCAAAAACAATAATTTTAAAAATAACCGCAAATTCTCCAAATTTTTTAGCTACTAATTACCCAAATTTTTACTATTTTTTTATCAAATGTTGATTCGTGGCAAAATATTTTTTTGGAAATAATCACTATGTCCCGCTGATAAAACAGTTGAGGCAGATACTCACAGATTATTTAACGCCAAGAGAAAAATCCGTTTAATCTATGCTAATCTGTGGCAAATCTTTTCTCGTTTTAAAGTAAAATCGTAGCTTCATCTGTAGAAATCTGTAGCTGAATTTATTTGATTCGCGGCAAAACATTTCATTAGTCTAATTTTTGGTTCGACCGAAAACTATCATTATTTACGGCTTCTAATTTTTTATAAACCCATAACTTCATAAGTACAAAGCAAATCATTAAATTTGTAGCTTATTCAAAGACATGTTAGAAAAAGAAGTAATAAATTTCGAAAAAACGGCTATAGTTGGTATCGTAACTCAAAACCAAAGTGAAGAAAAACTCCGTGAATATCTTGACGAATTGGAGTTTTTGACTTTTACCGCAGGAGGTGAAGTGGTGAAACGTTTTTCGCAAAAAATGGAACGTCCAAATCCCAAGACTTTTGTGGGAACAGGAAAAATTGAAGAGATTCATCTTTTTGTAAAAGAGAATGATATTTCGACTTTGGTGTTTGATGATGAATTATCGCCTTCACAGCAAAAAAATATATCTAAAATCATTACAGAATGTAAAATTTTAGACAGAACACACCTTATTCTTGATATTTTTGCGCAACGTGCCGAAACTTCGTATGCGAGAACGCAAGTAGAATTAGCGCAGTGCCAATATTTATTACCAAGACTTTCCGGAATGTGGACGCACCTTGAGCGTCAAAAAGGAGGAATTGGAATGCGTGGACCCGGCGAAACGGAGATTGAAACCGACAGACGTATTGTGCGTGACCGAATCGCATTATTGAAAGAAAAAATAAAAAGTATCGACAAGCAAATGGGAACACAACGCGGCAATCGTGGCGCGATGGTTCGTGTGGCTTTAGTGGGATATACTAATGTTGGGAAATCAACCTTGATGAATGCCGTAGGGAAAAGTGATGTTTTTGTTGAGAACAAACTTTTTGCCACTTTGGACACCACCGTTCGAAAAGTGGTCATCAAGAACCTGCCTTTCTTGCTTTCGGATACTGTAGGATTTATCAGGAAATTGCCAACACAACTGGTTGATTCGTTCAAAAGTACACTGGATGAAGTTCGCGAAGCTGATTTGTTATTGCACGTTGTTGATATTTCGCATCCTGAATTTGAAGATCATATTGCATCCGTAAACCAAACGTTATTGGACATCAAGGCTAATGACAAACCTGTAATTATGGTTTTCAATAAAATTGACGCTTACAAGCATTTGACCATTGATGAAGATGATTTAATGACCGAAAAAACGCCAAGGCATTATACGCTGGAAGAATGGAAATCGACTTGGATGAGCAGAGTAGGCGAGCAAAATGCTCTATTTATCTCGGCTACCAAGAAAGAAAATTTCGAGGAATTCAGAGAACGCGTTTACGAAGCGGTCCGACACATTCACATTACCCGTTTTCCGTACAATAAGTTTTTGTATCCGGATTATAAAGACGCAGTGGAAAAAGAAGAAAAAGAAGAGGAAGAAACCGAATAGTTTTTTCCAAAACATAAAATACAGCAATCCCTTTTGAAATTTTCAAGAGGGATTTTTTTTGGGCATGCCCCAGCTTTCTCTGCGTCGCAGCTGCGTCAGGCTGTTCGTTGCAATCTCCCGAAGAAAAATCGGGAGGATTTTCGCTGCCATCCTTCATGCGGATTAGCGATAACGATAATTTACAAATAAAAAGTCCAATTGATGATTTGTAAGATAATTATTAAAGTGTATATTTGAAAGTAATACGCTATGCAGTAGCGCCTAGATAAAAGTTAGTAATAATTATGAGAAAAAACGTATAATTCAATAACTTAAGATGTAAATGATAGAATATTTTTGTAAAAAATGGAAAGCTATAAAAAAAGCAAAGAATATACGTAAAATCAAAATTAAGAACAAAAATAAAATCCCGCCTTATCTTAAAAACAATAGTTTTGAAGAAGAATTAAATTATAAATTATGGTCAACTAAAGGTGCAAGATTTTCTGCAAGTCATAGAAATCATACCTTAAACAAATTATCTTCGAAATCAATTGGATATTTATCTGCATATCTTATAATTATTGGAGTCGTCAATTTGTACGATATCAATTTATTAGGTGTTGAAATATTTGATAATCAAGTTGGTTTTATTTCAACTGCTTTTTCTGTTTTAATCCTTCTCTTTAGTCAACTTGAAAGTTCTGAAAATTTTGCCTTAAAATCAGAACGACATCATAGTTGTTCATTAGATATTTCTGAACTCTACAATAGGGCAAGATTTACAAAAGACTTTACAACAAACCCTTTAACAAAACAAGGCGAACTTCTACAAATAAGTATTGAATATGATAGAATTCTAAAAAAATATGAAAATCATTTACCAATAGATTATATGAAATTTCAACTAACTAAACCAGACTATTTTGAATTAAGTTCTGCAAAGATAAAATGGATTCAGTTTAAATACTATGGCAAAGTTTATCTTGTTTACCACATATTGATATTTGGACCTTTATTGATACTAATTATAATAGCACTAAGTAAAAGTAACTATTGCTAATACACGCTAAATGCAATTTGGATTTTAGGCTTAATTGGAGTTGGTTTTGTATTTGAATGCAATGGCAAATCCGAATAATGGGCTTAATTTAATCCTAAACTGCTTTTAGGTAGGGAACTTTTATAAAATTTTATAACAACCTATCGTTAAAAATTATAAATATTATTCTTTTGATTACTATGGATAAAATATGTGTATTTTGTGGTAAAAAACCAGAAAAGAAGAATAAAGAGCATGTACTTCCTCAATGGCTATTAAAACTTACTGGCGATCCAAATAGAATTGTGACCTTTGGTCATGAAACTAACAGTGGTAAACCATTAGTATTTAATTGGAAAAATTTAACATGTCCATCATGCACGAAATGTAATGATAGGTATGCTGCCTTTGAAGCCGAAATTAGAACTTTAGTTGAAAAATTATTAAATAAAGAGGAACTAACAGGTAATGAATCAATTAAAATTTTAGACTGGTTAGATAAAGTTAGAATTGGCTTGTGGTTAAATTATTATTATTTGGAAAAAAATAAAGCATTAATAAATCCTAGACTATTTATTGATAATAGATTAGGTAAAAAAGATAGATTTTTACAAATACATTTTTTAGAATCTACAAAAAAATCAATAGGATTAAATGCTTTTGGAGTTGAAACTTTTGTATTTCAATCTAATCCATCTTGTTTTGGTTTGAGAATAAACAATATCTTATTAATAAATGGATCAAATGATTATTTAGTTTCTCAAAGTTGTGGGTTTCCATATCCTAAAAAAATGGAATTACAAGAAAATGGAATGACAATTATAGGTGATTGGGAATATAATAGAAATACACAAAAGGATATTGGCGATTTAAAATTAGACAAAGGAGTTTTAACTATTATGCAACCAATTCAAACTGGCAATGAACACACCTTTAATTTTTTTAAAGATTCATATTTAACAGAAAATTGTATAAATATAGAGAAGCAAAAAGGGACTTTATTTAGAATTGAAAATGATTTGGTAAGATCTATAAATGATTTAAATAAAAAATTGAAATATGAGTCAGTGATCAATGAAAATACAAAATATATTGGAGAATTAATTTCCAAAGTCTATGAAGGACAAAACACCTTTTTAAAAAAACAATTAATATCTACCAAAACAATTTATGCGAACTCTATTTTACTAAATGAAGTAAAATTTAATTTTTATAATGAATATCACAAAAAATGAAAACTTGGCACAACAGTCATTTTGAGCTAACTCGGGTTTAGTGGAATTACCGTTTCGTAACCAACTGGCGCTCGTTTGTCCACGTTATCTGGTGCTCGTCTGTGACGAGTACCTACTTAAACTAAAATACAAATAATAGCGTTAGCATTACGGATAGCTAAAAAAAAGCTATTTAAATCCACTAAAGAACATAAAAAAAGACCTTTAGAAATTTCTAAAGATCTTTTTTTATAAAAATGGATTTTCTTAGAAACCGTAATTAACGCCTAAACCAAATACTTCTCGTACTTGAACGGCTTGTATAGAATTGTCATCATAAATGGCTTGTACCGCTACGTTAGCCGACAAGTATTTATTGATTTTCATGATGACATTCATTTGGTAATCGATATCAACGTTTTGAGGATTATCTAAATAATTGGAGTACAAATTCAATCGGTTTTCTATAGATACATTCGTCATGATATTGAATTTATAGTATGCCGTAATACTAGCTCCAAACTCAAATCGAGTTGAATCCCCTTGCAATACTCCAAACGAAGGTCCAAATTCAGTAAAATGAGGATGAACAATAATCAGTTTTGCTGTCGCCGGAGAAAAATTGATACTCAAATTATTGCTTTTTTTCCACAGCATTCCTGGTCCCAACTGGAAATAAGCCGGAGAGAAAAAATGCGATATTTTATCATCATTTTTGTCTAATCCAGTATCCATTTGAGTCTTGAAATTAAAAAACATCGAATAGTACCATTGTCCTTTTGCTTTCTTTCCCCAAATAGAATTCAGTTCCAGACGATCGTCCGTTTTTGCAGTTTTTTGGTCTCCTTTTATTTTGGTTAAACCATACGCTAAAATAAATTTGTTATCCCAAACGATATCTTCTTTTTTATAATTGAAGTCATAATTTAGTCCAAAATTCCCCGCAATATTCGAAGTTCCCCCACCCAACCATTGCTTGTTGTATGCAGATTGATTAAAAAGCAATGAAATATTTCCTTTTTTGGTCCAAAACTTTGTAGTATCTTTTACTGTTTCTTGTGCAGAAACAGAAATCAGGACAAAAAAGAATACAAATGAAAAAGCTATTTTTTTCATGACTTTATATTTTAAATGTGGCAATTAAAGTATAAAATAAACCTTTGTTAGTCCTTTTTAAGCGCTTTGTACAATGGAACGGCAGAGCAAGCTTCACCATACATAATGCTTCGCGCAAAAGGCTGTAAATATTTGGCAGCTAAAACATAAGCCCTCATCGGAACCGGTTTTCTGGAACATCCTTTTATGATAATAGACTTGTTTTTATAAACTGAATAGTCAATTTCAGACAGTAATTGTTCATAAAGTGAAGCGTCTAAATCTTCCAAAGTTCCATTGATGATTTTCTTGGCAAAAGGTGCTAATTGAATCGCAACCAAAATGGAAGCCCAAGCCGGAACGATAGCATCGGTACTGCAATTTATTGCCACATATTGATTTTGATATTGTGTCCAATCGTGCTTTTTTAATTCCGCTCTAAAGTCTTTTTCTTTTAATAAAAATCCATCAAAAAGCCATTGCGAAATATCTATTTGTGTGCGAATCCCTGTTGGATAATAATCCTCAAGATCAAATATTACCAAAATACTATTGGCAACTTTATTTATAATTTCATCTTCCATACCATTTTTTTATTGATAGCCTTCAGCCTGCAGTGTGAACAGTTGGGCATATAATTTATTGTTTTCCATTAACTCATTATGCGTTCCTGATTCTAAGATCTTACCTTCTTGTAAGACTAAAATGCGGTCTGCCTGTCTCACAGTGCTAAATCTATGAGAAATTATTACACTAGTTTTATCTTTTATTAATCCTATAAACCGTTCAAAAACTTCGCTTTCGGCCTTGGCGTCCAGCGCCGATGTGGGCTCGTCCAGAATCATAACTTCAGCATTTTTCATGTAAGCCCGCGCCAATGCGATTTTTTGCCATTGTCCTCCGGATAGTTCCTGACCTTTGGCAAATCGTTTTCCCAGTTGTTGTTCGTAGCCATACTTTAATTCAGAAACAACTTCGTCAGCCAAACTTAATTCAGCCGCTTTTTGTATTCGTTCGGAATCATTAATTTCATCAATTTTTCCGATGGCAATATTTTCTTTCACTGAAAATTCATACTTGAAAAAATCCTGAAAAAGGACTCCAAAATATTCCTGATAATTGGCCTTATTATATCGATTTATATTAATGCCGTCAAGCAAAATTTCACCCGATGTTGGCTCGTAAAACCGAAGCAGTAATTTGGTCAATGTTGTTTTTCCGGCACCATTCTGCCCAACAAATGCTATTTTTTCTCCTGCTTTTATAATAAAACTAATATCTTTTACTATTTGATTATCAGATTCCGGATAAGCAAAATAGACGTTTTTAAATTCAAATCCGGTTTTAATTTTTTCTGGCAACGGAACTTCCTTTTCATTTTTATATTCGGATGGAATGTCAAGAAAATCAAAATAATCTTTCAGATATAAAGAGCTTTCGGATATCCGAGTAAATTTCGAAAAAAAATCTCGCAGACTACTCATTAAACGATTGAAACTCCCGGATAAAAAAGTTAATTCACCAAGTGTAATTCCACCTGAAAGTACCCTGTAAATTATAAAAACATACGCTGCATAATAACTAATTGATCCTAAAACATTAAATAAAAACCCATAACTGGAACGTTTTACAACGAGCGATTTATTTAATTTAAAATAGCGCGTCGCAAGGGTTTCAAATCTTTCGACCAGAAAGCTAGTTAATCCAAAAAGCTTAATTTCCTTTGCCGTTTTATCATTGGCGCCAATAAATCTAAGGTAATCCAATTCCCTTCTTTCGGAAGTCCAGCTTCTAGCAAGCGAATATTGTTGTTGGCTGAAACGGACTTCATTAATAAAAGACGGAAAAATGCTTAAAACTAATAACACAATCAAATAAGGTTCAAAATAAATCAAACCTATCACAAGCGAAAAGATAGAAATAGTAGTTTGCGCCTGACCTAAAACATTCGACATTAAATCGACACGACCAGCCGTTTGCGTTCTTGCGCGGTCAAGCTTGTCGTAAAATTCAGAATTTTCCAGCAGACTAATATCGATTTCATTAGTCTTTTTGATGATTTTAATCGAACTATTGATATTGTACTGATCTCCAAGAATTCCATCGGTAAGTGAAATTGCCCGACCTACCAAATCAGATAATACTACAAGTATAAACTCTATTGCCACAGAATTCCAAAGCGTAGAATAATCCTTTTCGCCGTGTGTTGTAATTTGGATGATGGCATCAAAAATGAGTTTTCCAACCCATAAAATTGCAACGGGCAACAAAGCCGCAACGATTCTGCAAAAAGCTGATGTCAAGAATAACGTTTTGTTAGTACGCCAAATTTCTTTGAAAAAGCGGGGTATAAAAAAAAGCGAATCAAAAGAAGATTTTAATCCAATTTTTTGATCGTTTAAAGATTTGGGTTGAGTCCGCGCCATTTTAAAGCATTCCCAATTCTAATTTTGCTTCTTCACTCATTAAATCTTTGCTCCAAGGTGGATCAAAAGTAATTTCTACTTCAGCGTCTTTTACATTCTCTAATGATTTTACTTTTTCCTCCACTTCTCGTGGTAAACTTTCTGCAACCGGGCAGTTTGGTGATGTGAGCGTCATCAGGATTTTTACTTCAAAATCCGTATTGACCATCACGTCGTAAATTAATCCTAATTCGTAAATATCGACAGGAATCTCCGGATCGTAAATAGTCTTTAATATTTTTACGATTGATTCTCCTAATTCGGCAGTGTCTATTTCTTGTGTCATAATTTTTATTATTTTATTACTCGTAAATAACTGATATTAATGTAATTGTATCAAATAGGGAAGCTATTTTAATAACTCCAAAATCAGTGTTTGAAAATATAATATCAGGAGTAATTTTATTATTGTACTTTTTGTCTAAAGTAACTAAATTGGTTTGAAAACCTTTGTTTGTTTGAAAAGTGTACGTTCCTATACTTTTATCGTCACTTGTAAAGTTGATCTTTTTTAATTGTGAGTCAAACGATTTTGTATAATTCGTTTTGGGATAGTTAGTATGTATTTTTTTTTCATTGTAATTTACAACGACATTGAATATAAACGCATTGTAATTACCTCCAAAATATTTTTTAAAAGTTTCGTTTAATGCGTTATTTCCTCTCGTAAAAAATAGTTTTGTTTTATTCTTTTTTAAATCATAGGTTCCTTCTATCGTATGAGTTGTATGATATAAATTATTTTGTAGTATTTTTTTATCTTCGTTATTAAAACTTTTAATTTCAAGAAATCCAATAATTTTTGTCGAATCAGACGGACTTATTACCTTTAAAAATTTTAATTTTGGATATTCAGCTTTAAGTAATAATGTGTCTGCGTACACTTTGTCATCTTCAATAAAAAAGTTCGATTTTTGTTCATAAACAAATTTGATTTTTGAATATGTTCCTGGCAATGTTGTTTGTGAGAAAACTATATTGCATGCTAAAATCAACACTGTTAAAAATATTTTTTTCATACGAATAATTAAATTAGTTCTGCGTGCTGAATGCCAAAGCATACATTTTTATATTTTTTATCATCGATACTAATCCGTTGGCGCGTGTTGGAGATAAGTGTTCTTTCAAACCGATTTCATCAATGAAATTCAGATCGGCTGCCAGAATATCAGATGCTTTTTGATTGGAAAAAGTACGAATTAATATCGCAATAATTCCTTTAGTCAAAATGGCATCACTGTCAGCAGTGAAAATAATTTTATCATCCGTTTGCTCTCCTTGCAACCACACTTTGGACTGGCAACCTTTGATAATGTTGTTTTCAGTTTTATATTCTTCTTTGATTAAAGGGAGTTTTTTTCCTAATTCGATGATGTATTCGTACCGCTCCATCCAGTCGTCAAACATGGAGAACTCATCAACAATTTCATCTTGTATTTCTTTAATTTTCATACTCTGCTGAATTTATTTCAGTTTTATTTTTTAGCTAATGATGTTATCATATTTACGAATTTCTTTATTTCTTTTGGTGGAAAACCGTGATCAAAACTAGTGCTTTCATAGGCTTTCTCTTTAATGGTAATTTTCAGTTTGGCGATAGCTGCACCATCATGAAAACGTTTTTCGCTGGGTGCTTTGAGCTGAGACAAGCTATCCAATTTCACTGTTGTAAAACAAGTCACTAATTCTTTCCAGTCGGCATCCGATAATTTTTTTGGTACCGGTTTATCCTTTCCCTCTCTATCTTTCGAAATCATCAGCATCTGATTTTTTACCGTTATCTTTTGATAGAAACCTCTGGTATTAGCCGTGTATTCTATAACTGCGGTTTCAATTTCTTGCGCTTTAACACCATCGCAACCGTTTCCCAAAAAAATAGTCAGAAATAATAATGATAGGATTTTCATGTATTGATGATTTTAATTTTTTTAAGATAACATGAGTTGCGCTTTTTTAATAGCTGCAACCATTACATCAATTTCTTCTTTGGTGTTATAAAAGGCAAAAGATGCTCTTATTGTTCCCGGAATTTTAAAGAAATCCATGATGGGTTGCGCGCAATGGTGGCCGGTTCTTACAGCTATTCCTAATTTGTCAATTATGGTGCCAATATCATACGGATGAATACCTTCAATATTAAACGAAATTACCGAAGTTTTTTCTTTGGCGGTGCCAAAAATTTTCAAACCCTCAATTTCCAATAATCGTTTAGTTCCGTATTCTAATAATTCCTTTTCTTGCTGTTGAATGTTGTCAAATCCAACTTCATTCATATAGTCAACAGCAGTTCCCAGAACAATTCCTCCTGCAATATTTGGTGTTCCAGCTTCAAATTTATGAGGCAACTCAGCATAAGTAGTTTTCTCGAAAGTCACTTCCTTAATCATTTCGCCTCCACCTTGATACGGCGGTAATTTATTCAACCAAGCTTCTTTTCCGTATAAAATTCCAGTTCCTGTTGGACCGCATATTTTGTGTCCTGAAAAAACATAAAAATCACAATCTAATTCCTGAACATCTGGTTTTAAATGCGGAACGGCTTGCGCTCCATCAATCAAAATTGCCGCGCCAACTTCATGTGCTTTGTCGATCATATATTTAATGGGATTGACAGTTCCAAGAGCATTCGAAATTTGATTTACCGTTACAACTTTTGTTTTATCCGAAAGTAATGTGTCATATTCGGACATGATTAATTCGCCATCTTCATTCATTGGAATTACGCGTAAAGTGGCTCCGGTTTTCTCGCACAACATTTGCCAAGGCACAATATTGCTGTGGTGTTCCAATGCCGAAACTAAAACTTCATCGCCTGGTTTCAAAATGGAAGCAAATCCATTGGCAACTAAATTAATTCCATGTGTTGTTCCCGAAGTAAAAAGAACTTCGTGGGCAAATTTTGCATTGATGTGATTTTGAAGTTTACCGCGTGAAATCTCGTATGCATCAGTTGCTAGTTGACTTAATGTGTGAACGCCACGATGAATATTAGCGTTGATTTCCTGATAATATTTTGCAATCGCATCAATCACCACCTGTGGTTTTTGCGAAGTGGCTCCGTTGTCGAAATAAACCAACGGTTTTCCGTTTACTTTTTGCGAAAGAATTGGAAAGTCGGCTCTTATTTTATTAATGTCTAACATGTGTCTGCTTTTTTTAATGTTTTATTGGTTTGAAAGAACGCCAATACTAAACATTTTTTTAGAGATACTAATTTGAAATTAGCCTTTCATTATTTAGAATTTTTCTAAATACAAAAGTAGTGAAATTGGAATTAATTTTTGGCAAACACTTGTTAATAAAAGTTATTACTAGTTACAATTTAGAAAAATATAATACGACTTCAAACCTTACTTTTTGGTAAATCGGAAGATTTTATGAAATAATTTCTCTTTATAAATTTAACCATTGATAAATTAAGAAAAATTAAGTGGTAAATCTTAATGAAACTTAATTTCTTAATGGTTTAAATAAAAAATATTTGTTCATAAAAAAATCATTTTTCAGTATTCCTAAGTGTTTCAAAAATGTGATTCTTTTTTATTAAATTGCTTCAAATTAATTCTCTATGAAAAAATTCTTCAAGCTCATTGGTTTTGTTTCTTTTATCGGAATCTTTTATTTGGGGTTCACTACTTATCCAAAACTGGATTTAATTTCTGGCTTTTCAGCCAAAAGTATGGCTTCAGGTCATTTTATTGACAATCGTTCGCCGGAAATGATTGCAAAAGGCGACAATGACATTGATATGATTGATTTGGCCAGAAACCAAATTGAAGAAGTGGGAAAGTTTGCTACTGCTTCTGTTTATGGTTTGAAGGAACGAAAAGCGATTTACCGCGAAGGTTTGGGAGCCACTTTAATCAACGATAATTTTGATGTTTCAAAACCGTATTTGGTTCCCAAAAGAACAAAATTGAACAACAACTTACCTTTTCCGTATGGAAATAATGAACCCAAAGACAGCGTTTTTAGTAACGTTGATTATATTAAATTGAATGCGGCTGTAGCGAATGCTTTTGACACAAAAGGGCAAATCAAAAAAAGAACGCGTTCCCTTTTAGTAATTTATAAAGACAAAATCATTGCTGAAAAGTACGATACTGGTTTTGATAAAAATAGTAAATTATTAGGTTGGTCCATGACCAAAAGTATTACTAGCACCATGTTTGGAATCCTCCAAAAACAGGGAAAATATGATATTGATAAACCCGCTCCGATAGCCGAATGGAAAAATGACGAACGCAAAATTATAACTACCAATGATTTATTGCACATGAATTCCGGTTTGGAATGGGAAGAACAATACGATAAAATTTGCGATGCTACCCAAATGCTTTTTCAAGCCGAAGATATGACTCGGGTGCAACTAGAAAAACCGGCGGCATTTAAACCAAATACGCATTGGAATTATTCTTCGGGAACAACGAATTTGCTTTCCGGGATTTTGCGAAAACAGTTCAAAACCCATCAAGAGTATTTAGATTTTTGGTATTCGGCTTTAATTGATAAAATAGGAATGAATTCTATGGTGATCGAAACAGATATGACGGGGAATTATGTAGGTTCGTCCTACGGTTGGGCTACAACACGCGATTGGTCAAAATTTGGCTTGTTGTATTTGCACAAAGGTAATTGGAACGGAGAACAAATTTTCAACGAAAATTGGGTAAAATATACCGCAACTCCTACTAATACTTCGAATGGAAGATACGGTGCACACTTTTGGCTCAATGCCGGCGGACATTTTCCTGATGTGCCACGAGATATGTATTACTGCAGCGGTTTTCAAGGTCAGATGGTAGCAATTGTTCCGTCACTTGATTTAGTGATTGTACGAATGGGTTTAACCGAAGAACCTGAATTTGATTTTAATGGAATGTTGAAAGGTATTGTTGGGAGTTTGAAGAAATAATTGAATAAAAAACCCTTTAAAAGTTTTAAACTCTGAAAGGGTTGCTTGAAAACTTGTACTTAGTATTTATTATAAATCAAATCCCATTTTCACGCCTAATTTTGTAGCAATAATTTTGGTAATACGTTGTTTTAATTCGGGTATTTTAATGCTTTCGATAACCGCATTAGAGAACGCATACATCAATAGCGCTTTGGCTTCTTTTTGTGGAATTCCGCGTTGTTGCATGTAAAACATTGCTGTTTCATCAAGCTGACCAATAGTGCAACCGTGCGAACATTTTACATCATCAGCAAAAATTTCTAACTGCGGTTTTGCATTAATTGTTGCTTTATCACTCAATAAAATGTTGTTGCTTTTTTGAAATGCATTTGTTTTTTGAGCTTCTCGTTCTACAAAAATTTTCCCGTTAAAAACGCCCGTTGAACGATCAGAGAATATGCCTTTGTAATCCTGATGGCTTTCGCAGTTTGGCGTAGCATGTTGAACTAGTGTGTAATGATCTACATGTTGCTTATCGCCAATAATCGTAATTCCGTTGAGGTAACTAACAATTCGTTCTCCAGCATGGAAAAAATTCAGGTTGTTTCTGGTTAGGTTTCCACCAAAACTGAACGTATTTACAGCTACACTGCTTTCCTCTTGTTGTGAAACATAAGTGTTATCGATCAAGTTAGCGGTAAGGGTATCATTTTGAATTTTATAAAAATCAACTACCGCACGTTTCTGAGCAAAAATCTCTGTAACAGAATTGGTTAATACCGGATTTTCGTTTAAACTCTGATGACGTTCGATGATTTGAACGTTTGCATTTTCGCCTACAATCACTAAGTTTCTTGGTTGTACCATTAGCGCAGCTTCATTACCGGTAGAGAAATACATGATTTCAATTGGTCTGTCAGCCACTTTACTTTTCGGGATATTGATGTACGCTCCTTCATTGGCGAAAGCCGTATTCAAAGAGGTCAAACTTTCTTCCTTATTTGTAATTTGATTGAAATAAGCATCAATAATTGTCTTATATTTTGGCTTGTTTAATGCTGACGAAAGCAAACATACGTCAATTCCTTCGTGCGTGGTAGCCGAAAGATGGGAACTAAAAACACCATCAATAAAGACTACTTTGTAGCTGTCAATTTCATGTAAAAAATATTTTTTCACATCAGAATACTGCACAGTATTTTCTTGTTTCGGAAAAACTGTAAAATCATTTTTTAGAATAGCATTAAGGGATGTATATTTCCAAGCTTCTTCTTTTTTGGTAGGGAAACCTTTATTCTCAAAGTTTTTTAGTGCTGCTGTACGTACATCATGAAGTTCTGCATGAACATCGATTCGCTCTTCAAAAGCCATAAAAGAAGAGATTAATTTTTCTTTTAATTCCATTTTTATTTAAGTCTTAAAGTCGAAAGTCAAATGTCTTAAAGTCGGGATAAGCATAAAATAGTTGATTGAACTATTCTTGACTCTCGACTTTTGACTTTTAAACTTTACGACTAGATTCTAAGTATTTAATAAAATCACTTAACGATTTTGATATTTCTGTTACTGATTCTAAAAGTTTTTCAAATTCTTTTTTAATAATATAATTCAAGTCAAATGCTAGATATAATTGAGAACGAACTTCTCCGGCAGAAGCTTTTGCAACATATAAAAAGTAAATAAACTCTTTATCTGTATTTCTCTCAAATCACTCAGCGATATTTGACGATATAGAAATTGATGCCCGTCTAATTTGTCTCGTGAAATCAAAGTCTTTTTTGAAATTTGTATTTTCAGTAATGAGGTAAATTCTTTTATTAAAAACTCTTGCTCTTTGCCAAGAATTAAATTTTTCCATTCACTTTTTCTTTTGACTTTATGACCTTAGACTTCAGGCTGTTTTAATTTTAAGCTTCTTGTTCTTGTTTGATCCAATCATATCCTTTTTCCTCTAGCTCGTGTGCCAGTTCTTTTCCACCGGATTTTACAATTTTTCCGTTGTATAAAACGTGAACAAAATCAGGAACTATGTAATCTAGCAAACGCTGGTAATGCGTAATAACTACGATAGCATTTTTATCGCTTTTAAGTTTATTAACACCATTAGCAACAATACGCAAGGCATCGATATCCAATCCAGAATCAGTTTCATCAAGAATAGCTAATTTTGGTTCGAGCATTGCCATTTGGAAAATTTCGTTTCGTTTTTTCTCTCCTCCAGAAAAACCTTCATTTAGAGAACGAGACAAAAACTTACGGTCTATTTCTAATAATTCTGATTTCTCACGAATCACTTTCAGCATTTCGTTAGCCGGCATTTCCTCCAGACCATTTGCTTTGCGTGTTTCATTGATGGCTGTTCTCATGAAGTTTGTTACCGAAACTCCTGGGATTTCCACTGGATATTGGAAAGAAAGAAATACACCTTTGTGTGCTCTTTCCTCAGGTGCTAATTCCGAAAGGTCTTCTCCATCTAAGGAAATTTCACCTTCGGTTACTTCGTAGTTTTCGTTTCCGGCAATGATTGAGGCAAGCGTACTTTTCCCAGCACCGTTTGGTCCCATTATCGCGTGAATTTCTCCTGCTTTTACTTCAAGGTTTATCCCTTTTAATATTTCTTTATCCCCAATAGAGGCGTGAAGGTTTTTTATACTTAACATTTATTTCTTTAATTTTAAAAGGATTTAAATTCTCTTTTATTCTAAAATACTATTGATGTGTTCTTGGTCTTTTATTGTTTGATAGGACAAATGCTTTTCTCCTAAATATTTTATTCCTAAATAGTCCGCTGATAATCGAAAGGGTAAATAAAAATCATAATCCAATTGATCTTCATCAGAATTTGAAATCACAAACATATTCTTACCTTTTAATTTTCGACCTAATTCTTTTTTAATTCTGATTAAATCAGAAAAGCGGTCAAAAAATACTTTCATGATTCCACTCATTGCATACCAGTAAACAGGTGTTGCAAAAACGAGCGTATCGTATTTTTTAATAATTGAAGTTATTAAAGGCAAAAAATCATCGGTGCTATTTTCACTTTTATAATCATAATATGAAATAGAATAATTTCTTAAATCAATAACATCAGCATTTATTTGTATGGAAATTTTATCAACTATTTTTGAAGTATTTCCATTGCTTCTGGAAGAACCGACAATAATAACTTTCTTGTTTTCCATATTCAAATTATCCAACACTACCCTCAAGCGAAATTTCTAATAATTTTTGTGCTTCTACCGCAAATTCCATTGGTAATTTATTCAAAACCTCTTTGCTGAATCCATTTACGATAAGCGCAATGGCTTTTTCTGTAGGAATTCCGCGTTGGTTGCAATAAAAAACTTGATCTTCGCCAATTTTACTCGTTGTAGCTTCGTGTTCTATTTTTGCAGTTGGATTTTTACTTTCGATGTAAGGAAACGTATGTGCGCCGCAGTTATTTCCCATTAATAAGGAATCACATTGCGAAAAATTCCTTGCGTTATCTGCATTAGGAGAAATGCGTACTAGTCCGCGGTAGCTATTTTGTGATCTTCCAGCAGAAATTCCTTTAGAAATAATCGTTGATTTAGTGTTTTTCCCTAAATGGATCATTTTGGTTCCCGTATCAGCTTGTTGGAAATTATTGGTTACCGCAATCGAATAAAATTCACCAGTTGAATTATCACCTTTTAAAACCACTGATGGGTATTTCCAGGTAATAGCAGAGCCTGTTTCTACTTGTGTCCAAGATATTTTTGCGTTTTTCTCGCAAATCCCTCTTTTGGTCACAAAGTTATACACACCACCTTTACCTTCTTTATTTCCTGGATACCAGTTTTGTACGGTTGAATATTTTATTTCGGCATCGTCTAATGCAATTAATTCTACAACCGCAGCGTGTAATTGATTTTCATCCCTACTTGGAGCCGTACAGCCTTCTAAGTATGACACATAACTGCCTTCGTCAGCAACTAATAGTGTTCTTTCAAATTGTCCAGTTCCAGCTTGATTGATTCTAAAATAAGTAGAAAGTTCCATAGGGCAACGAACGCCTTTTGGAATATAACAGAAAGATCCATCAGAGAAAACAGCCGAGTTTAATGCCGCATAATAGTTATCTTTTTGTGGAATTACTGTTCCTAAATACTTGCGTACTAATTCTGGATGCTCCTTAATCGCTTCAGAAATACTCATAAAAATAATTCCTTTCTCGCCCAATGTTTTCTTGAAAGTAGTAGCTACAGAAACCGAATCGACTACGATATCCATCGCCACATTATTCATCATTTTTTGTTCATCAACGGAGATGCCTAACTTTTTATACATTTCTAAAAGTTCCGGATCTACATCGTCTAGGGTTTTATTAGGGTCAACTGCTTTTGGAGCGGAATAATAGGAAATAGCCTGAAAATCAGGTTTGGTATAACGTACATTGGCCCATTCCGGTTCAATCATTTGCTCCCAAGCACGAAAAGCCTCAAGACGCCAATCGGTCATCCATTGCGGTTCTCCTTTTTTGTGCGAAATAGCACGAACGATATCTTCGTTTAAACCAATAGGAAACGTCTCGGCCTCCAGCTCAGTATAAAATCCGTATTCGTATTCTTTATTTTCGAGTTCGATTTTTAAGTCGTCTTCTGTATATTTTGACATAATTTTTGTCTTAAAGTTTTAAAGTACAAAGTCTCGAAGTCATTACAAGTCTTTCGACTTTATGACTTTTGACATTCGACTATAATGAAAATGATTCCCCGCAACCACAAGTTCTATTGGCGTTTGGGTTATTAAAAATAAACCCTTTTCCATTAATTCCTCCTGAGAATTCTAATATTGTTCCGGCTAAGTACAGAAAAGATTTTTTTTCGATAGCAATAGTTATATCATTATCTACAAAAATTTTATCATCTTCACTTTTTGTTTTGTCAAATTTTAAATCGTAGGACAATCCAGAACATCCGCCGCTTTTCACACCTACTCTTACATAGTCGTTTGTAGCGTCAAAACCATCATCTTTCATTAAATCGATGATTTTTTTCCTTGCAGTGTCAGAAACTTTTATCATAGCTTATATTGATTTTGTCTAAATTAAGTACAAAGATAGTGTATAATATGTTTTTTTTGCAACCGATAACATTTTTATAACGAATGCAAAAATAGAAAAAAGCTATGCGAATCTAAAAGTAGCATTTGAATTTCCTAACTTTGAAATCTTTCAAAAAACAAAAAATAATGAAATTATATTCTATAGAAACTGGAAATTTTAAATTAGATGGAGGCGCAATGTTTGGCGTGGTACCAAAAACGATTTGGAACAAAACTAATCCTGCTGATGCAAACAACTTAATAGACATTGCAGCACGTTGCTTATTAATCGAAGATGGTAACCAATTGATTTTAATAGATACTGGAATGGGAAACAAACAGTCCGAAAAATTCTATGGGTATTATTCACTTTGGGGAACTCATTCTATGGATAAATCTTTAGCAAAATACGGTTTTCATCGGGATGATGTGACGAATGTTTTTATGACACATCTGCATTTTGACCACTGCGGTGGGAGTGTACAATGGAATAAAAACAAGACGGGCTACGAACCAGCATTTAAAAACGCAAAATTCTGGACCAACGAAAATCACTGGCAATGGGCTACAAAACCAAACGTTAGAGAGAAAGCATCCTTTTTATCGGAAAATATTTTGCCCATGCAGGAAAGTGGCCAATTGCATTTTATCCAAAGACCTGAAAGCGATTTTCTTGAAAAATCAGAACTGGGTTTTGGAATTTTCTTTGCTGATGGACATACTGAAAAACAAATGATTCCACGTTTGAAATATCAGGATAAAACAATTGTTTTTTGCGCTGATTTATTGGCCACAGCAGGACATATTCCCGTTCCATATGTAATGGGCTATGATACCAGGCCTTTACTCACTATGCCTGAAAAGGCAAAGTTTCTGCAAGAGGCTGCCGATAATAATCACTACTTATTTTTAGAACATGATGCCCACAATGAAATCATTACAGTACAAAATACCGAAAAAGGAGTCCGGTTGAAGGAGGTTTACACATGCAAACAAATCTTAACATAGTGTTAATCACAACTATTTCTGCAACAAAATCAACTATTTTAGACTAATATTTAAAAAAATTAATAAAAACAAACTAATGAATACCATCAAACCCATTTACATCTCAGCTTTTGCTTTTTTAGCATTTTTAGGATGTGGAACAGCAAAACAAGTACCTGGTGCCAGTATGTCAAGTTTTACTGCAATAACAGCTCCTTTAAATATTAAGAAAAAAGCACCACTTGCTGAAAACGATTTGAAACGTTGGAGTCACCTAGACATCGTAACAGATACCATTCCTGGAATGAGCGTTGACAGAGCATACACTGAATTGCTAAAAGGGAAAAAAGGGGTGCCCGTTATTGTAGGAATTGTAGATTCTGGGGTAGATATTGAACACGAAGATTTAAAATCAGTGCTTTGGACCAATGCCAAAGAAATTGCTGGAAATGGAATTGACGATGACAAAAACGGTTACATTGATGACATGCACGGATGGAATTTCTTGGGAGACATTACTAAGGAAAATTTGGAATACGAAAGAATCATCAAGGATAAATCACTGGTAGATGAAAAGACATACCAAGAAGCTAAGGCTTTAAATGATAAAAAAGTCGCTGAGGCATCTACAGTAAAAGAAAGATCTACAAAAATGATTGAAACACTAGCATCAAGTGATGCCGCTGTTGCCAAGTATTTAGGTAAAGTTGTATATACTGTTGCAGAGGTAAATGTAATTGATACTCAAGATCAAGACTTGCTTAAAAGTAAGGCTACAATGCTACAAATGTTAGGGTATGGCCTACCAATTGCCGAACTTAAAGTAGCGGTTCAAAAACAAAAAGACGCTCAAGATGCTCTTATTAATGGTGACAATCTTAAAACGGATTACCGTAAAGTGGTGGGTGATAATCCTAACGATATTACCGATACTAAATACGGTAATAATAATGTAATGGGTCCGGACAAAAACGAAATTTTGCACGGAACGCACGTTGCAGGAATTGTGGCTCAGTCTAGATATAACAATCTAGGTGGAGATGGAGTTGCTAACAACGTTCAAATTTTAACCGTACGTGCCGTACCAGATGGAGATGAGTACGATAAAGACATTGCATTAGGAATTCGTTATGCTGTTGATAACGGTGCCAAAGTAATTAATGGAAGCTTTGGAAAAAGTTTTTCTCCACACGCACAATGGGTGTATGACGCTATCAAATATGCCGAGAAAAAAGATGTTTTAATCGTTCACGCGGCAGGAAATGATGCCAAAGACATCGATTATGCGGAGAATTTTCCAAATGATTCTGAGGATAAAGTAAAAGAATTTGCGGATAATGTAATTACAATTGGAGCATTAAATTTTGAATACGGAGATAAAGTTGTGGCTCGTTTTTCAAACATCGGGAAACTAAATGTAGATGTTTTTGCGCCGGGAGTAAAAATCTATGCAACCACACCAAACAACGAATACCAATATTTACAAGGTACATCAATGGCTGCGCCAAACACTGCTGGAGTTGCTGCTTTGATTCGTTCTTATTATCCGAAATTGACAGCTAAGCAAGTAAAATATATTTTAATGGATTCTGGTGTTGCTATTTCAACTGATGTTATCGTAGGTGGAAAAGCAAGTGATACGCGTGCTTTTTCTACTCTGTCTAAATCCGGGAAAATAGTAAATGCATACAACGCTTTACTGATGGCTGAAAAAATATCTAAAAAATAACAATTCAAATATTCATCAATGGAAGAGCACTTTGTTCTTCCATTTTTATTTTTATCCTATATGAAAAAACTACTTTTATTATCTTTTTTTACTTTAAGTTTTGCAAATCTGTTTGCTCAAAGCTCTTCTTATTGGCAGCAGCATGTTGACTACAAAATGGATGTTACCATGGATGTTAAGACTTATGAGTACAAAGGAAAGCAGGAATTGGTTTATACCAATAATTCTCCTGATACTTTGAGAAAAGTATATTATCACCTTTATAATAATGCTTTCCAGCCAGGAAGCGAAATGGATGCCAGAATTCAAAGTATTAAGGACCCTGATGCCAGAATGGTTAACAAAATAAATGCGGGGATTAATGAGGTGAAACAAAGTCGAATCAAAACCTTGAAACCTAATGAAACGGGGTATTTGAATATCACTAATTTCACACAAGACGGAGTTAATGCTGCTTTTAAAGCTGTTGGAACAATTCTCGAAGTTACTTTGGTTAAGCCAATACTTCCCAATTCTAAAACCACTTTTAAATTAGATTTTGATGGTCAAGTTCCAATTCAAATACGTCGCTCCGGTCGAAATAATGCCGAAGGCGTAGCATTATCAATGGCACAATGGTACCCAAAAATTGCCGAATTCGATTTTGAAGGTTGGCATGCAGATCCATATATCGCCAGAGAATTTCATGGTGTTTGGGGAAATTTTGACGTGAATATTACCATCGATGCAGCATACGTTTTAGGCGGTACGGGTTATTTGCAAAACAAAAATGAAATTGGTCACGGATATCAAGATCCGGGCGTTGTCGTGACCCTTCCAAAGGGAATTAAAACGTTGACATGGCACTTTAATGCACCAATGGTTCATGATTTTACTTGGGCAGCTGACAAAGAGTATATTCACGACGTAGTGAAAGGTCCGAACAATGTCGACTTGCATTTCTTGTATAAAAACAATCCAAAATATATCCAAAACTGGAAAAATTTACAGCCAAAAACAGTGCAGTTAATGGCGTTTTACAATAAAACAGTTGGAGATTATCCGTACAAACAATATTCTGTGATTCAAGGCGGCGATGGCGGAATGGAATATGCGATGTGTACGCTAATTTTAGGACAAGGAAGTTTTGAAGGATTATTAGGAGTAACCGCTCACGAAATGGCACACTCTTGGTTCCAGCATGTATTGGCTTCCAATGAATCAAAACACGGATGGATGGACGAAGGTTTTACTTCATTTCTGGAAGATTTAGGAATGAATGAAATTGCAGATAAAAAAGTAGAAAATCCATTCACAGGAGCCTATGCTGGATATTTTTCAATGGTAAATTCAGGCAAAGAATTGCCACAAACCACACATGCAGATCGTTTTGACGAAAACAGAGTGTATAGCATCACTTCGTATAGCAAAGGAGAACTTTTCCTGACACAATTAATGTATTTGATAGGGAAAGAAAATTTGATGAAAACCTTAAAAAAGTATTACAGCGATTTTAAATTCAAACATCCTACGCCAAACGATATCAAAAGATCTGCCGAAAGAATTACTGGAGCAAATCTGGATTGGTTTTTGACGGATTGGACACAAACCACCAACACTATTGATTACGGTATCAGAGAACCGAGAGACATTGGTGAAAAAACGATTGTAACATTAGAAAGAATAGGCAGAATGCCAATGCCAATTGATTTGTTAGTGGAATATACAGATGGAACAATGGAGAGTTTTTACATTCCGTTGCGTATGATGAGTTTTGAAAAAGAAAATCCAAATCCCGCCATAAAAAGAACGGTTCTTGGTGATTGGGCATGGGCGTATCCTACAATGGAATTCATGATTGCGAAACCAAAAAACGCCATTAAGAAAATTACCATCGATCCGAGCAGCTTAATGGCTGACATCAAGAAAGAAAACAATACCTACGAATTAAAGTAATATTTAAAAGCCCTGAAAAGGGCTTTTTTTATGCAATCTAGTCAGGTGTTGCTATTGAAAGTCACATTCTGAATTTAAAATATTCGGCCAAAGGATGTTTCTTATTTTTCAACATTTTAGAAACGAGTTCCATTCTAGTAACTGAAAATGTGATGCCATTTCCGCCAAAGCCCAAAACAAAATAAGCACTTTTGAAATTAGGATGCTTGCAAATATAAGGTAAGCCGTATTTAGTCTCGCCAACGGTTCCTGCCCAGACAAAATCCATTCTGAAATTATAATCGGGTAAAATTTTCTTCAGATATTTAGTCAACTTAACTGACTTGTCGTTGAGTAAGGAATCTCTTTTTTCAGCATTTACAAAATCTTCATCCTCTCCGCCAATAAGTAATCGATTATCATCTGTGGTTCGCATATACATGTAAGGTTCTGCCGTATTCCAAAATAGAGTGCCGTTAAGATGTGATTGTTCGTCTTCAAACCGTTCTCCCACTATTGCGTAAGTAAAAAGTAATTTTACAAACTTGTTTTTAATGATTTCGGTACTTTCAAAACCGTTGCAGTAAATTATTTTTTTACCGGTAATGGTAGTGCCATGTTCTGTTAGAACGCTCACGCCATTTTGTTTGTAAGTGACTATTTTGATATCCGTTTTATCAAAGATTTTCAATCCTTTTTCATGATTGTACGCCAGAATATCGTGGGCTAATTGGAAAGCACCTATACTGCCGCCTTGTTCCGAAAAGATTCCACTATAAGAATGTTTGATGTGAAATTTTTTATAAATTTCATCGGCTTCGAGTCATTTCACAAGCATTTCATTTTTTTTTGCACCTCGAATTCTTTTTTTAACCAGCCAACGTCTTTCTTTACAGCGGCAAAATAGAGCGATTCTTTTTTCTTGAATCCACAATCAGATTTTACCTGTTGCACGATTTTCTTCAAATCATCAATCGATTTATAACACGCCCAATAACTTTCTATGGTGGCTTTTTTACCAATAAAATCAATGAGGTGGTGCAAAGGCACGTCAATCTCATATTGCAACATGGATGTCTTCGCCGATGTACTTCCGTGACGAATTTCTCTACGGTCCATCAGCACGGTTTTGTGACCGTCTTCCATACATTGATGGGCGATAAGGCTGCCCATTATTCCACCGACTACGATTAAAATTTCTGTGTCCAAATTTTCTCTTAATGACGGAGGATTGGAGTTGACTATTCCATTTTTCACCAACCAAAAAGGCTCGCTTGATGTAAGTTTCATGGCGCTGCCGTTTTTATCAAATTTAAAGAAAATATCTTTTTAATATGATGCTTAAAATAAAACATAATTTCAAAAAAAGCGGGTTTCAAAAAACTAGATTTTCACCTTGATTTTTTAAAACCCTAATTCTATATAAGTAAAAGCCTTATGCTTTTTCGACACTCAAATTTTTCAGCATATCTTTAGTCATGCTTTCCAGATCAAATTCATGTTTCCATCCCCAATCGTTTCTGGCTTCAGTATCATCAATACTTGCTGGCCAACTATCGGCTATTTTTTGACGGAAGTCCGGTTCATAAGTAACTGTAAATTCAGGAATATGTTTCTTGATTTCGGCAGCAATCTCCGTCGGCGTAAAGCTCATTGCAGCCAAATTATACGAAGAATGAATTTTTATTTGCTCTGCCGGCGCTTGCATAATTTGAATGGTCGCCGCAATCGCATCGTCCATGTACATCATCGGCATTTTAGTTTCTGAGGATAAAAAACATTCGTAAGTTTTATCCGAAAGTGCTTTGTGAAAAATGTCTACCGCATAATCCGTAGTTCCGCCACCAGGAGGCGATGACCAGCTAATTAGACCCGGATAACGAATGCTTCTCACATCTACACCAAAAATATTATGGTAATATTCACACCATCTTTCTCCGGCTTGTTTGCTGATTCCATACACCGTTGAAGGTTCCATTATCGTATATTGTGGCGTATTTTCTTTAGGAGTTGTTGGTCCAAAAACCGCAATACTCGAAGGCCAGAATATTTTTTTTATTTTTCCGGCTTTCGCCAAATTCAAAACATGAAACAACGAATTCATATTTAAATCCCAAGCAAAAGCGGGGTTTTTCTCGGCTGTAGCCGATAATAATGCGGCCATCAAATACACCTCGTCAATTTGATGCAATTCCACTAAATGTTCAATTTGATTGAAATCTAAGGCGTTCACGACTTCAAATGGACCGGAATTCACGACATCAATATTTAGCTTTCGGATATCCGAAGCAATTACATTTTCTGTTCCATATATTTTTCGTAGTTTTTGGGTAAGTTCCGTTCCTATTTGGCCACAAGCGCCAATAATCAATATTTTTGTACTCATTTTTGTCTGTTTTGAAAAACAAAGATAACGTTTTCGCAAATAATATGACTTTGATGAAAATTATTATAAAAATCTTAAAATAGTGTTTAAAAAAACACTTAATTTCCTAATTTTTGATGTTTTTAAACATAAAAATCAGTGTAGCGATATTAGATTGTTATTCCAATACAGGAATTCATTATTGTAAATTTACTTTGTAACTTTGTGCTTTAATGAAATTAAAAATGAAATACAATTTTGCTGTTTTCTTTTCGCTGATTTTTCTTTTATTGTCCTGTAAAAATGACAATGAAAAACGCTTGGTAGAAAATAAGAAAGAAATTCAAAAAAGAGAAGTTATATTTAAAAACATACAGAAAGGTTGGGTTTTGTATGACACGCCAGTAACGGAGGCTGCTGAAAAAAGCATCGCATCGTGGAACGAATGGCGTATATTTTTGGCTGAATTAGCGCAAAAGCCTAAAAAAACTATTGGAGCTTTTCAACAAAAATCGAAAGCGCTTTCTAAAAAAGCGATGGCTTTAAACGATAATATTCCTTATGAATACAACAAACCTCAAATAAAAAGCAGAATCTCGACTTTGATTACTAAAGTTAGATTATTGGATTTATTCATTCATTTGGATAACATTCCGGATAAAAAAGTCACCTTATTAGTTTCAGAAATCAACTTGGAATTGGTTTCACTTCAAAGACAAATGGACAAAATTGTGGAAAAAAGTAAAATCCCTATTGAGGAAGGTGAATCTGAATTAAGGAGAATGATGGACACGGCAAGAGCCATTCCCAACACACCAGTTATAGATCCAAATATCCCACGCGTTGAGTAAAAAAGTCTTATATAACACCTATGATAATGCGCCAAAAACACAGCAAATAGTTGCTCGTTTATTGGAAAATAATCAAGTAAAAATGCAGCTGTCGGGACTTTTGGGTTCTGCAGTTTCGTTTGTAATTCGTTCTGTTTTTAAACAATCGGAACTTCCTTTTTTAATTGTTTTCAATAATAAAGAAGAAGCCGCATACTATTTGAACGATTTGGAACAAATGATTGGCGAACAAGATGTGCTCTTTTATCCCGGTTCGTATCGTCGTCCGTACCAAATTGAAGAAACCGATAATGCAAATGTTTTGCTTCGCGCCGAAGTCCTTAACAGAATCAATTCCCGCAAAAAACCGGCCGTTATTGTCACCTATCCCGAAGCACTTTTCGAGAAAGTAGTGACCCGAAAAGAATTGGATAAAAACACGTTGAAAGTTGCCGTTGGTGACAAAATTTCAATTGATTTTATCAACGAAGTTTTGTTCGAATACGAATTCAAAAGAGTTGATTTCATTACGGAACCCGGAGAATTTTCAGTTCGTGGAGGAATTGTCGATGTGTTTTCTTTTTCGAATGATAATCCGTACCGAATTGAGTTTTTTGGAGACGAAGTGGAGAGCATTCGTACCTTCGATGTAGCGACGCAATTGTCAATCGTAACACAAAAAAAGATTACTATAATCCCAAATGTGGAAAATAAAGTTTTTCAGGAAAACAGAGAAAGTTTCTTGGATTATATTTCGGAGAAAACGGTAATTTTCATTCAGAATACCGAAGATTTTTTATCACAATTGGATAAACAATTTGGCAAAGCCGAAGAAGCTTTTGCAAAATTGTCGCAGGAAATAAAACGGTCCACACCGGAACAATTATTCTTAAATCAAGCGGAATTTATAAAAAGAGCGTTGGATTTCTCGATTGTGGAATTGAGTTCGAAGGCTATTTTTAGAACCACCAAAAAATTTGAATTTCACATTCAGCCGCAACCGTCATTCAACAAGCAGTTTGATTTGTTGCTGAATAATCTGAATGAAAATCATTTTAACGGTTACAAAAATTATTTGTTTTGTTCAAATGACGCCCAAGCGAAACGATTTCATGATATTTTCGAAACTTTGGATGAGGCCAATTCTGAGAATATCCGAAAGCAATACAACACGATTGTTTTGCCTTTGTACCAAGGATTTATTGACGAAGAAAATCAAATAACCTGTTACACCGACCATCAAATTTTTGAACGCTACCATAAATTCAGCATCAAAAATGGCTATTCAAAAAAACAGAATATTACTTTAAAAGAACTTACGACACTTTCGGTTGGTGATTATGTGACGCACATCGATCACGGAATTGGGCGTTTTGGAGGTTTGCAAAAAATACAGGTTGAAGGCAAAACTCAAGAAGCCATCAAGCTCGTGTATGCCGATAATGATATTGTGTATGTGAGCATTCATTCGCTACATAAAATTTCAAAATACAACGGAAAAGACGGAACGCCACCCAAAATTTATAAATTAGGTTCGAATGCTTGGAAGATTTTAAAACAAAAAACCAAAGCAAGAGTCAAACATATTGCCTTCAATTTGATTCAATTATATGCCAAAAGAAGGCTCGAAAAAGGATTTCAGTTTGCACCAGACAGTTATTTGCAAAACGAACTGGAAAGCTCGTTTATCTATGAAGATACACCGGACCAAACCAAATCTACGGCAGAAGTTAAAGCCGATATGGAAAGCGACCGTCCGATGGATCGCTTGGTTTGTGGTGATGTAGGTTTTGGAAAAACCGAAGTTGCCATTCGTGCGGCTTTCAAAGCAGTCGATAATAGCAAACAAGTGGCGATTCTTGTTCCTACAACTATTTTGGCATACCAGCATTACAGAACTTTTACAGAACGATTGAAAGATATGCCAGTTTCTGTTGGTTATTTGAACCGTTTTAGAACGGCCAAACAAAAAGCGGAAACTTTAAAACAATTGGCCGAAGGAAAACTCGATATTGTGATTGGAACACACCAATTGGTCAACAAAAATGTAATTTTCAAAGACCTTGGATTGTTGATTGTGGATGAGGAACAAAAATTTGGGGTCAATGTAAAAGACAAGCTCAAAACCATAGCTGCAAATGTCGACACGCTGACTTTGACCGCAACGCCAATACCACGAACGTTACAGTTTTCGTTGATGGCAGCTCGTGATTTGTCGGTAATTACAACTCCTCCACCTAATCGTTATCCTATAGAAACGAATGTGGTCGGTTTCAGTGAAGAGCTGATTCGGGACGCGATTTCGTATGAGATTCAACGTAACGGACAAGTATTTTTCATCAATAACAGAATTGAAAATATTAAAGAAGTAGCAGGAATGATTCAGCGTTTGGTTCCTAATGCCAGAGTGGGAATTGGTCACGGCCAAATGGAAGGTAGAAAACTGGAAGAGTTGATGTTAGCTTTTATGAACGGGGAATTCGACGTTTTAGTTGCTACAACTATTATTGAAAGTGGATTAGATGTGCCGAATGCGAATACTATTTTTATCAATAATGCGAATAATTTCGGATTGTCTGATTTGCATCAAATGCGCGGTCGGGTAGGACGTAGTAATAAGAAAGCGTTTTGTTATTTTATTTGTCCGCCATACTCTGCGATGACGGATGATGCCAGAAAACGAATTCAGGCTTTGGAACAATTCAGCGAACTCGGAAGTGGATTTAATATTGCGATGAAAGATTTGGAGATTCGTGGTGCCGGAGATTTATTGGGAGGAGAGCAAAGTGGTTTCATTAACGAAATCGGTTTTGATACGTACCAAAAAATCATGAACGAAGCCATTGATGAACTGAAAGAAAATGAATTTAAGGATTTGTATCCGGAGGAAAACAATTTGGAAACCAAAGAATATGTAAAAGACTTGCAAATTGACACTGATTTTGAGTTGTTGTTTTCGGATGAATACATCAATAATGTTTCGGAACGATTGAGTTTGTACAATGAATTGGGCGGTATTAAAAACGAAGAAGAACTCATTATTTTTCAGAATAAATTAATAGACCGTTTTGGTCCAATGCCAGCGCGTGCCAAAGCGTTAATGAATAGTATACGTATCAAATGGATTGCAACCCGTATTGGAATCGAAAAATTAGTAATGAAACAAGGCAAAATGATTGGTTATTTTATTTCAGATCAACAATCCGATTATTATCAATCTAAACGTTTTCAGGATGTGTTACAGTTTGTGCAAAAACACAGTGCTATTTGTAAAATGAAAGAGAAGCAAACGCCAGCTGGATTAAGACTTTTGTTGACTTTTGACAATGTGAAAAATACTAGAACAGCATTGGAATTGATGGAGATGTTGGGTGGGGAATAAGACATTTTTAAATTGGATTCTGATTTACATTTAATTCAATTTTTTTTATCAAAACGAAATAGATTTAAGATTAATTTATCTTTTAATATCTGAAAATAAAATAGTTAGTTAAATTTTAGGGTTTGTTTTTTTAACACAATCAAAAGAAATAACTTTGTTAAACTAAAATTTTAAGTTATGAATTTAGCCATTAGAAAATATAATTTTATTCAAGAGTTGACTACGATAGACGAAAGTTTATTAGAAAAACTTGAAATTATTTTAAAAAGTAGTAAAAAAAATTGGTTCACTGATTTAAATTCAGAAGAAAAACAGGAAATTGAAATCGGTTTAAAACAAGCAGAAAACGACGAATTTATTAGTCATGAAACCGTAATGAATAGATTTTCTAAATGGCGTTAAAGATCAAATGGACGCCACAATCCGATAAAGGGTTTGGCGGTGGTTATTGAATATTTGGCGGCACAATGGACTTTTAGAGAAATTTTGCAATTGGAAGAAAACATCAACCAAGTTACCAATCAGATTAGTCTTTTCCCTGACTTATATCCAAAATCTGAAACCTGTAAAAATCTTCACAAAGCAACAGTAGATAAAAATAACTACTTGGTATATCGAGTAGATTATAAAAAATCAAGCATTGAAATAATTAATTTTAGAGGAACTAAACAAAAACCGAAATATTAGAAAACCAATCTAATTCTTCAAGTCCTTAATGACTTTGAAAGCCACATCTACTTGCGCTTCGCTTACTAAAATCGTGAACTCGTTTGATGTCGAAATTACTTCATTAATAATAATTCCCTCCCAAGCCAAACGTTGAAAGATGAAATAGTAAATTCCAGGAACGACAATATTTTCTTTCGGTAATTTTACGGTAATCGAAGCCAAATTATCTAGTTTTTGAATCAATTTTTCATTGGCAAAATGCTTGTCAACCAAATTATTGATGCTGTTACTAACCACAATGTTGGTTTCATTTACGCCTCTGGATGAAGTGTAAAAAATATCTGGAAGAGAATTGATATCCGTAATTAAATCGGCTTGTTTGTTCAAAACAGTGTCGGACGCAGCAAAGGTGTAATCAGTCAGGGCCGAACGAACGGTGATTTCCCCAATATTTTTGATGACTTTATTTATCTTGTGATTTAACCTGAAATCCAGTTCTTCTGTTAGTCTTTTTAAAGCCATAACAACCGCACCTTGTTTTACTTCCTTGCCAAATTCACTTTCCAGTTCGGTCATTATGTTTCTGGATAATGAGGTTAGATTGATGATGCCTAATGATAATGCATTCAGCAAAAAAGGCTTTGTTTTGATGTAATTTTCTACAATGGAAGAAACAGTTTTCATAATGTAATTTTTTAGTGTGTTGTTATTTTACGCGTAGTTAGTGTGAAAATAATGTGCAAATATAAATTAAAAACATTTTGTTACAAATACAACAACAAGAAAAAACAACTAAAAGTAATAAAAAGCATCGATAAGATGCTCAATTACAAAAGATTTCCCTTCTTTATGGACAGCGATAATGTCAAAACGGACTTCAATATCTAAATTTCTTTCATTTACAAATGCGTCTACCGCTTTGACAAGAAGCTGAATTTTTTTTGGTTTTACAAAATCTTGTGGCAATCCAAATTCTAATGAGGAACGTGTTTTGACTTCAACAACAGCAAGTGTGTTTCCTTTTTGGGCGAGAATATCTATTTCGGCTTTTTGGAAGGTCCAATTGGTTTGCAAAATAATGTAGCCGTCTTTCCGTAGAAATTCGACTGCCAGTTCTTCTCCAATTTTGCCGAGTTCGTTGTGTTCCGCCATAAAAAAAGTGTTCAGTGTTCAGTTGCAGTATTCAGTTTGTAAACTTATGCAATCAATCCCGACGCTTCGAGACGTTAATATGCAATCAAAAATCCAAAACGATTTTCAGTATAACAACAATTATTCTCAGTCTGCTTCTGTTTAATTTCTTCCACTTTTAGAGTGAGAAGGAGTCAGGATTTTTTTATTCAAAAATCAGCGTACTGCATTTTTCAGTGACATTAATCGTCACATTGTTTCCTAAAATTAAGGCTCTATTATCTTGAATATGGCCGGCAGGAAAATTATACAAGATAGGAATATTGTATTTTTTGGTAACATCCTCGATGATTTCTATCGAGTTTTTCCCCCAAGGAATATCATTATCTTTCATTTTTGTCATGGAACCTACAACAATTCCTTTGATGCTTTCCAGACATCCATTTCGTTTTAAATTCATCATCATGCGGTCAATGTGGTATAAATATTCATCTAAATCTTCTATAAACAAGATTTTATCAGCACAATCAATCGCGGAGGGTGAACCAAATAAACTGTATAAAATCGATAAATTTCCACCCACTAATTCTCCGGTAGCTTTTCCGGGTCTATTCATCAGGAAAGGATCAATTTCGTATGAGAGTTTTTCGCCAAACAACGCAGTTCTCATGGTTTGTATGGCTTCTGGAGTTGCTCTAGGAACGGTTATTGGCATGATTCCATGAATGGATTTGTAACCCATTGTATTCAAATGATTGTGTAAAACGGTCACATCACTGAAACCAACAATCCATTTTGGATTTTTTTTGAACGCAGTAAAATCCAGTAAATCGATCATTCGCACGGTTCCATATCCACCCTTAACGCACCAAATGGCTTTGATGTTTGGATTGTCCAGTTGTTGCTGAAAATCGGCGGCACGCTGCTCATCAGTGCCGGCTAATTGGTCTTTGTCTAAACCTATTGTGCTGCCTATAACCACTTCCAGGCCCCAGCTTTTCAATAAATTAATAGCGGGTTTCAAGTTGTCATCTGTATTTTTTCTGGCTGTTGCCAAAATAGCTACGGTATCTCCTTTTTTTAAACTAGGTGGTGTAATCATGTTGTATTGGGCTTGACTGTGGAAAGATTGTAAAACAAAAATAAGCAATAGAAATTGATATAAAACAGGATGCTGTTTTTTAAAAGGGAAGCGGTTTTTGTTCATGCGGAATTACTGTTCTAAAAAAATTAAGTAGGAAGTCTTTAAAATGACAAAAACAAAGATAGACAATTAGAAAACAAATATAAATTCACCTCAAATGACTATTTTTACAATAACCAGATTCTAAATGGGGTAAAATCAACGGTGGTAAACAAATGATGCTTATGAGAATTATGTACTGGATTCCTCTTTTATTTTTATTTTTTGCGATTGCAAAATCAAATGCGCAAGAAAAAAAATACATCATTCACACCGTTGCTTTTTATAATTTTGAAAACCTTTTTGACACCATTAACGATCCGGATACTTTTGATGAAGAGTTTACTCCAACTGGTTTGCAGCGTTGGACGTACGATAAATACGAAAAGAAACTGGGGAACTTAGCCCGAGTTTTATCGGAGATAGGTTCTAGTGAAAATACTGATTCACCTACATTCATTGGCGGATGCGAAATAGAAAACCGGGGCGTTTTGGAAGATTTAGTGAAACAGCCCAAACTAATCGAGAAAGATTACGGAATTATCCATTTTGATTCGCCTGACAAAAGAGGAATCGATGTGGCGCTGTTGTATCAGAAAAAAAAATTTCAGCCCACTAGTTACAATAATATTCCGTTGTACATTTATAAAGAAGGAACTGTTACGAATGAAAATACTAAAGCCAATGCTGAAGAAAAAACAGATGATGAGTTGCAAATAAGCACCAAAAATTATCGGGTTTACACCCGTGATCAGCTTCTGGTAACTGGATTTCTCGATGGCGAGGAAATTAATATCATTGTCAATCACTGGCCGTCGCGTTCTGGCGGGGAGAAGAAATCCAGTCCGTTCCGTGAAGCCGCTGGAGCATTAAACCGAAAAATAATAGACTCTTTGCAACGGATAAATCCAAATTCAAAAGTGATTGTTTTGGGCGATTTGAATGATGGACCGTATAATAAAAGTGTCAAATTTGGGCTTGGCGCCAAAGCAAAAAAGGCAGATGTGCTTCCGTTCGAAATTTACAATCCATTTGAAGAAATGGCCAAAAAAGGATTTGGAACCATTGCATTTCGAGATGCTTGGGATATTTTTGATCAAATAATGGTTTCCGAAACTTTACTTCAAACGGATTATACGAGTTTTCGGTATTGGAAAGCAGGAATTTACAATAAGCCATTCTTGATACAAACCAGCGGACAATACAAAGGATATCCGTTACGGCATTCCACCACCGAAATCGGATTTAGCGACCATTTCCCCGTCTATATTTATTTAATCAAGGAAAAAAAATAACGATTTATTATTTCATAACTTTACATTTAAAATAAAAATCATGGCAATAGCAAAACCTTTCAACCTCAATAAATGGATTGACGAAAACCGTCATCTGCTCAAACCGCCCGTTGGCAACAAGAATTTATACACAGAATCCGGGGATTATATCGTTATGGTTGTTGCCGGTCCAAACGCCCGAAAAGACTATCATTACAATGAAACCGAAGAATTGTTTTACCAACTTGAAGGCTCCATAAAAGTAATTATTCAAGAAGACGGTGAGCGAAAAGAAATGGAATTACATCCCGGTGATATGTACCTTCATCCCGCTAAAATTCCGCATTCTCCAGTTCGTTCCGAAGGTTCTATTGGACTTGTCATTGAACGAAAAAGAGCGGGACAAGGATTTACAGATGGCTTGCTTTGGTTTTGTGATAATTGCAATAATAAACTGCACGAAGTCTATTTTGAACTGCATAATATCGAAAAAGATTTCTTGCCTCATTTTGAACATTTCTATAATTCAGAACATTTGCGAACCTGCGAAAAATGCGGAACCATAATGGAAACCGACCCAAGATTTGTTGCCAAAAAATAATTCAATGCTGAATTTATATCGGGTTTAGGAGCTAAGTACTTCGTCAGTTCGCTTCGCTCGTGTCCGCTATCCGTTCTATCTTTTGCGGTCTCGTAAAAAAAACGAGACCACAAAAGGATGCCACTCATATCGTGGCTAAAAAGCGTAAAATAAAAGTAGCAATGTTTACTATTTCACGTTAAATCAATATATTTGTAAAAAATATAACAATTTTTAATAAAAAAGTTACAATGATAACAATAGCAGATCAATTCGGAATCAAAGACGCCCTTAAGCAATTAGGGATTGAGGAGATAAATGAAGGAACATCAACTGGAGCAGCTAATTTTGCCAACGGAAAAATCATCGAAAGTTATTCACCAGCAGATGGCACTTTAATTGGAAAAGTAAAAACATCTTCTAAAGAGGATTACGAAAAAGCGATGCGAAAAGCTTCAGAAGCGTTTCTGGAATGGCGTATGGTTCCAGCTCCTAAAAGAGGTGATATTGTTCGTCAGATGGGAGATGAATTAAGAAAATTCAAAGAGCCTCTTGGAAAGCTGGTCTCTTATGAAATGGGAAAAAGTCTTCAAGAAGGATATGGTGAAGTACAGGAAATGATTGATATCTGTGATTTTGCGGTGGGATTATCCCGTCAGTTGTATGGATTAACAATGCATTCTGAAAGACCTTTGCACAGAATGTATGAGCAATACCATCCAATAGGAACCGTTGGAATCATTTCAGCATTTAACTTTCCGGTAGCTGTTTGGAGTTGGAACGCAATGATTGCCTGGGTTTGTGGTGATGTTGCGATTTGGAAACCAAGTTCAAAAGTACCTTTATGTGGAATTGCTTGTCAAAATATTATCAAAACAGTTTTAAAAAGAAATAACGTTCCCGAAGGCGTTAGTTGTTTAGTCACAGGAAACGAATCAGGAGATTTAATCAACAATGATAAAAGAATTTCGTTAGTTTCTTTTACAGGATCAACCAGAATTGGACGTCACGTATCAAAAACCGTTGCAGAACGTTTTGGAAATACCATCCTTGAATTAGGAGGAAACAATGCTATTATCGTTTCGGAACATGCGGATATCAGTATGGTATTGGTTGGAGCCGTTTTTGGAGCGGTAGGAACAGCAGGACAACGTTGTACATCAACCAGACGTTTAATTATTCACGAAAGTGTGTATGATAAAACTATCAGTGTACTGAAAAATGCCTACGGTCAGCTGCAAATTGGAAATCCATTGGATGAAAATAATCACGTTGGACCGCTTATCGACAAAGGAGCTGTTCAGGATTATTTGAATGCGATTGAAACTGCCAAAAAAGAAGGCGGAAAAATTATCGTTGCAGGCGGATTGGTTGAAGGCGAAGGATATGAAAGTGGTTGTTATGTAAGACCATGTATCATCGAGGCTGAAAATCATTTTGATATCGTTCAAACAGAAACTTTTGCTCCTATTTTATATGTAATGAAATACAGCACGATTGAAGAAGCGATTGCGTTGCAAAACGGAGTTCCACAAGGACTTTCTTCTTCTATTTTTACAAACAGCATGAGAGAAATGGAATTGTTTCTTTCTCAATCGGGTTCTGATTGTGGAATTGCCAACGTAAATATTGGTACTTCCGGAGCAGAAATTGGTGGTGCTTTTGGTGGTGAAAAAGAAACCGGTGGAGGACGTGAATCCGGTTCTGATGCTTGGAAAGCCTATATGAGAAGACAAACCAACACCATAAATTACGGAAACGAATTGCCATTGGCTCAAGGAATCAAATTTGATTTGTAGGACCAAAATATATGTCTTGTCCTGAATAACCGATACAGATTATTAGATAAAAATATTTAATTAAACACTTGCAAAAACGTTTTTGCAAGTGTTTTTTGTTTTATATGTCCTCATTTTAATTTGACTTTGTA